>DAINSK010000004.1:0-144063 GCA_036741355.1 Chloroflexota bacterium
AAAGCGCCCTCGTCAGCCACCCGGCGGTGGCCGAGGCGGCGGCGATCGGTAAGCCTGATCCGATCAAGGGCGAGTCGCTTAAGGCGTTCGTAACGTTGCGCGTCGGCCAACAGCCGTCGGATCAGCTCAAAGCCGCGCTGATCATGCACGTTCGACATGAGGCCGGTCCTATCGCTGCTCCGTCCGAACTTGATTTCGTGAACGCGCTCCCCAAGACACGCAGCGGCAAAATCATGCGCCGCCTGCTCAAAGCGCGCGAGCTTGGCCTCGATCCCGGCGACATTACGATGCTGGAAGAGTAGGTCTTGAGCGCGCCTTTTGGTTGGTGGCCGCCCTTTGCCGTGAGAGGTAGCTTGTAGGTTTCGCCGGCCGCTTGCCCGTCGGGCGATCTGGCACGATAATTCGGCACACTATGAAGGCACTTCTGTAGACGCGACCGTCCTCGCCCCGAGCAGGCCTCGACGCTCTGCCTCCGCCGTTTAGCGCTGAAGGCACAGGGTTTCTTGCTCGTCCCCGGGCGATCTTCGCAGCCATGCCCATTGCGGCGCTTGCGCGGAGGCGGTTGCCAACTTAGCCCCATCTTTTTTCCGTCGACCGGCACCGATTGGTCGCGTGATGCCTCGGGGTCGGAGAAGGTCGAATTGCTGCTTACGAGAAAATTACCGGCGTATCCGGTCTACCTGTTCATGACCGGCACTAGCGCGTTGTTGTTCGCGGTGATGGTGACCATCCTCTTGATCGCCGCCATCTACGGCGCCGCCAGCGAGGGCTTCGACCGGCTCAACGTAGCGTTGCTGATCAACAATATCGGCCTGCCGAGCTTCGGGCGGTTCGACCCTGTTGTCTGGTTTGCGGTCATCAGTGCCGGCGGACTGCCGTTTAGCCTCGTGGCGTCTGAGATTGTTCGTCGGCGAATCGACACTACCAGCCATTTTGCCGTCGCGGGATACCTTTCGGCGATTAACGGGCTGCTGATCGTGACGGTGATCGGCTTCGCGCTGGCCGGAAACTTCGCCATCGCGGTCGCGGCGATGTGGGCAACCCAGCTTCTCCGGCGCACGAATGCGCCCTTGAAAAGCGTCTGGGTGAACCAGAGCCTGGAGCCATCGGTGCGCGCTACGGTGTTTTCGATGGCAAGCCAGGCAGATTCACTCGGTCAGATACTGGGCGGACCGTTGTGGGGATCATCGCGACGGTGATCTCGGTGCGTGCCGGTATCGGCGTGGCCGGGCTATTCCTTGCGCCGGCGCTGGTACTGTATGCACGGACGCTGAGGGGGAGGCAGCCGGTACTAGGCAGCCGGGAGTCGTAAGCGCAGCGGACAGTAGTGGGGTACAGTGAGCAGCGATTCGTTATCGTATCCCCGACTGCCGACTGCCGACTGCCGACTGCCGACTGCCGACTGCCGACTGCTGACTGCCGACTGCCGACTGCCGGCGCCAGAAGCGCCCCGGAGGCCACCAATGAAAATCGGCGTTTCGCTTACTACTTCGTACCCGCGATCGCTTGGCGCCCGCGTCGCCGGACAGCAGCTTGTGGAGCGGGCGAGAGCGATCAAGGCCGCGGGGCTTGATTCGCTCTTCGTCGGCGACCACCACGCGACGCCGTCTCTTTATTTCCAGAACGTGCCGACCCTCGGCCGGCTCCTTGGCGAGCTCAGTGGCATGACCGTTGGAGCCTTGTTCCTCGCGCCGTTGCACCATCCGGTTCTGATGGCCGAGCAGGTGGGAACGCTCGCCGCACTGGCGGAGGGGCCGTTTGTGCTAATCATGGCGGCGGGCGATGACGTGGCCCAGTTCGCGCCGTTTGGCATCTCGCTCAAGCAGCGTCCCAGCCGGCTGGAGGAGCACCTGACCATCGTTCGACGGCTACTCGCCGGCGAACGTGTGACCTTTGAAGGGCGCTACCACAAGCTTCAGGATGTTGTCATCAACCCCGTGCCGCCGGAGTTCGTTCCGATCTGGATCGGCGCATCGGCCCGGCCGGCGCTCGAGCGCGCCGCCGTGATGGCCGACGGCTGGCTGGCGTCACCGGGCGCGTTCGGAGAGGAACTGACGACCCAGATCGAGATCTATCGCGAGGCGGCGGCCCGCCGAGGCAAACGACCGGAGCTAATCGCCCGGCGCGACGTTTACGTAGGCGAGTCGGACGAAGAGGCGAATGCGGCAACCGCACCCGTGCTGGCGAGCGGGTACCGCGGCTTCAGCCGCGACGCTCTGGTCATTGGCGGACCGCAGACGGTCGTGGACGAGTTCCGCTACCTGCACTCTCTTGGCTTTTCGCACATCCTGGCGCGCCACATCGTGCCGCAACAGGAACTCGTGCTCGCGTCCTATCGGCGGCTCGGGGCGGAGGTATTGCCACAGGTACGCGCGCTGTAACGCTCCCGGCCATCACGCCGGGTGTTCGGAAGGAAGGTTGCCTGCCTTTCGGGCCGGCCGCCGATGGTATTCGGGAGCAAACTTCGCAAAAAGCAGGGCTACCGTGAACAGCGCCGCCGACGGCAAACGTCGTCAGCGACAGCCCGGAGATAAGCGTAGCCGGGACGATGACCCACTTGCGGCCGAAGCGGTCCGAAAGCGATCCCGCGTGGTAGAGCGTCGCGATGTTGAGCAGGTTCACCACCGACAGCGCAACACCAACCGCCGACGCACTCAGCCCTAAACGGTCTTTGCCCATCAACGGTACGACGGTAAACAGTGCGCCGGTGCGCCCCCAGAACTGCGCGAATGAGATCGCTCCAATCAGAATGAACGCTGGGCTGAGGATGACACTGCGCGCGGAGGGGACCTCCGCAGGCACGGTGGCATCTTGTGCATCGTCGTGTGCGTGGTTGGCCACGGCGCCGGGTTGGGTCTCCCGGATGAACATCAGCGCCAGTCCGCAGGCCAGAGCCGAGAACACCGCGTAGGCGATGAAGGGCGCCCGGATGCCCATATGGTCGTACAGGAAGCCGCCCGGCGCCGGTCCGAGACCGACGCCGACCAGGAAGAAGCCCTGGTAAAGGCTCATCATGCGTCCCCGGTTCTCCGGCGTCGCGATGTCTCCGACCATTATTTCGCCCGCGGTCAGCACGGTTGCGGCGCCGAGTCCAGCGAGTAAGCGGTAGACGAGCAGAAGCGTGAGGCTGGTGGCCGTGGCGATAAGCGCGGCGGCGATGGACGTGATCGCGGTCCCCAGGATGATTACCCGGCGGCGCCCCTGGCGTTCGGCCAAGTGTCCCGCCGGGACGTTGGCGAGAAAGCGGGCCAATCCGTAAGAACCGATCACGAGCCCAACAGCGCCGCCACTTAGACCAAAGCTGCGGGCATACGACGGCAGCACCGGCGTGATGACGCCGAAGCCCATCTGATTGACCAGCACCAAGAAGCAGAGGGCGAGGAAGGAACGGTTGCGCACGCGGCGATCTCCCCCACACACAGTACAATCAACTCAAAATCTGCATCCATATGGGATCTTATGCGGGAACAACCGTCTGTCAGGATCGTGGATAAGACGCTGAGAATCCTCCGACTCTTCGGAGAGAGCCAGTCAGAATGGGGACTGGCACCGCTTGCACGCGAGGCAGACATACCGAAGACGACGGTATATCGCATTCTGCGCGTGCTGCAGCAACATGATTTTCTCGGCCAGGATCCCGATTCACGCCGGTTTCGATTGGGACTCGGCGCGCTCGAGCTCGGCCGGCGCGCCTACGAAGCGCTCGAGCTATCGCGGGTAGCCAGGCCGGTGATGGATCGGATGGCAGCGTCGAGTCGGCATAGGCGCGAATCGGCACCGACAACCGGCCATTACCGCGCCGCCGTGACCTCGTCGCGGAGGTCCACGAAGCGGAACTCGCTGGCCTGCGTGAGGCGGGCGTAGGAGCCGAACTGCTCGGTGTCGAGCGTCGGGTCGTCCAGCGGCTCGATTACCTCCGGTTCCTCGTGGAAGACGCGGAGGATCGTGTACAACGTGCTGCGCTCGGCGGGTACGCGGCCGAGGTCGCGCACGATCCGCCGAAGCTCGGCCGGACGGACAAGCTGCCCGTTGCCGGCGCCGGCCGACGTCGAGATGCTCTCGTTGATCAGCGTACCGCCGATGTCGTTTCCACCCGCAAGCAGCCCAAGCTGCGCCAGGCGGGTTCCTTCTTTAACCCACGAGACCTGGATGTTGGGGATGAAGCCGTTGAGCATAATGCGCGAGACGGCGTACATCTTCATCACGTCCTGCCCGGTCGGACCGCCGCGCATGCCCTGCACCAACCCCTTCTGCCACATCGGCGCTTCCGTGTGGACGAAAGACAGCGGCACAAACTCGGTAAAGCCGCCGGTCTCGCGCTGGATATCGCGTAGCAGCGCAATGTGGGCCGCGCGATGGCGCAGCGTTTCCAAGTGGCCATACATGATCGTCGAGGTGGTTGGGACGCCGGCAGCGTGGGCGGCCTTTGCTACCTCGATCCACTGGGCGGTAGTGATGCGCCCCGGGGCGATCTGGTGTCGCACCTTGTCGTCGAGGATCTCGGCCGACGTCCCCGGAAGCGACCCGACTCCGGCCTCGGCAAGCCAGCCAACGTACTCCGCGATGCTGACCCGGGAGCGGACCGAGCCGTACAGCACTTCTTCGGGCGAGAAGCCGTGGATGTGCAGGTCCGGCAGCGCTCGCTTGAGCGCTTTCGTCAGGTCGACGTACAGCCGTCCTTCCATCTTCGGCGGCAGCCCTGCCTGCACGCATACCTCGGTGGCGCCCAGATCCCAGGCCTGCCGTGCGCGTCGTACGATTTCCCACTCGGGCAGGAAATAGCCTTCTTCGGTGCGATGGTCGCGGCTGAAAGCGCAGAAGCCGCAGTGCTTGATGCAGACGTTGGTGAAGTTGATGTTGCGGTTGACGACGTAGGTCACAGTGTCGCCGACCGCCGCCTGGCGAAGCTCGTCCGCCGCGATGCAGAGCGCCTGGAGGTCGATCCCGGTTGCGCCAAACAGTGTTTCGCCTTCGTCAACGCTGATCTCGTCGCCGCCGAGCGAGCGTTCCAAGATGCGGGCGATTGCGGGCGTCAGCGCCGGCAGCAGCCGCTCTGCCGCGCCGTTCTCGACGTGGGCGGGATGGAGCCGGAGCGGCCAGGACAACTTCTGTCCGGGAACCGCTACCGTGGGTTTGTTGTCGACGGTCATGGGTTGACCTCCTGCGCCACTTTGGCGCTTTCCGCGAGGTAGCGGTCATCGATAATCAACGGCGAAGGGCCGGTGCGGCGCGTCGGACGGACCGGCGTGCGGCCGGCAGCGGGTAGGGTGCTGCCCTCGAGCGCGGGGCGAACGTAACCGGAGTCGTCGGCCAGCGCCGCTACGCGTGCCGCGAAGGGCTCACGCAGCGTTGCTGCCGAGCGTTGGAAGCTCGGATAGATTGCCAGACGCTCACGCAATGTGAAGCCTGCATCGGCGGAGATGCTCCGTAACTCGTCGATCTTGGGCCACGGCGCCTCCGGGTTGATATGGTCGGCGGTGACCGGCGAGATGCCGCCCCAGTCGTTGATTCCCGCCAGCAGGTAGAAGCCATAGGCGTCAGGCGAGAGGTTCGGCGGCGCCTGGATGCTCATCTCGGGGCCGAGGATCAGGCGGGCAACCGCGATCGTACGGGCCATCTCCAGCGCCGACGGCTCGTCCTCGCCGCGCATCGGCGTGTCGTCCTTGGAGCGGAAGTTCTGGACGATCACCTCTTGCACGTTCCCCGATCGCTGCTGCAGGTCGCGGATCGCGAACAACGAATCAATCCGCTCTTCTAGCGTTTCGCCGATACCAATCAAGATGCCGGTGGTGAACGGGATGCCCAGCCGGCCGGCGTCTTCGATTGTTTTAATCCGCAGTGTCGGCACTTTGCCCGGTGAGCCGGTGTGCGCGAGTCCGGGTCCCAGCAGGCGGTCGCTGATATTTTCCAGCATCAGCCCCATGCTCACGTTCCACGGCCGCAGCGCTTCGAGCTCTTCCGGCTCCAGCACGCCGCAGTTGGCGTGCGGCATCAAGCCGGTCTCCTCGAAGACGAGCCGGCACATTGCCGCGAGGTACTCGGTGGTCGTCTCGTAGCCCTGGGCGCGCAACTCGCGCCGGGAACGCTCGTAGACCTCCTCAGGCTTCTCGCCGAGGCTGAAGAGGGCCTCCTTGCAGCCGGCAGCGGCACCGGCGCGGGCGATCGTCAGTACTTCGCCGGGAATCAGCATGCGGGCGGCCGGGCTGGTGGGGGAGACGGCGAAGATGCAGTAGCGGCAATGGTCGCGGCACAGGTTTGTAAGCGGGATGAAGACCTTGCGCGAGTACGTGACGGTGCGCCCCCAGCCGCGATCGCGCAATAATGATGCAGTTGACAGCAGGGCGCCGAATTCCGGCCCGTTCACCCGTGCGAGCGCGATCGCTTCGTCGCGGGAGGGAGTATTGCCGCCCAGCGCCTTGCGCAGCACGCCATCGACGGATTGGTCCAGTTGATGATCGGTTCCCATCACCGCTCCATGGCGCCGGGGCCGCGCCATACTTGTGGGACCTGTAGTCAGTCTTATAATACTACCGACTCCGGTAGTCAACGCGCCAGGCCTAACCCCCAACCCCTTCCCTACAAGGGAAGGGGAGCTTGCATACGAAAGTGAGTGCTGCAAACGCGCTGCAACCCGGACCGAACCCAGCTTCCAATAATCGTCCCTTCCCGCTCCGGGAAGGGAGGCGAGGGTTAGGCGCATGGATCACAACCAGGTACCCGCAAGGCGATCGACCAGGCGGCGATTCGACGCGCTCGATTCGCGCGCTAGCTGCGCCATCGCGGGGACGCTCCAAATTGTCGGCGACCAGTGGACGCTGGTGATCATCCGCGATTTGCTGCGCGGGTTCACCAAGTTTAGCGACCTTGCCGGCGCGTCGGAGGGGATCACGCGGAGTTTGCTTTCGGATCGTCTCAAGCTGTTGGAGGCCGAAGGGATCGTCGAGCGCAACCTCTACATGGAACACCCGCCCCGCGCCGAGTACCGGCTGACGCCGAAAGGGCGGGCGCTGGGTCCGGCGCTGGGAGCCCTGGCGCGCTGGGGCACGCGCTATTTGGAACACGACACGGCGATCGTTTCCGCCGTCTGCGGCCACGAGCTGCGCGTCGCCTTCGAATGCCCGGTTTGCGACCACAAGGTGCCGTCCAGCGAAGCGCGCATCGCGCAGTTGAACTCGGATCGAATGCATGCTCAGTCCTAAGCCCGGCTGGCTCACGCCGATGTTTCCGTGGGAACAGCAGTCGCTGGTCGTGAACGGCCGCACCATGGCCTACATCGACGAAGGGGATCCCAACGGGCGTCCGGTGCTGTTGCTATCGGGCAATCCCACCTGGGGCTTCTTGTATCGCGACTTCATCGAACCGCTGATGCGGGCGGGTTACCGCGCGATCGCGCCGGATTGGGTTGGTACGGGCTATTCCGACCATCCGCGCATCGACGCGGCGCTCACGCTCGCGCACCATGTCGCCGACCTGACGTCGCTCATGGACCAGTTGCAGTTACGCGGCTTTGTGATCGTCGGACAGGACTGGGGAGGGCCGCAGGGCGCCGGCGCCGCGCTGCAGCGCATCGAGCGGCTCGGAGCTATGGTGCTGATGAGCACCTGGTGCTTCAACGGCTTCGTCGGGCGGTTTCACCAGTCGCCCCGGCCATGGACGACCTGGCACACGCCGCTGATCGGCCAGTTCTTCATGAAGCGTCTGAAAGTCCTCTCGCGGCACGGCCCCACCGCGATTTCCAAACGGGGCATGACCGCGGACCAGGGCCGGGCCTACCACCATGTTTACGACGAGCCCGAGTCGGACGCAGTGGTGCTCACGTGGCCCCGGACGATCCCGCTGTACGAGGGCGACCGCGGCTGGGCAGACATGGCTGCGATCGAGCGACGGGCTCCCGAGCTGGCAGACGTACCGACGCTGCTGCTATGGGGACGCCAGGACAGCGTTTTCGGCCTCCCCTATGCGGAGCGCCTCAAAGAGCTGCTGCCGCGGGCAGAGGGGCCGGTCGCCGTCGAAAACGCCGACCACTTCATGCAGGATGACCAGGGACCGGAGATCGCTCGGCTAATCGTAGACTTCCTCGACCGCACCGTGGGGGCAGCGCCGTGAACTTCATCAAGCCCCCGGAAGAGGAGCTGGCAAACCTGCGCGCCGACCCGCTGCTGTGGGAGCAGGAGTTGGACGTTCGTCCGGACGTGGCCGAGGCGATCGAGGGCGCTACCGGTATCCGCGCCGGCCGCGTCTACTGGCGGTCCGGCCACGATCACCTCTATGCGCTGGAACTTGCCGACCTCGGCCGCGGCCGGCCGTCGATGGCGACCGTGTACGGTCACTGGGACCGTTTCGAGCCGCGGCCGCCCGAGCACGAGATCGACGCGGACCTGCTGGAGCTGTCACTGTGGGTGGCCGAGGTCGCCGGCAGCCTCGATCCGGCGGACGTCGCCCAGGTTGCGCGCTTCGCCGGCCTGCGGGACTCGTGGCCCGAGGGCTCGGTGCTGCGCACACCCGACGAACGGTTCGTGAACCTGCCGGATTTCCCGTATGAGCCGCGATACGTCGACGTGGAAGGACTGCGCATCGCCTACGTCGAATCGGGCGACGGCGACCCGATCCTGATGTTGCACGGCGAACCAACGTGGGGGTTCCTCTACCGGCATATGATCCCGCCGCTGGCCGGCGAGGGGCGGGTAATTGTGCCCGACCTCGTCGGCTTCGGTCGCTCTGACAAGCCGGTGGCGGATAACGCCTACAGCTACCGTTCGCACGTGCGTTGGATGCGAAAGTTCGTCGAGAGGCTCGACCTGCGGCAAATCACGCTCATCTGCCAGGATTGGGGCGGGCTCATCGGTTTGCGTTTGCTGGCGCAGATGCCTGAGCGGTTCAGCCGGCTGGTGGCGATGAATACGGGGCTGCCCGACGGTCACGACCCGGGCGACGCGTTCATGCGCTGGCGCACCTTCGCCCAGCGGCAGCGCGAGCTCGACGTGCCCGCGATGATGCGGCGGGCGATCCGCGGCAGAGCGCTGAGCGACGCCGAGGCCGCCGCATACGGCGCACCGTTTCCCGACGCCTCCTACCAGACCGGTGCGCTGGTATTTCCGCGCCTCGTGCCGACGCGCCCCGACCACCCCGGCGCCTACGAAAACCGAGTCGCGATAGACAAGCTCAAGACCCTTCATCTCCCCGTGTTGCTGCCGTGGGCCGACGGCGACCCAATCACGGGCCCCTGGGAGCAGCATCTGCGTTCGATCTTCCGCAACGCCGCACCGCCCCTGACGGTTCGCGATGCCGGCCACTTCTTGCAAGAAGACCAGGGCGAGCAGATCGCGGGTCATATCGTGGCGTGGATGGAGCGCACAGGGTAGTAGGACGGACAAGCCGACCCAGTGACCGAAGGATGGCGTTTAAGTACTGGACAACGTGGCGCCGCAATAGGCGAGCCAGCCGCTGCCAGCAGCATCGATGCATCCAAGAAAACGAGGATGAGGATCCCTGCCCGCATACGGGGCTAGGCGGGGTGGTCGTCGCGCACCAGGCGAGCGACCAGCGCTTGCTGCTCCTCGGTCAGCACATCATCCCGCGAAAACCCCGCCACTTCCTCGTCGGTGTAGGTGCGGAGCTGGATGCCCGGGCGCGTGCGGCCCTGCCAGCGCCTTTGAGCACATAGGCGCTGTTCTTACCTTCCGCGAAGACGCAAAAGTCATCGAGGCTTCGGGTCGTGCACTCAAGCAGAGCGGCTATACTCAATGGTGACCATCGTCCGCGTGGCCGGAACAGGAGACGCAGCATGACAACAGCAAGAGACGCCGCGGGTCAGCCCGGTGCCGTGGTGCTTGGTCCCGGTGAAGGACACGGGTTCGACATCGGGCCCCAGCATCTGACGGTTAAGGAAGCCGGCGAGCGGACCGCAGGGCAGCTGGTGATTCTCGAAATTCTCGTGCCCGCCGGAGCAGGCTCCCCGCCACCACACATTCATCGCCGAGGCGGGGAGAGCTGGTATGTGCTCGAGGGGGAACTGGACGTGCTGGCGGGCAACGAGCGGGGGCGCTATGGTCCAGGCAGTTTCGTAATGGTTCCGGCCGGCACTCCTCACCAATTCGCCAATACCGGCTCCGGACCGGTGCGGTTCCTCGCGACCATGTCGCCATACCAATTGCAGTTTCTGCAGGCGGTTGCACAGATCTGGACCGCCGGACCGCCTGACCCCGCTGCACTGGTCGAAGTGATGGCCCGCTACGACACCGAGATGGTCCGCCCCGGGTGAAGCAGAGCCGCAGCGGGCAACCGGTATACGGCACCGGCAACAACGTGCTCTCGACAAGGAGCGCTGCATGCGCTTCGACCGGCTACCGCACCACGCGACCGCGCGGTGGCTCGTGCCGCTTCTCGTCCTGCTGGGTGTCAGGCTCCTGGTGCCCGGGTCCGCTGCCGCAGTCGCGCAAAGGGGCACCGTCGGCAGCACGGTCACGTACCCCGCCGGTTGGAATCTCGTCTCGTTTGCCGACTCCACGAGCTTTAGTCCGAACCCCGCCCTGATTGGGCCACTTTTTACTCCCTGGGCGCTGCCGGCGGCTATATGAGCGCCGACTTGCAGCATGTCGAGCCGGGTGTCGGCTACTGGGCCCACTTCTCTGACCTCGTTACCTTTACCCTGCTGCCGAGCAGGCAGAGTAGCGCCAGCGTGACCGTGTCGCCGGGTCGCTGCGCGATGGTGGGCAACCCCAGCAGCGGTGCCTCGGCCCGGGTTCTGGGCGCCCGACCGGGTGGCGGTCTTTTCGCCCTTGCTGAACGGCTATACGGCTGAGACCCTGCTGGGGATCGGGCGCGGGGCGTGGGCGTGTAACGATAGCGCGGCGGACGAGCAGGTCGCTGTCGTAGATGAATGCGAGGTGCTCGCGGTGCACTGGCCTACCTGCTGCGGTCCGGCTCCGTACGCGGGCGCCGGCAACGCGCTGCTGGTGTTCCAGAACGATAGCCCCTACCCGCTCACCTTCGCGGCGCCGCCGGTTGACGATCAGGGGAACCAGGTGGACAACGGCATCCTCGTCCACGGCCTCCTGCGCGAGTGCGGCACCTGTGGGGAATACGCCCCCGACACGCACACGCGCTGCGCAGCGGGCGCGGAGACACGCAGCGTGGTGGTGCCGCCGGGCCGCTATCTCCTCCATATCCAGTCAGAAGGTGCGGATGTGCCGGATCTGCAAGGGGTCATCGACCTGCAGTCCAACACGTCTTACGCCCTGTGCTTCTTCGCCACGAACGACCGGCGGCGGTAGAATTTCTCGGATTGAGATCGGTGGCGCCGGAGTCCCACCGGCCACGCGCACGTGCTGCTGGTGGGGGAGGCCGCGCGGGCTTGAAGCCAAGGAGCCCGGGCGGGGCAACGGTCTGTCCGCCTTGGCAATCCACGTGCAAATCGCTGACCAGCACGGCCTGACGTAGCACCAGCGTCAACCTGCCAGCGTTCGAAATCGTCCCGGTGCGAAGTCCGTGAGCGACAGTAACGGCGGCATTCCCAGGGCGAGCGCCGCTGCAAGCTGCCCGGTGATCGGGCCAAGGAGTATCCCCTGGCGACCGTGGCCCGCAGCAACGACCAGCCCGTCTATTCCCGGCACCGTTCCGATGAGCGGCATACCGTCGGCGCTGAGCGGACGCAGGCAGGCGGTGTGTTGGACGACCGCCGCCTCACCGAGCGACGGCGCCAGCTTCAGCACCGCCGCCAGCACTGCAGCGCGGCCCCCGCGTGTTGGTCGTGGCCGGAAGCCGACCGCTTCCTCGGTGGTGCCTACCACCGTCAGACCGTCCCCTTTGTCAAGCAGGTAGTTCTTCCCGTACATGATGCAGGTCCGCAGCGGCGGCTCGCCCGCTTGCAGGCGGAGGATTTGGCCACGCAGCGGGGTGACCGGTAACGGCTGGCCCACCCAGGGCGCCATCAGGCCAGTCCAGGGGCCTCCGGCGAGCACAACCTGCCGCGCGCGCACCACACTGCCTCCGAGCCTCACACCTGTGACGCGTCTCTGTTCAGTCGTAAGACCCGTGACCTCGGCGTAGCGGATCGTCACGCCGCGCTGTTCCGCCGCTTGCGCCAGCGCCACTGTGAGGCGGTAGGCGTCCACGCGGGCCTGCTCCGTAACAGCCAGTGCACCCAGCGCTCGCCGTGACAGACGCGGCTCGGCAGCATGCGCTTCCTCGGCCTCCAGCCACCGGACTATCGACCCCGCTGCGGCGGTCGCCGGCAATGCCTGCAGCCGCAGCTCCCGCGCCTCGGACGCAGTGAAGGCGGGATACAAGATCGTCAGCGGTGCGAACCGCACGTCAGCGCCAGTCGCGTTCCGCAGTTCAGAGGCGAGCACGCGGTGCAGGCGCAGGCCTTCTTGCGCCAGTGCCTCGTAGGCCGGCGGGCGCGCCACGGGGGAAAACGTGGACAGAATCCCGGCTGCCGCCCCGGAAGCTCCGCACGCAATGGCGTCCCTCTCCAGCACGGTCACCGCCGCCCCGGCCCGGCTCAGGAACAGCGCCGTCGCCATGCCGACGATCCCGGCGCCGATTACTATGACATCCGCCTGACGCTCCACGACAAGCTCCTAAAGCAGGTGGCACCGATTCACCCGCGCTCGGCAGTCGAGAAGGGTGGATCGCAGTCCTGCTCAATCCAGCCTACTCTGGGGACAAGGGGCGCCTAGCGGTGCCGCCGAGGTAGCTGTTGAGTCCGTCCTCCAGCGGGGTCAAGCGCAATCCTGGAAATGTCGCGAGGAGCGCGGAATTGTCGGCCACGGCGTCCATCGTGGCGAACTCAAGCCCCGCTGAGCCCAGGGGAATCGGGAGGGCGGGGATCAGCGCTTTTGGGCTGAACAGCACTTTCATCAACCAGACGGGTGTGTGAACCAGCGGCTTGGGTTTGCCGAGCGTGCGCTCCACCGTGCGGATGATCTCGTCCAGGGAGAGGACCTCGGGGCCACCAATCTCGTAGACACCGCTGGCCGGTCCATCGCCCACTACGCTTTCTGCCACGGCCTTCGCCACGTCTGCCACGAACACCGGCTGCAACCGCTGCCGGCCGTTGCCGATCACCGGTACGACAGGCAGTGCAGACTTGATGAACTTCACGTACTGATTGAGCGCATTGTCTTCCGGCCCGTAGACCCACGACGGCCGAAAGATGGCAAAGCGCAGGCCGCTGTGGCGGACCGCGGTTTCCGCACCCCACTTCGCCCGGAACCACGGCTGGCGAGCGCCGGGAGCCGCGCCGGCGCCGCTGATGTAGACGTAGCTCTTTGCCCCGACTTCAAGCGCAGCGGCGACAAGGTTCTCGGTCCCTTTGTGGTCGATGTTCTCGAAGGTGAGACCTTCCCTGCCGTTTTCATTCGGAAACCCGTGAAATTGGGCGGCACCAATCACCGTGTCCGCGCCCGCCAGGGCTCGCGCTAACGCGGGCCCGTCCCGCACGTCTCCCTGGCGGACCTCGATCGTAGACCCCCCCAGCCGTATGACCGGAGCGGTGACCGCATGGCTCATCACCACGACCCGCTCTCCACGGCCGGCCAGCTCGCGTACGATCGCTGTGCCGATAAACCCCGTGCCGCCGACCACAACGATCATCGCTACCCGATCTCAGAACGGTGCGCGTGGCGCCCGGCCACGCGGCTCAGCAACTACGACTCTTTCCACTTCAGTTTGGCGCGGTTCTCAGCGATAAATACCTGGATCTGATCGCTTATGCCGAGCAGCGATTCCCACTGCTCGGGGTACAGGGTCACCGGGAACCTCCCGAGCCCGTAGACACTCAGGCCGCCCTTTTCCGAGACCTTGAGCGAAACGGCTCTTATGGTGCCGGCCCGTAGTTGCTCGTTCTCGCGACGCAGCCGTGCAAGCTCGGCCTCCATCTCTGCTGGTGTTGTCACCCAACTGCCTCCGTCTACTTCTATCACCGCCAGGACTGATAGCGGCAGGCTGCTTCAGGGATATACTGAGCGCGGTTCTCCCATCGTCGGCTCGCAGGGCACGGGTCTTCGCGCATCGCGCTCTTGGTTGATCGCATTGTAGCCGCAGGAGTAGAACAAACTTAGACATTTCCGGAATCACGCGCGTATAATGAACTTACCTCGACCTCGCCGAGGCGCTGCAGCGGCAGGAGCCGTTGAGGCTCGCCTACAGTGAGGTTGGGTGGGGAAGCGGGAGAGCGAAGCCCCGCACTCCAAGGAGGGTTTGATGCGAATGACCACGGCAAGCGCTGAGGACAGTCCACCGGGCTTCCCAGAGGGACATGTAGGACCCTGAAGCCCGCAAGAACAGGCACGACACTCGACCACATGTCGAGGCAGCCACAGGTAGCGACCGCAGGACGCGGACGCAGCGGGATGGTCCCGGCAGTGTCCTGACCTACAACTGAAGAGACGCCAAAGCCCCGCTCCGGCATCGTGTACGCCGGGGCGGGGTTTTGCGTTGCCCAACGGGATCCTGCTACTGCGCGATTGGAGGGTGCTTCTGTCGTCTGGAGGACAATGCACGATTGGTCATCGTAGCGGAGCTGTCCCGCGGTCAGCCTCTACGCACCGCATGGGCTCTGTCGGATCAGGTCCGGCGGTGCGAGCAATCCGAAGCGGAGTCCGCACAGCAGCTCGTCCTGGCGGCCGTCAACAAGCTCGGCCATATCGTATGGCAACAAGGTCAGCGTTACAGCGCTGCCGTCGTCGTCGTACGTGCCAAACGCGGTGCTCCCCTGGATATCGGTGAAGATGATCGTCTCGTGACCGCCGTCATAGAAGTCATTGCCGATCGAGGGGTTGCATGGCGGTGTGGGGAGCCCTGCCGAGCCGTGCTCCAGACTCATGTTGAGCCCGCGCTTCTCTAGCTTCTCGTCCACCCGTCAGGTTTTGCCTGACAGGTATGAGGGGCAAGGAGAGATGTCGCCCCCTCCATCGAGCCGCTACACTCCACCCAAGCGAGCGACAGCTCAGTTCTCGTTCCGTGCCGATTGTTTTGCATAGCAGTGCATCAATGACGGTTCACCGGCCCGGTGCTCTGGTTCTCCACGGGGGCTAAGATGGCTCTCATTGTCGACCTGGAATACGCAGCCGCGCAGGTCCCGAACGAAGCACTCATCGGGCTCGCGGCTGGATCCCCGCCGGTCGCACTCCACAGAGCGCTGATTCGGCACGGTGCCCGCGGTCTCCGGCTCGTCACTGCTCCCGCTGCCGGTTTCGATGTCGATCTCCTGGTGGGCGCCGGCTGCGTACATGCGTTGGAAACGTCCGGTATCAACCTGGGTGAATACGGCCTCGCGCCCAACTTTGACCGTGCGGTGCGCGAGGGTGCCATCGACATCCGCGACTCGACCTGACCGGTCTTGCTCGCTGCGCTCCAGGCTGGAGCGTCCGGTGTTCCGTTCACTCCCGTCCCCGGCTTGCTGGGCTCGGATCTGCTACGCGTCCGTCCCGACTACCGCGTCATCGTGAACCCTTTCGACCGGGAAGAGCAGGTTGTCGTCGTGCCCGCGATTCGACCGGATATTGCTCTGCTGCACGCCGTTCGTGCCGCGCCCACCGGCGCTGCAATCTTCTCCGTTCACGGCGACGCCGTCATGCTCGCGCAAGCCTCCCGCCAGGTGATTGTGACGGCGGAGGAAATCTACGACGGCGCTGCCGCGGTGCTGGCACCTGACGAGCGTCTACTCGCCGGCATTTACGTGGACGTCCTCGTTGCGGCCCCCAACGGTTGTTGGCCCCTCGGGCTGCGTGGCCACTATGGCCCCGACGAGACAGCTCTTGCTGCGTACCTCCTGGCAGCCCGGACGAGCGAGTCATTCGCCACCTACCTGCGCGCGTTCGTCGAGCCTGCCGCAACGATGGCCGGTTCCAGATGACCGCGGTCGCCATCACCTATCTGCCGGAAGAGCTCATGGCCGTCGCGATTGCGCGCGAGGTGCGTGACGGCGAGGCCGTAGCCACCGGCGCCAATTCGCCCATTCCCGCCTCGGGCTGCCTGCTCGCGACGCGCCTCCACGCGCCGTCCGCGCGCGTCATCATCCTCGGCAGTGAGGCATACTATCCGTTCACCTCCGGCAAGGAGTTCTTCGACTTCGCCCAGCGCGGCCAACTCGACTTGTTCTTCTTGGGGGGCATCCAGATCGACGCCTGCGCCAACATCAACCTGCATGTGCTCGGCTCGTACGCGCGGCCGGCGCGTCGCTTTCCCGGCGCGTTCGGCTCGGGTGTCCTGTATTACGTAGCCCGGCGGGTGATCTTGTTCCGCAATGAGCACTCTCGTCGCGTTTTCGTACCGCATGTGGACTTCATCACCGCGCCGGGCTCCACACCGGAGATGCCGCAACGGCCGGGTGGCCCCAGCAAGGTCGTGACGCCGCTTGCTGTCCTTGCATTCAACCGTGATCACGGACGCCTGGAGTTGGAGTCGATCACTCCAGGCGTGAGCCTTGACGATGTCCAATCCTGCACGGGCTTCGACCTGCACGCGCCGGCCCAGGTTCCGGCCACGCCCACTCCTACTGCGCAGGAACTGGACCTGCTGCGTGGCCCCGTTCGGGAGGAGCTTCGCAGCGTGTACCCTCACTTCGTGCGGAAGAACGAGGACGCGGCGCGTACTATTCAGCCGCGCTGAGGCCGCCGACCCGAGCCAGATGCAGCACACCATTCGGCCATGGTGTTCCCATCCGCCTGGGCCCCTACGTACGCTCCAGCTATTTACGAAGTCGGCAATTTCACGCCCCGCCCAATCCGGCGAGTGGTTGACTACATCGGCGATGCGCAGCGACAGCAACTCTTCACGGGAGTAATCGAGTAAGTCGCACGCCGCAGGGTTCGCGACGTACCTCGTATCGCCGTCGGCCACAAGCAACGCGGTGAACGACAATACCGTGCCCAGTCGGTCTACTCGCGCATCGTCTCGGGATCGATGCCGCGTTGCCGGCACCAGGCCTCGTATTCCAGCGGCGAGATCTCGGAAGGCTTGATCTCGCTGCGTCCGCCCCAGAAGACGTTCGTGTAGCTCACCGAAATGCCGGCTTCGACAAGGTGTTGGTCGATCGCCGCCTTGTGCGCGAGCAACAGTTCCTTTTCCATGCCGTGCGCGACGCCCATGACGTTGACGTTGCGAAACTCGGGACCGCCCTCCCTCCAGTACGCGTGTGTCATGATGTGATGCCTGCCGACCTCGCGCCCGGCATCGATCTCACGCCCGGGCGACACCGCCCAGTGGAAGAGCGCATTGTAGCGCGTGACCCTCTGACCATCGGCGAGCGGCTTGACGTGCTCGAGGAAGGTCGAGAAGCGGCCGATTACTTTGCGATCGTTTAACGTTTTGGCGACGTCGCCAAACGTCTCGATCGGTACGCCGGCCTCCTCCGCGCGCGGCTCCCAGAGATCGCGCCGAATCTCCTCGACCTCAAACTCGCGCTTTACTGCCGTGAGCACGCGCCATTGCAGTTCGCTCAATTCGACGATTTCCGTATCCAGCACGTCGGCGGGCTCGTCAGACCGGCTCCCCGGCTCCATTCCCCGGCGCCGCGTGTGCCCGACGCCGAGCGCGAACAGCCGTTTCGCCGGCATCAGCCGGAACGGTTCGGCCCCCACCTGGCGGGCCAGGAATGAGGCGTGTTTATCGATCGAAAAACCCTGGGGCACCTTGAGCGTCGTCCAGAGCCGGTAATTCGAGCCGGGGGTTGCGGCGTCGGTCGTACGGATCACCACGTGGCCCGAGAACGGATCGTCCCTGAACATGTAGTCAAAAGCGTCGTTCAGCTTCGCCTGCGGCACCTGCCAGGCGGCCAGAGCACCGCGCGCCAGGTTGGTGGACATCAGCGTCTGTCGCACACGACGGATCGTCCCCATCTCCAACATCGCCCGCACGCGCTCGATCACAGTTTCCACCGGCACGCCGCAGAGGCGGGCGATTTCGCCGAACGGATCCGCCTGGAAGCCCTGCAGCCGGTCCTCTGAGACGGCCAGGATGCTGACGTTGACCGGATCGTCGATCTGAAACGGGATGCTGGTGGTGCTCATCGGCTGACGTCTCCATGTTCCGGCCGCGGTCGCGTCTGAGCGGGATCCGCGTTCTTGCTTTGAGCCTAGCAAGTGCGGAGCCATTGCGGCAAAGGCTGTCAGCTTTGGTAAGCTTCGCGGCGGCCTCAGTGCGGCGGCGGACGGGGATGCATCCGTGATAGTGCTCATGCACGTAGTACCTTACGGGCGGCGGCCGCCGGGGCGTATCAGGATGGGCGGTGGAGGCACAGGCGGCCGCTGCCAGACCGCCTCACAGATCCGTGAAGCGGGGCTCGCGGCCTTCCACGAAGGCGTCGATCGCCTCGCGCGGGTTGGGCGAGACAAACGCCCGGCCAAAAATATCGATACCGCGTTCGATCGCGTGGTCGTAGGCGGCGCCGTACCAGTCTCGCACCAACTCTTTCTGCAGCCGGAGCGCCGGCCCGCTGTATCCGGCAATGCGCGCGGCCAGCTCCCTTGTCGCATCATGCAGGGCCGCATCCGGCACAACCCGGGTGACGAACCCGATCCGTTCCGCTTCCTTTGCATCGACGACGTCTCCGGTCAGCACGAGGTCCGCGGCGCGCCCCAGCCCCACCAGCGGCACCAGCAGCGCCGCCTCGATCACCGACGGCATTCCGACATGAATCTCAGGCATGCCGAACCGCGCCGTCTCGGCCGCAATCCGTATGTCGCACGCCGCCACCAACTCCATCGCGCCGCCGTAGCAATGACTGTGGATCGACGCGATCACGACCTGCGGCAGGCGGCGGACGGTGGCCATCAGTTCGTGCAGCCGAGCAATAAAGTCGCCGGCGTTATCGGCGTCGAGGAGCCGCATCTCCTGAACGTCGGCGCCGGCGCTGAATGCCCGGCCATTGCCGGCAAGCACGATCACGGAAATCTGGAGATCGTCCGCGAATCTTGCCAGCGCTGCCGTTGCACCGGCTACAAGTGCTGAGCTCAACGCATTCAGCTTGGCCGGACGATTCAACCGTACGTAGGCAACACGGCCCTCGCGGGCGACGGTCACCAGTGGCTCTGCCACGCCGGTCACAGCGGCTTCACCAGGTCGGGCCCGGCGGGCCACAACCAGCCGGCGCGCGTTCGGCTAACACCCATCAACATCGCTTTTGACGTTCCAGGGAGACGCAAATGCTTCCTCCTCAGGACGATCGGACTTTGTCCGGCTGTGCCCTACGCTTACTCCGGTCCGGGTCACACGTCACCCGCCGGCCGACAGGACGGTCGCGAGCTCACGATCGGTGAAGGTAACACGCGGGTAGTCCCACCACGCGTACATGATGCTCTCCGCCGACCGAGCCGGCTCTACGTCATTGGTGTGAGGCAGGCCGAGGGTATGTCCGAGCTCGTGCGCGAGCGCCCCTGTCTGGGCGCGGCGGCTGTTCCACGGCAGGTTAGCATCGTAGCCAGGGAAGTGGTCATCTGCGAACATCGTCAGGCTCGTGCTGGACTGCACCACCAGGTAATCGCCGCTGGCACCGATCACGTTGCCTGCGGCCTGGTATGGCCCTTCTCCCCACAATCCGTAGCAAACGTACGTCCTGCCGTCGCGCCCGATGTCCCATAGGCGACTAAGCTCGCGCAGCACCTGGTCCTGCGTGTCCTGGAAATAGTCGCGGGCGCGGAGCACGCCAATATATTCGACAATTGGAAGCGCCTGGAAGATGTCTCGGTCGGCCCGAGCGCGGTACCAGCGCATCACGTCGCCCAGTGCCCGCCACAGCCCCTCGACGTACTCCCGTCGAAAGGCAGCGGACTGGTCACTTGGGATGAATAAGACCGGTTGCAGCGTTCGGAGGCTGCCAGCGAGTGGGCGCATGGTCGGGCTGGTCAACGCTCGCCGCGCAGGGCCGCGTCGCTGGATTCGTTCGCCGCCTCGAGTCCGAGCTCGATCAGTTCTGGGACGCGGTAGCCCATATCGTCGAATCCTTCGCCGCGCGTCTCGCCGGCGAGGTAGCGGGCGCGGATACCTTCGATGATGATCCCGAGCTTATAGTGAGCCAGCGCCAGGTAGAATTGCACGTTTCGGATTGGCCGGCCGCTGCGCCGTTCGTATTCGTATGCAAGCTCGTCGCGTGTCATGAATCCTTCGGCCATGGTCGCAACGTTTTTTTCCATCGCGAGCTGACGCAGCTTCGAGTCACCAGCCTGAATCCAGTACGTGAGCGCGTAACCGAGGTCGGTCAGCGGATCGCCGATCGTCGCCATCTCCCAATCGAGGATGGCCAGGATGCGACTCGCGTCTCCGGTCGCAAAGATCATGTTCTCCAACCGGTAGTCGCCGTGCACGATCGTGGGCGCGGGAGATTCGGGCAACGAGAGCGCCAACCTGCGACGAAGCTCTTCGAGTTCGGGCAGGTCGCGCGTCTTGGAGCGGTCCCATTGGTCACCCCAGCGTCTTACCTGCCGCTCGACAAAGCCATGTGGCCGGCCGAAGCTGTCCAGGCCCACCGCCTGGTAATTGATCGCATGGAGGCGGACCAGTGCGTCGATGAACTCCTCACTCATCCGTCTCCGCTCTGCCGGGGTGGTCGCCAGGCCGACCGGCAGCTCTTCGCGAACGATCTGGCCGTGTACCGCCTCCATGATGTAGAAAGGAGCGCCAATAACCGATGCATCTTCGCAAAGCAGCATCGTCTTAGGAACCGGTACGTCGGTCTCGACCAGCGCCGAGATGACGCGAAACTCGCGCGCCATGTCGTGCGCCGTAGGAAGAACGTGGCCGAGCGGCGGCCGGCGCAGCACCCATTCGCCCTGCTGCGATCGAATGAAATAGGTGAGGTTGGACCTGCCGCCGCTGATCAGCTCGGCCTGCAGCGGCCCCGCTGCGGCAGGAAGACGCGGCGGCAGGTAATCCTCCAACGCCGCCAGGTCAACGCCATCCGGGGCGGGTTGTGATGTGACCATCATCTGCTCCCTTTCCGGCGTCCGGCCCCCTTCCCCCGTTCCGGCCGGCCCCCTAACCCCCTTCCCTGGGGGGAAGGCGTGATCTATTAATCTACCAACATCCGCCCAGGCTCCCTCTTTCCCCTAGTATTGGGGGAAAGAGGGCTGGGGAGATAGGGGGCCTCCGACGGTCGGGGAGATAGAGGGCCACGCATGTCTGAACGCCGAACCAACGGTAGTTCCGTTGCAGTCGAAGCGCTGACGCCCGCGAGGGTTGCACGTATCCCGGCGCCGGGCGGCAACACGCCGGTGCAGGTGAAGTTCTCGCCCGACGGGCGGCTAATCACCTTCCTGTACAGCGAGCAAGGGACGCTGGTCCGGGAGTTGTGGGCGTTCGACCCCGAGACCGGCAAACGTGAGCTTCTGCTGATGCCGCCGGGGGAGGGCGTCACCGACGCCAATGTCTCGCACGAAGAGGCGCTGAGGCGAGAGCGGCAGCGCGAGCGCGGGTTCGGCGTCACGAGCTACGCGTGGTCGCAGAAGGGTGACACGCTGCTGATCCCCGTACGAGGGGCGCTGTACGTGCAGCACGGCGCGGACGGTCCGCTCCGCAAAGTCGCGGAGGAGAATCCGCCCTGCATCGACCCGCAGTTGAACCGCGAGGGTACGGTGGTTGCGTTCGTGAGGGGCGGAGAGCTGTACTCGCTGGACCTCACAAAGGAGGCAGCGGAACCACGCCGCCTTACGTCCGACGCGACTCCGCTGCGTGAGAGCGAGCAACTCGTGACGAACGGGCTGGCCGAGTTCGTTGCGCAGGAGGAGATGGGGCGAAGCCACGGTTTCTGGTGGTCGTCCGACGGCTCGACGATCGCCCTCGAACAGGCAGACAACAGCCCGGTTACGGCGTACACGATCGTCCACCAGGGCGAAGACACCGTCAATAACGAGACCCATCGCTACCCGTTCGCGGGGGAGGCCAACGCCGCAGTGCGCATTGGTTGCGTGCCGGCTGAAGGCGGAGACGCAACGTGGTTGCCGCTCGAGGGCGTGACCGGTGGCGACGGCTACCTGGCGCAAGTGGATTGGGCGCCTGACGGCTCCCTGTTGGTTCAGGTTATTTCCAGGGACCAGAGAACGCTTGAGCTACGGCGCATCGACCCACGTGCGCGTTCTTCGGTCACGTTGATTACTGAAACGTCGGCCGACTGGATCAACCTGAACGACGACCTGCGTTGCGTCCCATTGAATGAGGACGACGAAGCCGGCACGAACCGCCACGAGATCCTCTGGTCATCGGAGCAGTCGGGCACCCGTCAACTCTATCTGTGCGACGCGGACGGCCACCTGCTACGGCAACTGACGGCCGGTCCCTGGCCGGTTGACCGCGTGCTGGACGTCGACGCCAAGCAGCGGGTCGTGTATTTCCTCGGCAGCGAATCGCCGCTGGAATCGCACGTGTATCGGGTTGGACTGGAAGGTGGTGAACCTGAGCGGCTGACGGTTGCTCCCGGCATGCACAACGGCGTCTTTTCGCCCGACCACAGCCGCTTTGTCGAGAGCGTCAACTCGTTGGAGTCGCCACCGGTGCTCACGCTGCGCACCGTCGATGGTGAAGCCGTCACGGAGATATTCCGCGTCGAAGACCCGCAGATCGAGCGGCTGGCCCTATGCCCGCCCGAGTTGGTGACCGTGCCGGCGCGCGACGGCGAGGTTCTCTACGGCGCCATCTACCGGCCTCCGTCGATGGCGCCGGGAGAGCAATGCCCGGTATTGGTGAGCGCTTACGGCGGACCGCACGTGCAGACGGTGACGAACTCATGGGGCATGACCGCCGACCTGCGGGCGCAGTTCCTGGCGCGGGAAGGGTTCATCGTTTTCAAGCTCGACAACCGCGGCAGTGCACGGCGCGGTCATCGCTTCGAGACGCCCATCTTCCTCCATATGGGCGGTATTGAGGTGCAAGACCAGGTAGACGGTGTCCGCTATCTGTCTAGACTGCACGAGGCCGACACGTCGCGGGTGGGGATTTACGGCTGGAGCTACGGCGGCTACATGACGCTTCGCTGCCTGGTGAAGGCCCCCGACGTATTCAAGGCCGGGGTGGCCGGTGCCCCGGTGACAAGCTGGGATGGCTACGATACGTTTTACACCGAACGGTACATGGATACGCCGCGCAACAACGCGGAAGGTTATCGCGAAAGCGCCGTCATGACTAATGTGCCGGCGTTGCAGGGCCGCGTGCTGTTGCTGCACGGCATGCTCGACGAAAACGTCCATTTTCGCCACACGGCGCGGCTGATCAACGCGATGAATGAGGCGAACAAGCCGTACGAGCTGGCGATCTTCCCTGGCGAACGGCACGGGCCGCGCAGTGAAGCCCAGCGGGCGGCGCTCGAGCGACGGCTGGCTGATTTCTTTAACGAGCATGTCTGAACGGCGACCCCTATCTCTCCCGACCTCTCTTTCCCCGATGCAGGGAAAGAGAGGAGCTTGGGCGTGGCGCAATTGCTGGTAACAAGCGTTGATGAATAGCGAGGCACGACACGCATGGCGTGCCAGAAACCGCCAAAGCCGCGAGTAACCTGACCAACGCCGGTGCACCAGCGCGGGACCGCCCCTGTCCCCGCATCGGGGATAGGGGCGGGGGATAGGGGTAAACGGCCGCCTACTGCCCCACGAACCGTGGCGTCCGCTTCTCGAAGAATGCCGCGCTGCCCTCGCGATAGTCGGCGGTATGGGCGCTGGCGGAGATCGTCTGCGTTTCGTTCTCCATTTGCGTCCGGTCGCGGTGCGCGGATGTGACGAGCACCCCATTCCTGGTGTAATACAAGGTGGACGATGGCCGGCTCCAGAGCTGACTCGGACCGGATCTGGAGGACACGCAAAATGGTACAGCAGCAAAGCCGACAAACCCTGCAGGATGCGGTGTCGGCGGAACGCTTTGCGGCGGCAAAGAGCTTTGGCGAGTACATCGAGAGCATCAAGCAGAACCAGCACAAAATTGCCGATAACCTCGCCAAGGCCTCAGTGCCTCCCGATCTGGCCAGGCGGCTGCAGAGTTTGGCAGCACGTCCGGACGGACCGGCCAAAATGCTCGTTATTGGTGAAGACTGGTGCCCCGACGTCTATCGCGGGATTCCGGTGGCCAAGAAGATCGCCGATGCGGCCGGCTTCGAACTGCGGATCCTCGAGCGCGACCAGAACATGGACGCGATACAGCCGTTTCGCAAGGGCGGCGAGTTTGATTCCATCCCGGTGTTCATCTTCTACACGCGTGACCACAGGTACCTCGCGCACTGGATCGAAAGGCCGCGCAAGGCGAATGACGAAATGCGGGAGGCGCTGAGTCCGGTCTTTGGGCCTTCAGGAACGCGGCAGCTCAGCGAAAAGCTCGGCCGCGAGCCCACAGACGAAGAGAAGGCAGCAGCGCGGGCCGAAGCCGCCGAGCGCTACGACGAGTTTCAGGCAGGCAGCCCGTATTGGGCCCGCTGGCGTGAATACACCGTCGAAGAGGTCGTCGATTTGTTGGAGGGGGCGATGGGAGACACCGCCAGCGAGCAGCGCGGTCCGCTAATCCCTGCTAATGACCCCGAGCGGTAGGCGGATACTGCCCGCATCGATCTCCATCAGCTTTGCGTACAGTTGCTGAGTAATTTGGACGTCTCCGCCGGCTCTGTGGCGGGCGACGCCATCGATCGCAATCCCGAGCTCCGCGCAACAGACGTGGAGGGCGAAATGAAGCCCGGGCGCACGGCGGTCGAGCGCCTCTGACGCAAACGACCAATGGTCCTGGCCGGGCCTTGGCGACATACCCAGGCGCGACGCCCTGTACAGCGCGGCGGTGTCACGGTATCGGTTGCGTGCGGGCGGCGCCTGGCCCGTCTTTCGGCAGGCAGCTTCCACGAACAGCATGTCGAAACGCAGCACGTTGTGTCCGACGAGCGGCAATCCGTCGGTCTCGTCAAGGAAACTGGTCAGCGCGACACCGAGTTCTTGGCCATCGGCGGCCAGCATCTCGTCAGATATACCGGTCAACTGATGGATCTCCGGCGGCACGCCGCCATCGCAGGTGACGAGCAGCGCCCTTGGCTTCCCAGCCAACTGGTTTCGCACTACGCACCAGCCGATCTCGATGATCTGGCTGGTATTCGCGTCGAGGCCGGTGGTCTCCAGGTCAAACACCGCGTACGAGACGGCATCAGGTGAGAGCTCGGGAAGACGCAACTGGACCGCGTCGGTTGTTGGGCTGGAAAGCGTCATCCGTCGAACCGCCTGGGGCAAATTTCCTGGCAACGGCGCTCGGGGGCGCCGACTGACGTATGCTCCCACAGCGCCTAACGGCTTACAACCGAGTCGCTCGGATTTTGGACATAACGAATGAGCGGAGAATTTCAGGTGGCAACTCCAGCGCGGAGCGCCCGGCGACTGAAGTCGCGGGCTTCCGGTACCAAGTCCGCCTGCGCGGACTGGTCATTTGAATCCCCGCCGCCAGGCTTGGCCGGCGAGTTCGGGCCGCTCTACCGGCGGGTCCCGGAACCGGCGCACGCCGGTTTCGTTGCATGAGCCCGCGGTTTTAACCGCCGGGCGATCCCCCGGGCATTCGGGCCGCCGATGTCATTGGTGAGGCATCACAGGCGAGCGATCCGCCGGTGATACTCCATACGACGGGCAGTTTCTGATCCGGTGAGAGCGCATTGGCATTAGACGTCGAGAGGCTACCTACGGTGTGCCAGAATGAAGCGGCAGAAGTCCGGGCGATGGAGGCGTACACATGGCAAGCGCGGCAACGAACGGTAAGAAACCGATCATCGCAATCACGATCGGGGACCCG
Organism: Chloroflexota bacterium; assembly: GCA_036741355.1. Lineage (GTDB taxonomy): Bacteria > Chloroflexota > Dehalococcoidia > CAUJGQ01 > CAUJGQ01 > JBBRGK01. The sequence continues at coordinate 25,735 of DAINSK010000004.1, forward strand.
GCCGGTATCGGTCCGGAAGTTACGGCCGGTGCGCTGGCCCATGGCAAACTCGAACGGGTTTGCCGCCCCCTGGTGATCGGCGATGCCGGTGCGTTGAGTCGCGCGGCCAAATTCATGGGCGTGTCGCTTGACCTGCGAACGGTCAAATCGGCTGCAAAAGCGAAGTACAAACCCGGTGAAGTGGCCCTGCTGGACCTTGCCAACGTCGACGCTGCGATGCAGATCGGGAAAGTCCAGGGATCCGCGGGGCGCGCGGCGTACGGGTATATCAGGAGGTCGATCGAATTGGCGCTGGCCGGCGAGGTCGACGCGGTGGCAACCGCCCCGATCAACAAGGCGGCGCTTCACGAGGGCAGCGTGCCCTACCTGGACCATACGGCAATGTTTGCCGACCTCACCCATAGTCCTGCTCCGATGACGATGTTTACCGTTGGCTCGCTGCGCATTTTTTTTGCCACGCGACACGTTTCGCTGCGCACGGCGGTGGACCAGATTTCAAAAGACCTGGTGCTCGAAAACCTCGTCAACGCCGACGCGGCGCTCAACTCCTACGGACTCAGGAATGCGCGGATCGCCGTGGCGGCGCTGAACCCGCATAACGGCGAAGCCGGAATGTTTGGCGACACGGAGGAGCGCGAGCTTCGGCCGGCGGTAGAGGCGGCGCGGGCGCGAGGAATCAACGCGAGCGGTCCCTATTCAGCCGACTCGGTCTTCCACATGGCGAAGAACGGCGGCGCCGACGCGGTGATGTCGCTGTTCCACGACCAGGGGCATATTGCGGCAAAAAGCATCGACTTCGAACGGACCATTGCCATCACAACGGGTCTGCCGTTCGTCCGTTCAAGCGTCGATCACGGCACCGCCTTCGATATCGCCGGAATGGGCAAGGCAAGCTGGGTCAGCATGGCCGAGGCGGTCCGCGTCGGCGCCAAGTACGCCCGGCTGTTTCGGGAGAACGGCATCACAGCCACGGGCGCGGGAGCTGGACCGAATCGGTAAAGCTTGGCGCCTGGATAGTGTTCGGTCCGGCCGCGATCAGGTCTGCGTCGATCGTCGGAACTGGACCCCGCCTACGACCACGGCTCTTTGATGCAGGTCATAATGTTATTTCATTTCATGTTTGCCTGTGATTAAATATCAGCCATGAAACGGGAAAATCGAATACTGGTCTCTACCCGTAAGGGCGCGTTCTGTCTCAGCTCGCAGGATGACCGCGGCTCATGGCAGATGGGTCCGCCGATGTTGAACGGTTGGGATGTTTACCACTGCATTGAGGAGCGGCGACTGTGGCCTTTTTTGACCGGATCTTCTGGGGCAGCTATCGATTCCTGGTGAAGCGAAGAAGCCGGCGTCGCACCGTATGAATCAACTGACATTCGGGCTCAATCGTCGCCCGTTCGCTACCATACCTGGCTTCGTCGAATCAGTTCGCCGAGAAGAAGCGCTCGGGTTCGACTACGCTTGGATCCCCGACTCTCAGATGCGTCGTCCCGACGCGTTCATCCTCGCGGCGCTTGCGTTGCAGGGGACCTCGCGAATTCACGTGGGTCCGCTCCTCTCGAATCCGGTAACGCGCCATCCGACGACGATCGCCAACGCCGCCGCGACGCTTGGCATGCTCGCGCCGGGCCGGGCGGCGGTAGGAGTCGGCGCGGGCGACACCGCCGTCTTCACGGTCGGGTTGCGGCCCGCGAAGGTGCGCGAGGTCGGCGAAGCTCTGCTCGTGGTCAAGTCGCTCCTCGGCGGCGGAGCGCCGGATCTCGGCGCGCGTCGTGCGGTGCCGCTCAAGACCGAGGGTTCGGCCGAGCTTTGGGGAGCCGCGAGCGGCCCTCGAGCCGCCCGCGCAGCGGGGGCCGCGGCCGACGTGATCGTGCTGCGTTGCGGCGTTCACCCGGCCAACTTGAACCGGCTGGCCGACGCCGCCGAACAGGGAGCGCGCGAAGCCGGCCGCAACCCGGCAGAGTTGCGTTTTGGCGCGATCGTCCACATGCTGATCCACGAGGATCCAGCACGGGCCCAGGCCGAGGCGAGATTGGTGGGCGCCGGTTTCTACGAGATATCGGCGGCGCTCTGGCAAGAGGCGGGACTCGAGTGGAATGGTCCGCCCGTGCACGAAATCGCGGCCCAGGTCTACCCGGATATCGTCCACGCGGAAGATGTGGCCGCAGCAGCGCGTCTCGCCAGCTTCGTACGAGAGGAAGCCGCCCAGGCTTTTGCGCTGTCCGGGGACGAGCGGACGGTGGCGGCGGGACTCGATCGCGTTATGCGGGGGTTCCCGCGCCTGTGGCACGTCATCCCGCAGCCGCTGGACTGGAGGCCGGACTTTCCTGACCGCGTGACCGCAGTGCGAAAGTTACTGTCCTAGGAGTGGTAGTTCGTACAGGGTATACTCATATCACGTTGTACAATCGAAATGGTGCAGGTTCAGATAGAGCGGGCTGACGTCGGTCCGAACCGGGCAGGCTCGCAGCCAGGACGACAAACAGGTGCGTGCTGATTTGACCCAGGGCGCCCCTATTGCGGTTCGCGTTCTCATCGTCGAGCCCATGCCGCTGCTTCGGCTGGGGTTGCAAGTGACGATCGAGAACGAGCAAGACCTGCGGGTCGTGGGCGTGGTGGGGGATCTGGAAGCCGCCTCAAAGGCGAGCAGGGCCGCCTGGCCGGATGTCGTCCTTCTTAGTCGAGCGCTGACCGATACAGACTTCCCCGACGCACTACTCTTCGTAAAGCACTTGCAAAAACGAGTGCCCGGAACCCGGACTATCCTGCTGGGACAGGGGATTGACGAGCTTGACGCCCGCCGCGCCATTAGAGCAGGAGCCTGGGGCTACCTCCCGATCACGATCGCCCCCTCCGCCCTCGCTGCAGCCGTTCGCGCTGTTCATGCAGGCGAAATCGCCCTGCCGCGCAGTCTCATCCGCCAGCTTTTGGTAGAGGCGAGGTCGAATTCCGAAGCTTCCTGAGTCACCGGCGTGCCTGTCGCCTCCGCGCCGATTTATGCTACGTGTGGAGGATCTCGACAGATGTCCGATGAATCGCAACCCACAGTACACATTCCGCTAGATCAGCCGACCTTTGACGAATTGGTCCAGACCGCCGGCGACCGGGGAATGCAGCCGCATGCGCTTGTGGAGCGGTGGATCCGCGAACGCCTCGCCCACGAGCGGGAACGTCGGATCGGTCGGGTGCGCCCACAGCGGCCGCCCGACTAACGCTGAGCCGTACAAAACTCCTTGCTCGTTACCGTCCCGGCAATACCACCGGCTTGCCCGTCGTCGGGTGTTCAATCACGCTGATGTTTCCTCCGTACATTCCGCTCAGGCGCTCGACCGTAAGCACGTCGGCGGCGTTCCCTTCGACCGCCACCCGGCCGCCTTCGAGCAGTGCCAACCGATCGCAATAGTGCGCGGCGAGTGTCAGGTCGTGGACCACCGCGAGGACGGACAGCCCACGGTCCCGACGCAGCCCCGCCAGCAGGTCCAGCATCGCCGCCTGGTGTCCGATATCCAGGTGCGTCGTCGGCTCGTCGAGCAGCAGTACCGGCGTTTCCTGCGCCAGCGCCCGCGCGAGTAACAGCCGCTGGCGTTCGCCCTCCGATATCTGGTCGATACGGCGGCTGCTCAGTTGCCATGTGTCGGTCTGTTCCATAGCACGGCGCGCAACCGCGTAATCGTGTTCTCCTTCCGATCCAAACAGCGGTAGATGGGGCGTGCGCCCCATCAGCACGATCTCAAGGCCGGAATATCCGTGCGGTAGCTCCGCGGACTGCGGCATGACGGCGATCCGGCGGGCCAGCGCGGCAGTGGAAAGACGATCGACACGTTCGCCAAATACCAGCACGCTGCCGGCGCCGATTTTCACGATCCGTGTGACCGCACGTACGAGAGTCGACTTGCCCGCGCCGTTTCGTCCCACCAGCCCGAGCAGTTCGCCGGGACGCAGTTCGAGGTCGACGCCTTCCAACACGCGCTGGCGGCCGAAGCTCACTGACACGCCGTCAATAGTCAGCGCGATGCCCCGATCTGTTTGAGAAAGCGGATCACCTGCAAGCTGCGGCGCCGGCATCACAGCACCGCCCGCTGCCGGCGCTTCAGCAGGACAAGAAAGAAGGGGGCTCCACAGAAGGCGGTTACGACGCCGATCGGCATCTCCTGGGGCGCGATTACCAGCCGCGCGAACAGGTCCGCGAGGATCAGGAATGCGGCGCCGACCAGGATGGAGAGGGGCACGATGCGACGGTAATCCGGTCCCCAGACGAGGCGGACCGCGTGCGGGACGATCAGCCCAACGAATCCGATCAACCCGCTTACCGAGACCGCGGCGGCGGCGGCGAGCGATGCGAAGAGCAACAACACCAGTTTGACCGCCTCGACGGGGATGCCAAGCTGGTGCGCCTGCTCTTCGCCGAACTGCAGCACGTTTAGTACCCGGCCGAAAGCAATCGCGACGACGCCCCCGGCGACGACGTAAGGCAGGATGAGCAGGCAGCTCCTCCAGCTCCCGGTGTTGAATCCGCCCAGCAGCCAGGAAAAGATGGTCGGGAACTTCTCGCTGTGGGCCAGGAATAGGAACGACATCGCGGCGTTGGCGAGCGCTGATATGGCGACCCCGGCCAGGATGAGCGTTGTCAGCGGCACAGCGGGGCCGGTGCGGGCGATTGCGTACGACGTGCCCACCGCCAGGATGGCTCCCGCGAACGCGAACAGAGGTAGCAGGCTGAATCCATGCCAGTAGCCGTTGAAGGCCGAGACGATCGCAAGAGCGGCGCCGAGTCCGGCGCCCGACGCAACCCCCAGCAAGTACGGATCGGCGAGCGGGTTACGGAAGACGCCCTGGTAAGTTGCGCCGGTGTAGGCAAGCGTGGCCCCCACCATTCCTGCGAGCACCACCCGCGGCAGGCGGATCTGCCAGACGATGGCGTCGGCTCCGGCGGCGGCTCTTGCGACGTGCAGCCCAGGTACATGCGACAGTACCACCTGCCAAACGGTGTGCAGGGGGATCTGGATGGGTCCCCGCGATACGGCGACGGCGGCAACCGCGAGCACGATCAGCGTGCAGCCGATCAGTGACGGCCAGAGGGGACGCCGGGACAAGGCGGAAGCCCGGCCCGCTACTTTGCCGGCGCCGGGTATCGTCTGACGGAACTCCGCGGGCGGTGGTTCGCGCGCCGGATCGCCGGGCTCGACGCGCGGCTTAGTGACCATGTCGGACACCGGTCACCGGCGTTGGCCGACGGTTTGCGCAGGTCTCGACGAAGTGCGGCGCCAGCCTCGGATCGGCGCCGAAGTGCAAATGAACGTAACTGCCCCAGACGCTCCCAGCCACGCTCCCCTCGTACCGATCTTCACCGCCGCGGTCGGGCTTTACCAGGTACCCCGCCTGGCTGGGCGGCAATGGCTCTGATGTGGACCAATGGAACTCATGTCCGCGGAATTCGGACCCTGCGGGCGCCAGCGGCCCATCCACCAACGTGCGAACCTCTCGATAGCCGAGCGTCATGCGCGAACCGCTCATGCTCGATCGCAGCGGGAGAAGGCCGGCCATTGGGTGCTCTCGGCCGTCCGCGTCTATCAACGAGTCGCCCGCGTACATGTAGCCCCCGCACTCCGCATAGACGGGAACTCCTCCGCCGGCGGCCGCCTTTAGCGCGGCGTGCATGGGAGTGTTGGCTGCCAGTTCGGCCGCGAACAGCTCCGGAAATCCCCCGCCGATGCAGACGCCGTCCGTCCCTTCAGGCAGGCCGGCGTCGTCCAGCGGGCTGAAGGGCACCAACTCGGCGCCCCAGGCAGTCAGGAGATCAAGGCTGTCGGGGTAATAGAAGCTGAACGCGCGGTCCTGTGCGATGGCGATGCGGGCCCGCGCCGGTTTCGGCTCATTGGGAAAAAGTTGGGACGGGGGTGAAACTGGCGGTTTCGCCGTCTCGGCAATGCGCAGGATGCGCTCCAGATCCAGGCTGCGTTCAATCGTCGCCGCGAGGCGGTCGAAATACGTCTCGGCCACGGGTCCTTCGGTGACAGGAATCAGTCCCAGGTAGCGCTCCGGCAATGCGAGGCCGTCATCACGCCCGAGGCTACCCAGCACCGGTACTCCGCTCTCCTCCTCGATCGGCGGCGCTATAGCTTGATAATGCCCTTCGCCGGCGATGTTGTTGAGGATGACGGCTTCGATCCGGATCGACGGGTCAAAGGTCCGGTAGCCATGGACGATCGCCGCCGCACTGCGGGCGATCTTCCAGCCATCGACGACGAGCAGAATGGGAACACCCAGGAGGGCGGCAATCTCGGCGGTGCTGCCCGCCCCTCGCCCGCCGGTCCTGCCGTCAAACAGCCCCATGACGCCTTCGATGACGCACAGGTCCGCCGCGGCCGCGGCCCGGGCGAAAAGCTCCGAAACCGCATCGAGCCCCAACATCCAGCCGTCGAGCGTCCGCGAGGCGCGTCCGCAGGCGGCGGTATGGTACGAGGCGTCGATATAGTCCGGGCCGACCTTGAACCCTTGTACGCGCAGGCCGCGCCGACTATACGCGGCCATGAGCCCGGTCGCCACCGTCGTCTTGCCGACGCCGGAGTGAACCCCTGCAACCACGATTGCCCGCATGGCGCCCGCTTTCTCCTGCACCCCGAACCGGACGGCCGGCGGCTTAGAACTTATCCGGATAGAGGGCCTTCGCCAGCGCCTCCAAGCCATCCACGATGCGCGGTCCGGGGCGTTGGACGAGGTTGGCATCGATGCCGTACACACGACCATTCCTGACGGCGCTGATCGCCGACCAACCGGGCCGCGCCTTCACCGTATCCGCGCTCTCGCCGAGCTCGACGTCGGCAAGAATGATCACCTCCGGATCCTTGGCGATGATGAACTCTTGCGTGATTTGCGGGTAGGGCTTTTGACCGGCGGGGACGATGTTCTGCGCCTTCACGGTTGACATGAGGTCCCCAATGAAGCTGTTGGGGGCAGCCGAAAAGAGCTTGACGTCGATCTCGGTGTAGACGCGCGGCCCTTGCTGTACCCCGGCTAGCTTGCGCTGAACTGCGTCGATGCGGGCGCGCATGCCGGCAGCCACACGCTGGGCTTCCGCAGGATGCGCCGTAACGTCGCCATAGAACTGAATTTGCTGCAGCGTTTCCTGCAGAGATGCCGGCACTTTCAGGTATAAGACGGCAATGCCAAGGCGGTCCAGGTTCTCCACCACCTGTTGTTGGTTGTCGACGACGACGACCAGGTCCGGAGATAGCGCCGTGATCGCCTCGAGACTGGGACGGAACGCGTCGAGCTTGGTCGTGTTCTTCGCTTGCTCAGGAAAGTCAGAGTACTTGTCGGTCGCGATAAGCTGGCTCTGGGCGCCGATCGCGTAAAAGATCTCGGTAGTTCCGGCCGAGAGCGATGCGATTCGCTTCGGGGCGGATTTAATGACCAGATCTGTGCCGTCGCTCCGCTTGACTGTCAGGGGGAAGCTGGCGACCGGCGTACCGGTCGATCGGACCGGCAAACTCGCCGGGCTTCCCGCCGCCGCCGGAACTCCTAAGCTGGTGTTACGGGCAGAGTTGTTCGTGCCGGCCGTGCACGCGAGCGACGCAGCGGCCAGCACGGCAATAACGAGCGTCGACAAGGGGCGGTGAAGCATCGGAGATGTCCTTTCGACGGCCGCACCGGGATAACAAAAGACCCCTCACCTGAGGAGGGGTCGTGCTCGCGGTTGCGTGCCCGTGCCTTTTACCTCGAAGGCGGTGACATCCGGCGCGGGCAGGTGACCTGGCTCCTCCCCTAAACGGGGAGATACAGTTGCGGGACAGCGCCGGCTTTGCACCGGCTTCCCCAATTGTGCCCGAAGGCACCCGCGCGGTTTGCGCTTATTCAATTGTTGGGTTACCGCGTCATCCTAACAACGGCGAACCGGCAGGTCAACAAGGCGGAAGCACAGATACGGCTTGGACGGATCCGAAAGGCTCGATAAATTGCCGGCCTTCTTCGGCGGTTGAGCCGCCCCCTTAGAACTCGACACCCGGCTGCGCGCGGATTCCCTGGCTGTCGAAGGGGTGCTTGATCGAGCGCATCTCTGTGACGAGGTCGGCGAAATCGATCAGCGCCTGCGGGGCGTAGCGGCCGGTAATGACGACGTGCAGCATCGGCGGCTTGTTGGCGCGCAGCCAGTCGATCACGGCGTCCGTATCGAGCCAGCCGTAGTGCATCGGGTAGGTGAACTCGTCGAGTACCAGCACGTCCAGTTCGCCGCCGAGGATCTCTTGTTGCGCCAGTTCCCAACCGTGGCGGGCCAGGTCGGCAGAGACGTCGAGGTCCTTGCTCGTCCACGTCCAACCGTCGCCGGTGCCGATCCAGCGCACGCCCATCTTTTTTGCGGCCCGCGCCTCGCCGAAACTTGCGCCGCTGTGCTTGAGGAACTGGATGACCGCGACCCGCAGGTTGCGACCCCAGGCGCGCGTCACCAGACCAATGGCGGCCGTGCTCTTGCCTTTTCCGTTGCCCGTATTGACGATTACCAATCCCTTGCGGATGCGTTTCTCGCGCGCCGACTGCCGGCGCTGCTCGCGTTCGTCGCCGGCGGTTGTGCTCGGGCTGGGAACGTCGCCGCGAGGTTCCTCTTCATCGCCGCGCTCGGTCGTCGGACCCGCTACCATCTCGCTCTCAACGTAGCTTCCAGCATCGCCGCGCACGTCGGGTGCGTAGGCCGGCCGCGAACCCTCCGGATAGAGGTTGTGGAACGTGGCTTCCTGGACCGGGCAGCCGCCGGCAAGGTGCTCGCGGGCGATGCGCCGAGCCAGGTCGGCGTCCACATGGTGATACCAGGTTCCTTCCGGGTATACCACGGCGATCGGCCCCCCGGCGCAGACGCCCAGACAATCGACGACGCTGATTTTCACCCGTTCCGGGTTGCGCAATCGCCGGCGGTCGCCGAGCTCCTCGCGAACGGCGGCTTCCAGTTGCGAAGCCAGTTCTCCGGGCGCGCAGGTGCCGTGGCCGCAGATCAGCAGGTGCCGGCCGTACGGCCGCATTTCGGGGGACGGATTCCCGGTCATGACTTGCCCTCTATTCTCCAACGGCGCCAACTCGCACGGCCGCGATCACCATCCCCTCAGGACGGGAACCATACGTCAGCGCGGGGTCGTACGCGTTCCAGCAACCGGTTACCCGCAAACCCGCCCGCGATAGCAGCCCGGCCGCTTCGTCAGGGAGGTAGTGGTGCCGCCGCCGCTCGAAGCATTCCACCCGACCATCGGCAAAGCGATGGACGCGCCGGCTCGTGCCGGTGCGGGTGAGCGCATCGAATCGGATCGTCTCTGTAATCTCCTCATCGCGGTCGTTTGCGACCGTCACCTGGCAGGGCGGCAGCTCTGGCGGACAATCGGTGGTCCCGAACAGCAGCCGGCCGCCTGTGTAGAGCGCTCCGACGACGGCCTTCAGCGCGGACAGGTTATCCTCTTCGTCCTCGAATGAGAGCAGGCAGTCGTCGTAAAAGACGCACACGGCGTCGAACCGGCCCAAAGCCGGCAGCCTGCGCGCGGTACCCTGGCAAAACTCGACCGATAAGCCTTCCCGCTGCGCTCGCCGGCGACCGATCTCAAGCAGATCGGGCGAGAGGTCGAACGCCGTCACCGCGTAGCCGCGGCGGACAAGCTCCAGGCTGGTGCGGCCCCAACTTGCGGCAAGGTCGAGAACGCGCATCCCTGGCCGTAGGGCGAGCGTTAGCTCGGCGAAATCGACGTCTGGGACGGGGTCGTGATGCACGCCCGCCGTCTCGCCGTCCCTTATGCGCCGCGCCCAGCGCGCGGTGAGCGCGAGATACCACTGCTCATTGGCGGTGTACTGCATCAGTCCGCCTCATACCGCTGCTGCAACCGGCCAGCGTCGAGGCGCATGTATTCGGCGCCGAGCCAGCCAGAGAGCCCGCGGGCGAAACCGGTGCCGGCGCGACCCGATTCGGTGTCCAGGACAACCGTGCGCCAGCCGTGGGAGCGGATCGTTTCCGCCACGTAACGCGCCGCCTGCAACGGATCGACACCAGGTGGGGCGGAGTTGGCGCGGCCGTCGGAGACGAGGATCAGAATCGGTGCGATCGGCTGGGACCCGCGCAGCGCTCGTTCGACGGTGGCGCGGGCAGTCTCCAGGCCGGCGGCCAGCGGCGTCCGGCCTCCGGTGCTCAAAGAAGTCAGCCGCCGCTCCGCCAGTTCGACGCTGTTCGTGGGCGGTAGGACCAACTCGGCCTGCTGGCCCTTGAAGACAACCATGCCCACCTGATCGCGTTTGCGGTAGGCGTCTAACAGCAAACCGAGAACAGCGGCCTTAGTAGACGCCATCCGCTCGCGGGCGCCCATCGACCCGCTGGCGTCCAGCACGAAGAGCATGAGGCTGCCGGTCCGTCCGCGTCGCACCCGTTCCCGTAAGTCATCGCGGTGCAGTGCGATGGCCGGAAGGTTGTCGTCTCGCGATCTGCGGACCTGCTGGTACGGCGCGGCGGCTGCAAGCGTCGCCGCAACCGCGAGCTCGCGTACGGGGCCCTTCGGCGCCAAGGTGTGCGCGGTTCCTCCGCGGCGTCCTAACGGGACGGAGAGCCGGCGACCGGTACTCTCCGAGCGTGCGCGGTCGGGCGCGGCCGGCAACAGGAACGACGGCGGCAGCTTCCCCGGTGCTGTCCAGTGCTCACCGGCAGGCGCCGATAGCCGGGACGGCTGGGCACTGTGAGCCGGATTCGGGTTTTCTCGTTGCCCCGCCGGTTGCGACGCTCGTGCCGTGGATCGCCCATGTCCGGGCGCTGGCTCGGCTGCTCCGGCATTGTCTCCTTCTGGGGGGCCATCATTCCCTGCGGGCTGATCGTTGCCGTCCTGAGTCGACTGGTAACCGGCGATCGCGCCGTCTAACTGTTGCGGATCCATGCCGGGCTGCTCGAACGGCTGCCGCCTGCGCCGATGAGCGAGTACCAGCGGCGCGACCTCGCGCACATCTTCCTCGCTTACCAGCTCGCGACCTCGATATGCGGCGAGCGAGACGGCGACGCGGTACATAGCCAGGTCTGCCCGCAGGCCGTCCACCTCGAAAGCGGTGCAGATGTGCGTGATGAGGCCGAGCAGACCGTCGGAAAGGGACACCTTGGGCAGGAGGTCGCGCGCGCGCGCCAGCCGATCGCGTTCATCCGCTTCCGCCTTCAAGTGAGAGCGGGCGAATGAAGCGGGATCGGCCTCGTACGCGATCCGGTTGCGTACCGCAGCGGCCCGCTCAGCCGGGTCGTGCAGGCCATCGACGTCGACTGCAAGGGCAAACCGGTCGAGCAGTTGCGGCCGCAGCTCGCCCTCTTCGGGGTTCATCGTCCCGATCAGCATCACGCGGGCAGGGTGGCTAACCGACATACCCTCGCGTTCGACGTAGTTGCGCCCCATCGCGGCGGCGTCGAGCAGCAGATCCACCAGGTGGTCGCCAAGCAGATTCACCTCGTCCATGTAGAGGATGCCGCGATTGGCGCGCGCCAGCAGCCCTGGCTCAAAGCGGCGTTCGCCGCTCTGGATCGCAACCTCCAGGTTCAAACTGCCGGCGACTCGATCCTCGGTGGCGCCGATCGGCAGTTCAACCACCGGCACGCGCCGGTAGATCCCCGGCAGCGCCTCACCGGCAGCAATCCGCGGCGCGCAGTCGTCGCAGGCTGCGATCGCGTCCGTCGGGTCGCAGCCGAAGGGGCAGCCCTCAACGGTATCCAGGTCAGGCAGCAGACCGGCCAGTGCCCGGACGGCCGTCGACTTTGCGGTGCCTTTCCGCCCACGCACCAGTACACCGCCGAGTGCCGGGTTGACCGCGTGCAGCAGCAACGCGAGCCGCATCTGCGGTTGCCCGACGATCGCGGTGAACGGGTAGACGGGCCGCCCGGTCATCGCGGTCAAACCTCGGCCCCCTCGAGCTCGGCATCCGTCTCCAGGTACGCCCCGCGCAGCGCGTCGAGCTTCTCGGGGTCGGGCGAGGACCAGAGCCCTCGGTCGGCCGCCTCCAGCAGGCGTGAAGCGATGTCGCGCAGCGCCCATGGATTGCTCTTCTGAAGGAAGTCGCGCTGCTGCTCGTCGAGCACGTACGAATCAGTGAGCTGCGCGTACATCCAGTCGTCCACCACGCCGGCGGTGGCGTCGTAGCCGAAAAGGTAATCAACGGTCGAAGCGAGCTCGAGCCCGCCCTTATATCCGTGTCGCCGGATCGATTCCAACCATTTCGGGTTCACGACCCGTGAGCGGAATACCCGCAGCGCCTCTTCCTTCAGGTCTCGCACGCGCGCCCGCCTGGGGTCTGAACTGTCGCCGAAGTACTTGCGCGGCGCCCGTCCGGTCAACGCCTGAATGGTGGCGATCATGCCGCCGTGATACTGCAGATAGTCGTCCGAATCGAAAATATCGTGCTCGCGGTTGTCCTGGTTCTTGACCGCGATGGCGACGCTGCTAAGCGCCTGGCGAAAGTCATCACGGGCGTCGACGCCAAACTCGGCTTCGCTGTAAGCGTAGCCGCCCCAGTTCACGTATGCCTCGGCGAAGTCATTTAACCCCTGCCAATTGCGTTCATCAATCAGCGGCAGGATGCCGGCCCCGTATGTGCCGGGCTTGCAGCCGAACACCCGATACACCGATCGCCTCTCCGCCTCATTGGCACCGATCCCTTTCGCGATCAGGCGTTCGCGCTCGGCCTCGGCCCGACGCCGAACGAAGTTCTGGTCGAGCGGTTCGTCCAGTCCCGCCACGAGGCGGACAGCCTGATCGATCGCGGCGATCAGGTGTGGAAATGCGTCGCGGAAGAAGCCGGAAATGCGGCAGACGACGTCGATACGCGGCCGGCCAAGCTCCGCCAGCGCGATCGGCTCCACGCCGAGCAGGCGGCGGTTCTCCATCTGCCAGCGCGGCCGCACACCCAGGAGCGCGAACACCTCGGCGATGTCGTCGCCGTGCGTGCGCATCGCACTGGTGCCCCAGATGGAGATGCCGACCGACTCCGGATAGGCGCCCTCCTCGCGTAGATGCTTTGCCAGTAGCTCGCCGGCCAGTGCGCGGCCGATCTCCCACGCAGCCACGCTGGGTATGGCCCGCGGATCGACACCGTAGAAGTTACGCCCGGTGGGCAGCACGTGCGCCATGCCCCGCGTCGGCGCCCCGCTTGGGCCCGCCGGAATGTAGCGCCCGTCCAACGCCGCGAGCACACCGCTTATCTCATCGGGAATGTGCCCCAGCTTTGGTATCAGCTCGGCGCAGATATAGCGCAGGGTGTCGACCACGCCCGACGTATCCCCGGACGCATCAGCCAAAAGGCGCACCACCGCGGCCTCCGGCGCGACAGACACGGACCCGGTGTCCGTAACCGACCGAATCAACTCTCTGCTCAGGTGGTCGACCGTTTCCGCAAGGTCGCCGGCAGTCACCAGTGGCTTCTCCGTACGAGCGGCGAGGAGCGAAGGCACGGGCGAATCGAGACGCGCGCCCGGCTCCTCGCGCAGCCTGCCCACGTCGAGCCCGCACGCGATTGCAACTGCGTCCGGAAGGGCCGGCACGCCGAGGTTGGGGATCCGAACGAGGTGGAAGAGCAGTTCCACCAGCGTCTCGCCTTTCGGCACTTGGCCGAGGATGTGCAGGCCGTCGCGGATCTGTGCTCCCGCAAGCTCACACAGGTAACCGTCGATCTCTTGCATCAGGTGGGCGAAATCTTTGCCGCGCATCTCCGTCATGCTGACCGGCGTGCCGTCCTCGGTGAGGGCCGGGTCCCAAGCGTGCGTGTGTCCGGCACTGTTGCGGTTGAGCAGTACTTCGAGGTCGGAGCCGAGGTTAGCCCGCTGCAGCACGTCCCAGATCTGCCGCTGCAGCAGCGGCGTCTTGGACGGGTCCAGCAACTCCACCTGGTAGTACTCGTCGATTAGTTGCGCCAGCTCGGCGAGGTCGCCGTAGGCGCCCGCGCTCGTCATCGGCGGCGTCATGTGATCGACTATCACCGCGTGGGTGCGGCGCTTGGCCTGTGCGCCCTCGCCGGGGTCGTTGATGATGAACGGGTAGACAAGCGGCAGGCCGGACAAGAACTGGCCGGGAAAGCAGGTTGGACCCTGCCCGACCGCTTTACCCGGCAGCCATTCGAGCGTGCCGTGCTTGCCCACGTGGACGATTGCGTCGGCGCCAAACCCCGCGGGTGCGGGCTCCCTGAGCCAGCGGTAGAGCGCGTGATAGTTGTGCGGCGGGGGCAGGTCGGGCAGGTGGTAGATGGCGTTCGGGTCCATGCCGTAGCCGCGCGGCGGCTGCAGCGCCACGAATGCGTTGCCGAAGCGTAGTCCCGCCAGCGCAATGGCGCCATCGTGCACGTACGCCTCTCCGGGCGGCGGTCCCCATTGCCCGGTCATCTCCCCGCGACTCTTGCTGGAAAGTCCCGCGAACCAGCCGTCGTACGTCTGCTCCGGTACACTTGCCGCTGCGTTGCCGAGCTGCCCGTCCGTGAGGATCTCGACGTCATATGAACAGCGGTCGATCAGCGCGTGGATGAGCTCGTCGCCTGTCCCGGGCGCGCCTTCGATCCTATAGCCGGCATCGGTCATCGCGTCGAAGAGGCGCAGCAGCGACGCGGGAGCGTCGAGGCCGACCGCGTTGCCGATGCGGCTTGCCCGAGCGGCCTGGTTGGTGAGCACGAAGGCGATGCGCTTTTCACTGTTCGGCTTGCGCCGCAACGCGATCAGCCGCAATAGTAACTCGACCACCCGGTCAATGCGCTCTTCGTCCGGCTCGTAATGCACGGCGCCGTCGTTTGATTCTCCGGCTCCGGCCGACTCCTTGAATGAGACGGGCACGGAGATGATCCGCCCATCGAACTCCGGGATGGCGACGTTCATCGCCGTGTCGATCGGGCTCAGCCCGCGCAGCGACGCCTCCCACTGCTCGCGTGAACTGGAGGCGGTTATTGCCTGCAAGACCGGCACGTCGAGCCGCTCCAACGCGGCCACCGCCCAGCCGGACAGCTCGGCGCTTTCCGGATCGACGGCGCCCATGGCAAACGACATCGTGCAAAGCAGGGCGTCGACCGCCGTGCGGCCGTCTTCGTCACGAAAGTAGGCCAGCGGCTCCGGCATGCCGTCCGAGCCGTCCTCCTTCAGCGAATACGCGTAGACGGGCAGCACGTTCAGTCCCGCGGCCTCGCCGCGACGCACGATTGCATCCACGAAGGCGGTGTTACCGGAGAGCAGGTGCGAGCGGTAGAAGAGCAAACCGACGCTCGGCCGCTCGGAATCACGGTGGTCACGCCACGCCTGCAGGGTTCCTTCGGGCACATCTGGATGATAGACGCCGTGCCGTGGCTGGTCCTGCGGTCGGTCGTAGCCGAAGCCGGTGGTGAGCAAGTGGTCGGCGAGAAACCGCAGGCCATGTTCGTAATTACGCACGCCGCCGCTCTGGAAGTATGCGGCCAGCTCATGGGCCACCGGAACACCAGCGTTCGATAGTGCGGTGAGCTCGGGGTCCAGAACGTCCGTGCCCGGCAGGCAGATCACCCAGAATCCATCGCGCTCGGCTTCGGACACGATCCGTCCCAGCCCATGGTCGAAGCTGGCGCGGCCCCCGATTAGCCGGAGCACGACGATCTCGGCACGCGGCAGCTTGGCATCGAGGAAGGCGTCTACGTCCGCATCGCTTTTGAGGTGCGACAGGTTGTACGCACGCAGGGCCGGGAAGTCGTGTGGCAACGACGAGCGGACGCTTTCCAGGGCCAGGAGGTCGGTGTCGGCCTGGCTGAGCACGAGGAAGCCTTCGCGCTCGACCTCC
The DNA here is from genome assembly GCA_036741355.1 of Chloroflexota bacterium. Classification (GTDB taxonomy): domain Bacteria; phylum Chloroflexota; class Dehalococcoidia; order CAUJGQ01; family CAUJGQ01; genus JBBRGK01. The sequence goes on from DAINSK010000004.1 coordinate 41,502, forward strand.
GGTCGTGGCTCCCTGGGCGGCGCGGCCGGTTGACCGAGAGCGTCATGGCCGTCCCACGTAAAGGAGGTGAAGTGGTACTCGGCCAGCGCCTGCGGCGGCGGCAGGTACGCGTTTGCCGCCAGCATCGTGTCGATGTAGTCGTACAGCGCGACGATGCGCTCCTCGGTGTTGACCGAGTGAAACCAGATATGGTGGCCGTCAAACAGCAGCAGAGCAACGTTGGCAAGCGGGCACGGACCGAGGCAGCCACTCTGGGTGAGGTGTACCTTGTTGCGCAGCCGTCGCCGCTCCCACTGTTCGTGGTACAGGTCTGTCGGCACCGGGGCGTAACCGTCGTCGGTGCGGCCGCAGCAGCAACCCGTGGAGCAGACGAAGAGTTGCCCCTGTTTGCGGGCGACGTTGACGAGCTTTCCGTCTTCGCGATAGATGAGATTGCGTGTTATTGCGTTCGCTCGCTATCCATACAGCGCGGGAGCGAGCGACGATCGGTTGCGGTTCGCCCCGTGGGATAGGCGCGTTCCGCTGCAACTCTCGCTCATCCGCGAAGCTCGATGAGTTGGCGCTGCCGACGGGTTTTCTGGCTCCCGGGAGAGATCTCCCGGTGACAGTAGCGCGACTGCGCCGGATTCTCACCGGCTTGCCCGCGCCAGCAGCGACGTTCCTGGTTCGCGGGGATCGTACGTAATCGCGCAGGTCGATACAAGGGGAGACGGATTCGGGGCGGCGAGTACGTCCTTGCAACATCTGGTGCGGCCATCTACCATTAGCCGGTATGCCGCTTGATAACGAAGGAGCGTAAACCCAACACATGCTACTTGTCACACCCAGGGACGGGGAGACCGGCGAGCAGTTCGTCGCCCGCTTCACGAAGACCGTGCAGCGCGACGGAATCCTCCGCGAGGTGAAGCGCCGCCGGCACTTCATTTCCAACCACGAGGCCGAGCGCCTGGTAAAGCAGAAGGCCGCACGCAAGCGCGCCCGCGCCGCAAGGAAAGCTGCTGAACGCGCCGCACGGATCCGTTAGTTCAGACCCGCGCCCCTCATCAATCAATAATCAACCGGTCACGCGCCTGTGAATATCTGACCAGTTCGCTATATTGGCCTGAGCAGTTCCGCGTTTACCCCGGCCGCATCAATAGCCGCCGGAGGTATACATTCCAGGCACCGGTTGCAACAAGGTAGACCCCGATGGCCGCTCAGCTCGCCGAGCAGGACCCGATCATTGCGCCGATGCGTGGTGCCGGGTTCCTCATGCTCGCGATTATGGCTACCGGCGTCGCCTGGGTAGCTGTGATCTCGCGTCATTCCGCGCAGGCTTCACCGCGGGACGCGGTCGTGTCAGGGTCTCTGCTCTCCTCATTCCAGCAGACGACACTCATCGCAGGAACGGCAACGTATTACGCAGACGACTTTCAGGGCCGCTTGATGGCGAGCGGACGGCCCTTCGACCTCAACGACCCGTCGATCGCCGCCTCCAACCAGTGGCCGCTCGGTACCCGCCTGCGGCTGCAGCGCGCCGCCGGCGGACCGTACGACGCAACCCTGTCGCCCGCTGAGCGGGAACGGTACTTCAATCACCCCGTGATCGTCACCGTGCAGGACCACGGTGACTTCACGCACGCGCTCGACCTCAGTCGCGCCGCTTTCGCCCAGCTCGGCCGGCCCCAGGAAGGGGTGATCAGTATCCTGATCGAGTCGCTGGGCAACGGCGACGGCGCCAAGCAGGTGACGCTAGATTCACATTGAGTTTCACGCGTCCGAGCCGGATCAGGCGTTCTAGGTTCAGCGGTAGTTGATAAACTGAAGCGGCGGCGGGATGTCGAGGGCGCGTAGCTCTTTGATCACGCTTTGCAACAAGTCCTTGTCGCGGCTCGTCACCCGCAATGTGTCGCCCTGGATCCGCGCCTGCACCTTCGTGTTTACAGCCTTGATTCGCTTCTGAAGGTCGCGCGCCAGGTCGTCGGCGATCCCTTCACGCAGCTTGATAGTCTGGCGGACGTTTCCGCGCGGCGCCGGCTCTGGCTCGCCGTTGTCGAAGATCTTTGGAGAGAGGCTGCGCTTGATCGCCTTGGCCGTCAGGATTTCGCGGATCGCCGTCAGTTTGTATTCAGATTCCGCGACCAGCGTGATCTCCTTCGGGTGAAGCTCGACTTCGGCCGTCACGCCTTTGAAGTCGAAGCGCGTTCCGATCTCCCGTTTGGTCTGATCGACCGCGTTGGCGAGCTCCTGATGGTCGAACGATGAAACGACGTCGAATGAGTATTCTTGAGCCATATATCAAGCGTAGTCACGTGGCAGCGCAGCGGCAAGCCGGCACCACCAAAACGTAGCCGCGCGTTGACTGGAGTTGCCCGCGGATGCAACATCAGGCCATCAGTACTGCTTGGGTCGGTATCGCGGACGAGCAGGAGCGACCAGCCACCGTCCGCGGAGAGGGAGCGCTGCCTTGAAAATCGAGATGTTCCATTTGATGCCGTACCGGGACTTGCCGGAGGACTTCGACGAGAAGTACCGCAGCGTGTGGGTCGATCCGCCGAGCTCGCTCATGGACCCTCTGAAGGTCCACCAGATGTACAACGACACGCTCGACGAGCTCGAGCTGGCGGCGGCCGTTGGCTTTGACGGTATCTGTGTAAACGAGCATCACCAGAACGCGTACGGCTTCATGCCGTCGCCCAATCTCATGGCGGCCAGCCTCGCCCGCCGTACCCAAGACGTGGCGATCATCGTGCTTGGTAACTCGATCGCGCTCTATAATCCGCCGATCCGCGTGGCAGAAGAGCTAGCGATGCTCGACTGCATCAGCGGCGGGCGGCTGGTGGCAGGCTTTCCGGTCGGAACGAGCATGGACACCAATTTCTGCTACGGCATCAATCCGGCCACGCTGAGAGAGCGCTACTACGAGGCCGAAGAGTTGATCGTTAAAGCGTGGACCAACCCGGACGTCTTCAGCTTCGACGGCAAATTCACGCAGCTACGCTACGTGAACCTATGGCCGCGGCCAATGCAGAAGCCGCACCCGCCGGTCTGGATCCCCGGTGGTGGATCGATCGAAACTTGGGCCTGGTCGCTGGAACGCGACTACCTCTACGCCTACCTCTCGTATTCGGGCTACAAACGCGGCCAGGCCGTGATGGACGGCTTCTGGAAGACGGCCGAGCAGATGAACATGGGAAAAAACCCGTACCAGGGCGGGTTTTTGCAGCTCGTGTGCGTCGGCGAGACGGAAAGCGAAGTCGAGGATAAGTTCGGTCCGCACGGCGAGTACTTCTACAACAAGATGCTCCATGTCTTCCCGGGATTCGGAGACGCGCCCGGATACCGCACGATCGAGACGATCAAGGCCGGATTATTGGGCCAGACCACCCGCTTCGGCGAGCGCCCGCCCCGCCTCAGCTTCAAGGACCTGTGTAACGCCGGCAATATCGTTGCGGGCACGCCCAAACAGGTGACCGAACAGCTCGAGCAGGTTATCAAGAGCCTGCACGTCGGACACCTCATGATCCTCAATCAGATCGGTTCGGTGCCACACGACCTGGCAATGGAGAACATCCGCATGACCGCGGAAAAGGTCGTGCCAAACCTGCGCCACATCTGGGAGGGCGAGTGGGAAGACAAATGGTGGATCCATCCGATTAAGAGCCCGCGACAGCCGGCCCCGATCCAGAGCCGCTCGACCAACAGCAAGGTGAACGGGCACGCCAGGAGCACCGTCACATCACGGTCATGACAGATTGATGGCCCGAAAATCACGTTAGAACAGGCGCTGGTTGCTTAACGCGGCCAGAGTTGGAGCGTTAGTGCAGGCTAAATCGGTCCCCATCCACGGCGGCATTTTTCAAACCGAGGTCTGGGAGCAGGGGAACGGCAATCCGTTGCTGTACCTCCATGGTGTCGCGGGAGTGGAGTCTTCGGAGCTTTTTCTGAACCGCCTGGCGGAGCAATATCACGTTATCGCCCCGAAGCACCCGGGCTTCGGCGGCTCCTCGGGCAGCGAGAACCTGCTCGACCTCCACGATCTGATCTACTATTACCTCGACTTTCTTGACACGATGGGGTTACGCGACCTTCCGGTGGTGGGTCACTCGCTCGGAGCGATGTTTGCGGCCGAGCTGGCGGCGATGCAGCCCGAACGGTTCAGCAAGCTCGTGCTGATGGCGCCGTTCGGCCTGTGGAACCCCGAGTATCCGGTCGCCGATTTCTTCTCGATGACGCCGAAAGAGCTGGCGGCGGCGACGTACCATGACCCGTCCTCGCCGTTCGCGGCGGCAGCAGCGCGGGCACCAGAGGACAACGAGGCCTACATCAACTTCATGTTGGAACGTGCCAAGTCGCTTTCGACCGCGGCAAAATACCTGTGGCCGATCCCCAATCGGGGGCTGAGCAAACGGCTGCACCGCATCTCCGCCCCGACGCTTTTGATTTGGGGAGAGAGCGACCGCATTGTTCCGCCCCAGTATGCGCGGGACTTCCAGTCCGCCATACCACGGGCTACAGTGGCGATGATCGAGGGGGCTGGTCATATTCCCGAAATCGAGCAGCCCGAAAAGCTGGCCGCCGTGGTCGCTTCATTCCTGGGCAGGTAACATAACCTTCGTGGCGAAGGCTGAGCACAAGCCGGTCACTCTGGCCGGCTGATAGCAGGGGACAGGAGAGAGAGATGAAGGCCGCTGTATTCCATGGAGCCAACCAGCCGCTAACCGTCGAGGAGATCGAGATCGACAGGCCAATGTCGCACGAGGTGATCGTACGGGTCGCCGCCAGCGGCGTCTGCCACAGTGACCTCCATTTCGTCGACGGACTCTACCCGATGCAACCACCGTCGATCCTCGGTCACGAGGGTGCCGGCATCGTCGAAGAGGTTGGCGACAGGGTCACCTATGTCAAGCCCGGCGACCACGTCATCGCCTGTTTGTCGGTGTTTTGCGGCCATTGTGAGCAATGCATGACCGGACATCCGTACCTTTGCACCGGTCCTGAAGTCCGCCGAGGCCCGAACGACCCGCCCAAGTACACGATGAACGGCAACCCGGTGGCGCAGTTTGCCAACCTCTCCACCTATGCCGAAAAGATGCTGGTTTATGAGAACGCGATCGTGAAGATTCCGGACGACATGCCGCTCGACCGCGCTGCCTTGATCGGCTGCGGCGTGACGACCGGGGTTGGCGCGGTTCTGAACACGGCTCGGATCGAGCCGGGGTCGACCGTCGCCGTATTCGGCACCGGCGGCGTCGGTCTGGCGGCCATCCAGGGGGCCCGTATCGCCGGCGCGCGGATGATCATCGCCGTCGACGTGTTCGAAAACAAGCTTGCGACGGCAAAAGAGCTGGGCGCCACCCACGTCGTCGACGCATCTTCTCATGACCCCGTGCAGGCGATTCGCGACATGACGGGCGGCGGCGTTGATTATTCGTTTGAGGCGATCGGGCTGAAGAAGGCGGCCGAGCAGTGCTTCGACTGCATCCGCGCGGGTGGCACGGCGACGATCATCGGCATGATCCCGGTCGGACAGAAAGTAGAGCTCGACGGCCGCATGTTCCTGCGCGAGAAGAAGATCCAGGGGAGCAGCATGGGCTCGAACCGCTTCCGCGTAGATATGCCGCGGTACATCGACTTTTACCGGCAGGGGCGGCTGAAGCTGGACGAGATGATTACACGTCGCGGTAAGCTCGAAGACGTCAACGAAGCCTTCCGTGCCATGAAGGCCGGCGAGGTAGCCCGCACCGTGCTCATCCTCAACGAGGCCGACGTTGCCGGCGCCGGCGTCGCGGTCGCGGGAGCGAGGCGCTAAGGGCCGGCAGGTGACAGTGGCCCACCTTCATCTTGAACCGATGGAGGTGGGCAGGTAACCAAGTTTGCCCGTCGTCCGCCCGGGGCATAGCGATACCAGGCGACGCCGATAATGTCGTTTCGCCTGACCGGGCCATAGCTCCGGCTATCGGTACTGCGGGGCCGGTTGTCGCCCAGCACAAGGTATTCGTCGTGGCCAAGCCGCCACTCTTGCTCGGGCTCGTGGGCGAGGATCCGTTCCATAATCGATTGCCCCGATGCGCTGCCAGCGGCGAGATAGGGCTCGTCGACGCGGTGCCCGCCGACATACACGCGACCCGCGGCGATCCGAATGCGCTCGTATGGCAGGCCGACGATCCGTTTGATATACTCGGGATCGTCGCCGCCGCGGCTACGCAAGAAAACGACGTGGCCGCGCTGAATCCGACCGAGCCGGCGCCAGAGCCTCCTGATTAAAAGGCGGTCGCCTTCCACCAGGGATGGCTCCATGCTGCGGCCGGTAACCCGGATCCTCGTGCTGCTGATCAGGGATAAAGCAATACGCAGCAGCCCCGCGAGCCGCGCCGCGCCGCTACAAGCGCTCACCGCGGCATCCTTCCATAGAGGCTACTCCCGCCCAACGGCGGAGTTAGAACCGGACAAGCGAGCCGGAAATCCGGAATGAAGGAGCGAAACATGTCCATCCTGGAAAACGTCCTCGGCCTGGTTGATAGGGTACACGCGCCACGCGTGGCGCACGCTCACTGCGATATCCCATGCGGCATTTACGACCCGCACGCCGCGCAGATCGCGGCACTGACGACGGTTCGGATGTGCCAGCTCATCCAGGCTCTGCCCGCGCCCGAAGGCGGCTCGGGCAAGGAAGCGATCGATACCTACGCGATGCAGATGTCGCGCTACACCGAAGTGAAAGAACAGCACGCCGAGATCTGCGAATCGGAGCTCGACACGCTGTGGACCGACTACTTCAAGCCCGAGCACGTGCAGCAACAGCCGGACCTGCACGACGTATTCTGGAAGGCCACAAAACTGTGCGCGACGGTGCGACAGGGGACGAGCGTGGACAACGCGCAGCAGTTGCTCGGCGCGTGCCAGCAGGTCGCCGAGATCTTCTGGAAGTCGAAGAGTGTGAAGACGCGTCGCCAGCCCTCGAATCAGGGCCCAGTCGGCGGCGAGCTCGTCTACCCGGTGGCGTAGTTAGAGCCGACTGCCGACTGCCATCAGGGCTTCACCGGCGGGGACGGCGGAACAGAGCCAGCGCCGGGACAGCCGTCCACGACGACGGCGACGGTGGTGTTGACGGACGCGAAGGCCCACGCCCCCATGCCGGGGGCGATGGTGATTCCGGACGTCACCGCCGTATAGCCGGATGCGGGGCCATAGGAATAGACGCGGTCCGCGCTGCGCACCGTGGCGGCGCTGGTCGGCGACGGGTTACCAACCATCACCCATTCTCCGGCTCCGATCGGCACTGCGATGACGCATGGGCTGAAACCGGCGAGCTGCACGCCGCCGCCGTCGGGGAAATAGGCCCAGTATCCGAGTCCGCCCGTCAGCGCGGTGTTGACTGGTAAGCTCTCGTAACCCCCGTCCTTGAACTGCAGCGTATACAGGCTGCCGGAAGCGCCGACCAGCGTCGTGCCCGCCGGCACACCGACGAGGTTCCAGCCGGGCGGGTACGTAACGGCCACGAGTGGAGTAGCGCGGATGTCCTTCGGGACGGTTGCGGTGACCAGGGTTGCAGCGAGGAAGACAGCGAAGAGGATTGGGCGGTACATGAAAAGGTCACCTGATTTTCCGGTCGAAATCCGTAAGCCCGCGCCGCCCGCGCAGGCTCGACCAACTGGAAGGAGAGGGGGTGAGAGTTCTCAAGGCGAGATATCACGCGCATAATCGATCCCGCGCTGGCTGGTGATTCGCATCACGGCGCCGGCCCGGCTTTCATCGTGCACCAGGTCTACGAGCCCCTGGGCTACCAGGTCCGCCAAGAGCAGCCCCATCTGTGCCGTTATCATCGCAACCCGCTCGGGTCCTTCGCGCCAAACCAGCGGTGTATCGACGAAGCTGGGACAGATCGCGTTGACGCGAATGTTCTCCTCCTCGCGCAGGTAGGCGAGAGAACGGCAGAAATTTACCACACCGGCTTTCGTCGCCGCATACACCGGTGCCGTGGGCATGGGTCGTAGGCCGCCCATCGATGCGGTATTGACGATCACACCGCCCCGACCGAGGCTGCGCATCTTGACGACGCCGAGCCGCGTGCCACGGATGACTGCCGCGAGATTAATCTGGACGATACGGTTAAACGCCTCGGGGTCGGCGTCCTCGTCGAACAGTCCGGTCGATATCTCGCCAATTCCGGCGTTGTTGCAAAGGATGTCCAGCCGGCTGAACTGCGTTTGTGCTTCCTCCAGCAGATTTTCGAACTGGTCACGTTCGGTCACGTCGGTGCGTATGAACGCCGATCTCGAACCGGCTTCCTTGACGAGTCTGATCGTTTCCTGTGCGCCCGCTTCATCGAGGTCGCCGATGACGACGGCGCGCGCTCCCTCTTTTGCCAGTGCGACCGCCATCGCGCGACCGATGCCCGAGGCTGCGCCGGTGATCACGGCCACGGTTCCGCCAACGTTCACTCTGTGGCCTCCCGAGTCGTTCTTATCAAGACTGCGGTTATGCCGTGTCCACTCGCTCGGCGCGCACGACCAGGCGATTGTTGTAATGGCCGGCTGAGAAAACGCCGTTACACGTGATCAGCGTCACGGACTCATTTGGGGTGTCGCCGAGGATCGCGTCTACAGGTGCGTCGTCGGCATTGTAAACCACCATCTGCGTGACTCGATACGAATAGCCCGTCCCGTCCTGCAGTGTCACATTGATCTGGTCGCCGGGCTTCAGCTTATCTAGATCCCAGAACACGGCAGCGCCATGCCGGATGTAGTCCACGTGGCCGGCGAAAACGGCGTTATTGCCGGTGCCGAAGCCCGGCTTGCCCGTGAAGGTGTAATAGGCGACGTCGTTCCAGCTATTCGGGTCTTCCATTACCCCGTGCGCGTCGACGCCTTTGAAGCTGACCGGCGCATTCACTTTGATCGCGGGAATCATCAGGCGGGTGACCGGCGCACCACTGGGCTCCGGGGTCGGCTCTGGCGTCGGCACTTCTGTCGGCCGCGGCGTCAGCGACTCCGTTGGAGGCAGCGCCGTCGCGGTTCGCGCATCGGAGGAAGGAGTTGCCGACGCGAGCGGGCTTGCCGTGGCGGTCAGCGGCACGTTGTAGACAACGCCTTCCTTCAACGCCGATTTCGTTGGCTGCTGGTTGAGCGCGAGCACCAGCGCGGTGGAGAGCAGGACGACGGCGGCGATAAGACAGGCTTCCGCCCCAAGACGAAGGGCGCGCGTACGCGGTGGCTGTCCCGCCGCTGTTAGGCTGCGCCCGATCCGTATGAGAAGCTTCCTCACCGCCCCACCCCATCGCCGAATTCGTTGTGTCCGCGAGTTCACCGGAGCGCCATGCGTAAACTATTCTACCGACCCGCTGGCCCGCGGGTATCGCCCGCGTGGGCGCATTTTGGCGCAAGTCTGCAAACAATGAATCAACCCGCGGCGTTCCACGACGGCCACGCCGGCCTGTCCCGTGGCTAGCGGGTGATCGAGGTCGTCGGTGCGGGCGCGGGAATAGCCGCGATTACACGCAGCCCATGGCCGGGACGTGGCTCAATCTCGAACGACCCGCCAAGCTGCTCTGCCCGTTCGCGCATGCTGATCAGGCCGAATCCGCCGGAGACCTGTTCACCGGTCATCCCCACGCCGTCGTCTTCGACCGTTAGCCGGACATCAGTGGGCTGGAACTCGAGTGCAACCGCGATGTTTTGTGCGCGGGCGTGGCGGGTGATGTTGTTCAGCGCCTCTTGCGTGATTCGGAATAGCGCCTCTCCCTGCTCGTGCGGCAGCTTACGTTGCAGGCCATCGACGCGGAACGAGGCCTCGAGACCTTCGCGGCTGGCGAAGCCGGCGACGTGCCGTTCGAGCGCCAGCACGAGTCCCATCTCCTGGAGGGCGGCCGGGCGCAGCTCCAGTATGAGCATCCGCATCTCGGCCAGAGCGCCGCGGGCAAGCTCACTCAACCGCATGGCATGTTCAGCCGCGCGCTCGTGGTTACGTTTGATGAGGCTGGGAAGCGCCTGCGACATCATCGACATGCTGAACAACGATTGTGTCACCGAATCGTGGAGCTCCCGCGCCAGCCGGTTGCGCTCTTCGGCGGCAGCTAGCTGCCGGCTCTGCGAGTAGAGTCGAGCATGTTCGAGCGCGGTGCCGATCTGCTTGGCAAGCCCCTCGATCAAGCGGGCTTCATCGGTTTCAATGAGCTCGTCCTGCGTCGCCAGAATAAGGACGCCGCAGTCGCTTCCGCGCGCTTTTAGGGGCACGGCAACGGCAGCGCGAAACGGCCCGGCGTCGATCGGCAGGCGCAGCAGGTTCAGTTTCGTGATCCCTTCGCGGGCCATCAGCGTAGCGGCGAATTGCTGCGCGTCTTCGTCTTCGAATCGGCCGGCGAGCTCGGCCGCCGCCTCTTCGCTCATGCCATCGACCATCGCCACCCGGAAACGCTCGGTCGCGTAGTCGCGCAAGAGCGCTATGCCAGCTTGCATATTCGTGTGGGCGAGGAGTTTGGCAAGCGCAAGGTGCAGCACTTCGGATGTGTCGAGCGTTTGATTGACGGTACGTGCGACGTCGTACAGAACGGTGATCCGCTCGTTCGCCCGCTCCCGCTCTTCCAGGAGCTGCTCCCGTTGCCGCGTTTCCGTCTCCAGCGCCCGCGCCATATCGCCGATCGAGCTACCGAGCTTACCCAGCTCGTCGCGTTTCGTTTCCTGGATCTCCACTCGGAAGTCGCCGCGTTCGATCCGCTCGACCGTGTTTTCCAGTCGCGCAAAGCGGCGCGTAATGCTGCGACTGGCGAGTAGCGCGGTCAAAAACGAAAATATCGCCGTGAGGGCAACGATCGGGGCAAAGATGTACCGCGTTTGCTCTTCTCGCAGCCGGGCGTTGGCGAGCTCGAGGTTCAAATGTTGCAGGCTGCGAGCCACAATCTGGTCGAGCCGGCCGCGGAGCGCCTGTTCGGCCTGCCGGCCCTCTATCTGCCAATGAAATGCCGCCGCATCGGGTAGGCCTTCTTGGCTGAGGTCGACCTCTTGCCGCGCCAGCCGTTGGAATTCGGCTTCGAGGTCTAGGATTTCAGCTCCGGCAGCCCGATTTTGGCTATCGACGTGCGGGCCGTTTAGCTGTTCTGCTGCCTGAGTGAAGGCAGTGTGGCCATCGTTCAGGCCGTTCAGGAACGACGGGTCACGTGTAATTAAGTAGCCTTCCACGGCGCCGTTTTCCGAGCTGACGGCGTCCTTCATGTTCATAACGGTCACTTGTTCGGCGCGGACCTGCTCGACGACACCGCCGAGCGTATCGGTTACCCGGCGAATGAGGACGCTCGCCGCCAGACTGATGATGAGGACGACGGCCGCCCCAACGCCGAAACCGATACGAACCCGCTGGGCGATGGTGAGATCGTGGACGAATCGAGGCAACGGCAGCCAGCCAAGCGTATGATCGGAGCGGATCTCGGGGGCTGTCACTTGGGTGCACCTACCCGCGGGTTATGCGTACTTAATCATCTATGACAATACACGTTACACGTTTAGGCGAATTACGGGCGGCGCACCGCCGCACGGGTCGTGTCCGGCCATTGGTAGCGGCCAGAGAAACCAGGGCATCGCAGGTAATGGAGGTTAGCCATGAAGTGGGTAACCAGAGAGAACGTCAAAGTGGATCGCGTGGCATGCCCCTGGTTGATTACCCGCTTTATCGACGACGAGGCGGAGTTCGGATTCCTGCCTGCCGAGAAAGTGCTCGAAGTCGCGGGACGTGAGGACGCGATCTCCTTCGACGCGCCCGGCGCCCGGTACACGCACCGCGACGGAAAATGCACGTTTGAAGTCATGATCGAAGAGCACAGTCTGATAGCGCCCGGCCTCGACTACCTGGCCCGCATCGTCCACGCCGCGGACATCGCCGAGGAACTCGATTCCGTGCCGGAGGGTCGCGGCTTCAAGGCGATCGCCGACGCGTTCACACTCTCGGTGGAAAGCGACGTCGAGCGACAACGGCTGCAATGGCCGATCTACGACGCGTTGCTCGAATGGTGCGCACGCCGCGAGGAACACCAAGCATAAGATCGTCGCTATTCGGCGTATACTCGATTTCACAAATTATTTCGATTTGCCGAGCCCGGCACTCCAGGAGGGTGCATGGCCGTGTCACCGCATCTTGTGGTTCACGGGGACCACAGGACAGCGCTAGGTCGCCGGCTGCGCTTCGTACCGGCGGCATTCGTGCTGCTGATAGTGCTTGCGGCCGGCACCGCGCTACGTGGCGCACGCCTTGCAACGGCACCGTCCAGCGGCGATAGCGAGTTGTACGCCATCCACGCAGCGATCGACGACCTTAATCGCGAGTTTTTCCGGCCGGTGAAAACAAGCGATCTGCTGCAATCGGCATGGAACGCGGATGCAGCGCTCGCCACCAAGAACGGCGTACCCATTGCCCGCGTCCCATCCCCTCGCCTGACCGAAGACGCGGACGCATCGTTCCGGAGTTTCGACGCCTCGTACCGCGAGTTGAATCGAATCGCCACGGGTAAAGCCGACGCGCGTGCGCTCGGCCGTGCATCGATTTCAGCGATCGCCGGTGCAGTCCACGAAAATCACACGTACTACATCGACTCCGATCGGTGGGCGCACCGCGGAGATACGAGCAACGGCTACGCGGGCATTGGCCTTGCGATTACGCAGAAAGACGGTGTGTTCTACGTGGTCGAGGCCTACGTGGGCGGTCCGGCAGCCGCGGCGGGTCTGCTGCCCGGCGATTATCTGGTGTCGGTGGACGGCGTTTCCGTCGATTGGTTGACGATTGACAAACTGACGGGCCTCTTGCGAGGGCGGCCGGGAACAACCGTGGTGGTCGAAGCGCGGCATGGCGCCCGATACCTGATGGCGGAGCTGCAACGCGCGGCGATCGTCGTCCCGGCGTTCGATAGCCGCATCCTCGATGGCAGCGTCGGCTACCTGCGCCTGCGCGGCTTTCCGCCCGCCGACGCCAAGCTTCCCGACGGCCAAACGGTGCCGCAGGCTATCGATTCGGCGTTGGAGTCGTTCGAGCAGGCAGGGGTAACGGCGTGGGTGCTCGACCTCCGCAACAACCCCGGCGGGTATCTCGATACGATGATGCTGGTAGGTGGCCGTCTCCTGCCCGCAGGTTCGCCGCTCGTCATTAACCAGGCTCATGCCGGTGAGAGCGTTTCACGTGTACCAGCCGGTCAGCCATTACCGGAGCGCCCGTTGGCGGTTCTGCTCAACGGTTCATCCGCTTCCGCGAGCGAGATCCTCGCGTCTGCTCTCCAGGAGAGCGGTCGTGCCAGCATCGTCGGTGAAAAGAGCGCGGGCATCGCCAATGCCGCCAACCTCGATGCATTGCCAGACGGCGGTGGCCTATCCATCACAAGCGTGCAAACGCTTACACCTTTGCAGAGACGCCCGCTCGACGGTCAAGGTGTGCTCCCAGATTCGGGGATCGCGGTCAGCGACGAGGACATCCCGCTGGGACGCGACCGACAGCTCGATGGCGCTGTAGCGCTGGTCAGCAGCGCCGCTGGCACTGGCGCTGCCCGGCCTTGAGCGCGCGGGCGCCAAGTGTTATTCGATGCGTTGCTCGCTTGAGACTCGCGCCCTCCGAACGGCGGTGTCGCCGAGGATGAGCCGTACACCGCGGTCATAGAAAAAGTAGTCCCATGCCCAATTGATAAGTACCAGCAGCCGGTTGCGGAATCCGATCAGCTGTACAATGTGCAGTCCCAGCCAGAGCAGCCAGGCGAAGAATCCGGTGAATTTGAACGGACCGATCTGCACTACTGCGGCCTGGCGTCCGATGGTCGCCATCGTCCCTTTGTCGCGATAGCGAAACGGCAATGCAACCTCCCCACGAAGCAACCGCCCGATATTTTTTGCTGCCCAGCGGGCCTCCTGCTGGGCCACCGGCGCCAGCATCGGCAATACGGCACCGTCCTGTTCCGCCGCGGCAATGTCGCCGATCGCGAATACTTCGGGGTGCTCCGCGAGCTGCAGACCGGGCAGCACGGAGAGGCGACCCTGGCGGCCGCGCGACGTCGCGGGGCGAATGGCGAGCTCCGCGGCGCGAACGCCGGCTGCCCACATCACCGTGCCCGCCTCGATGGACGACTCAACCTGGTCCGCGTCCTTGACGTACAGCCGGCCGCCTGCCAATCGTTCGACGGCAGTATTCAGGCGGACCTCCACGCCCTTGCTGCTCAGCGTCTTCAGGGCGTAGCGCTGAAGACGCTGTCCGAGCATGGACAGCAGACGATCGCTTGCCTCCATCAGGATTACGTTCACCTCGTGGAAGTCGAGCCCGGGGAAGTCGCGCGGTAAGACGACGCCTACTAGCTCGCTTAGTGCGCCGGCGAACTCGACGCCGGTGGGGCCGCCGCCCACGATCACAAACGTGAGCAGGGACCTGCGACGGGACGGGTCGCGCTCCCAGACGGCGGCCTCGAAGCGCGACAGAATGTGGTTGCGCAGCGACATCGCCTCGTCGATGTCTTTCAGACCGTGCGTATCTGCTTCGAGGCTTTTCACACCGAAGAAGTGATTGGTGCTGCCGGCGGCCAGGATCAAGTAGTCGTAGGAGATTGTCCCCACGTCGGTCCGAACCGACCCGGAGTCCAGATCTACCTGCTGCACCTCAGCGACCAGGAAGTGCGCGTTGCGCTGTCCGCGGAGGATGGAGCGTACGGGGTGGGCGACCTCTTCCGGCTCAAGGCCCGCCGTCGCGACCTGGTAAAGCAGCGGTTGGAAGAGGTGGTAGTTGTGGCGGTCGATCAGCAGCACTTCAACCGGCTCTTTCCCCAGCCGCTTGGCCGCCTCCAATCCACCGAAGCCGGAACCCACGATGATCACGCGCGGCCGCGGCCCAGCCGCGCTGCCAGTTTGTTGGGCAGGAGCAGACCTGCCTGTCGATGATCTAGGCTTGCTCATTTTCCGAGTATAGCCGTCACCGGCGACCGACGCCGGCCACTTGCGGCCCTCGGCCCAGACGACAAATGCTATGCTGTTGCCGAGGCTGCCGGCGTCGCCGGCGTTACCGATCCGCGGAGAATCGTCTCGTGACCGAGCCCATTAAGATCCTTGTTCGCCCCAACGGCCCCTATTTCGTCGAGGGCCCGGCGGTGGTCGTCGATAGCGAAGGACACGAGTTCAAAAGCGAAAAGCCCCGTATCGCCCTCTGTCGCTGCGGTGGCTCGACCACGAAGCCGTTTTGCGACGGGACGCATAGCCGCATCGGTTTCGCCGCGGCCGAACCGGCCGTTCGGGACCGGGACGAGCAGAGCTAAACCTGCGGCGAACAGTATGTGGCCGATCCAGTTACGGTGCACCAGATGTTGCAGAGTAACGTTTCAGGGGGTTGATACGGTGTCAGTCGGTTCACCCGGCCGTGCCCGCCGCGCCGAGTCCAGGCGGCGGCGGGCCCAACCCAATGCCGGTAGATCGGAATCGCCGGCACAACCGTGCGCTGTTGCAGGTTGCCCGGACCTCAGCACAACAGCATGTGTTCGCTGTGCGCGGCCGGCATGTTCGCGACATAGCGGCCCTCCGCGGGCGGGCGGGCGCAGCCGTGGCACCGTCGGACGCGAGCGTGGTGGGCGTTGCGCCTTGTGCCGGCTGGAAGATAGACGGCGAAGTCAGTCCATGGTGCACCGCATCTGGTGGGGTATTAGCGCCGCCGGCTTCGCGGTTTTTGCGGGTGTTGCGATACACAGCAACCTGCGCGAAGGGCTGGCGCTGGTTGCGCTGGCGCTGGCAATCGTGCTCTTCGCGGTGTTCTATGATCGCATGTTGCGGAGACGGTAGGCAGAGGTCGGGGCGGCTCGGGGGTATCGCTCTTCGGCGGCGAAAGCGGTAAGCGTTACGAGCCGAGCGCCACGGACGCGAACCAGCCATTGAGCGGTTCGACCGGCAGCATGAAGCGGGTCGACTCAGGCTCGACGATCCGAAGACCAGGGTCGGACGCTTTCACCGCGATCACGGGACAGTCAAAGAGATCCACCAACCGTGGGACGGCCATATCCTCGTTAAGAAACGTCACGTCGACCACCACGGCGGATATGTTTTTGCGCTCGCAAAGCACGTCCAGTTCTTCGTCGGACCAGCCGGCGCGATGCACAACGGCCTCGATGCCGAGGGCGTGTTCGATCGCCATCGCAATGAAGCGATTAACGGCGATCAGCAGAACGGTTCCTCGGCTGAATGCTGCGGTCATGGCGCCTCACACGGGCCGGCTTTCTAGCTGCAATGCTAGGTGCTCCTCTTCTTCAGGGCATGCCCCGAAGTAGTTAAGCCAATCGAAGCTGAATGGTTCTTACAGGGGTGGGTCGAGAACGCTCTGATTCCGACGTATGTGTTTTGGCGGTGACTCCATTGTGCGTTTTTATCGAAGAGATAATAAGTGGGGCCTGCGCGATTAGCGCAGGCCCCAGCAGTGTCGCGTGACTATGGTCTTGCTATCGACCCGAGTAATCCGGAGGCGCCGCACCTGCCGTAGGCGGTGCCTGAGGCGAAGACGAAGGCCTGTAATCACCGGGGGTGTACTCTGGATGTCGAACGGGCTCGGACGGCGCCTGGGTGTTTAGGCTCTGGGTCACCGGCGGTACATAGCCAGAGGCCGGCGGCGATTGAATCTGTGCCAGTTTGCGCTCGTCTTCTTTGCTGGCTTCCTTCTTGAACTCGCGGATGCTCTTGCCTAACGCGCCGCCGACGTCGCCCAGCTTGGAGGCGCCAAACAGCAGCACAATGACCACAATGAGCAAAGCCAAATGCAACGGATTATCGAAGATACCACCCATGGCCACGCGCCCCCTGTCAGACCGTAGAACGAGACCGTCCGTCGGTACGATCCACTGTGAGCCTAGCATGACCCCGAAAAAGGGTCAACGACTACAGGTCGCTACAGCCGTCGCCGTTGCGGATTTTGGAGATCACGCAGCCAGCTTTATGCGCATGGGCTTGCCGTCGCTCAGACTAACGATACATCGCGGCGCAACCCGGACAGCGCCGAGTTTGACCGTGACCGATCTCGCGGCGGTCGACGATTCCCTGGTTGGCATGGCGATTATTGGAGTCACCCGATCCTCCGCGCCGCTATCGTTGTGCGTCGCCACGGCGCGCTTCCTAAATTCACCATACCGAACGGATCGACGGCGCGTGTATAGCCCAAATTACACTCGTAGTGTGACGTAGGTGGTACAGGAGACGATTTGACATAAATAGGCGTATTTGGTGTCAAGACCAAGCTGGTACCCGCCGGCGAGGCAGTCAAACGCGTTATTGGCGCGCCTGGCGCAGGCGCGACCGAAGGGAGCAACGATGACAGACGTGGGATTCATTGGAACGGGCAATATCGGTAACCCGATGGCGCGTAATCTCGTTCGCGCCGGACACCAGCTTGTCGTCCACGACCGCCGCGAGTCCGCTTCAGCAAACCTTGTCGAGCTCGGCGCACGGTGGGCGGATACTCCCAAAGCCGTCGCCGAGCAGTGCCGGGTGCTGTTCATGTCGCTCCCCGGCCCGCCAGAGGTAGAGAGCGTGATGACCGGTCCAGATGGCGTCCTTGAGGGCGCCGGCCCCGGAACGGTGGTGTTCGACCTGAGCAGCAACAGCCCAACCGGCATCCGCGCGCTCGCGGCGCGCGCCCGCGAGCGGGGCGTAACTTTGCTCGATTCTCCGGTTAGCGGCGGCGTCGGCGGCGCCGAAAAAGCGACGCTCGCGGTGATGGTGGGCGGCCACAAACCCGCCTTCGACGCGCACCGGAACTTGCTCGAGGCGATCGGCACGAACGTGTTCTACCTGGGCGACGTCGGTGCAGGCTGCACGGTCAAGTTGATGAACAACCTGCTCGCGTTATCCATTGGCACGCTGCTCGATGAGGCGCTTGTGGTCGGGACCAAGGCCGGCATTCCACCCGAAACGTTGCACAAGGTAATGAGCGTGAGCTCGGCCGGACCGCTTGTGCGTGGCGTGCCGCGTCTGCTGGCCCGGGAATTCGACGCGCCGACGTTCTCACTCGCCCTTGCCGCAAAGGATATGGGCCTGGCTATCGGTCTGGGACGCGAGCTGGGTGTTCCGATGCCGGTCGCGGCGGCGGTCGAACAGGTATACCTCTGGGCGAAAGGTGCGGGTCTCGGCGACAAGAACTCGCTGGCTACGCTGCTTCTCTACGAGCAGGCGGCTGGGGTGACGGTGGGTGGGTCACCTTCGGTGGGCAGTAGGCAGTAGGCAGTCGGCAGTCGTGGATCTAAGCGCGGCCCCTCGCTGGCCCCGTCGAGGACATTGGAGGTACGTCCCCGTATCCGTTTGGATGCGCGCGGTGCCATTTCCAGGCGCTTGCGACGATCGCGTCGATATCCTCAAAGCGCGGCTTCCAACCGAGCTCGAAGCGCGCTAGTTCAGACGACGCTACCAGCTTTGGCGGATCGCCGGGGCGGCGTGGACGCATCTCGATCGGAACCGGCAAGTCGGTGACGCGGCGGACGGCGTCGACGACTTCGAGGTTGGAGCTGCCGTGGCCGCTGCCGAGGTTGAAGCGACCCGATCGCTTCGCCGTGTAATCCAGCGCGAGGACGTGCGCCTGGGCGAGATCCTGTATGTGAACATAATCGCGGACGCAGGTGCCGTCGGGCGTGTCGTAATCATCGCCGAAGACTGGAAGACACGGCCGGATGCCCTGCGCGACCTCCAGGGCGATCGGTATGAGGTGCGTCTCCGGGTCGTGGTCTTCGCCGAAGCGTTCGGCGGCGCCAGAAGCGTTGAAATAGCGCAAGGCGACCGACTTGACGCCACGGCACTCGTCATACCAGCGCAGCATCTGCTCGACGATCAGCTTCGATTCACCATAGGGACTCGTCGGATGCAGCCGGTGCCGTTCGTCGATCGGCAGGTAATCGGGTTCGCCGAAGAGTGCGGCCGTAGATGAGAACACGAAGCGGCTCACATTGTGTTCGACCATGGCGTTGAGCACATTAATGGTACCGCCGACGTTGTTGTGGAAGTATTTACCGGGATCAGCCATCGATTCGCCGCTGGCGATAAACGCCGCGAAGTGCACGACTGCATCCGGTGGGTTCGCGAACGCCTGGGCGAGGTTCATGGGGTCGTGGGTGCTGCCTTCGATCAAGGACGCCCGTTCGTCCAGTGCCGCCCGATGCCCGTAGCTGAAGTCGTCGAACACGGCGACTTCATGACCGGCGTTCAGCAGATCTTCGACGGTGACGCTGCCGATATAGCCGGCGCCGCCAACTACCAGCACCCGCATGCCTATTCGTCCACCTTTTCCAGAACCAGGCATGCGTTCTGCCCGCCGAAGCCGAAACTGTTCTTTAGCACCACGCGCACGTCCGCGCGGCGGGCCGTGTTCGGCACATAGTCGAGGTCACAGGCCGGGTCGGGACACTCCTGGTTGACCGTCGGATGGATGGTGCCCGTTTCAATGGACTTGATACAGGCGACCGTTTCCAGCGCCCCCGACGCGCCAAATGCGTGGCCGATCATGGATTTCGTCGAGCTGATCGGCACTTGATACGCGTGCTCGCCGAAAACCGCCTTGATCGCCAGCGTCTCGGTCTGGTCGTTGAGCGGCGTCGAGGTGCCATGGGCGTTGATGTAGTCGACATCGTCCACCGTGCGACCGGCGTTTTCGAGCGCCCAGCGCATTGTGCGGGCTGCTCCCTCGCCGTCGGGGCATGGCGCGACGATATGGTAGGCGTCGGCGCTGACGGCATACCCGGTGATCTCGGCGAGTATGCGTGCGCCGCGCGCCCGCGCATGCTCGAGCGATTCCAACACCAAGATGGCAGCGCCCTCAGCCGGGATGAAACCGTCGCGGCCGGCGTCAAATGGGCGGCTCGCTTTCGTAGGGTCGTCACTGCGCGAACTCATTGCGCGCATCACGGAGAACGCGGCCAGCCCGAGTTCGCTGATACCCGCTTCCGTGCCTCCGCTCAGGACCACATCGGCCTGGCCTCGGCGGATGACTTCGGCCGCTTCGCCGATCGCCTGCGTGCCGGCGGCACACGCGGTGATCATCGTGCCGTTATAACCCTTGATGCCGTATTGGAGGCTCACCTGGGCGGCGGCCATGTTCGGCAGGCTCCTCGGCATGAACAACGGGTCGAGTCGCATGCCACCTTTTGCGACGATCGTGCGGACCGCTTCGTCGATATTCGGATAGCCGCCGTTGCCGTTGCCCAGGTAAACGCCGATGCGTTCCCGGTCCTCATGGTCCAGATCGAGACCGGCGTCGGCGATCGCCTGGCCGGCCGCCGCGACGGCGAACTGGCTGAAGCGGGCCATACGCCGCGCCTCTTTGCGGTCGATGAATCGCTCTGGTTGCCAGTCGTTCACCTCGCCGGCAACTTTGCAGGGGTAATTGGTCGTGTCGGCCTGCCGCATCCAGTCGATGCCTGACTGCCCTTCGACCAATGCCTGCCAGAAAGTCTCCGCATCCTGTCCCAGCGGGGTAATTGCGCCCATACCGGTAACAACGACGCGCGGGCGGGGTTGATCACCGGCGCGTCCGTACGCAAATGCCATAACCGTCTCATTTCCTCGTTGCCCGGCGCTTTGTCCAGTGTAGAGGGCGTCACGACCTCGGCTCAAATGTAGCGAGGCCGCCGGCCGGCGGCGGCGCCATACTGCTGCAATGAAGCTGGGACCGCGAGAAACCCGCAGGCAGGGGGCAACCAGTCAACGCGCCGGCGCGGGCGTCGGTGTGCCGAGGGTTTGGATGTACCCTTCGGCGCCGTAGATGTACTGCTTCACGCCGACGATGAACCAGACAGTGCCTTTGCCCTGCTCGGCTTCGCCGCCGTTCAGCACTTTGCCTTCCACGTTCACCAGCGTCCCCTCGGCAAGAGAGCCGACTACCGGAGCGTCGGTTGCCGGAGCGGAACGGATTCGCAGACCTCCGGAAACCGTGACTTTGCCGGAGAAGGCCACGTCTTGAATACGGAGGCCGTTTTCATCGCGCACGGCGGGACCGGTTGTGGGAGTGGGCGTCGGCGTGGGGCTCGGCGTATTGGCGGACGGCGTAATTGGCATGCCCGGTGTGGCTACGGCGAGAACCACGGGCGTGGTCACGGCTGCCGGCGACGCTTGAAGGACGGCGGTCGGAGACGATGCCACAGCCGGGAATCCCTTATTCTGCTGTTTCTTCGAACCACCGATGCAGCCCGTGGCCAATGTCTCCGCGATCATCATTGCGAGGAGCAAGCAGGCACGAGAAACGCTCTGCAACTTATGCAGGCGGGATGAGCGGAGGGCTTGCATGCGTCTCCGACGTACTGTTGTCGGCATTGCTTCTGTCCGGCTGGCAGGATGGAGCGGGAGGCACGAATGCCTCGATTACCCTCCGCGACGCGAGGGCAGATCCGGAGTCTCGCTTGTGGTGCGGTCCGCCAGCTGTTCGGCAACCGTACAGATCTCCTGCGAAAGGGCACCGAATTCCCGACCACCCGAGTTCAGGACCAGGTCATAAAGGCGAAGGTCGTACCAATTGACGTCGTAATTCGAGCGGAAGAACTCGGTTCGTCCTTTGTCCGTATCCTCGACGTCTTTGCGCGCCAGATCATGGTCGATACCGCGCAACAACATGACGCGACGTACTCGTTGTTCGATCGGTGCGTGAATGAAGACGTGAAGGACGTCCGGCCGGCGTCGCAGCGCCACCTGTGCCCCGCCATGGCCAACGATCACACCCGGACCCGAATCCGCGATGTTCCGCAAAACCTGCTCGATGACGCCGCGAAAATCGGCCGAAGTGTAGAGCATGGAGACCGACGAGAAGTCGATCGGCACCGAGCCTTCGACCCCCATACCGGCATAGCGCCCCAGGCTCTCCAGCATGCGGCTGAGAAAGCCCTGGCTGCGCTCGGCGTCCACCATCGCTGCTTCGGAAACGCCGGACTCGGTGGCGGCACGTGAAATCACCTGCTGGTCGTAGAGCGGGACTCCGAGTCGCTCCGCGACCATGGCGGCTATCTCATCCGCGCCACTGCCGCGCTGACGCGAGATCGTAATCACCGGCTGTCGTCGCATTCTGATCCGGTCCCCCTTGCCGCAGCCACATGTCCGCATCGAGCGCCTCGATGGCCACGTAGCCACCTATTGGGCGTCGACCCGCTTCAACGGTGCGGAGAGAATACCATGCGTAGACGCCATTCAGATAATTCTCTTCATCAAGTTTTCAGCGCACTGACCGCTTCCAGAGCTAGTGGCGCGTGACGCGTCGGATCGCGTTCCTCAATTACCGTGCGAATGACGCCTTCGCGGTCGACGACAAAGGTTACGCGGGTGTGGATCGAGCGTTCGTCGTTGAAAACGCCGTACGCCCTGCCCGTGGCGCATCTCGGCCAGTCACCGAGAAGCGGGAATTTCAGTTGCTGATGTTCGCAAAAGTGGTTCGCGGAAGCCGGAGTGTCAACGCTAATGCCCAGAACCTGGGCACCGGCCGCGATGAGGTCGTCCTGGACCTCAGCGAAGCCGCTGAATTCGTTCGTTCAGCCGCCGGTAAAAGCCATCGGGTAGAAGGCGAGCACCACCTCCTGCTTGCCGCGGAAATCAGACAGACTGATCTTGCCGCCCTTTCCATCATTTAGCGTAAAGTCCGGCGCCTGTTCGCCGATCTGAAGAGCCATGGCAGGATCCTCCTCTAGGCGGACTCAACTTGGCAGTGCATAACGTCGAGTAACATGATTGCCCGGTCGTCAGTGCCGCCATTCGCGCAGCAGTTGCGCCTGCTCGGTAACGTCGTCGTGCTGCGCTTCGGAATGTTCGTCGATGACGTGGTCCGGTGGCGGCTGTCCTTCGGCGTCTCGGCTCTCGTCACGCCGCTCCATGACGTCAAACTCTTCAACAGGGGGCATGCGCAGGGGCCGGTCCATCCCCTGTTCTCGGCGGTACAGGTAGCCGATCGAAACCACCGTTAGCCCGATGACGGCCGCAACCCCGGTCCAGATGGCCACCGGCACGAGGTCGGGAAAGTCACTGTTGCCGGCATTGACTGTCTGTGCGAAAGCCCGTGACGCCGGTAAGGTAAAGGGTACGGCAACGCCCGCGGCTGCAAGGAGGAGCATAAATCGTCGCAGGGACCGCATCGCGGAACCTCTTAGATATGGGTGTTTGCTCAGAGGCCGAAAGACTCTCCAAGCGGCGCTATTGTAGCAAACGCCGTGCGTACGTACGAAGCGGGGCGCCGGCCGGTTAGTGAGCCGACAGAAGCTGCTTCGACGCGCCGGCGATCAATTCAAGCGGGTCGAGCGGTACGCCGTTGAGCCGGATTTCGAAGTGCAGGTGCGGTCCTGTGCTGAAGCCGGTCGAACCGCTGAGCCCGATGGTCTGACCCTGGACGACGGGCTGACCTGGCTTCAAGAACGATGGAACCACGAGGTGACCGTAGCGGGTCATATAACCCCCAGGATGGACGATATCGACGTAATATCCATAACTGCAGCACGGATCCCCGCCCCTGAAACTGACAACCCCGGACGCGGCTGCGGTGACCGGCATTCCCATGCCCTGCGCGATGTCGATGCCGAGCGGATGGCTCGGCCCGAAAAAGCTCGTGATTGTACCGTGCGCCGGCCAGACGAAAGCCCGAAGATCGCTATGACCGGCGAGCAGTTCGGGAGAGGTTACTAGCTTCAGCAAAGCGGATTGGGGATCGGAGTCAATCTGCGTCCTTACGGACGCATCGGCTTTCGCCAGCAGGTCCTGGTACGCGATCAGCGCCGCGTTCAACTCGTCCTGGGCGGATTGGATGGTCGTCGGGTCGGCCGCGTGCGAGATGGCGTGCAGCCACTGCATTGCCTGGTTGTACGCCGTCTGCGCTTCCTCGAGTGAAGGGGTTTCCCGGCCCGCGAGGGCGGGTACCCCCGCGGAGGCGGTTGCGGCTGGTTGCGCTATAGACGTGGCCGCGGTATCGGCAACCGGCGCGGTCGCGGCGTCCACCGGTGCCGTATCGGTTACCGGTTCCGGGGGCAGCACCGCGTCCAGCCGCTGCTGGGCAGCGTCGAGTGCTGCCTGCGCCTGTTGCACCGCTGCCGGATCTGCGGGCGCCGTGACCTGGTTGAATTCTTGCTGGGCCTGGTTAACCCGAAGCTCGACCGTGGCGATATCGTCGGCGCTCGGCGCTGCCACGGCTATTGGCACGGTCGCGGCGATAGGTGCGGCAAGCGTAGACTGGACCGCCGACTGAGGATCTTGTGTGGGAGCGGGTGTTGCCGCGGGGACGCTGTTGCTTTGAACGACGACGTACCCACTTCCACCGCTGCCGTCGCCCGTACCGTCCGGCGAAGAAACCTCATAGGACACGTGATTGGGGTCGCTTGTAGACGGCAGAAACGGCAGCCGGCTGCCGGTAGCGGCGTTCTGGCCAACCACATTAAACGTACCGGGGACTGCCTTTCCCTCGGCGGCAGCAGTCGGATTTGCCGCTGGAGGCGCTGTCGGTACTGCAGCCGGCGCGGGGATGGCTGTGGCGATCGCCGAAGAGGCCGCAGCCCTGGCTTCAACAACCTGTCTCTGGGCAATGGAAACGGCCTGCTGGGCATCGATCAGCTTGGCTTGCGCTTGTGCGATTTGCGCATCTGAGTACGGGTGCTGCGCTTTCGCAAGCGCCGCCTGCGCGTCGGCAACGTCCTGCTGGGCGGAAGAGACCGCGACGGCGCTCGCCTCCGGTGTGTCAGCTGCGCCCGTTCCCGTCGACTCCGTCTCGCTCGCGCCCGTAGGCGAATTCGTTGGGTCCGCGCTTGCAATAGCGGGCGTGGCGGCGTTTGACTCCAGCATGCGCCGGCTCGCTTCGACCTGCGCCTCTGCCTGCTGCACCGCCTGCTGTGCGGCGGCGATCTGGCTCGCCGTTGCAGCCTGTTGGAGGGCCTCAACAGCGAGTGTCGCGGTTGCAAGTCGCACCTGGGCGCTCAATACGTCGCTGAGCGAAGGACCGTCGTACGTGGGCGGCGATGGGATGGCGGCGATGGCCAGCGCAACGATCGACGACGTCTTTGCCTGGTTCACGGCGCTTGCAACCTGCCACAGGTCCGCGGCGAGCACCGCGCTGACGTGTGAGGGCTGGCGATCAGAGTTGGCTCCGATTCCGGCCGGCAGTCCGACCGTTGACAGCCCAACCGGTAGACGCACACCGGAGCCCGTGGCGACGATGGTGTGGTCCGTTTGCGATGCCACGGTCTGTTGAACCGGGGCAGCCGTACCAGAAGGCCCCAGGGCATGCAGCCCGAGCATAGCCAGGACTGCCAACGGAAGAACGGCTGCCATGAGCGGCGTACGACGGCTGCCAAGCTGCCGTCGCAGAAAGCGGTTCGGTCGCGGGGTTGCGCCGATTGCGACAGCGTCTCCGGAGATTGCAACTGAGAAATTTGTGTCGACGAGCGCCGGACGGCGATGGCGGGCACGCATGCGTGCCCGCTGGATAATCAAAGCCACGTGATATCCCCCGGGGAATGGACTGGTTCTTTAGGGACACACCGCAAAAGAGCGGAAGTGCTCCGCTTTCATGCTAACCGCGGCGCCGGTTTCGCGTGTTAACAGGCGATTACGGGCGCCAGACGACGGGAACGACCTTTCAACGATACATCATTCCAAGTGCGCCAGTCGCGGCCGCCTCGTCCGTTCGCGGATGTTGCTACAGCTTTAGCAGCGAGTGAAAGCGCTTCTCGCTTCGATAGGGACCTACGATCGCTACTGACAGCCGGTCGCCGCGCAGGATATCCTCGGCGACGCGCTGGAGATCGGCAGTTGTGACCTTGTCAACGTCCTCGATCACCTCTTCGACCGTCCGCACCTCGCCGAATAACAGCTCTTGCATACCCATCCAGCCAGAAACGTTTCGCGTGTCTTCCATCCGCAGAAACGTCCGGCCTTTCGTCAGCTCTCGGGCCTTCTCGAGCTCGGAATCGGGGAAGCCATCCCGCGTCCGGGCCAGCTCTTCCAGAATGGCGCTCACCGCCTCCGGGGCTTTTTTGGTATCGACACCGGCATAGACGTTGAAGCTGCCCGTGTCCAGGTATTTGCTCGTGTAACTGTGCACGTCGTAGCAAAGGCTGCGTTTTTCGCGGAGCTCCTGGAAGAGACGGCTGCTCATCCCCTCGCCGACGAGGATGCTGAACAGATCGATTGCGTACCGATCCGGATGGCGGCTGGAATAACCGCGCACGGCCATGCTTATGTGCGCCTGCTCCGTCCGCTTGGCTTTCAGCGCCAGCCTGGAGTCCTGCTGGCAGCCGATGGCCGGAAACCAACTCGTGGACTCGCCGGCCTCCCAGTCACAGAGTTCCCTGTCGATGAGTTCGACGACCTCTTCATGCGTGATATTGCCGGCGACACTGACGACGATGTTGTTGGGAACGTACTGGTGGTGGAGATACTGAAGCGCATCGTCGCGGTCGATGCTCAGCACCGTGGATTCGAATCCTGCTACGTCCCAACCCAGCGGTTGATCGGGGAACATGATCTCGTCGAGCAGCGCCTCAGCCAGTTGCGCCGGGGAGTCGGCAACCGACCGCAACTCTTCGAGGATGACGGAGCGCTCTTTTTCGACCTCGGCTGGCTCGAACAATGGGCGGCGGAGCATATCGAGCAGGATGTCTGCGGCCAGCTCGAAGTGCGGGCGGGCGACTTTTACGTAGTAGACGGTCAGCTCCCGGTCGGTGCCGCCGTTTAGCAGGCCGCCTACGCCGTCCACTGCCTCAGAGATCGCGCGCGCTGTCGGCCGCTTACTCGTGCCTTTGAAGAGCAGATGCTCGACGAAATGGGAGAGTCCCGCCTGCTTCCTGGTTTCGTAGCGGGAGCCAGCGCCAACGTAGATGCTGATGCTGACTGAGCGTGTGTGAGGCATGGTCTCGGTGAGGATACGCAGGCCGTTGGACAGCGTGGTGCGTTGATGCAAACAGGTCCGCCCTCTCATCGACAAATACGAGGACGAAGGCGAGCCGTGCGGCTCGCCTTCGCTGCCACATTCTATTGGCCGGTTGAAGAGCCGGTCAAACCATGCGGCCATACGTTTGGAGCAACAGTCCGGCGTCTCTGCGAGCGTGGGCCGCCAACGGCGGCCATCAGACGACCGGTCAATTCTCGACGACGGTGCTCTTGATGATTTTATAACCGCTATTCAGGCAATCGCGCTCCGAGCGCAGGGTATTCGCCGCATAGCTCCTGGGCACGACTACGTAATTGAACTGCCAGAGCGGGCTATATTTCTCCATACCGGGAACCGAGTCATAGATGTTCAGTTGCCCCGCCGGCCGCTCAGGCTCGCGAACCAATTTGCCGCCTTCATCCAGCGCTAATTCAAAGACGAGCTGATATTCCTGCGCTACTTTCACCTTGGTGACGTCGATGTCGACCTCGCCAAGCTCGATGGCGAAGACGATCTTGCCATCGAACCAGACGCGCTCCATCTCCTGCACGTACGGGTTGTTATAGGAAAGGCGTTCGACACCGCTAGCGGTGTAGCCGGAGACCGACGCACCGGTGCTGACTTCGCCGTCGTCGAACCGCCAGTTTGGTCCTTCCTGCATGGACATCGGAACCGCATTTGCCCCAGGAATCAGGCTCCCCACGGTGAAGGACCCGCGATCCGGGGCACCAGATGCCGATTGGCTCGAATCGCTCATGACCGGTCTCCTGTGAGTAATGGATTGGTCGGGTCGCGGGCAGCTCGCCGGGCCGAGCCGATCGTAGCTGCTGAAGCGCCGCTCCTTATACTCCCATTGGCGTTTCCACAGCCACGCGAGTCGTTTCTGACCCCGCGGCGTCCTTTATTAGTCGCCGGCAGTGGCCTACGATGAGTTGGAACGCCGCCGAGACTTGAAGGAGTGATTCGAAAAGCGTGGACTTCCTCATGCGCAGCCAGGGGCCCCTGCGGCCCCAGCAATGGCGGGCCCTAGACGACACCGTAATCCGAATCGCGCGGGAGTCGCTGACCGGCCGGCGGTTCATCTCCATTTTTGGTCCGCTCGGACCCGGTGTTCAGGCGGTTCCGGATGATCGTTTCCGCGTCAGCGAGGACGGTGACGTAGACCTGCTTGGTGAGAGCGACGCTGCCAGCATCCAACTCTCCGTCCGCCGCTACCTGCCGATCCCCTTGATCTACAAGGACTTCGTCTTACCCTGGCGGGATCTCGAGACGAGCTCGCAGTTCGGCAGCCCGCTCGACACCAGCGGTGCGGCCGCGGCCGCGGCCGCGTGCGCCCATACCGAAGACGACCTCATCTTTAATGGCAACCTGGCCCTCGATCTGCCCGGTCTGCTCACCGTGGAGGGATCGCAGCGCCTCGCACTCGGCGATTGGAACGTCGCCGGCGAGGCGTTCGGTGCCATTGTCCAAGCCACGGAGGCGCTTGTTGGCGGGCATTTCTTCGGGCCGTTTACGGTCATCACCAGCCCCGTGTTGTTTGCGCAGTTGAATCGAATGTTCGAGAACAGCGGCACACTGACCCTGGAACAGATCCAGAAACTCGTCCGTGGTGGCGTATATCAAACGTCGGCGCTGCCCGAAGGCACTGCGGTCGTTATCGCCGCCGCGGACGAAAACTTGGATCTGGCGCTCGCCCTGGACATGACGGTTGCTTATGAGGCCGCCGAAAACATGAACCACCGCTTCCGCGTTGTGGAAGCGGTGGTCTTGCGCATCAAACGCCCGCAATCGATCGTGATTCTTCAGAATCAGATATCGGCGCCGCGGCGGCGCTCCTAACCCGTGCCCTCGCGGCTTGAACGGGTTACTTTGCTGCTAGTACTCGTGAGTGCGGGCCTCGTGCGGAGTGCGGGCGCAGTATGAGGAGTTCGTCGCGTGGCAGATACGCAGTCGGTCATAACGGACGAGATGCGGAAACTGATCGGAGTGGAATCCGAGCCGTGGACGGTTGAAGTTGAAAAGACCGACGTTCGTATGTTCGCTCGTTCGGTTGGCCATACCGATCCGATCTTCTATGACGAGACGGAAGCGAAGCAACGCGGATACCCATCGATTGTGGCCCCGCCCGGTTATCTTGGCACGCCAATCTTCATGCCGGGGAGACCCCAACGCGGCGCGGCCCAGTTGAATATCCCCTATAACCGCCGACTCAACGGCGGCACCGAAATCGAGTACTTCGACGATATCTGCGCGGGCGACGTGCTCAACGCAACCTCGCAGATCGCCAAAATCGAAGAGACTTCCGGCAGGCTGGGCCCGATGGTCATCGTCACGACCGAGACGATCTACCGACGGGGCAACACGATCGTAGCTAAATTACGTGGTACCGGTATTCGCTATTAAGGGTTATTCGCCAATGCGTAAGATTCGAGGTATAATTCCAGTACCAGAACCGTCCTCCGCCAAACGATAGACCGGCTTCACGCCCGGTCCTCATCAGGTGTTAATCGTCTGACTACCGAATACGATTCACAGTTTCTCCGATCGAATGACCAATAAACGGGGGGGCATATTCGCGTCGCGGCCCTCTTCGGCCTATTTGACAGTTCGACACCGTGTCATGCGGTGCTTTAAAGAGTAGTTCGCGTCTTACACGTCGCGCCGTTCAACCGAGCCGGGGGCGCCGACGCCGGTGCCTGCGCTCGCGGAACCGTATCACAGGAGTAGATCGTGCCAGGACTAAACGGGGCTCAGGGCCGCCGCCGGACAAATCAAGCGCGCGTGGGACAGCCACGCGATCAGGACGGCCGGCCGCAAGGGGCGGTTGAGCGCCGAGGCGGTCGCACCTACAAGCCGGGGTTGCATGATTGGACACCCGGAGCGGCGGGTCGGCGGGCCGACCGGCCGGGCGATGGCGCCACCGGTCGATTTCAGCGACCGTCCGGAAACGACAACAAATCCGAGTCTCGTGGAGCGGCCGGTTTCAGGCGGTCGGCGTCTGGACGCCCCTCCCAGGGGGCCGAGTTCGGACCACGTCGGATGAGCGGCTTACGCCAGTCGGCGCCGGATTCTGCTCCGCGGCAGGGCTCGATGGGCGGTCCGGCGGCGGGATCCCAGGGTGGCGAAAACCGCGGTGGCCCGCCTCCGGCCGGTGAAGGTCGGGGACCGGCCCGCGTCTGGCAGCCGAAAGGGACGGTGCGCACCGGTATGACGGGAGGGGGTACCCGTTACGGGAGCGAAGAACCGCGCGACGGCACCGACCGTAGCCGTTACGGCCGCTATGCGCAGGTTGTTCGACCACAGTCCGGCGGATCGTCTGGGCGCGGAGGCGAAAACGGCAACCAACAAGACGTTCAGGTTCTCCCGCGGAGCGGGCGTCCGGTTGTTGATCGCCCATACCGGCAATCCATTGGCCTGGGCAACCGGAACCCGCGGCCGGCCGCTCAACGCCCACAGTCCTCCGGTCCTGGTCGCCGGCCGGGATTCACCCCGCGACCGCAGGGCCGGCCCGCACAGCGCGTGGGGACCACCGGCTCTCCCAACGCACGCGTTACAGGTCGTCAGTACGCCGATCTAGATCACGTCGATGACGCCGGATCAGGCGACTTCTCGTTCCGTGATGGCACAGACGAGGTTGCTTCATCCGGGGAGCTCGCGCGGGCTACTGTGTCCCGCCACGCGCAGCGACAACTTATCGCTGATCCGGGCGTGGGCGTATCCGAGGAACAGCCATTTCAACCCGTCCGGACCCATAGCCCGCGAAGACGCACTCCTAGAACGTAGTCCCAGGTCTCGTTGGGCTGTCAGCCCATAAGACCAGTACGCACAAGTTCTAAACTGCTGGGCCGAGGTGTGGTAGCTAGGGCCGGTTGGTTGCAGCGGCGCGATGGCCGTTGGCATCGCGTTGCTCAGTGAAGCGGGACAACACGCCCAGAAGGTCGTCGAGCTCGAACGGCTTGCGTAGGAAGGCATCGAACGACGCGCCGCGCGGATCTACGGCGCTCATGCCCACAATGGGCATAGTACGTGCAGGACGGCGCTCGCGAAGGCGCCTGCACAATTCCCAGCCATTTACCCTCGGCATCATCAGATCGGTAAGCACGAAGGTTGGTTGCTCGCGATCCACTTTGGCCAGCGCGTCATTGCCGTCGCCCGCGGTCTCCACGCGGTAACCGTTGTCTTCCAGGGCCAACCGCAGAAACTCGATGATTCCCGGCTCGTCGTCTACCACAAGGACAAGCGGCTGAGACGGCTGGACACTACGCTGCGCCAATTTTGTCATCACTGCAACGCCGTTTGTTGAGATCGTGGGGTGGATCTTGGCGCTAACCATAGCGCCCCGGTGCACATCTGGCGATACTCCGTTAAGGGAGTTGGTCCGACTAGGCGGAGTAAGCTTGGTTATGGTCGAGCTAAGCAGTGCGTGCCGTCGTTCGCAGCGCAATACGGAAAGACACGGTCAGCTCAACGAAAGGTGCAGTTGCCTCGCCGCTGCCGGCTCCGGCGCGTCAACATCCGACTCAGACCAGAGCTCGGTGACCCTTTGAGACGCTTCACGCGCTTCCTCAATATGGCCGGTTGTCGCATTCAAGCGGCTCAGGCGGTAGAAGTCGCGAGGCGACGGCCTGCGGTCGAGTCGCTCGCGGAGGCGTTGCTCGGCGGCCTCATACCGACCTGTCCGAAGCAGCGCCTCGAGCAGGGTGTCGTGGAAGACCTCCCGCTGCGCCTTGCTGCCGCCCACGAGGTAGATGCGGTCCTCGATAGGGTCGATCAGCGCCACGGTCGCGTCGTAATCGGCGTTCGCGAATGCGATAAGCCCCTGCAGCAACGGCAAAGCGACGTCACCGGCTGTCGAGTTGCCGCGTGCGCCGCGAGCCCGAAATGACTCCAGGAGCCTGTCCAAGGGCTCCTGTTGCGCCGTCGTCGCGAGCGCCATGCCGTGGTGCAGGTCAGCGAATATCATTCCCGGCGCCGCGCGATCATTTGAGATAACACCAAGCTCCTGCCACAACTCCGGGCGGGACTGGCCCGAATAGGCGTCGGTTCGCCAAAGCAACGAGATCGGGTCGTAGAGTTGAAACGAGCCCGGTTGCGCCGCCGGACGGATGTGCGACTCGTAGAGATCAAAAACCCGCGAGTACTGGCCGCGAGCCAATAAAAAGAGCGCCAGGTGCCACGATAGGTGTAGATGCATGCCGCCGCGGCGGTCGTACGTATCTAGCCAGCCGGGCATGAACGCCGCCCCCTCGCCAACCTCGCCCGTCTCGTAGAAAACGTGCGCGATCGCGTGGGTCGTGAAGGCGGCCAACGGATAGCGCTCCAGCGATAGCAACGCGGCTCGACGTGCTTCCTCGTATCGCCGGACCTCCTGCAGGGCAAACGCGTGCAACCCCAGGTAGAACCAATCGTCCGCAGCGTAGCCACGGCCGGCCGTCTCGGTCACCTGCACCATCTCGTCTTGCCGTCCGGCAAAGAGCAGGCTCGTGACGCTGCTGTTGAGCATCAGCGCGTCATTCGGGAATTCCTGTAGCTGCTCTCGCATCCGCTCGATTGCCATTGGACCCCTTCCGCTCGTCGCATCGACCACGGCGGCAGCGTGCTGTCGTTCCCGCCGCGAAGCCCGCGACGCGAGCCGGCCCGCGGCTTCCGCCGAAGCGCGGGCCTCGCCCAGTCGCAGGTCTCGCAGGTGCACCAGCGCCAGCGCAGAGTGAGCCAGAGCAAAGTCCGGGTCTTCCGCGATCGAAGCCTCGAAGAATCCGGCAGGGTTGACACCGTGGGCAAGTACACATTCCTGGCCGGCCGCGTAAGACGCCGCCGCTCGGTCCGACGACGTGCTGATGGGAAGGCCGTACCGGTCCTCGCGCGTGGCTGTTGCCGTCACGGTCGTTACTCCTCGTCGCTGGTCGCTCGAACGTCAGGCGGTCGCCACGCCGGATTTTAGCAGACGGGGGCCCTTTGGCTGGCTATGCTAGACTTTCGGCACTGCCGACAAGACCAGTTCGACGACATCAAGGCCACGTGAGGCTTGAACGTGACGGCGTCTGCGGCGACCACTGAGACCGGGTTCATCGCTTCGCTGCGCTTGCGGGAATACCGTTTGCTCTGGTCGTCGACGATGCTTTCGGCCAGTGGTCAATGGACGCTGGTGGTCGGCCGGGGGTGGCTGGTCCATAACTTGACCCATAGCTCAGGCTGGGTCGGCGTCGTCACGTTTGCTTCGATGGCGCCCTTTCTGCTGGCGACTCCCATCGGCGGCGTGCTCGCCGACCGCTTCGACCGCCGCCGCCTGAGCATCGTGATGCAAGGCGTGTCGCTGGTCGCCTCGGTTGCATTGGCGTTACTGGTGTTCGCGGGAAGTGTGCAGGTATGGGAAGTGGTCGCTCTTGCGCTGATTGCAGGCATTGGCCGCGCTGTCGAGACTCCATCAACGACCGCGATTATCCCGAACGTCGTCCCCACCGGATACCTGCTCAACGCGATTTCGCTCAACAGCGTCGCAACGTTTGGTTCTCGTCTCGTCGGCCCGGCAGTAGCGGCTCTTCTGCTTCAATACTTGGACGCGGGCAGCGTATTCGTGATGACCGCCGTCTTTTATTTGGCGGCGATGCTCCTTCTGAGCCGCGTAAGGAAAACCGCCGAGCACGCCCGTGCCGAAGGGGGGTTGTGGCGCCAAAACGTCGATACCTGGAAGTACATCGCGGTCGCGCCGACGATGGCCGTTGTGTTCCTGCTGGTCGGGCTGCATTGCGGCCTGACGATGTCGACCGACGCCATCATGCCTCAATTGGCCGATCGCACGCTGCACGGGTCGAGCGGCACCTACGGCCTGCTCATCATGTCCTTCGGTGCCGGTACAATGGCAGGCACCTTTTCACTTGGCGGCTTACGTTCCGATCAGACAAAAGGAACCTTGCTGCTGATCACGGGAGTGCTGAGCGGTGTCACTACCGCAATGCTTGCTTTGATGCATTCAGTCCTGCCTGCGTTCCTTGCGATGTCGGTCATGGGTGCGTCACAGGGCATGTTCATGGCGCTGGGCAATACGCTGATCCAGGAGGTTGTCCCCGACCAGTTGCGAGGGCGCGTCTCGGCGGCGTATCTCATGGCTGGGGGCGGCGCGATGTCGATCGGTAACCTGATCGAAGGCCCGGTTGCCGATCGCTACGGCGTGGGGCTTGTACTCCTGCTGCCTTCACTCGCCTTCCTGGCGTTCATGATGTTATTGTCCGGCATTGGGCCGGGGCTTCGCCGGCTGTATCGCACGGGCACCTTGCAGCGGGTCCCGCAACCGGTTGTTTCCGCGGGCATCGCGTAGTCGATGTCCGGCAGTGAGTAAAGGCGACGCGCAAAATGGTGTCCGATTTCGCATCGAACGGCGACCGATCTCCCGAAGGTCCGCCTCAGCGCGAGGGTCCCGGACCGGCTCGGGTTTTGCTGTTCGCGCTCGTTGGGGCGTTGCTTATCGGCACCGCCGGATTCGCCGTTTCTGCCGTCGTCTCTCCCGACCAAGCCGTCGTTCAGACGATGTGTGTCGATTCGGGCTGCACCTCCGCGATGTCGGCCGGCGATAAGGCGTCAATGTCAACGGAATCCCCGAAACCCGCCCATCATCACCGATCGCTCCTGCAGAGGGGCGTGAGCGGCATCAAGGACATGTTGCACCTGCGGTGAGTCCGCTAACCGGATACGGCCGCGATCGTACGCCAGTCTAGCTTGACAACCTGTGCCGCCCGTCGGATGCTTGCGACTAACCGAACGGAAGCCGCCGGATGCCGGCTGCGCCGCTCGTTAGGCCAGAAATGGAGCGGTTTCATGACCATTGAGACCCGCGATCAAAGCGCTATGGAGCTTCGACCGGCACTCAATCCTGGCCTTGACCTGTCCTGGTTGGACGGTGGGGATGGCTGGGGAACCAGGGCAGAACCGGGACGCAAAGGGCTAACGCTGGAAGGGATTGCTATCGGCCGCTACGGCGATATCCCTGAAACGTCGCGCAACTATACGCTGCGGTTGCGCGGGACCCGTCAGCGGGCAGGGGCCCTACGCGTTACTTCCTGCAGGTCGCCCGAGCGGCGTCAACGGATGGACCCGGCGCTCGCCGTGTACCTGGACGAAAAGTAGACCCGCATCGTCGGGAGGTGTCATGATCACCGAATCCCACCCCGCCGGCGGCCCACCCGCACAAGATCGCATGGTTTTTCCACAGGCGCGCAGTTTTGTCTGGATGACCGAGACGGACACCGAGTGGGGCGTACGTGCCCGACCTGGGCCACATGGGCTGCGTTTGGCCGACATCAACATCGGCAGCTATTGCGAGGTCCCGGACGTCTGGCCTTACGACACCGAGATCGCACGCGGCTCTTCGCCCAACCCGGGTGCGGAAGCGATGGGCTACTCGATCTTTGAAAAGCAGGAGGTTTGGGCACCGAGCGCCGCCGACCTGTACGAAGACGCAATCCAGGGACGCTGGGCGCCGGCAACCGATATCCAGTGGTCGACGCTCAGTCCGTTGGCACGCGAGATCGAGGCGGCAGTATGCCAGCTCTGTACGGAGCTCAGCCAGCGGTCGTATGCGGCCGGAGTGGCGCTGGCGGGCTGGCTGCAGCACATCAGCTACGGCTTTATCGAGGTCAAGAGCTATCTCGCCACCCAGATCTTCGCACATTTCCGCCATGCCGAAGTGTTTCGTAAACGGGCGCTCGCAAACGGCGGCGGGCTTGGCATCGAGCCGCCCAACAACTTCGTGCAACGCTACATGGAGTCGCTGAAATACACGGAAGCGTTAGTCGCCATCGGCGTGCTTGATGCTGCCTTCCTCGACGTACTGTTTGCCGCCGGCGACGAACTAGCCCAGAACGAGGTGGAACGCGACATTTATCGGCGGTGCCTGGCCGACAACCGTCGCCACCTTCAATACGGCGCCGAGCACCTCGCCTGGGTGGTCGAACACGCACCGCACCGTGCGACTGAGCTCCAGCGCTACCTGCGGAAAGCCGAGGCCGCGCTTGTTCTGGACCTGGAGCACCCACTGTCATCCGAGCCGTTGATCGTGCTGTTTGGCGGGGGGCTTGACGCCGTCGATCCCGGGGCCGCGAGGCTGCATGCCTTGCGCCGCGCCCAGGTGGAGCGCTACCTGGAAATCCTCGAGCAGGCGGGGTTGAGCCACGCGGAGTTTGGTCTGCACTCGCACCTGGCGGCCTACGTCGAGGATGCGGTTCCAGTGTGAGTACGTGAGGCACGCGAATCTATCCCAATTCAGGCGCCGCGGTCCGCAGATCACGTGAATAGACGGAGCCCGTTGAACGCCTTGATGCCTCCAGAACGCGATCGTGGGCTGGTCGCTTTTTCGCAGCGGCTGGTCTGGCCGCTCGGCGCCCTGCTGCTCATATTCGTGCTGTTGCGGCTTTCGCCGCTGCCGCTGAAACACGTCTTCATCGTGTTATTCACTTCTATCCTGCTGGCCGCCGCCGTGGCGCCGCCCGCTCGGTTCATGGCCCGCCGCCGCGTTCCTCGCGGCGTGACGATCCTGGTGATCTACCTCCTAGCGGTGCTGATTCTGATCGGCGTCGTGGCCCTTGTCGTGCCGCTGGTCGTTTCCGAAGTAGATGCGTTGCGCGCATCGCTGCCCAATTACGTCGATAACGTTCAGCGCGAGATCGCAAAAATTGCGCCCAATCAGGCCGAAAGCTTTTCGAGCGCCAGTGTGGTCAACCGGCTTTCGGGCGAACTGGGGAGTGTTGCCGGAGCGCTCACCGATATCCTCGTCCGGGTGGTCTCGCTGAGCATCAGTGTCATTCTCATCCTCGTCATCGCCTTTTTCCTGGCAGTCGAAGAAGACTTCGTCGCGCTGGTGATTCGGCGGTTTGTACCGCCGCATCGACGCCCGCAAGCGCAACGCCTCCTCGGCCGCATGGGAACTCGCCTCGGTCAATGGGCACGGGCTCAGATGCTGCTCGCACTGTTTTTCGGCGTCGCGTTCGGAGCTGGTTTGCGGGTCGCGGGCGTGCATTATGCCGTCACGCTGGGCGTCGTGGGCGGCGTGCTCGAGATCATCCCCTATGTCGGCGGGTTTATTACGGTCGCGCTTGCCGTTCTCGTTGCGCTGACCCAAAACCCCATCCTGATAGCGATCGTGGTCGGCTGGTACACCGTCGTTGTTGAAATTGAGGGCCACGTATTCGCGCCAAAGCTTATGGACAGGGTGCTCGGTATCCATCCGCTCGTCATCGTGGTCGCACTCTTCCTGGGTGGCGAATCGCTCGGCATCCTCGGCGCTTTGCTGGCCGTGCCGATCGCCATCGTTTTCCAGGTCCTGCTCGATGAGTTCTACTCATTTCAGGACTCGCATGATGAGAATGAGCCGGCTGCGCCAATTCCCGGCCAACCCGAACGGCAGCCGAATCTGCAGGAGGATGGGCGCGATCAGGCTGTCACCGAATCCGTGGCCGGCCGAGGATAGTCTGGTTGGCCTGCCGGTTCAGTAGCCCGCGCAGGCGGGCTTTGTCAGATGAGCCTGCGACTTTAGTCGCCGGGCGACGG
The DNA here is from genome assembly GCA_036741355.1 of Chloroflexota bacterium. Lineage (GTDB taxonomy): Bacteria > Chloroflexota > Dehalococcoidia > CAUJGQ01 > CAUJGQ01 > JBBRGK01. The sequence continues at coordinate 78,873 of DAINSK010000004.1, forward strand.
CGCTCTTGTCGGAATTCCGAACTGCTCTGACCGAATTGCTATAACGTACTGCCAAGGGGGATCGGTCATGCCAGCAGTGCGGTGCGAGTTTTGCACCGAGCGACCGCGCGAAGAGGTGGCTGTGATGAAGTGGCGCGGTGAGGAACGAGAACGGCTGACGATTCAGTTGTGCGCCAAACATCACGGCCGAATTGCGAGAACCGGCGCGCGCGGATGGGAACACAAGGACTATCGGTGGAAGATAGGCTTCTGGTAAGCGCCGCGCACAGACCTATTCGAGCACGATTTCTCCGCTTTTGCCGCCGCTCTTGTGAACGAGGCGAACATCGGTCAGCCGCATGCCCCGATCGACCGCCTTGCACATGTCGTAAACAGTCAAAGCCGCGACCGTGACCGCGGTTAGCGCCTCCATTTCGACGCCCGTTTTCCCGGCGGTCTTCACGGTGGCCGAAATGTCGACCGAGTGATCGGCTTCGTTTGGCTGCAGGTCGACGTCGATGCCGCTGAGCAGCAGCGGGTGGCACATCGGGATCAGCTCGTGGGTGCGCTTGGCTGCCATCATGCCCGCGATCTGCGCTGTCGTGAGCACGTTTCCCTTGCTGATCTCTCCCGCGAGGATCAGCGCCAGCGTCTCCGGCAGCATGATTACCCGCCCCCGCGCCGTTGCTACGCGCGCCGTGTCGGCCTTTGCAGTCACGTCCACCATCCGTGCACGGCCTTCGGCGTCGATGTGGCTGAGTCGGTCCTGGGTCATACTTCCTCCCGGAAGGCACGGTCGTCCCGCAGCTTCTCCAGCACCTCGACGGCGGCGCGCACGGCTTTTGAGCGAGAGCTGATGCGGTTCTTTTCGTCGAGACTCAGTTCGGCCATGGTCAGATCGCGGTCGGGTAGCAGGAAAATTGGGTCGTACCCGAAGCCGTCCCAACCCCGCGGATGCATGGCGATGCGGCCCTCGCACACACCGTCGGTCTGCCACGAACGGCCATCGGGCGTGGCAATCACGATCGCCGCGCGGAAGCGGGCACGGCGCTTCTCCTCGGGAACGACTTGCAACTCCCGTAATATTAGCTCCGCCTTGCCCTCGGCCGAGAGGTCGATTCCGCCGTAGCGGGCCGAGTGTACGCCCGGCCGGCCGCCAAGCACATCGACCTCTAGCCCCGAATCGTCGGCTAGGGCTGCCATGTTTGCTTCCCGCGCGAACGCATGCGCCTTGATCGCGGCGTTCTCGGCGTACGTCGTACCGGTCTCGGGTGGATCGAGGTCCAGCGAGATCTGGGCCGGCGTCAGGACCCGCCATCCGCGCGGCTCCAGCAGCGCCCGTATCTCCCGGGCTTTGCCGGGATTGCTGGTTGCAAGCAGCAGCCGCGGCACGGCTTAGCTTCCTTTCGTCGCTGCGGCGAGCGCTGGCACCAGACATCCCGCGTCGGGCGAGCCCCAACCCGTGGGGAAGTCCCATCCCGCAAGTGCGGGCTCGCCGGGGTCGTTGCGAAATCGATTGGTTCCCTGGGTCACGTCGTGGAAGCATTTGCCCGAGGAACCGAGCTGATAGAGCGCGGGGTTGATGTTGCCGAGTCCCTTGCCCGCTGCCTGGTTCGCCAGAGCGACGATGGCGGCCCAGATCGGCGCGGACGCGCTCGTACCACCGGAGACCCCCGGGTGCGCGCCGCGGTCGGGAGTCGCGGCGAAATAAAGAAGCAGACCTGCGCCGAGAGCGGCGACGTCGGCCTCGCCGCGTTTGCCGTTCAATAGCTTCTGGAACGAGGGAGGCAGGACGCTCTGCTCCGCCGGTTGGTCGTAAAAGATGCTGATGCCGCTGCCGCTGGCGACTGAGCTGGAATCGAGCACGGTTTCCGATCCGTAACTGCCGTTTGGGTTCAAACGCAGCATTGTGCCGCCGACGACGGTGATCCACGGAACTCCCGCCGGCCAGTCCGCCGACCGAACGGTTGCGACACCGCCCGAGAGCGTATCGGCCAGCGGGCCATGGTCGCCGCTGGCCGTCACAATCGTGACGCCCTTCCGGCCGGCTTGCTGGTAGAACGCGTCGAAATCGGCCCGCATCGCGGCCCCGTCACTGTCGTCGAGCAGGTTTTCGCTGGTGCCCCAGCTCTGCGAAATCACGGAACCAAGCTTGTTGTCCACCGCGTAACGTTCGAGCGCGAGGAATTCCGGCATGCCGTCCACGCCTTCCGTTTCCGAAACCGGGCTGGCCAGTACGACGATACGTGCTCCCGGCGCAATGCCATGGACCCACTCGGCGTCGAGCGTCGTTTCGCCCGCCCAGCCCCTGGTGTCAGCCGGGTCGATCTCTTTGAAGTCGGTACCCAGTGGGTAAAGCTCGATGAGGTCGGCGTCGGGCAGGCCCATCGCATTGCTGAATGCGGCCAGATCCTCTTTCAGCGTGGGGCTGCCAAAGGAGACGATGATGACGACTGTTTGCCCGGTCCCATCGATGCCGTTGCGGATCAGCCCGTCAACGTTATAGGCAGCGCGTACCTGTGCCGGTTCGTAACAGGGCACTTTGAGCAACGAGATGCATTCCTGGGTCGTTGGAACGGCGTCGCGGTGCAGCAGCTCTTCCGCCGAGCTCGCGGGCTCGTGGACAGGCCGCGGTGCCGGCGATATGGCCCGGCCCGGCGCCGATGTCGCCCGGATTTGCGTGCCCGGCGTAGGCGATATGATGACCGGCGTGCTGCCGGCCGCCGCATTCGCAGACCCGGTCGGTGCAGTCGTGACGGCGGCAGCCGCGGTCGTGGATCGCGGTTCCACTGTGCCGGCTGGCTGCTTAGACTCGCCACCCGTACACGCCGCGACAGCCAGTATGACCGCTAGAAAAGCAGCCGCCCGGCAGGCCCTTGAGATCGTTCGTCGGGGGGCAATTACCACACGACGATCTAATCAGTTACGTCGCGATCCAAACAAGGGATCGTTCCTTGCCCGGTCGCTCTGGGACGGTGCTGGGCCAGGCGGCTGGAGCGTCTTCTCAACCAGACCCGAAGGAGTAATACTGGAGATGGTTCAGGATCGGAGGCGATCTCATGGTGGATACGGCACCAGCACGCAGCGAACGCACAGCGGTCGCCGAGCCCGCTCCACGGCTTTTTACGGTCGACGAGTATTACCGCATGGTCGAAACTGGCATTCTTCACAATAACGACCGCGTCGAGCTGCTTGAAGGGGAGATTATTCAGATGGCGGCAATGGGCAGCCGGCATGCGGGTTGTATCAACAAGCTGAACAAACGGTTCAGCCACCGGCTTGACGGTCAAGCGCTAATCAGTATCCAGAATCCGTTGCGCCTCTCGTCAAGCTCGGAACTCCAGCCCGACGTCATGCTCCTGCGCCCGCGGCCGGATGACTACGCTGAATCGCACCCGGAATCCGCGGACGTGTTGCTGCTAATTGAGGTTTCGGATACCACGCTTCGTTACGACCGAGATACGAAGCTGTCGCTGTACGCTAAGGCCGGTATTCCCGAAGTATGGATCTTCGACCTCGAAGGGGCGCGATTGTTGGTGCTCCGCAATCCAAGTGCGGACGGCTACGAGCAGGTCTTCACGTTCCGCGCCGGTAGCGCAGTCGCCCCCGCCGCATTTCCAGAGCTCGCGCTCAATGTTGAAGACATCCTCGGATAGATCCGTCGGGGATCACTGTGGCAAGCGGCACCATGAGCAGTCCGCCTATATCGAAACTCGGATATCGCTGGACAATGCTACCCCCGGGCCTGGTTTGTCCAACTTGCGAGGTCGAAGTAGTCCCGCCAGGCGCTGATCTTGCCGTTGCGAAGCTCGAAGACGCCGGCGACCGGCAGTGCAATTGAGTGGTCGCCCTGCTGGAAGCGGTCGATTCGCTCCGTGAAGACGATATCGCCGGCCGCCGCCAGATGCTTGATTTCGAACTCCGCGCTGGACGCCTCGGCGGCGAAGCGTTCGATGAACCGCGCGATCGCCTCGCGGCCGGTCAACGGCTGCATCGGGATGTTGTGATACACGGCGTCGTCGGTGAAAAACGCCGTGAGCTCCGTCGGATCCCTGCGCGTCCACGCCTCGCAAAACGAACGAACGGTCGCGGCGTTGTCCGTGTGGTCGGTCATTGGTCGCCTCGCTGAGCCCTAGTCTTGAAGTACCAGCCGGGTCGATCCACCGTCGCTCCCGACCAGCTTCATCGGAAGCGCCATGATCGTGTAGGCGGCCGGTGGCACGCCGCGCAGGAAGCAACCCTCGACAATGGCCACGGCGGCGCCCAGCAGCACCCGGTGCGTCAGCGGCTCCTTCTGACTGAACCCTTCCACCGACAGGTAATCGATCCCCACCAGCCGGAACCCGTGCGCGACCAGCCAGCGGGCGGCGTCATGAGCGATATAGGTGAAGTCCTCGTGGAAAGTCGAATCCTCAATGAAGGCGCTGTTGCGGCTCTTGAAGAGGACGCGCTCGAGTCCGGCCGGAAGCTGGAGGTTGTCGAGCAGGTCCGCGGTAATCGCCGTCACACTGCCGACGTCCACGACCAGGCCTGGTCCGACGAGCGCGTCGAGCGGCACGCTCTCGATGCCGGATCCGCCCGGGATGAAATGGATCGGGGCGTCGACGTGCGTGCCGGTGTGCATCCCCATGCATAACCGTGAGACGTTGGCCGGATCGCCCTTATCGATGCCTTTGATCAGGCTCCGGTCGGGTCCCGGTTCCCCCGGCCAGGTAGCCATACCGGCCACCAGCGGCAGTGTCGCGTCGTAGAGCGTCATCGGGTTATCCTGAGCCTGGCAGTCGTAGAGGCATGGTACACAATCCAACCCACGTGTCGGATCCAGCCGTACCGCCGGCTGCAACACGCGCAACACCCGTTCCGCGCCTTGGGTCTGCACTTGGAACGGTCCGCTTCGCGGGCCGCGCTGGAGCCAGTTTCCGTGGCCGAAGGCCAGCTACCGCTTTCCTCTCGAAGCCGGTCAGCGCAATTCGGTAAAGGCGGGCGCTGGTGGACGCTCGGCGCGCTGTGCGTGTGCATGTTCATGATCTTCCTCGACGCGACGATCGTGAACGTGGCGCTGCCGTCGATTCAGCGGGGCTGTGGGTGCACGGCGGTTCGGCGCCGTCCGCGAGTCCTGTGGAAGCAGAGAGTTTGCAGGTATCTATCTTCGAGGCGCTGTAGCTGGAACTAACCAGATGAGCGAGGAGGCGAACGGGTGAAGATCAAGCGCATTGGCCGCACAGGGCTCAAGGTTTCGGAGATCTGCCTTGGAACCATGACGTTTGGGAACCAGTGCGACCAGTCGACGAGTTTCGCGATCATGGACCGCGCCGACCTGGGTGGCGTCAACTTTTTGGACACCGCCGACGTCTATCCGCTTGGCGGCGGTCCAGGCCTTGCCGGCAGGACTGAAGAGTTTGTCGGCGAGTGGATAAAACAGCGGGGCGCCCGCAACCGCATCGTCCTTGCGACCAAATGTCGCGGCCAGATGGGCCGCGGCGCCAACGACGTCGGCCTTTCACGCAAACACATCATGGACGCGGTCGAAGGAAGCCTCCGCCGGCTGCAGACCGATTGCATCGACCTCTATCAGACGCACGGGCCCGACCCCGAGACGCCGATCGACGAGACGATGCGGGCGCTCGACGACCTCGTACGCTCGGGCAAGGTGCGCTATATCGGGTGTTCAAACTATCGCGCCTATGAGCTGGCCAAGGCTCTATGGACGAGCGACAAGCTCGGCATCGCGCGCTACGACTGCATACAGCCTCGCTACAACATCCTCTATCGCGAAATAGAAAGCGAAATTCTGCCGCTCTGCGCCCAGGAAGGTGTCGGCGTCATCTGCTACAACCCCCTGGCCGGTGGTTTCCTTACCGGCAAGTACCAGAAAGGCCAGGACATCGTGGAGGGAACGCGTTTTGCGCTTGGAAACCAGGCGGGGAGGCGTTACCAGGAGCGTTACTGGCACGAGGCGCAGTTCGAGGCGGTGGAAGAGCTTAAGCAAGTGGTGGACGCGCACGGCCTGTCACTGCCGCAGGTCGCGGTCGCCTGGGTGCTGCGGAACCCCACGGTCACCTCCGCGATCGTCGGGGCAACATCGCCTGGTCAGCTCGATCAGACGCTATCCTCCACGGACATAGCGCTGAGCGATGAAGTTCGCGATGCCTGTGCGTCAGCGTGGTACAATCTGCCTCGCCCGCGCGACCCTGCCGTGGCGCTGCGTTAGGGCGGACACTGGCTGCGGGCGATTTCATCTTCGCGGGCTCGAGTGTGCTCGTCCGTCGTCGGAAGCCATGCAAACAAGTAAATCGTATCACCTGACGGCGGCTTCGTTGCGGCACGCGTGCAACCAGTCCGGACCCATCCCAGAACCCGTGGTACCATCCCGTCATGCCGTCCGAAAGCAGGCGCGCCGCAGCAAGTCACGGCGTTCAGCTCAGTCCAAAGCCGATAGCTATGGTTGCCGCTCTGTTGCTGATCCTGTTCGCCGGGCCGACATGCGGATCGAGTTCCAATCAGAAACCACCCGCCAACAAGAACGCGGCCCGACCGCGGATCACGGTCGCCCCTTCCGCCGCAAACGGCGACATCGTTGCCCGCCCGCCGGGCGGTGAAACGGCCGCCGCAGGGTTTGTCCCCAGCTCTCCAACGCCGGCTGCTACCTGCGGGCCAGGAGACCTGTTGCGGCAGGTGTCCAAAGACGCCGCGTTACCGGCCGACTACGTGCCCCCGGACCTGGTGATGCTCCAGCCAATCGATGCGTCGCCGAACCTCACAGGATCGTTGATGCTGCGGCGCGAAGCCGAGCAGGCGATTCACCGCCTGCTGGATCAAGCGAGGGCGAACAACCTTAGCATCGTGGTCCAATCTTCCTATCGCGGTTACCAAGACCAGGCGAAGGTCTACCAATCAGAAGTGCAAAACTTTGGCCAGGCGCAGGCGGACCGCGAGAGCGCCCGCCCCGGGCACAGCGAGCACCAATTGGGGCTAGCCGTGGATTTCAGCTCGAAGCGCTTGAACTACGACCTGAATGACTCATTCGCGGCGACTCCGGAAGGAAAGTGGTTGCAGCAAAACGCGACGCAGGCCGGCATCGTGCAGAGTTATCCGGAAGGCCAGGAGCCGGTGACCGGCTACATGTATGAGCCCTGGCACTACCGGTACATCGGCGTTGAGGCCGCGCAGGCCTTTGCCAGGTCGGGGCAGACGTTGACCGAGTGGCTGTTCGGCCGCCAGCTCGGTTGCCACGCCTGATCCGCGAGTCGGATTAGGCGCCCTTCTCGAAACGAAGGATGGTCTGGCCGAGCGCCAATTTGGCGCCGTCAGCTAGCTCAGCCGGCTCTGTAAGCAGTTCGCCGTCCAGCGTCGTGCCGTTGCTGCTGCCACTGTCGGTCACCGTGTAGCTTCCCGATGAGCCGCGATCGATGCGGGCATGAAAACCTGATACTCTGCGGTCCGCCATGACGATGTCGTTGCTCGGGTGCCGGCCGATGCCCGTGAACTCATCGTTCAAAGTGTACGCGCGGCCCGCATTCTCGCCTTCCAGTACCAGGAGCCGAGCCCGACGCCGCGTCCACGGCGCGGCCACCATTGCTGCGCTCGCGTCGCTGCGGCCGGTAAGATCCGGCTCCGCCAGTCTTGCGCCAGCCGTATGAAAGGCCGCTCCCGCCTCGTCCGTCGAAGCGCTCGTTACCCCCGGCGTCGTCGGGCCGATCGCGTGCGAAGCTTCGCGATCGGCCGCCGCCTGCTCGATCGTCTGGCGCATTCCTGGAATAGACTGCAGCAGCGTCCGAAAGTCCTGTTGGTCCAGGGCATAGACGGTGACCGACGTGCGCGCGCGGACGGTCGCGGTCCGTGGGACGTCGTACATCAGGGCAATTTCACCGAAGTAGTCGCCGGAGCGCAGGACGACGAGGATCCGTCCGGTGGCACCAGAGTCCTGGGTAAGCACCTCTGCTTCGCCGGAAACGACCAGGTACAGCTTGTCTCCCGCCTCACCCGCCCTGACGATATTTGACCCTACCTCGAATCGCTCCGTGGTCAGACGCGACGCAAGTCGGGACAGTTGATCGCCGTTCAGTCTCGCGAATATCGGCACGCGACGAAGGTATTCGATCTCCAGCGCCATGCGCAGCACGCCGTCCGTCGTGCCCCCGCTTTGCTCCTCGTAGAGTCGGGCGTAGAGGCCGCCGGAGGTGAGCAGTTCCGCGTGGGTTCCTTCTTCCATCAACCTGCCGCGGTCGAGGACGTAGATACGGTCGGCCGTCGCCGCGGCAGCGAGACGGTGCGTCACGCTGATCGTCGTACGGCCTCGGGCCAGTGAAGCTAGCGTGTGGTTGATCGCGTTCTCGGTGCGTGGGTCGAGCGCCGAGGTCGCCTCGTCGAGCACCAGGACGCTGGGATTGCGCAGGATGGCGCGCGCGATCGACAGCCGCTGGCGCTGTCCGCCGGAAAGGTTGGAGCCGCGCTCGCCGACGACAGTATCGTAGCCTTGGGGCATGTTCGTGATGAACTCGTGTACCTCCGCCGCCCTGGCCGCCGCGTCTACCTCCTGGTCGGTCGCGTCCTCACGTCCAAAGCGGATGTTTTCGCGAACGGAGCGGTTGAAGAGGAAATTCTCCTGGAACACCAGCCCCATCTGACCGCGCAAAGAATCGATCGACAGGTCACGTGCATCTGCGCCGTCCATGCGCACGGACCCGCGGTCCGCGTCATAAAAACGCAGTATCAGGTTGGTAACCGTACTTTTACCACTTCCGGAAGGCCCCACGAACGCGACCGAGGCACCGGCCGGAATGGTGAAGCTGACGTCTTCGAGTTGTGGCTCGCCGCCGGTATAACTGAATGTGACGTTTTCAAAGGTGATTCCCTGGCGCAGCGGGCCCATTTCGCGGGAGTCGGGCCGATCCGCTACCGCTGGCTCGGCGTTGAGGAGTTCGGTCACCCGGTCCATCGCACCGGACGCCTGCTGTAACGACTGGGCAACACCGCTCAAACTCTGTGCGGGCGCGATCAGCCCTCCGAGCAGCGACAGGAACGCGACCAACGCGCCGAGCGATAGCTGGCCCTGGATTACATAATAACCGCCGACGCCGAACGCGAGTACCTGGATCAGGGTCGTCAGGAGGCTGGCGGAGAGGCCGAACAGCGACCCGAGGAAGGTCAGGCGGATGGCGCTTTTGTAGAGCCCGGCCGTCTGGTCCATCCATTCGCGCAAAAACGATCGCTTGAGTCCGTAGGCTCGAATGACCGGTTGGGCGGTGACGTTTTCCTGAAGAACGGTTGTCACGTCCGAAAGTCGCTCTTGCCGGTCGCGGCTGGCGCGAGACGCGGGCGGGCCAAGGAATCGGGTGATCAGGTAGAAAAACGGCAGTGCGACAAGCGCGATAACCGTCAGCTTCCAATCGAGATACAGGAGCGACGCGAGGCTGGCGAGGAAGGTCAGCACCAGCACCAGCCCTTGCAGCAGGGCGCCGGTGAGTGCGAATTCGACCGCAAACAGGTCGTTCGACATGCGCGACAGGATGTCGCCGGTCCCTGTCTTGCTATAGTAGCCGGCAGATAGATCCTGGAGCTTCGCAAACATCTGGCGCCGCATGTCACGCAAGACGCCTTCGCCGATCTCGGCGCTCAGGTAGGTTTCCCGCAGCGAGGCCAGCCCCATCACGAAGAACAGGATCAGCCCCGCTACCAGCATCTTCACCAAGAGCGAGGTGTCTTTCTTGGTAGTGAGCGCGTTGTCGATGAGGTAACGCTGAGCGTGGGGCAGAAGCTGGCTGAAGATGATACCGAACAAGATGTAGACGATGATCTCGATCTGCTTGCCGCGGTAAGGGCGCAGATAGACCAGCGACGTGCGCAGAAAGCGACCGATCCCGCCGACCGATGGCGCGGACTTGCGGAGCGCCTGCTGCCAGCGCTTTTCGAGCGCCTCGAACGTCTGCCCATAGGCGGCCTTGGCCGTCGCGGCGGGCTGCTGGGGATCGTAGTCCGATAGCAGCTTGAGGAAACCCTCCGGCCCGCGGTCGGAGATCAACCACCCCACAAATGACGTGGAGGCGGCGTCGTAGATCTGTGCGTTCGCCTCACTCGGACCCGCAAACAGCGGCGCAATTTCGAGCGGCATTCCGGAAGCTTTCGCTCCCGCCAGCATGAGCGAAAGCTGTTCGGGGGGCGGCACGAGCCCCATGATTTGACCGAAAACGCCTACGAGTCCGTCGAGCAAAAACGGCGCGCGCGCGGGATCGCTGCCCGTGTGCATCGATAGGAGGAGCCGCACAAACGTACGTTCGAGGTCTATGCCCGGCGCGTCCGATCGGTAGACACTCCATACCTCGCGCTGGGCTGCAACGATGTAGCTTCCCGCGGTAAGCGCCTTGCCGGGTTGCGCCGGGTCCTGCAGCACTTCGCCGAGGTAGACAGATATCTGGCCATCGGGCGCGGGAACAGCGAGAGTCGCGGCCGCGGCATCGATCAGCGCTTCGAGGCGCTGGGCGACGGCCGACGACTGCTGATCTGCGAAAGAGCCGCTCTGCACGAAGATGCGCAAGTGAGGGGATTGCTCGACGCGCCGCTCAATCGGCCCGCTAACCCCTAAAGGCTCGAAACAGCTTCCGCAAACCAGCGACCCCGGCGGGTTAGGTTGGCCGCAAGCCGGGCAGCGTCTATCTGATGCCATCGCCATCGCTGGACCTCCGGTGCATGGCGGCAGTATCTGCTATGCGGAATTCATGCGACAAGCATGTGGGGCCCACGGATCCCGATATTTTTCAGCATGCATAAACCACCCATCGAGTGGCCGATGAGCAAGAACCGGGGCAGATCGAGGTGCAGGACCAGCTCAAACACATCTTCTGCATAGCGTTCGATCGTGTATCCGGTCTTAGCGTGGCTGCTGTCCCCGGCGCCGCGGAGGTCGACGCGAATGATCCGCCAGTCCGCCGGCAGACGCGGCACGGTCTCGTCCCAATCGCGCATTGAACCGGTGTAGCCATGTACGCGCACGATGACATCGCCGGAACCCTGGCGGTCTTCGTAGTGGAGTACGGTGCCATCGCTGGTTGTAAAGGTCGTCATGCGAGTCTCCTTTGGCGGTGGTCCCGTAAAATTGTCAGTCTACGCGCGGTTGCGCGGACGCAAACGGGTCGCGTCCGGCCTGAATGCGGTTGGCTACTTCCCGGCTCAACACCGGGTTGGCGGCAACAATCGACCCGTGCCACTTGCGAAGGCCGAGATCCTGGGGCGCTTCGAACGCATACAACGGCGTCCAAGGTTGGTCCCGCTCGTCGCGCCGGAGGACGACGCCGTTGCTCTCGAGGATGAGCGAGACGCCGGCCGCTACGTCCCACAGCCGCGGAATCCAGAAAGCGACGAACGGCAGCGCACCGCAGGATGTGAGTGCCAGTTCGAGCGCAATGCTGCCAAGCGTGCGGACATCTTTGCGACCGCGGAGCTCCCGCCGCCGTTCGATCTCTGATTGATAGGCGGCCGGCAAATGTGATAGGCGCGCGGGATGCAGGCACGGATCGGCGTCGACCGAGATCGGCTGGCCGTTCATCCTCGCGCCGCCGGCCTTGCGCGCCGTGAACAACGCCGGACCGCCATCGGGACCCAGCGGCGTGTAGATCGCGCCCGCTATGGGGACCCCGTACCAGAGCACGCCAATTGACACGCACCACAGCGACAGACCGTTCAGGTAATTTGTGGTGCCGTCTAACGGGTCGATGACCCAGACGATGGGCGTGCGGTCGGGGCCCGGATCGCGGCCCTCCTCGCCGATGACGCACTCGTCGGGAAATCGGTGTGAGATCTCTCGAAAGAGGAACTCTTCGGCTTCGCGATCGGCTTCACTGACGGGGTTGCCGGTGCCGTTGCCCTTATATTCGATGTGTAATGAGCCGCGGGCTCTGGCTGCGAGCCGCTCACCCGCCTCGATGGCCCACTTCCCTGCGCAAGCCTCGATCTCTTTGAAGAGAGACGTTTCTACCTTGTCCGCCGCGTCCGTCGTCACCACTCCACGAGACTCAAACCCAATGTCGCGTCTCGTTTATCATGCCACAGTGACCGGTACCCGGCACGATTTGGCGACCTTCGTGGTCATCAGTGCAACCAACGAATGAGCTCCTACCGCATTTGCCGTTTGAGTGCCGGCGCGTTGCAAGGTAGTTTTGGCGCCCTCAGACGCTTGCCTGGCCTGCGAGACCGCATTGGCCGCCGCCTGGTCTGCTAGTATTGACCAGCCGCGGTTTCGCGATCTGAGAAGGGCGTCTACCAGCGTCGTACGGGGTCCGGGGAGAGTGACGGGATGAACACCAACGGCTATGCGCGTCCGGAATTGCTCGCCGAGCCCGAGTGGCTGGCCGAGCATATCAACGACGAAACCGTGCGCGTAATCGACTGCGCCACGCTAGATGCTTACCGACGGGCCCATATCACCGGCGCGGTGGGGCTGCCGGTTCACATCTATATCAAGGATCCCAAGGACGAGACCTTCGTCATGCCGCCCGACCAGTTTGCAGAACTCATGGGCAAGCTTGGGGTCGGGGACGACACGACCGTCGTGACCTACGACGATAACAACAGCCTGGTCGCAACTCGCCTCTGGTGGGTGCTGAATTACTACGGCCATACCAAAAGCAAAGTGCTCAACGGCGGCTGGCACCGCTGGCTGCATGAGGGCAGGGCCATCACCCCCCACGCGGCGCACCCGCAGCCAGCAACCTTCACGCCAACGACCAACGAGGACCTGGTTTGCGGCCTCGATGACCTCAAGGGGCGCATCGGCAAGGCGGGCGTACAGATCATGGACGTGCGCACCGACGAGGAATGGACGGGTGCGAACGACCGTGGCAACAAGCGTAGCGGCCACGTTCCCGGAGCCGTCCACCTCGAATGGCTTAAATTCGTCTCGAAAGACGACCGGCGCGTGTTCCTGCCCGCCGACGATCTGCGGGCGATGCTAAGAGAGGTTGGCATCACTCCAGAATCGGAAGTCGTCACTTATTGACAGGGAGGCATCCGTGCGGCGCACGGAATGTTTGTGTTGAAGCTGCTCGGTTGGGACCGCGTCCGCAACTACGATGGCTCGATGCGCGACTGGGCGAACCGCGACGATACGCCGCTGACGGTCGACTAGCAGTCAGGCCGGCACGATGCGGCGCGGCGGCGTACGGTTAACAACCTCGAAATCGGCCCGGTGCTACACTTGTCGCGTGCATAAGTGGCGAGAAATTGGGCTATCTCGGAGGCGCCTCCTCCTGCTGAACGTGGCCCCGGCTGCGTTCGCCCTGCTTGCCTGTTCGAATGCAAAGCGACTGGCGCTAAAGAACGTCGAGCCGCTCCTTCTTGCTGAATTGGCGCTCGCGCCTGCCGATCTCGGCGGGCTCTATGTTGTTGATTCTGATCGCTATCTGGACCAGGACGGCAACAGCGTTTCGGCGCCGAGCAAGAATTTCATCCGCCAATTACGAGTCAAAGACACGACAGCCGCCGCCAGCCCTGACACCGCGGCCACGGTAATCCTCGTCACGCTGGACGATCAGGGACAGGAGGCCGCGACCGAGTTCGTCGATGCCGCCGATGACCAGGACGTGGGACCGGCAAATCTGGCCGACTACATTCAGCAGCGGATTCCGGGAAGCCACGACGCCCACGCCGAACTGATCGAAGATTTCCCCACCTACGACGATGCTACAGTGGCAAATCGCCTGACCTGGCAGCAGCCGGTTAACGGCGCCGAGCAGACGATGAAGGCCTATGGCGTCTATATTCGCAGTGGTGGCCTGCTGACGCTGGTAGCGCTACGAGCGCCCGCAGACTCCGAGGGTAACGAGCCGGAAAGCCTTCGTCACCAAGCCGAAACGGTCGTTCACATACAGGCAGACAAGCTCACATATCCCCCGGCGTCGCGGAACGGACCGCGGACGCGATTCCAATCGACCGGAAACCCGGTGGATAAGGAGTAGCGGGACCATGATCGATGTAAAGCTCATGCCGTTGCTGGCAAAGCGAGCGGCATCGAAAAAAGAGCAGCTGACGGTCGCATTCCACTCGGGGCTGACGCCTGCAGCTGTGGCCGAGTCCGAAGGCTTTCACGGCGCCGACCTCGATCCGCTGCTCGCGGTGGTCAACGGCAGCCAGGTCGAGCTTGACTCGCAGCTTGCGGACGGCGACCGTCTCGAGCTGATGATCGGCATCGCGGGAGGCTAGCCGGAGTGCGACCTACCGCTTCCGAAGTCATCCGCGGCGTTAGCCGCAGCCTGTTCGACGAGATCCTACCCGAGTTGTCGTCGCCCTGGTCGCAGGCGCAGTTGCGCTATGCTCTGACCGCGCTGGATACGGTGGCCAATGAGTGGGATGCCGCGGTCGAAAATCTCGTCCGCGAAAATGCGCGACTGGAGGTCTTCTGCCGCTCCGCGGAGGAGGCTACGGTCGGTTTCCCCGATGAGAGGCTTGCGGCCATTGCACGTCCGCTCAGCGCCGTCCTCGAGTTGTCGCCGCCGCCGGACCTCCGTGTCGGCACCCTCTCCGAACGCAATAACGCGCTGTGGAGAGCTATCGAACCGCTGATCGAGTTCTTGGCCGCCACGGACGAAGGACCGAAGCGGGTAGTAGCCCTGCGCGCTGAGTTGCAATCGATGTTGCGTGACTACGTTATCGCGCGTCAGTATCGCAAGGGCGGCTAGTGTTCCGTCACTCGAATTCTGATGGTTTTCGCGCCCGATGCCACAAAGCAAACAAAGCACGGTAACAGTCAATTCCCCCGTGATGGAACACTGGCGGCGATTCCTCTTACCGGTTTACTCACAAATTACGCCGTTACGAAGCGGCCGACTTTGTCCAGCAGATCGGTGAGCTCGAACGGCTTGGCAAGGCTGTCGTCTGCCTGCAGCTCCCGGCTGTAGCTTGCGACCTCGGTACCGGCGGTCATGACGATGATGGGCAAGTCTCGAAACTCTTTCCGAGCCTCGCGAGCGAATTCGGGACCGTCCATGACGGGCATGTTGATGTCCAGCAGTACGACCGCGACTACGACTTCCCGCAGTCTCTCAAGCGCAACCCGGCCGTTGCGAGCGGTAGTTACGGCAATTCCTTCCGCTTCGAGCGCCATCCGGATGAAGCCAACGATGTCTGGATCGTCGTCCACAACCAGTATCAACGCGTCCTCCCGTCGCGAATCTGAGCCGCAATCGTGGCAAAGCCCACACTCGGTGCATTGGTAGGGTGCCGTCGATGCACGGACGGAACGTTACCATCCCGTTTGCCGCGGGACAATGCACGCCGCTCGCAACTTTATGGCAACCTTGGCGACGACGAGGTGCGATGGAGGACCGTTTGACGGCCTAGTCCGAGTCCATGTAAGAGAGCGGAACGCGCATGCCGATAAGGAGCGCGCGGCGGGCTTCGGAGGTGGTTCGGGCTTCGCAGATTAGACAGATACCACCGGAAACAGTATGCGTTTGGGTCGCAGGTATGTAGAAATAATCGCATACGGCGCAACGAGTCATGATGGACACCCCCGCTACTATCGCTCCTAATCGCTCATTGTGCACGGGAATGAAACGATATGCCGTGGAGATTACTGAATTAGCGTATTGCAGCCTCTCGGGGCTTACAAGGCCCAATCCATCGCTATTGTCTATCGCATGCATCAAAATTCGTCACTGAGCGTCCCATTACGGCTACACTGCGAGCGTGGCAGTGATCTGCGGCGAACGGAGCGTGCAATGTCGGACGAGACCCGGCGTCTAATCCGCGAGTTACAGCAGGCGATGAATCAAACGCTGGACAGCCTGTACGACCTGGCTGATGCGAAGCTCGACGAGGCATGCACCCACCCGTGCGGACGTGGGCCCGGACAGACGGCGTCGCTCTGGCACCTGTTGGCGAACGACATCGACCACGAAAAAATGCATGCCGCGCAGATTCTCTCTACCCGTCACGATCTGCGCCTGATGCAGACCCAGACCCAACGTCTCCTTGCTGGCTGGTTGCAGGAACGCGCGGCGCTCATAGGATCGTTGATCGGTTTGCCCGATGAGGCATTGGACAGCCGCGTGAAGGGCGAGTGGAGCATTCGAGAGGCGGTGGAGCACACGATGTTCTGGGAGCGAGACTCTATCCAGGCGGGTCTGCAGGATATTGCCGGGGGCGGACCCTGGCGTGCCGATCCCGGTCTAGAATACGGCGGCCCCGTACCGCGGCAGGCCGTCTCGGCATTCAAGGAATCATGAGCGGGGCTCCTAACCCTCGTCTCCCTTCCCGGTGCGGGAAGGGACGATATTTGGAAGCAGGGGTCCGGCCCGGTGGTGGTTCGGATTGGATGCATTGCCATGCGCCCCTACGGCAGTTGCAGCAACGGGACTCGTAGCAAGCTCCCCTTCCCTCTCAGGGAAGGGGACGGGGGTTAGGTGTGACGGCGCGGGCAGCGATCGCTGCGATCGTATCCGGCTGGGCGCGGACGGTGCCGCAGTGCGGGCAAAAGTGCCAACTCGCGCGCAAGGGTTTGTGGCAGTCAGCGCAGCGTTTGGCAGCGCCGGGTACGCCGCGCACCGCGGCTATCGCTGCCGTGGCTTTCTCCAGAGTGACTCCCTGTCGGGCGAGGCTACTGACCATTTGAATATCGGAGAGGCGTAGAACGGCCAGAAGAAGGTGCTCGGTGCCGATGCTTGGATCGTGCCAGCGTCGGGCTTCATTCTTCGCCAGGCCGGCGAAGCGGCGGCCGCTTACCGCGCGGGACAGCACCGATACATTGAGCATCAGCGGACGGAGGGTCGGTTCGTTGACCCCCAAGCCGCGGAGGACGCGGGCTCCGAGGCCGTCGTCTGACCTTGCGAGCGCAAGCAGCACGTGCTCGGGATAGAGTACGGCATAGTCGGAAAGTTGCCAGGCGGCGAGCACGACCTGTGCAGCTTCCGTCGTGCAGATCTGCAGCCGCCATCCGGGCGGCGACGCCACCGCGCTCGCCGGAGGCGCGATACCGGGTGGCAGCACTTTGCCGATATAGCGGCTGACGGTGCGGGCCTTCACCTTCCAAAACACATACCAGTAGGGCCCGTGTCCGCCCTTGCGGTCGCAGGTCTTACACCCTTGCTTCCCGCAGCGCACAAGCTGCGGGCGGTAGGAGCGTCCCTCGAAGCTGAACGATGCGTCCACGTACGTATCCGATTTCTGACGTCCGGCCCGCGGCGCAAAGCACCATCACCGGGTTTGCGTGTATCCGGATAATAGCAGCCTGCGGAGCGCTGTCCATCCCGCGGCAAACTCGATGTAGCGATTCCGGCAACGTGCTGGAGGCTACTCCTCGATTACAGGCCGGGCTCCGGGATCGTTACCAGGCTGGTTGTGCTCTCGATGCCGTCGATTCTGCGTATGCCTTCGCCGAGGATCGGCGGCATCTCGGATAGGTCGCTGACTTCGATTTCGACGACGATATCGTACGGTCCCATGACTTCGTACGAGGCTTTGACCGCCTCGATGTTACGAATCTTCGCGAGCACCTCGGTGGTCATCACCGGATCGGTCACGATCAGCACATAAGCTTTGATAGCCACGAAATACTCCTCTTTCCGTCCGCGCCCGACCCGGCAGCCGCAGTGTCGCCGCGGCAGGTGGGCTCGTCAAGTCCCCTCATGGTATGCTCCGGCCATGTTGAAACGTGAGATCGATTGGAGCCCGCGATGAAGCTAGCGCGAATTGCACGCGACGGCTCGGCGGTCGTGGTCCTGCGAGGAAGCACTGACGCGGTTGCAACCGTCGACGGGCGGACGTTCGACGATCTACCTGAGCTCCTGGCGGCCGCCGGTGGTGAAGCGTCGAAGATCGTACCTGGTCAGCATGTAACCGTTCGTGACGCAGATCTGCTGAGCCCGGTGGCACGACCGCGGAAGCTGGTCTGTATCGGCCTCAACTACCGTGCCCATGCAGAGGAGTCGGGCGCGGAACTACCTCGGAAACCGATAATCTTTCCCAAGTGGGACAACTGCATTACCGGGCCGTTCGACGACATCCCACTTCCGCCAGAGTCGAAGGCCGTCGACTGGGAGTCTGAGCTGGCCTTCGTGTTCGGCAGGCAGTGCCGGCGCGTTAAGGCCGCGGACGCCGCTTCGGTCGTGTTCGGTTTTACGGCCGCCAACGACGTTTCGATGCGCGATTACCAGTTCCACACTTCGCAATGGGGGCCGGGAAAATGTTGGGACCGATCCACACCGCTAGGACCTGTCGTCGTTACACCGGAGGAAGTCGGCGGCGCGCCGCCTGACCTCGCGATTCGAGGCTTTCTAAACGGTAAAATGGAACAAGACAGCCGTACGAACGATCTGATCTTTGGCGTGGGCGAGCTGGTGGAGTACATCACGTCCATCATGACCATGGAACCTGGCGACATCGTCCTCACCGGCACGCCCTCGGGCGTGGGCAGCGGACACAAGCCGCGGCTCTATCTCAAGGATGGCGATGTGTACGAAGTCTCGATCGAGGGGATTGGCAGCCTGCGCAACCGGTTCGTCGCCGAGGTTAGTTGATTCCTGTCTCCCGTAGCGGTTACGGAGGACCGCAGTACATGACCACGCATTCGAAACACGTCTACGATGTGGAAGACGCAACGTTTCAGGCGGCCGTTATCGACCGATCGCACACCGTTCCGGTGGTCGTCGACTTTTGGGCACCGTGGTGCGGACCGTGCCGGCAACTAGGACCGTTGCTGGAGCGGCTCGCCGATCAGTACGACGGCCAGTTTGAGCTGGCAAAGCTAAACACCGATGAGAATCCAAGTACGTCCCAGGCCTTTCACATCGAAGGGATCCCGGCGGTAAAGGCGTTCAAAGACGGCCGCATGGTCACAGAGTTCACCGGAGCCCTGCCGGAATCCCAGGTTCGGGCGTTTCTGACGCGTATCCTGCCATCAGAAGCCGACCGCATGGCTCAGCGCGCCGACGAACTGGCCGCCGCAGGACACGTAAACGCCGCCGAAGACAGCTATCGCGAAGCGCTGTCGAAACAGGCAGTGCACTCGGGCGCGGCCGTGGGGCTGGCGCGCCTGCTGGCGAACCGTGGCGAAGAAGACGAGGCGCTACGCATTCTCTCGCCCTATCCCAATGACGCATCTGCAAACCAGTTACGCGCCGAAATCGGGCTGCGAAAGGCAAACGGCAGCACGGACCGCAAGGAGCTGGAAGAGCGCCTGGCTGCCGATCCGAAAGACGTTGAGGCCAACTATCAGCTTGGCATGGCGCGGGCTGCCGAGGGTGACTACGAGCCCGCGTTCGAGCACATGCTGGCTGTGGTGCGCCTGGACCGCGGGTACGGGGAAGACGCCGGGCGCAAGGCGATGCTCGATCTGTTCAATCTGTTGGGCGACGAGAGCCCGCTAACACAGAGATACCGAAAACAGCTTTCGTACCTGCTGTTTTAGGGTTTCATTCCTGTCCGAGGGCGCGCAGCATCAGCGCGTGTGCGGCGTCAGCCGGCCCGGCGCGTCCGTTGACAACGGCCTCGACCTGGGCTGTTATCGGAAGCTCGATGTTCAGTCGGGCGGCGAGCATCAGCGCCGCCGTCGTCGTCGCCGCGCCCTCGGCAATGTGTCCGCCCGCCGATATGGCTTCCGCCAGAGGAACGCCTTTGCCCAGGGCCACCCCGAGCGAGTAATTCCGGCTCGCCGCGCTGGCAACTGTCGTCATTAAATCGCCAAGTCCCGCCAGACCCGCCAGCGTCCGCTCATAGCCTCCTGCAGCCATGGCCAGGCGAGTCATCTCGGCTAGTCCACGCGTGATCAGCCCTGCGCGGGCGTTGTGACCGTAGCCCAGGCCGTCGCAAATGCCACAGGCGATGGCGATCACGTTTTTGAGGGCCCCTCCTAGCTCGACGCCGGGCTGATCGTCGCTCGTATACACGCGAAGTTTGTTCGATGAGATGAGTGCCTGGACGCGGACCGCGGACGCACGGGCACCCGGTGGACCCGCTACGACCGTGGCCGCTGGTAGTCCAGCGACAATCTCGCCCGACAGATTGGGACCCGATAGCGTCAGCGGGTCCCTGATGCGGTCTCCACCGGCTTCGGTAATGACTTCGGACATGCGCAGACCCGTCTGCAGCTCAATGCCTTTGCTGGCGCACAGCACGATGGTTCCGGGCTGTAACCAGGTCCAAAGCTGTTGGACATTCGTCCGCGTCTGCTGCGCTGGCACCGCCAGTACGAGTAGCTCAGCCGATGCCACCGCCCGGGCCGGATCAGCGGAAATCATGAGCGATTCAGGCAGGGCAACGCCCGGCAGAAAACGCCGGTTCTCCCGCCGCGTCGCAAGCTCGCCGGCTTCCGCTTCCGTTCGAGCGAGGAGTGTCGTCTCGCCGCCGCAGCGGCTAAGGAGGATGGACAGCGCGGTGCCCCAGGCGCCTGTTCCCGCCACGGTGACAGTACGAATAGGGATCGACTCCGTTCGTTCGTCGGGCATGCGCCTCGCTTCGTCTCACCTTGGATCTGTTGGCGGTTTACTCTCGGGCGCTTCCAACGAGCGCGTAGTGGGGCCGCTCTTCCCACTCGGCATCGGGCGGATTCTCCTGCGCGCCGATGGCTGCTTTACGCTCATCCTCTTCGATCGTCTTCGCCTCTTGCTTTACGGCCTCGCGACGTTCGTGCTCGGCGATTTTCGTGGCTTCAGGTGCCGCGGTCTCCTTGCGGATGCCGGGCTCGATAACCAGGCGTCCCTCCTGCTCCAGTTGCCTGAGGTGGGCCTGGACATTGCTGTCGGCGGCACGGCGCAGCCGAGGATTTACGTCAGTATAGATTTTGAGCATGAGGTCCCAACTCGTCTGTTCGGGACGTTCTTCCAAAGCAGCCAGGATCTGGCGTTCTCGCTCGTTGCGATGGGCGATGTACATCTCGATCCGTTGCCGAGGGTCGTTCACCACTTGCCCATGTCCGGGGCAGATGACGTCGATCTTTGGCAGTTCCCGGAGCCGCTGCAGGCTGCGCCGGTATTGACCGAGGTCGTGAACGGTGGTCGTGCTGCTGCCGAGCAGCGTATCGCCGCTGAACAATACGCCTTCTTCCTCCAGGTAGAAGCAAATGGAGTCCGGCGAGTGCCCGGGCGTCATCAACACCTGGACACGCACGCCGCCGTCCAGGTTGATCACCTGGCCCTCTTCGAGCGTCCTCACGCCGTCTTCCGGGAGACGCTCTTCAAGCAACGGTTTGCCGGTCTCGGTTACCAGCACGTCCGCCTTGAGTGCCTCTCGCATCCACTTCAGGTTACCGCTGTGGTCGAGGTGGAAGTGCGTAATCCCGGCAAGTGCAATCTCAGCGCGCTCGGTCGCGGCAAGGTAGCCGCGCAACATCCAGCGATATCGGTCGATAGCCTCGCCCGAGTCGATCGTCAAAGCCTCGCCGCCACCGGCTTTGCCCACGAGGTAAATGGACGTGAACAACGGGTGCATCGGGTTTTCGTCGGGCACCTGGACGGCGCGTACGCTCGGACTTATCTGCACCACCGTAACTCCCGTATCTCAAGCCGGGCCATTCCTGAAGTCGGTCAATCCCTGAAAGGCTCGAAGTGCCGCTTCCTGCGCTCAAAGCGCGTATAGCCGGTGTACCCGGCTTCGCGGGCTGCGGTCATCGCCAGGTCGAACGCCTGGCCGAGCCGTTCGGGCACGTGGGCGTCGGACGCCAACGTCACCGGAATGCCGGCTCGATTTGCAGCGCGGAGCAGCGCCGGCGACGGGTAAAGCTCGGCTACGGGTTTGCGCAGTCCATTGGTGTTGATCTCCAGTGCGCAGCCGCCCCGGACCGCGGCCGCAACGATCTCATCGTGCCATGGCCGGAAGCTGACCGGCTTGTGGCCGAAGATTTTGGGGACGTCGGGGTGCGCGAGCACGTCTGCAAGACCGCTGTCCGCGAGTTCGCCGATCATCCGGCCGTATTCAGCAAAAACGGTGTCTGCGTCACGCCTGTCCCATTCGTCGAGGTTCTCTTCTTCGTCGAAGCCGAACGCGCCGACCCAATGGACTGAACCCAATACGACATCCCAGGCATATGGTGCCAGGATTCCGCGAAGAACGTCGGCTTTGCCGGGGATCCAGTCCATCTCCATGCCGAGGAATACCGGTAAACCCTCGCTCTTCGCCTGTTCGATAAGCGACACGTAGTTGCTCAACGAAAGGTTGACGTGGTCGCGCCAGTACGCGGCAGCCGCGCCGGCCATGTGCGGATTTGGGTCGGCGTCCCACCAGCCCTGCAGCAGGTCGTACGCCTCGTGAAAGCGGAAGAGGTGTTCGGTGAAGACGACGCCGTCCAGCCCGTTTGCAAAGGCAGTATCGACGTAGAGCTGAATTCGCTCGCGGTCAACCGGGGGCTGCTCGCCGTGCGGCTGCAGATGGACGTGTGCGTCGACAAGCATTGATTTCCTCGCGCGGGTTCGGTGGCGGGGACCTCACCCCCTACCCCTCTCCATTGGCTGGCGCCAACGGAGAGGGGCGATTTCCGGTTACAGGTAGCGGGCTTGGATGTAGCGCGGGAACACTCGCCGTGGCCCGCGGTCGGCGCTCTCGATGGCCCGCCTTCGGAAATGGATCCCGCGGAACGGCCGCCCCGGTCCGATCAGCACACAAAGATCGCCCCCTCTCCATCGCATCGCGATGGAGAGGGGGACGGGGGGTGAGGTCTCGCCGGGCCTACGCCGTCACGTACATGTAATCGTACATGCGCCAGAAGATGTTCCAGGTTGGCACCGCTGCGCCGCTCTTGTCCTTCGGCATGCCGCCGATGTTCGGCTTCAGCAGACCGAGGTTCTGCGGGTAGTGGGTGAAGATCGCGCCCGCCTGCGCCGCCAGGATCTGGTCCGCCTGCTGGTACAAATCAAACCGCTTCTTCGGGTCTGTCTCGCCGGCTGCCTGAACGACCAGCTTGTCGAAGTTGTCGTCGTGCCACGCCTGCCGGTGGCCGGAGTCGCCGCCGGACTTCGACCAGAACACAAGGTACTGCTCGTCGTTCGGGTCCGGGTAGTCCTCATACCAGCGCAACCAGATCAGTTGCAGCTTGCGTTGGTACATGCGCCCGTAGACTTCCTTGCGATCGCCGATCTCGTGATCGATCTTCATGCCCAGGTTGTCCTGGAGCATCTGGATGATCGCGTCGCCGGCAGCGGCTGCGGCGTCGTCCTCGGTGCGCTGCGTCAACGTGATCTTGGGCCAGTTCTTACCGCCCTCGTACGGCGTGCCCACAAGCTGGGCCTTTGCCAGTGCCGGATCGAACTTGGTGAACTCGTCGTACTTGTTCGGGTTAAAGCCGGGCGTCCCCGGTGGTATGAACGTATACGCCGGGGAGCCCAGGCCCTGCAGGACGTTCTTGACGATCGAGTCGCGGTCGATGGCGTGGGCCATCGCCAGCCGAACCTTGGGGTTGGTGAACGGCTCTTTGTCCGCTTCGGGCACGAGGTACCAGGTGCCGTCGAGGAAGTACTTGACGACCTGCTTGCTCTCATTGGCGTCGCTCAGGATACGCTTGTAGTCGCCCGGACCCACGCGCGCTACCCAGTCGATTTCGTTGTTCTCGTATGCCGCCGTGGCGGCGTCGGCTTTGATGATCGGCCGCTGGATCGTCGTCAGGTGAATGTTTTTCGCGTTCCAGTAGCCGTCATGCTTCTGGAGCTCATAGCTCTTGTCGTGGTCCCACTTGGTGAGCTTGTAGGGGCCGTTGGAGACGATATTACCCGGCTCGGTCCACTTGTCGCCGAACTTTTCGACGGCGTCCTTGTAGGCGGGCAGTGCCGAGTTATAAGCCAGCAGCGCCGGTAAGTAACCGGCCGGATGCTCGAGCGTCATCTCGAGCGTGTAGTCGTCGACGACCTTCAGGCCGAGCGTCTTGTCGTCGGGTATCTTGCCGGTGTTGTACGCTTCGGCATTCTTGATGTCGTAAAGGAAATTGGCGTACGCGTCCTTCGTGTCGGGATTGAGCTGCCGACGGAACGAGTAATCGAAGTCTTTGGCCGTCACCGGCTGGCCGTTGGTCCATTTGCTGTCCTTGCGGATCTTGAACGTGTAAACCGTCCCGTCCGGGCTGACAGTGAAGCTCTCCGCCATATCCGGCACCGGCTCGAGGTCGGGGTTGAACACCAGCAGCCCCGCAAACACCTCGGCGTCCCCCTGGCAGTAGAGGTCCTTGTTATAGTCAAAGCTCGAAGGCTCGCTCTCGTTTTGTTGGTTAGTGCGGAAGACCTGGTTTGCCGCTAGTTTCACATTGGCGGGCAATGGACCCGGGCCAAGTACCTTCGCGCCTGCAACTGGACTGCCGCCCGCTGCGCTCGCATTGGCGGCGGGCGCCTTCGGGGCAGCGTTGTTTGTCGTCTTGGTGCTGTTGTTATTGCTGCTGCCGCAGGCAGCCAGACCGGCGGCGCCACCCGCTGCAGCGAAGATCAGCAGCGCCTGGCGGCGATCGACCTTGATCGCGCGGAGCCGCTTCTGGAACATGCGAAGCTGCTCGGCTTCGTCGTAGACAACGCCAGGTTCTTGACCGTCCAATTCACCGTTACTCACGGGGACTCCTCTCTTCGTAGCGCGGCAATCGCCGCGGTAAGGTCTCGCGGGCTAGATCGCGATCTGTGCTTTTATCCTTCTCAGTGCAGGTGGACCCTCCTTTCGTTGCTCCCGCCGCGTCGCGGCGTCAGTTATTCATGCGAGGATCCAGCGCGTCGCGGATTCCGTCGCCGAGGAAGGTGAATGAAAGCATCGTAAGCCCGAGCGCTGCCGACGGGAATGCCGCCAGGAACCAGTATGAGCGTACGCTCCTTACGGATTCCGCCACCATCTGCCCCCAGCTCGGGATAGGCGGGTTGACGCCGATGCCGAAGAAGCTGAGCGTCGCCTCCGTAAAGATGGCGGCCGGAATTCCGAAGGTAATAGCGACGATGATCGGCGTCATCGAGTTTGGCAACATGTGGCGCATGATGATCTGCCAGCCGCGGCCCCCCGATAGCCTGGCCGCCTTGATGTACTCCTTTTCGCGGATCGAAAGCATTTGTGCGCGTGTCAGCCGGGCGATGATCGGCCAGCTGGTCAGGGAGAGCGCCAAGATGATGTGATTGACGCTCTTACCCAGCGATTCCATTACCAGGATCGCGAAGAACAGGACCGGAATCGAGTAGATCACGTCCACGGCCCGCATAATCGCGTTATCGGTGCGGCCCGCATAGAACCCCGCGAGGCTGCCGATCGTCACGCCGATGAGAGTCGCGAAGAGCTGCGAGACCAGTCCAACTTCCATGGAAATGCGGGCGCCGTAAATGATGCGGCTGTACAGATCGCGACCCAACAAGTCGGCGCCGAGCCAGTAGGTCGGGTTTGGGCTTACGCCGTGGTCGGCCAGGTGCTGGCGTGCATAGCCAAACCGCATGAGCTGGTCGGCGACGAGGGCCGTCAAGATGAGGACCAGCACGCCGATGCCGCCGATGATCGCCAGTTTGTTCTTGATGAGCCGCCGCCAGGCATCCCCCCACAGGCTGGCCCGTCGCAGCGACACGCCCTCCGTTTCAAACGAGGACGTTTGTCGTGGCGAGATGACCGTGCCGATCTGGGCATCCGGCATCGCCATTGTCAGGGCTCCTTCTGACCGTTGGCTTTCACCTTACCCCCGTCCGGTTTCCATCGCGTTACTTGCACCAGGCTTCTCATGAATAGCGGATGCGGGGATCGACGACGCCGTAGAGCAGGTCCACGATCAAGTTGAGTATGGTGATGAACACGCCTAACAGCAGGATGATCGCCATGATCATCGGGTAGTCGCGGCCGGTAAAGCTTTCCACGAAGTACTTACCGATCCCCGGAACGCGGAAGATGCTCTCGATCGCGGGTGAGCCGGTCAAGATCGCGGCGAAGATCGGCGCCATGATCGTCAGTGGTGGGATGAGCCCGTTCTTGACGACGTGGACCAGCATCACGCGTTGCTCCGTGAGCCCCTTTGCGCGTGCGGTGCGCACGTAGTCGGAGCGAATCACGTCGATCATGCTGGAGCGCGTGTAGCGGGCGATGGTCGCCAGCGGCGTCATGCCAAGCGCGATCGCCGGCATGATGACGTCGGAAGGGCTGTTCCAGCCACCCGTGTGGGGGATCCAGTGTAAAGCCAGCACGAACAGCAAGATCAGGAAGACGCCCAGCACAAAGTTGGGCAGGGCGATGCCGAGCATCGCCGTCACGCTGCAGGCGTAATCTATCGGGCCATTCTGGTTCATGGCTGCTGCGATGCCGAATGCCAGCCCGCCCACGACCGCGAGTGTCAGCGCCACCGCGCCGAGCTCAAGCGAGGTCTTGGTATTCTTCTGCAGGATCTCGGTGACGTCCCGCGTTTTGTAGACGAACGACTTACCGAAGTCCAGATGAACGCCCCGCCAGACGAACGTCAGGTACTGCCGATAGAGCGGCTTGTCGAGTCCCCAGGCCTTTTTCAGGACGTTCTGCTCGGTGGGGGTGAGCGGGTTATTGGCCGAGTCGGGCTGGATCGGGCTGCCCGGAGTCGCGTGCATAAAGATGAAGGTGATCAACGAAAGTGACAGCAGCGTTGGCACCATCCAAGCGACGCGAAATGCAGCATACCGGAGCATCCGCCAACCCCCACCCCAAGGCGCGCCAGATGCCGGCCCGCCCCAATCGAGGAAATTAAGCGAGTTATACTCCTAACAAGTCGCCACGGCAAGTTCTTTACGCGTTGATTCCGTCAAGCCCCGCCTGCATCGCATAACATCGGCCCCGTAACCGCGAGTGCCCGCGTATCATGAGCGCAATCTCGACCATCGAGGACGCGCCTTTGCCAAGGAAACGACCCGCTCCCCGCAGCTTTATACTGCCGTTGCTCCCCCGCCGCCGCGGCGTCATGTTTCCGAATGTGGCCGCGCCAATCCTCGTCGGCCGGCGCTCCTCCGTGCTCGCCATCGACGAGGCGACGCAGCGTGGGCTCGACGTCGCCGTCGTCACCCAACGCGATCCCTCGCTTACCGACCTGGAGATGGGCGACCTTTTCCCGATCGCGACTGAAGCCGTCATCAATCGCGCCTTACGCCTGCCCGATGGCACCACCCAGGTTTGGGCTCAGGGCCAGCGGCGGCTACAGGTGCTCGAAATCGTCGCCACCGAGCCGTATTACCAGGTGCGCGTGGTGCCGATTCTGGAGGGCGACGACGGTTCGGTGGCAACCGAGGCGCTGACGCGGGCCGTGCTCGCACTGTTCGAAAAGGTTGTCCGGCTGTCGCCGTCGTTGCCCGAAGATGCCTATGTCATGGCGATGAACATCGACAAGCCGGGATGGCTGGCCGACTTTGTCGCTTCTTCACTGGATCTCGACGACGGAGAGGCTCAGGCCGTTCTCTCAACGCTGGAGCCCGGTGAGCGCCTGCAGCGCGTGAACATCATCCTAGCGCGTGAGCTTGATGTGCTGGAGCTCCAGAGCCGCATCCACACCAAGGTGCAGGAAGAGGTCGACAAGTCGCAGCGGGAGTACTTCCTGCGCGAGCAGCTCAAAGCGATCCAGAAGGAGCTGGGCGAGATCGACCCGCAGTCGCGCGAAGTCGCCGTGCAGCGGGAGAAGATCGAAGCATCGGGCATGCCCGCCGAGGTGTCGGCAAAAGCCGAAGAGGAGTTACGACGGCTCGAACAGATGCCGCTGGCGGCGCCGGAGACGGCGGTGATCCGCAGCTACGTCGATTGGCTGGTGGCGCTCCCCTGGACGAAGCGCACCGAGGACACGTTGGACCTCAAGCACGCCGCGCAGATCCTCGACCGCAATCATTACGGGCTCCCGCGCGTGAAGGAACGCATTCTCGAGTTTATGGCGGTCCGCAGTCTGGCCAAAGAGCGGCACCGCAGCCCGATCCTCTGCTTCGTCGGACCGCCCGGCGTTGGTAAGACGAGCCTGGGCCGCTCGATCGCAGAGGCGCTGGGACGACGGTTTGCCCGCATCAGCCTGGGCGGAATCCGCGACGAGGCGGAGATCCGCGGCCACCGCCGCACGTATGTAGGCGCACTTCCGGGGCGGATAATCCACACGATGCGACAGGTCGGAACGGTTAACCCCGTGTTCATGTTGGATGAGATCGACAAGGTGGGCACCGACTTCCGCGGCGACCCGTCGTCGGCGCTATTGGAGGCGCTCGATCCGGAGCAGAACTCCGGCTTCTCCGACCATTACCTTGACGTGGCGTACGACCTTTCACAAGTGCTGTTCATTACGACCGCGAATATGCTCGATCCGATCATCCCGGCGCTTCGCGACCGCCTGGAAGTGATTGAGCTCTCAGGCTACGTCGAAGACGAGAAACTCAACATCGCGCGGCGTTTTTTGGTACCACGCCAGATCGACGAAAACGGTCTGACACCGGCGAACCTGACTTTCAACGACGCGGCGCTGCGCCGGCTGATACGCGAGTACACGCACGAAGCCGGCGTACGGGGACTGGAGCGCGAAATCGGTCAGATCTGTCGCAAGGTCGCGCGGCAGGTTGCCGAAGGCCAGACGCGCTTGGTGCACGTCGGCCCGGGTGCCCTCGCCCGGTTCGTCGGTGCGCAAAAATACTTCTGGGGCATGGCCGAGGAGCACGATGAGATCGGCCTCGCGACAGGCGTCGCCCGCACCGATATGGGCGGCGATATTCTGGGTATCGAGGTGACCTTGATGCCCGGAAAAGGCAACCTGATCCTTACCGGACAGTTGGGCGAGGTAATGCGAGAGTCGGCGCAGGCGGCGCTCTCATTCGCGCGGTCGCGATCGGCAGAGCTCGGCATTTCCCTTGTTGACGCCGAAAAACAGGATATCCATGTCCACGTTCCGGCCGGCGGAATCCCCAAGGACGGTCCTTCGGCTGGTATCACCATCGCGACGGCGTTGATCTCGGCGCTGACACAGCAGCCGGTCGATCGACAAGTGGCGATGACCGGAGAAATCACGCTTCGCGGCCGTGTGTTGCCGGTGGGCGGCATCAAGGACAAGGTGCTGGCGGCGCACCGGGCAGGGATCAAGACGTTCGTGTTGCCAGCCAAGAACGAAAAAGACCTGGACGAAGTGCCGCAGCTCGTACGCCGCAGTTTGAGATTCGTATTCGCCGATGAGATGCGTGACGTGCTTCGAGTGGCGTTCCCGGGCTGGCAGCCGAGCAGGACGGCTGGTTTGAGTGATCCGGTGGAGCTGCGAACAGAACGCACCGCGGTGAGCGTCCCGAGCCGAACCCACGGCGGACCGCCGGTGCCGCATCTGCGTCCACCGGAGGTACATCGTAGCCCGCCGCCGGCGTGAGCAGCGGAGCAATCATTTCTTAAAATGCTGGCGGGCGGCACAGTTTTTTGCATATCAATACGGCGGGCGGCCGGGTACGGGCTCAGCGTTGAACTGGCTCGATTTCGCGATCATCGTGACGATCCTGTGGTTCGCGATCACAGGGCTGACCGTCGGTCTTCTGCGCGAAGTGGTGACGCTGGTTGCTGCCTTTCTTGGGGTGGTCCTGGCCGGGCGGCTGTATGCGCGTCTCGCGGACGATATCCGCATCGTTCACGCCGACACGCGGATGGACCAGTTGATCGCCTTCATCGCTATTTTTGGGGCGACTGCGCTTGCCGGCCAGATCGCCGGCAGCCTGCTCAAGCAGACCGCGTCACTGCTGCTGCTGGGGCCCGTTGACCGCGTGGCCGGCCTGGCGTTTGGGCTCCTCAAAGGGCTGATCATCGTCGAGCTGGTCTTGATCGCCTTTGCTGTGTTCCCATCAGCGATGTGGATGAAGACGGCGATCGATACTTCGTTGCTGGCACCGCTGTTTCTCGATGGCGCGCCCTGGCTGCTTCACCTGCTGCCGGGCGGGTTCCGTTCAGCCGTACACGCGGTGTAGTGGAGACACACCCGCGCGTTGTCAGCCGTTCGAATGCTCTGTTATGATTCGGCCACCACCAGCTGTGCGTGATTTCTCGGTCGAGCGTGCTCTATGGAGCCTGCTGTACTCGTTCTTAATCAGAATTACGATCCGATCAACGTGTGTAACGCTCGCCGTGCCTTCACGCTCCTGTACGGGGGCAAGGCCGAAGTGCTGGAACACGGCCTTGGCGTTCTTCGCAGCCCTAGCTTTGCGTTTCCGCTTCCTTCCGTCATCCGCCTGGTCTACATGGTGAAGCGGCCCCGTCCGCAAATGCGCCTGACCAGGCGCGAAGTCTTCATGCGCGACCGCTACACCTGCCAGTATTGCGGCCGCCAGGCGCGCGAGTTGACGCTCGATCACGTCTTTCCACGCCACCGTGGCGGACGGCATACCTGGGAGAACCTGGTGGCGGCGTGCAAGGGCTGCAACCACCGGAAGGCCGGTCGCACGCCGTCAGAGGCGCGGATGCTGTTGAGCAGGGCGCCCTACCGGCCCAGAGTGAGCAGCTATTACCTGTTCTACCAGTACCTCGACGTCCAGCACGAATGGCGCAAATTTATCCCGGGCTGGGACGAAGCCAGCATCGGCATCTCTTGAAAGCGAGCGTGCGTTACCCCAGCAGGACTGCGCGTAAAGCGTCCTCGGTTTCCGGCGGGGTAACTGCGAGCACCTGGTCGCCGTCCTGCAGCACCGTATCCGGGGTGGGGACCTTGGCAAAGCCGTCCGAATCGACCAGCAGCGGAATCAGGGAGCGCTGAGGCAGCAGCAGGTCGCGCACGCGCCGGCCCACCGAAGGCGAATCCTGGACCAATTGGGCCTCTACAAGCTCCAGGCCGCTATTGCGGAGCGTAAGCAAAGGGATCAAGTGGTGAGTGGGAAGCGCCTGTTCGATGTGGGCGAGGATGACGGCTGTGGCGCTGACAGTCGTGTCAATGCCCAGCTTTTTGAAGATCGCCTCGTTCTTCGGGTTGTTTATACGGGCGATGGTGCGCGGCACGTCGAACTTGTTGCGTGCCACCTGGCAGGCCACGAGGTTATCCTCATCGC
The DNA here is from genome assembly GCA_036741355.1 of Chloroflexota bacterium. Lineage (GTDB taxonomy): Bacteria > Chloroflexota > Dehalococcoidia > CAUJGQ01 > CAUJGQ01 > JBBRGK01. The sequence continues at coordinate 109,757 of DAINSK010000004.1, forward strand.
CACCGGTCACCGCAATGAACATGTTGGCTCGGCCCGTCCCGGCGTTGTCGAGCACCGCGGCCTCGCAGCCGTCTCCGCATAAGGTGATGTCGCCGAGCTCGTCGGTGATGCGCTCGCACTTGGTCGGATCCTGCTCGATGACAAGTAGCTCATGTCCCTCACTGACCAGCTCTCGGGCAAGGTAAAAACCGACTTTGCCGCCGCCGACGACAATGATGTACACGGTTGGCCGCCTTCTTGCTTAGCGTTCCAGTGCGTCGTGAAGTAGTTGCGCGCCGACTTTTGTCGGGCTGATCGTTTCAAGCCCAAGGGTGTGGTACAGCTCTTCCCGGATGGGGTCGTAGATGCGGCAAACGACGCGCTTAACGTTGAACAGGTGTTGAGCGATCTGTGCCGCCATGACGTTGCGATTATCGCCCTGCGTCACGGCAACAAACGCGTCCGCGTCCTGGATACCCGCGCGACGCAACACGTCCATGTCGATGCCGTTACCGACCAGGGCGCGCCCGCTAAAGTCCGAAGGTAGCCGCTTCCTGAATGACTCGCTGCGCAGATCGAGGATGGTTACGTCGTGACCTTCGCGGTCCAGCGTGGTGGCGAGTTGCGCGCCCACACGGCCGCAGCCCATGATCACGACCTTCACAATTCTCTCCTCGTGCCACGTCAAGTATGTGAAACCAAACACATGCTAGGTATCGGTCTGATCTCTGTCAACGCGGCAAATCAACACCGAATGCCGGCCGAGCACACGCGTCAGTACAAGGATCCGTTCCCCAGAACCTTCTAACCTGAGAGAGCGCTCCAGCTCCTGCGGATCTAGCGGCGAAGCGCGTGTCTTGACGACTACGTGGCCGATATCGAGCGCCCGCAGGCGGCGGCGTAGCTGTTTCAGATTGAATGGCATCCACTCCTCGACGCGGTAAGCCGTCGCGAACGGCGTTTGCTGCGAAACGTCGGCGCATAGGAAGGCGGTCGAGTCGTCGATCTTGGTGGCGCCCAGGCTGTGGGCGACCTGCTCAATCGCGTGGGCGCGGATCACGGCTGGTCCGGGTTCGAAGAGGAACTGACGCGGTGGCGCCGCCGGCACATGCGCCACGGAAACGGTGGTGAGGGTCTGCCCGCCCGGCAACAGGGTGGCGCGCCGGCGGGTCGTAGCCAGCGGCCCCAGCCAGAGCACCGCCTGCTTGAGGTCACCACGCTCCTGGATGAATTCGACTTCGCAGCCGGACGGAAGCGCTTCGTCGCGTATCCCGGGGGAAACCTTGATGGCCAGCGCCGGCATACTGCCGGCCAGCGCGGTCACGGCGCCAAGCGGTGGCTCGTAATGCCGCGGGTCAAATATGCGCCGTCCGTCGGACCGCCGGCCCGGGTCGCAAAAGGCTGCCTCTACGTTCGCTAATGGCACCGACCGGATGTCGCCGAGCAGGAAGTCGGTGCGCTCTGTGACGCCGTATACCTCGGCGTTGGCCCGGGCGATGGCCAGCCGCAGCGGATCACGATCGATCGCCACGACACGGCTAATTCGCGCCAGCGCAATCGTGTCGCCGCCGATCCCGCATCCGAGGTCGGCCATTCGTTCGAAGCCTGCGAAGCGTGCGGCACAATGGGCTGAGACGGCTTCGCCGGTGGCTTGCTCCAGCGCGTCGCGGGTGAAAAACATGCGAGACGCAAATGAGAACTTGCGCGCGGCCCGCTTGCGGAGGTCAATCGTCTCGATCGCGGCAGCCACGTGGTCGGGCGGGTAGTCCCGTCGCAAGCGGGTCAGCGCCTGCAGCTCGCTTGCCGATTCCAGCATGACTTCGGCGGCACGGCTCAACAGAACCTCGCCCGCAGCCGAGCGCAAAAAAGCGAGGGTTTCAAGCCCTTTCACTTCAACTGTTCGATCCAGGCCTGCGCCCGGCCGCGGTGAAACTCGAGATAGCCTATGTTGCCAAGCGACGTTTGCATATTGCGCGGAAACATGGGGCTGCCGGGGTTTACTACGAGGACACCTTTGTAGTTTATCACCTGGCTGACGTGGGTGTGGCCGCAGACGACGATGTCCACCGGTCCGCCGAACGAATAGTCGAGCATCTTGTCGAACGTTCGGTAGGGCGGCCATTCGGGGAACTCAAAGGCGTGCGTCATGCCAACGCGGAAGCCGTCCAGGTCGATGATCCACGAATTGCGCAAGCGAGGATCCTCAGGCACAACCGGCCGGCCTGCACCGCCGTCGTCGCCGTTGCCGCGCGCCACGTAAATCGGCGCCAGGCGCTCCAAACGGTCCACCACGTCGAGCACGTGCAGGTCGCCCGCGTGCAGGATCAGGTCAACATGGCTGAACGCTTCGTAGACCTGCGGCCACATGTCGGGCGCGGCTTCGGGTATGTGAGTGTCGGAGATCAAGCCAATGAGCAACAATCGCCCTCCTGAGCACACCGGCGTCATTGTACCGTGGCCCCGAGGCGATCGGGCGCGCTGAACCCTCCGGTGTTCGGATGGGTCGCCTCGTGCGTCGGCCGCGCAAGACATTGACGCGCGCGCCGCACGCGAAGCCGTTTGCGGGCCGCATGGCCAGCCGGTAAACTTAATTAGATGGTCGGGCACGGAATCAAGCTGCCGTTTGCGGCATCCCGCTTGTAATACCGGCAGGGGAGATCGAATTATGGCGGTTGAAAAAGGAACCTGGCTGCTGAAGCGTGGTCTGGCGCAGATGCTGAAGGGCGGCGTGATCATGGACGTTGTGACGCCGGAACACGCGAAAATCGCCGAAGAAGCGGGCGCCTGCGCGGTGATGGCGCTCGAGCGCGTGCCGTCCGATATTCGAGCCGCGGGCGGCGTGGCGCGGATGAGCGATCCGGACATGATCATCGGCATCAGAGAAGCCGTGACGATCCCGGTCATGGCCAAGGCGCGCATCGGCCACTTCGTCGAAGCGCAGGTGCTGGAAGCGCTCGGCGTGGACTATATCGACGAGTCTGAAGTGCTAACGCCGGCCGACGAAGCGCACCATATTAATAAGCATAACTTCCGCGTCCCGTTTGTTTGTGGCTGTCGCGACTTGGGCGAGGCGCTGCGCCGTATCGCCGAGGGTGCTGCGATGATCCGCACCAAAGGCGAGGCCGGCACGGGGGACATCGTCGAGGCTGTGCGCCACATGCGCCAGCTCTGGGACGACATCCGCCGGCTTAAGAATATGCCGGAGGAAGAGCTGTACGCCGAAGCGAAGAACCTGGGCGCACCATACGACCTGGTAAAAGAGGTACACGACCTCGGCCGTCTGCCGGTGGTGAACTTCTCCGCCGGCGGTGTGGCGACCCCGGCCGACGCGGCGCTCATGATGCAGCTCGGAGCCGAGGGCGTGTTCGTCGGCTCCGGCATCTTCAAAGCGGGCAATCCTGAGCAACGCGCCAAAGCGATCGTTAAAGCCGTCACCCATTACTCGAACCCGGAGATCCTTGCCGAAGTCTCTCGCGGGCTCGGAGAGGCGATGCGCGGCCAATCTGTACGGGCTCTGCCAAAAGAAGAGCTGCTCGCAAGTCGCGGCTGGTAGGCAAGCGGAATCGGTTTTCCGGATTGCCGATGGACAAAAAATGACAGCCGGGCTCAGGGCCCGGCTGTTTTGCGCCCGTACGAGGACCGCATGCCGGCTCTGAGGCAACCGGGGCAAGTACGATACAATTACCTAGGATCTCCGCACTTTGAGAGCTTCGGGACGATGACCACGGGACGAATTGGCGTGCTCGCCCTGCAAGGCGACTTTGCCGAACACGCCGAAGCGCTACGGCGCCTCGGCGTCGAGCCGGTGGAAGTGCGCTTGCCCGCCGACCTGGCTGATCTCGATGGGTTGATCATTCCGGGTGGCGAAAGTACTACGATCGCCCGTCTGCTAGACGCCTGCGGGTTGCTCGAACCGATCCGGTCACTGACTCGAGCTGGTTTCCCGACCTGGGGTACCTGTGCCGGCGCCATAATGCTCGCCGAACGGGCGCCCGGATTGGACAGGCCTAACCTGGGGGCAATGGACATAGGCGTGCGACGGAACGCGTTCGGCAGTCAGAAGGACAGCTTCGAGACGGACCTGGAAGTTTCTGGGCTGAGTGATGATGCGTTCCATGCCGTCTTCATCCGCGCTCCCGTGATCGAAGAGGTAGGGCCGGATGTGGAAGTGCTGGCCAAACTGGATGATGGCACAGTGGTTGCCGCACGTCAGGGGGCGCTGCTCGCCACGTCATTTCATCCCGAGCTCACCGGTGACGACCGATTTCATCGCTACTTCGTCGAACTCGCCCGCGCTTGCAACCGTTCCACACCAAATCTCGAATAGGCGGCGGCCCTCTGCATGACCACTGCACGTCCAGTGCGACCCACTGATCTTGTTGCGCTTGTTTCATTCGATGGAAAGGTCTATCCAAACGAGGCGCACACATGGGACCGTCTTGGCCGGAATGCCGATGGGCCGCGGCTGTTGGAAAATGCATTTGAGCAATGGCTTTCGTTCGCGACCGGCCGGCACACGTGGATTAGCATACAGGGACAAACGATCCGGGGAGTTGCCTCCGCACGACCACGGGGCAGCCGTCTTGCCTGGGAGATCGATTGCCTGATCGTCGCAGCTGACGATAGCGAACCGATCTTGCTGGCGTTGCTTGAGCAGCTTTCGGCGGCGGCCGCGAGGGCGCGCGTTTTGCGGGTATTCCTGCGGGCCGAAGCCGGAAGCGACGTAGTCGTGGCGGCGCGCAAGGCCGGGTTCGCGCCGTACGTGTCGGAAAAGCTCTTCCGGCTGAGCGCTGGTCTGGAGAACGAGTCAATCGATCCGATGCTGGAAGTACATGACCGCAATCGTGCCCACGGATTTGCACTCTTCCGCCTGTACAACCGCGTGACGCCCATGGAGGTGCGCCAGTTCGAAGCCGCGACGTACGCCGAATGGATCGCATGCCAGGAAAAGCGCAGCCAGGGGCGGGGCCGCCTGGACGCAGTAGCGGAAATAGGCGGCGAAGCAATGGCGTGGGTTCGATCGGTGCCCGACGGCGGCGTCGGGCGAATTGATTTGCTGCTGCATCCGGACGCCTTCTTACACGCCGGATCGCTGCTATCGCTCGCGGTTACGGCGCTCGGCGACCGGCGACCGGTGTTCTGCCTGGTGCCGGCTGATGCCGAGGGGCTGGCGGGGTTACTGCAGGCGCGAGGCTTTGAGCCGGCAGCTGAATATCTGGGAATGGTGAAGCGTCTTGCCATTCCCGCGCGCCAGGCGGCCTCGGTTCGGGTCCCTGTCCACACTCCCCTGGCTACTGTTTTGTTTTGACAAATCCTTCGGAAGCCACACCCAGACCCTGGAGACCTACGATGCAACGGACAATTACTGACGATCTGGACGCACTGCTGGGCGCGTTGCCTCCCTATATTTGTGAGCCGGTCCGCGCCCGCGAGGACAATTACGAGCTCCTCGAGATCGTGATGGATCTCGGCCGGCTGCCGACCGCGCGCTACCCGGGTCGAGAGATCGTGCTGGGTAATGTCGAAGTAACCCAGGCCGACCTGGATTATCTGGTCGACCGCATCGGTGAGTTCGGCGACGACAATCGCGCCGGCATCGAGCGCACCCTTCACCGTATCTCGGCAATGCGTAACCGGCGCGGCAAGATCGTGGGGCTAACTTGCCGGGTCGGACGGGCGGTATTCGGCACGATTCAACTCATCGAAGATCTGGTGCAAAGCGGGAAGAGCATCCTGCTGCTCGGTAAGCCCGGCGTCGGTAAGACGACGATGCTGCGCGAAACGGCGCGCGTGCTCGCCGACGACATAAACAAACGCGTGGTGATCGTAGACACGAGCAATGAAATCGCGGGCGACGGCGATATTCCGCACCCCGCCATCGGCGGCGCCCGTCGCATGCAGGTAACGACGCCAAGCGCCCAACACTCAATCATGATTGAAGCAGTCGAGAACCACATGCCGGAAGTGATCGTGATCGATGAGATCGGGACGGAACTGGAGGCCGCGGCCGCCCGAACGATCGCCGAACGCGGCGTGCAGTTGGTGGGCACGGCGCACGGCACGACCCTGAACAATCTGATGATGAATCCCACGTTGTCCGACCTGGTCGGCGGAATCCAATCCGTGACGTTGGGTGACGAAGAGGCGCGCCGGCGCGGCACGCAGAAGTCGATCCTTGAGCGAAAGGCGCCGCCGACCTTTGACATCATCGTCGAGATCCAGAGCTGGGATCGGATGGCCTTGCATCCTGTTGTGTCTGAAACGGTCGACGCCCTGTTGCGCGGCTATGCCATCCAGGTGGAAGTACGGGCGATGCGGTCCGACGGCTCGATCGAGACGATGATTGAAGAGCACGGAGACGGCAACGAGCCGGGCGGCTTCGAAGGGCGTGGGGGATTTGGCGAGCGGCGGGAACGTCACGACCGGCGCGCCGGCAGACGGTACGCCGAGCACCGCCAGGCGCCGACCGCGGCCGCGCCGCCTCGCGCCCTGCCCGACATTTACGGCGGAGCCAACGACGCCTACTTCAATCCCGCGCGTGACCGCGAGAACGCGCCGGCGCAGCCGTTGAGCCGCATCTACCCTTTCGGGATCTCCCGATCTCGTCTCGAACAGGCGATCCGCGAGACGGGCGTAAAGGCAAAGGTCGTCGACAACCTCGATGACGCGGATAGCGTGTTTACGTTGAACAGCTACTTCAGGAAGCGCCCGCCGGCGCTGCGTGATGCCGAAGAGCGGAACATTCCGCTTGCCGTGCTTCGCAGCAACGCGGTGTCGCAGATCGAAAAGATGCTCGTCTCCATGTCTCCGGCACAGGCGGTCCGCTCCTTTGATCCCGAGCTCGAGGCGTTGCGGGACGCGGAGGACGCGATCAACGACATACGCAATCGTGGCGAGGCGGAGATCGAGCTGGCGCCCCAGCCCTCCTACATCCGCCGCAAGCAGCATGAACTGGCCCAGCGTTTCAACCTCGCCTCCTCCAGCCGCGGCCGAGAGCCGCACCGCAGCGTTCGCATATTCCGTGAAGGCGGCGGCGACATGCCTTTCGGCCGGCGGTCCTGACTCCCGGGCTTCGTCGCGGGGGCCCTTTCCCCCATCCCGGCGAGCCCCCAATCCCCCGTCCCCTTGCCCCCAATGCTGGGGATAAGGGGCGATCTCTGGGTGCTGGCTTCGGACGCCATCTAGCGTCTTGAATGCTGAGGCTCTCGCGCCCGGTCTCACGATCAACCGCCTAAGCTCCCTCTTGCCCCTAGAATTGGGGGAAAGAGGGCCGGGGAGTTAGGGGGCCCGGCTCCGCGCCATCTTGACAGGCCCTGCCTCCGCCCGCCAAAATTTGGCGCACCCATAGAGGAGGTCCGCGTTATGACCGCTCAGGTTGAAGTTCCGAAACTGGTTGGTACTCGTGTCAAGCGACGTGAAGATCCGCGCCTTATCACCGGTAATGCGAAGTATGCCGATGACCTGCAGCCACGCGGCGCGCTTTCGATGGCGATCCGCCGCAGCGAGTACGCACACGCGCGGATCCTCAGCGTCAACACCGAGGCGGCAAAGAAAATGCCCGGTGTCGTCGCGGTATTGACCGCGGCTGACCTTGAGGGCGTGATCGCACCGCTGCCAACCGTGCCGGCGACACCTGATACGAAGCTACCGCCTCACTATCCGCTGGCAAAGGGAAAGGTGCGTCACGTTGGCGATCCAATCGCGGTGGTTGTCGCCGAGGATCGCTATTTAGCTCGCGACGCCGTGGACGCCATCGAGGTCGAGTTCGAAGAGCTGCCGGCCGTCACCGAGCTCGAAGAGGCGATCAAGCCCGGTTCACCTAAAGTACACGACGAGTTCGATGACAACGTCACCTATTACTGGACGCTCGCAACCGGCGATGTGGATGATGCGTTCGCCAAAGCCAGCGTCAAGGTCTCGCAGCGGATGGTTAGCCAGCGGTTGATGGGCACACCGTTGGAGACTCGTTCGATCGTCGCCGACTACCAGCCCGGCGAAGGGCAATTGACCCTGTGGTCCTCGACGCAGATCCCACACCTGCTCAAGCCCAACATCGCCGGCCTGTTGGGAATGTCGGAGAACTACGTCCGCGTGATCGCGCCCGAAGTCGGCGGCGGCTTCGGCGTCAAGGCAGAGGTCTACGCCGAAGAGGCCCTTTGCGCCGCGATTTCGCGGATGACGGGCCGGCCCGTGAAGTACACGGAGACGCGGCAGGAGAACTTTCAGGCCACCGTCCAGGGCCGTGGCCAGATCGGCTTCTTCGACGTAGCCGCCACCAGAGAGGGCAAGGTCACCGGTCTGCGGGTGAAGATCCTCGCCGATATTGGCGCCTACTGCCAGCTCTTCACGAACATCGTACCCACGCTTTCCGGCTTGATGCTTACCGGCGTCTACGATATTCCGGCGCTGAGCGCCGAAATCTACGGCCTCTTTACTAATAAAACGGCCACCGGCGCCTATCGCGGTGCCGGTCGTCCGGAAGCCACCTACTACATCGAGCGCATGATGGACCTGCTTGCGCTCGAGCTGAACCTGGATCCCGTCGAAGTGCGACGCCGCAACCTGATCCCGACGGAGAAGTTCCCGTACACGACCGCCTGCGGCATGGTCTACGACAGCGGCAACTACTTGCCGGCCCTCGACAAGGCGCTGAAGATGGCCGATTACGACGGTGTCCGCAGGCAACAGCAAGGCGGACCGAAAGACGGGAAGTATTTGGGTATCGGCGTTTCCACGTGGACGGAGATCTGCGGCTTCGGACCGTCGGCGGCTCTGCCTGCGGGGGGCTGGGAGTTCGGCAAGGTTTCCTTCGAACGCAGCGGCATGATTACCGTGCAGACCGGGGCTTCGCCGCACGGCCAGGGTCAGGAGACGAGCTTTGCGCAGATCGTCGCCGACGAGTTCGGGGTGCCGATCGAAACGATCAAAGTAGTTCATGGCGACACCGACAAAGTGCCTCACGGCGTCGGCACGTTCGGTAGTCGGGCCACCGTAGTCGGCGGTGCGGCGATCGTGATGTCGGTAAACAAGGTCAAAGAGAAGATGAAGCGCTTCGCCGCCCACCTGATGGACGCGAACGAAGCCGACCTCGAAGTGAGCAACGGTAAGGTGTGGGTCAAAGGCTCGCCCGACAGATCGGTCGGATTAGCCGAGATCGTCGGCGCTGCCTACAACGCGATTAACCTGCCGCCCGAAACCGAGCCGGGTCTAGAAGCGACGAGCTACTTCGAGCCGCCGAACTTCACCTTTCCATTTGGCGTCCACATCGCGGTTGTGGAGGTCGACAGCGCAACCGGCGACGTTCAGTTGAAACGTTACGTAGCCGTCGATGATTGCGGCGTGGTGATTAATCCGCTGCTAGTAGACGGGCAAATTCACGGCGGCGTGGCTCAAGGCATCGGTCAGGCGCTCTACGAAGAGGTTGTCCACGACGAAAACGGCCAGCTTATCAGCGGCTCGCTGATGGACTACGCGCTGCCGCACGCCGAGAACTTCCCGATGATTGAAACGTCGAACACGGTGACGCCGAACCCGCTCAACCCGCTGGGGGCTAAGGGAATTGGCGAGGCAGGCACGATCGCGGCTTCGCCCACGCTCGTGAGCGCCGTCATGGACGCGCTTAAGCCGTTTGGCGTCAAACATCTCGATATGCCGCTCAGGCCGGAAAAGGTCTGGAGGGCAATGAACCCGGCGTCGTAGCGGCCTGGTCAGCCTGCCGGTCTGTCTGGTGTCGGCGTCGCGGTAGGACGGGCGGCCGGGGCCGGCTGAACCGCGGGCACCGCGGGCGAGGCTTCGGCAGCAGGTGGGCGCGACGGCGTAGTTGACGGCGCCGTGTTTGTGGCCGCGGCCGGCGCTGGAGCGGGGCTAGGCTGAGCGGGAGCGGTCCGCTGCAACACGTAAACGCCGTCGATCCACTTGTAGACCTCGGTGGTGGTCGTGTTCGTTACCCCCGCGGCCGGCAAATTGGCCGCTGAAACCGCGCCCGTGAGGATGATTTCGTCGCTATCCTTAACGGTCGCGATCAACTCGAACAGGCCATCGCCGCCGATGTCCTGGAACACCCATTCGACGTCTTCGGCAAATCGTTCAACATAACCGGCGTTGCTGGTGTCGGTTGACCGGAAGAAATCAGTACGGGACCAGACCGTGGCGAGCGTTAAGTCGTAGATCTCGACCACCGTTTCCGTTTCGGCGAGGCTCGGGCTGACGAGCCCGTCGGCCGTGTAGCCGACTGTGAAGACTTTCCAGTCCTGGGCCGGCGGTGCCGCGAGCGCCGAAATGTCAGTCAGATTTCGCGCGAGCCAGAGGTCGTCCGGCGACGTTAGCTGCCGCCCGGGATAGTCGGGTAGGCCGATAAGCCACTGGCGACCGTCCCACTGTAAGTAGTTAGTCAACAGCCATACGGTGCTACCGCCCTGGCCGTCGTAGATCGGGTAGACCGTCGCAATGAACACCACGTAGCCGCCGGGCGCGTCCGGCATGTCGGTCCTGGCCCACTTGCCGGGCAACTGGGTGTTGTTCCTGACCGACGCGGGCAAAAGCGTGCGTACGGCGGTGTCGTTGTCGATCGCGGGCGCGGCAGAGACTGCAGACAACGCGGCAGCGGCGGTCGGGCTCGGCTGGGTCTGGCCGGCAGTCGTAGAAGGTGGGAGCGACACTGCCGCCACAGCAAATATGGCCGCAACGGCGAACGCCGGCAGCAGCCAGAGTCGGTGACCGGGCAGGATGGGGTTCATCGGGTAACTCCTTCAGTGCGGGCCCACCCTGGTGGCCCGCACTGAAGGATAGCATAGGGTTTCAGGTTGCTGCCCGAGCAGAACTCGGCGCCTCAGCGATAGGCTTCCCGGCGGTGCAGAACGTGCTCGACCATGAGCCATTCCCGCCGATCCTTGTCGTCAACGGTGGGCGGCTCCGTATGGAAGCTCACCCGGTAATCGCCAACGCGGAGCCGCCACGTTGCCGGCGTGGTATTCACGAGTCGACGTATGTCCCCATGCTCGGTCTCGGCGTACTGCTCAATCGCGCGTCGAACTCGGTCAACCGTTGTGCGGTCGAGATGTCGAAGGTCACGTAGAGCAGGTCCAGACCACGCGACGCGCCGGCTCACCGGCGTAGTTCACTGTCCAAGTCTTCATGACGAATCCAGTCCCCGCGAGCAATGGCGGCCCGCGCTTCGGCAATGCCGGCACGGTCCTCCTCGGTTACGGGTTCATCGTCTAGCGGTGCCTCGTGCAGCGGCACGAATGGCGCGGCCTCGTCAGCTTCCAACTCAGTGAGGAAGCGTGCAGCGATCGGCAGCGCATCGTCGGGCAATTCGTCAATAAGCCGGTGCAAGTCGGTTTTCGTCACCATCAGTCCGTCCCCCCAGGCGATTTTACCGTCCCCGGGCTCCCCCTGCGTATCAAACGGTGCGAACGGGGGCGTTATGATGATTTTCTAATATTGCCGCCAACGGTCTACACCCGGAAAGCTGCCGGTTTCCGTTTCCGTTCGGCCTCGCGTTGGCGTAGCTCGATACGGCGGATCTTACCGCTGATCGTCTTCGGCAGCTCGGTGACGAACTCTACCTCGCGCGGGTACTTGTATGGCGCGGTGACGTTCTTGACGTGGTCCTGAAGCTCCTGAGCCAGGCGCTCCGAAGCCTCGAATTCCTTACCGATTACGACAAATGCCTTCACGACCTCGCCTCGTACCGGGTCGGGGGAAGCGACTACCGCCGCTTCGACGACGGCCGGATGTTCCAGAAGGGCGCTTTCTACTTCGAACGGCCCGATGCGATATCCCGCGCTGATAATCACGTCGTCGGCGCGGCCCACGAACCAGAAGTAGCCGTCGCCATCGGTGTAGGCGCGGTCGCCGGTGATGTACCAGTCGCCGCGAAGCGAGTTCTTCGTCGCCTCCGGGTCGTTCCAGTACTCGCGAAAGATGCCAATGGGCCGCTTCGGGCTAATGCGGACCGCTATGTCGCCTTCCTCGCCCGGCTCGCACACGTTGCAGTCCTGATCGATGACCGCGACTTCGAAGCCCGGCGAGGGCTTGCCCATCGAGCCCGGCCGCACCTCGAGCGGCGGAAAGTTACCCAACGAGCAGCACGGTTTCGGTCTGGCCGTAGCCGTCGCGGATCAGCTTGCCGGTTCCGGCCTTCCAGGCGTCGATCACTTCCGGGTTGAGTGGCTCACCGGCGCCGACACAGTGGCGCAGGTCGGAGAGGTCGTAATTCGGGAGGTCTTCCAGCACCAGCAGGCGGTAGGCCGTGGGCGGGGCGCAGAAGGTGGTGACGCCAAAGTTCTGCAGCGTCTCCAGCGTCAGCACCGGGTCGAAGCGTCCGGGAACGTCCTGAATGAACAACGCTGCGCCCTGGCTCCAGGGACCGAACAGGCAGCCCCAGGCCGCCTTCGCCCAGCCGGTGTCGGAAAGCGTCCAGTGCAGGTCGGAAGGTTGCAGGTCGAGCCAATACTTGCCGGTGATCGCGTGGCCGATGCCGTACGATGCGTGCGAATGCAGCACCATCTTCGGGTAACCGGTCGTGCCGGAGGTGAAGTAAAGCAACATGTCATCGTCGGCTCGGGTGCGCTCAGGTTCAAAATTGCGCGACGCCTGCGCTGTCTCCGCCTCGTAGCGAATGCACCCCTCAACGTCGCCTCCGATCACGAAGATCGTCTCCAGGCCGGGGCACTGGTCGCGTACGGTCATCAGCTTGGCAGCGTTCTCCACGTCCACGATGGCGACCTTCGCCTTGCAGAGCTCGAGCCGGTACTTCATGTCGCGGCCGGTGAGCTGGGTCGTGCCCGGCGCAGCCACCGCTCCGACCTTCATCAAGCCGAGCAGCGCCTCCCACCACTCGGGGATTCGAGAGGCGACGACGACGACGCGGTCACGTTTACTGATGCCATGCTCGCGGAAGACGTTCGCCGCCCGGTTGCTGCCCCAACTGAAGTCGTGAAACGTCAGCGTGCGCGTGCGGTTCTCGGTACCCACCCAGACCATGCCGACGCGGTTGCGGTCCTGCGCCCAGCGGTCGACCACGTCCACGGCGAAGTTGAAATATTCGGGCACCTCTGGATTGAACTCGGCGCGCTCACGCTCGTAATCGGTCATGTTGTGCAATTTGGGATCGACGACGGCCATCTCGTCCTCCTCTGCGTCAAGCGTGCCGCTCCAGTGCCGCTTATCTTACACGTGCGCTAAACTACCGCTCAGCCATCGCAGAGGTCAGCGCCCGGATCTCACCGACCAGGTGTTTCAACTGATCGACGTCGATCGCCGACTCTGATTCGGCCGAGACCGGAGCACCGGCGCCGTGTACTTCGAGAACGAGGCCATGAGTGCCCGCGGCGACGGCTGCGAGTGCCAGCGGCGCAACGAGGTGCCGGTGGCCCGATCCGTGGCTGGGGTCGACGAGCACCGGCAGATGCGAGACGCGGCGAATGAGCGGGACGGCGCTGAGGTCAAGGGTGTAGCGGGTAGCGGTCTCATAGGTGCGGATTCCTTGTTCGCAGAGGAGGATCTGCCGGTTGCCACCGGCCAGCAGGCCGTCGGCAGCCTGTAGCCACTCCTGGATCTGCGCGGAGTCCGCACGCTGCAGGATGACGGGGCGGTTGCTCCAGCCGCAAGCCTGCAGCAGCGCCCGAGAATGCATCTGAGCCGCTCCGACGATGAGTATGTCGGCATGACGCGCGACCGCCGGTACGTCCTCCGCGGCAAGCACTTCGGTCGTCACCGGTAACCCCGACTCGCGGCGCGCACCGTCCAGCCGCTGTAGGGCTTCGGGGTCTATCTGCGGCGTGCCGAACATGCCCGACATCCGCCGGTAGACTCCGGTTCGAACGATCGAGGCTCCGGCGTCGTGAAGCGCCTTGGCGGTCTCAATCGCGTTGGGATCGGCGACGATTGCGGCTGCACCGGCGATGATGACCGGCGTGGAGGAGCCGATGATCAATCCTTCTACCTGTACAACAGTGTCCTGGGGATGCACTTCGCGCCCGGAGAGCCGGTACGGGCGGGTGAGGGGCTTGAGCTGGTCTACGCCCGGCAATGAAGCGAACGCCTGCTCCACTTCCTCCGGGTCGCCACCGCCGACGATCAGCACGGCGCGCTCCGCCCCTCGCGATAAGTGATAGTCGAGCCCCAGCGCCACAGCCCGGGCGACAATCGCACGCACCTGATCTTCGGTGGCATCGGCGCGAATGACGACGATCATGTCTCTCCATGTCCGTGAATGGCAGATCCGAGTAGCCACGCGCCTTTGTCAGCTTACAGAAGCATGGCTCGGCATCACCACGGGGCTCTGGATCGCTCCACTCTGCAAACTGTCGGCATGCTGCTCGATGCCACATGATTACGTTTGACTAACGTACTGGCGCCGCCCGTGGCGCAATAGGGGGATGGGATGGCAGACGCCGCGACAGGGCCGGGCAGTGACGCGGTGTATGATTGGCTGAGCCCGCAGCCAGACCTCACGGAGGAGCGGCAAGGGCGTTCGTTTCTCCGAGTTTGCTTTCGTGATCCGGAGTATTGCCTGCCATGCCTGCACCGCTTGAAGGCATCAAGATCCTCGACTTCACGCGCTACCAGCAGGGGCCTTTCGCCACGGTAATGCTGGCGGACATGGGCGCCGACGTAATTAAAGTTGAAGAGCGGCGCAACGGCGACCTGGGACGTGCGCTCGGCGCCCAACCAGACGGCTTCTGCGGCTATTTCGAAGCCCACAACCGCAATAAGCGCAGCATGACACTGGACGTCCGCACGGAGGAAGGTAAGCAGATCGTGCGGCGGCTGGCCGAGCGGGTTGACGTCGTAGTCGAGAACTTCCGTCCCGGCGTCATGGACCGGCTGGGCATCGGCTACGCGGACCTGAAAGCGGTGAACCCACGCATTATCATGGCGTCGGCTTCCGGCTACGGAATGCGAGGCCCCGATGCCAAAAAGCCAAGCTTCGACATTATCGGTCAGGCAGTGGGCGGCATCATGGTGTCGCAGGGCGGGGGCCCGGAAAATGAGCCGCAGATGGTCACTGCCGGCTTCGCCGACCACGTCGGCGCCATGTTCCTCGCGTTCGGCGTGGCCATGGCGTTGATCGCCCGCGACCGATTCGGTATCGGCCAGCACTTGGATGCTTCGCTTTTGGGCGGCCAGATCGCTTTCCAGGCGATGGGATACTGTCGCAGCCTGCAGAACGGCGTTCATAGCAGCTTCGTTGCCGGTGGTAACCCGCTGTTTCGCGCGTACGGCTGCGCCGACGGTAGGTGGCTGGCCATCGGCATCCTTGACCCCAAAGTGTGGCCATCGCTCACGGCCGCGCTGGACCGACCAGACCTGGAGCACGGCCAGCGCTTCGCGGAGCCCTTTGCGCGGCATCAGAACGCCCACGAGTTGACCGGGCAACTGGCCGAGATCTTCCGTACCAGGCCACGCGACGAATGGCTGAAGCTGCTGGAACAACACGACGTGGCCGCGGGCCCCGTGCGCGATCACGTCGAGGCGGCGGAGGACCCGCAGGTGCTGGCGAACGAGTACATCGTGACCGTGGAGCATCCGCACATCGGACCGATCCGCGTTCCTGGCATTCCGGTCAACTTCTCCGAGACGCCGGGATCGGTGCGCACGGCCGCGCCCGAGCTTGGACAGCACACCGAAGAGGTGCTGCTCGAGCTGGGCTACACCTGGGAAGAGATGGGACGGCTGCGCGAAGAAGAGATCATCTAGTGCGCTTCGCCGTTCTGCACCACCCGGTCTGGAGCTATTGCAAACGCGGCGGTCGGGAAGCTCGCGAATCAGGCGGCGCAGGCTTACGCGCATGGCGCCGGATAGAGCGTTGAGCTTATCGGGTCGGTTGAGCGTCGCTACGACGACTCCATTGTGCTGCTCGACCCGCCCGTCCTCGAACTCGCCCCAGTCACCGGTGCCCTCTGTCATGATTCGCCCTCTAACTACTTTCGCGGGCATTGTGCTGGGCTCTTGCGGCGGCGCGCAAGCGGCGACGCGGCGCAGCCTCCCGAGTGCGGCCGCGGAGTTGAGCAGGCGTGCGGGGCTGTAGTACGCTCGTGTTGCCGATCGGTGCGGCTGCAGAGACCAGGCGGCATAACCCGGTCCCACCCCACGCGTCCACCAGCGACGCCCGTCCACTATCCCGGGATAGCTCAGTTGGCCAGAGCAGCGGACTGTAAATCCGCGTGTCCGTGGTTCGAATCCACGTCCCGGGACCACGTTTTACGCGTGAAATCCGGTCGGGAATGATCCTCCCTCGAATCAATACCCCAGGTGACCGATTGCGACTAACTTGGTGCAAGGTACCGAGCGACGTCACGGTCGTACTGTTCCCTGGCCGTGAGCGCGGCCATCAGGTCCGGCGGCGCTTCCATGCCTGCCGCCTCCGGGCGCAGCGCTTTCAACGCGTCGTACGCCGCCTGAGCAGCGGCACGGTACGGTGTGTGGCCGAGCAACCGGATTCGCACGCCTTGCGCTGCAAGGTAATCTGGGTCCTGCAGTTCAGCGGCGGCGCCCCCCAACACGATCGGCAACGGCGTTACAGAGCGCAGCGCTTCCAGCTCTCGCCGCGTTTGCACCCCGACGAAGAACATTCCATCGATGCCGGTGCGGGCGTAGACCTCAGCCCGCCGCAGGCAACCGTCGAGCCCTTCACCCCTGATCGCACCGGTACGTCCCAGTACGACTAGCGTGGGATCGGTACGAGCCGCAACCGCGGCCTCCAGCTTGCCGACGGCCTCGGCGATCGGGATGAACGTGTCTCTACCGGCGCCGAAGGGGAGAGGCAGCGCGGTGTCCTCAATCGACAGCGCAGCGACGCCTGCAGCCTCTAGTTCCTGGACGCAGCGCATGACGTTGAGCGCATTCCCATAACCGTGGTCGGCATCTACCAGCAGCGGCAGATCGGAGGCGCGTGTGATCCGCCGGATCTGTTCTGCGAACTCGGTCAACGTCAGCACAATCAGGTCGGGTGCGCCAAGCACGGTGGCGGAGGCAACCGAGCCCGCGAGCATAATCATCTCGAAGCCAAGCAGCGTAGCAGCGCGCGCCGAAAGGGGATCGAAAACGGAAGCAGGCCCGATACAGCGGTCCGCCGCGAGCAGAGCTCGCAGGCCGCGCCTGCGCTCACTGAATTGCATGCTGTCCTCTTTATCCGGGCGTACCTGATGGGTAGAGCCGGCTCGCTCATGTTACCGCTCCACGCGATCCGCTCTCACCCCTGCGGCGCGGACCTCGGCAACGAGTGCGGGCTCATGAATGAATATAATGGGCGGGACCGCAAACGAGGTTGACAATGAGGGTATTGGTCACCGGCGGAGCCGGTTTCATTGGCTCGCACGCCGTTGAACAGCTTGCCATTGATGGTCACGAGGTAACCGTCTTCGACAACCTTTCTAGTGGTAGTCGCGAAAACCTGAGGTTAGAACAGGGTTCGATTCGCCTGGTGTGCGGCGATGTTCGGGATCGCGACGTCTGCATGAACTTGGTCAGCGAAACACGCCCCGAGGCGATCGCTCACCTGGCGGCCGTGGCCTCGGTGCCGCAGAGCATCGTTGAGCCGGAGCTCGCCCACGAAGTCAACCTGGACGGGACGTTCAACGTGCTGGAAGCAGCCCGCAGGTTTGGAGTTCGGCGATTCGTTTTCATCAGTTCTGCGGCCGTGTATGGCAGCAGCCCCCGCTTACCGTCGAGCGAAGACGACCCGGTCGCGCCTGCATCGCCATACGCGGCGCAAAAGGCGGCGGGCGAATTACTGGCCGCGGCCTATCGAAACATGTGGGGGCTGGAAACCGTATCGCTGCGGTTGTTCAACGTTTTCGGCGAACGGCAGCGCGTCGACAACAGTTATTCGGGCGTCATTTCTATATTCATCGACAAACTGCGCCGGAGTGAATCAGTGGCGATCACTGGTGACGGACAACAAAGCCGCGACTTCATTTACGTGTGGGATGTGGTGACCGTGATCGCGCGTTGTTTGTCTGGCGACGATCCAGGGCCGGGTCCTTTCAATGTCGGACGGGGCGAATCGATCACAATCCGTCAACTGTTCTCCCTGATCGCCCGTCAACTGGGGCAAGACTGCGATCCGTCGTTTATTCCCGATCGTCCGGGTGACGTCAAGCACTCACGTGCCTGCATCCGAAGAGCCGCAGATATTTTGCAGTTTGTTCCGCGGTTCAGTGTGGAGCACGGTCTTGCGCGGTTAATCTCAGGGTAGTTGGAACAATTCCGCGAGCCATCTGCTCGACGCCCGGCTGCTGCGCCCCAGCGGCGGCAACTGCCAGAGGTCTTCGATCGCGCCGAGGAGTCCGTAATGGTCGAATGGTGATGCGGTGCGGGTTCCCGGATGCATCCCCGGTGCGATCACCAACAGGGGAATGTGTCCGCCGCCGCTCTGGCCGCAGCAGCCGCCATCGTCATTACCCTCATCCCAGGTGATGAACAGCAGCCCTCCCTGCATCCACGCTGGGGACAACAGGATCTGGGGCACGAAATCACGCAGCCAGTCGTCGCCCGTCTCAACCGGCGCGTCGTGGGAATTGTGGTTTTCGTTCGGGGTGATCCAGACAAAATCGGCGATATCGCCTGAGGACAGGTCGCGCGATATCGCCGCGAGTGGTACGACGTTGCGGCATCGCTGAGGCCGGTCGCGGATGTCGCGAAAGTAGAGGAACGGATCGTGCTTGACGTCGTACCGACCGGCAGACGTCACGGTTGAACATGGCGCCGGCAGATCCTCCATGTAAGCCCTCCATGTATGACCGGCGGCTTCCAGTTCGTCGACCAGGTTAGGGGCATCTTGAAAGCAATCGACACAGTCTGACCGAACACCCAGCGTATCGCCCGCGAGCAGCGCCAGGTAATTGGGCAAGCTGGGATGCGCCACAGCATAGTAACGGGTGGCCAGCCCGTACGAGGCGACAAGTTCGTTTTCGTAGCGAGCAGCCGGGTTGCCGATGACCTCGCTGTACGACTTGTTTTCCATCACGATGACGAAAATGTGGAGGGCGGACGGCAGCGGCGCGACGGCCGGCGATGCAGTTGTCGGCGGCGATCCGGCTGGCGCGAGAGCCGCGGGGGCCGAGGGCGACGTATCCGAGCAGCCGATCAGGATCACGAAGACAAAAATCAGGAGCGCGGGCTTCACCAAAGCAATCACGATGGCTGTCTCCTAGTCATGGGCTCTGCAAGCGTCCGATCAATGGCAGTTGTCATGACACGGTATCGGCTGGTCCACGTACGACCCAAAAAAGCGCGGGGCATCATCCGCCAGCGTCGTACACCGGAACGTGCCATCCGGCGGGCTTCGAAGCCGGCGATGACCGGCCGGGCACTAGCGGATTGCGGCCCAGCCCGCGGCGCCACCCGCGAGGATCAGGAGGGCCGGATTGCCGCGTCGGAACCCGGCGCCATCGATCTCGAGTCGGTAGATCGTGCCAATGTTGCGCGCACCGCCGGCAGCAGTCGTACCGAACAACGTCGAGCCAGACAAGAGGATCGAGTCATGACGCGGCCCGGCGCCATCGGAGGGCCCACCGGCGAATGAATGAACCAGCCGTAGCCCGGTTCCGTCAGTGTTGATGCGGAAAATTGTCCCGAGATTGTTGGCGCCGCCGAGGTAGGTGTGACCGACCAGCGAATCGCCCACGACGGTCAGCGAGCCATGGGATTGGCTGCCGTCGTCGGGCCCGCCTTGAAATTCATGGATCACCGCGAACCCATCCGCGGTCGCCGCGGCTGATGCATCGGTCACCATGCCGTATCCTCCCCACACGCCTGCGGAACGAGGCGTTAGCCATCGGAGGAGAGTATACGATCTACTCTGGCTTGGTGGTGCGATTTTATTGCATTAACCCAGTACGAAGGACGTACCAGCCTGGCTTGACCCAGTGTTTGGACCTTGCGCGCTGCGATCCGCTGGGCGCCGTTCGACGGTTGGCGAAAGCGGTCGTCGCCGCCCGATTCGGTTCTCACCGGGCGTGGCTCCTCTTCGGAGGTGTTATAGTGCGCTCAGTCATACAAGCGGGAGAACCGATGGCCGGCTAATCGGGGCAGACGGGCGACGGGACGCGTGGTGAGGGAGGCAGGTACTCTCGCTGTCGCGCGTTTTGCATTGCCGGCTCCGGCGGGCGTTTTCAGCCTTCCAGCGTCTTTCCAGATCTGCCCATGACCGCGTGCCAAACAGGCCGCGGTTTTTTTATGCCGATCGCACCGTTAAGACCAACGCCGCCTCGAAGGATTACCGCCTTGTTATTCGTAGACCGAGTTACCAAGTGTTTCGGCGACCGGATCGTCATCAACGACGTGAGCTTCACTATGGACGATCGCGACAAAGTCGCCTTGATTGGCCCCAACGGATGCGGCAAGACTACGCTGCTGCGCATCGTGGCGGGAGCGGACGAAGCGGATCACGGCGCTGTCGGTGGAGACGGCGTCGGTGAAGGCGCCCGATTTCTGGCGCAGGGAGCGGTCGAGCTCGCGGGCAACAGTGTCGCCGCCTGCATGCCCCGCCTGGGCGAATTATGGCGCCTCGGACGCGGATTCGACGCCAGTTCGCCAGTTTCGCCCGAAGCCGCAGTTGACGCGCTCGAGGTATTTGAGCGTTTAGGCGGATGGCAAGTCTACGCGGACGTCGAGGAGACGTTACGGGGCCTGGGCATCGACTACCTGGATCCCCTCCAGCCGATCGATCATCTAAGCGGAGGAGAGTGGACCAAGCTGGGACTCGCCGATCTGCTCAACCAGTCGGGCTCTCTGCTGATTCTGGATGAGCCGACCAATCATCTCGATCTCGACGCTCTCGCCTGGCTCGAAGATTTCTTGGTGCGATACAAGGGCGCCTTGCTGTTCGCCTCGCACGATCGCGCTCTGATCGACTCTGTTGCCGCGGCTGTCATCGAGATCGACCCGGAAACGCATCGTGCCCGCAGGTTCTCCGGCGGCTACACCGCTTATACGGAAACCAAAGAGCGCGAGCGCACTTCACAGGCGGAGGCGTACCGGAGACAGCAAGAAGAAACCGATCGAATCGAGGAGGACATCCGTCGGGTCAAACAGCGTGCCGCCCGGTTTGACTCGGCCAGTCAGAACGACCACTGGCGGCGTATCGGTAAGAAGGTAGCTCGGACCGCAAAGGTCCGCGAGCGCCGGCTGGAGAAGAAGCTCGAGTCGAAGGAGCGCGTAGAAAAGCCGAGGCAGGCATGGACGCTCAAGGCTGACCTTGTCGAAGCCGATCGCTCGGGGGACGTCGTTGCCGAGGCCCGGGGTCTTCACCTCGCGTTCGGCACTCGGGTGCTCTTCGACGGGCTGTCGCTCCTGGTCCGATACGGCGACAAGATCGTGCTCACGGGCGCCAACGGTAGCGGCAAAACCACGCTGCTCCGGCTGCTGCTTGGCCACGTTCTGCCGGACGCGGGGCTGGCACGGCTGGGATCTGCGGTTGTGCCCGGCTACCTTTCCCAACAGCAGGAATCAATCGACCTCGACCGGACGCCGCTCGAGGAGATCCGCGCCTGCGTTGCGGTGGACGAGACAACGGCGCGAACCTACCTCCACCGCTTCCTGTTCAAGGGCGACGAGGTCTTCACGCGCAATCGTTCGCTCAGCTACGGCCAGCGGGCACGGCTCTCGTTGGCGCGGTTGATTGTTGGTGGGGTGAACCTGCTCGTGCTCGACGAGCCGATGAACCACCTCGACATCCCGAGCCGCGAACGCTTCGAAGAGGCCTTGGCCGACTTTCACGGTACAGTGATCGCCGTGTCGCATGATCGCTATTTCGTTCGTCGTTTCGCCGGCCGCCTGCTGGTCTTAGAGGGCGGACGCCTCCACGAGGCTGAACCGGTCGCGGTCTGAATCGTTCCGTATAGAATCAAGACGACTAACCAACCTGGAAGCATCGAGGTCACGACTGTGAGCACCAATGCCGACGTCAGCCGGCGATTAGAACTGATCACGCGCAATGTCGAAGAGACGTTGACGGCGGCGGACCTTGAGAAGCTACTCGCCAGGGGCGAACGGATCCAGCACTATATCGGCTTCGAGATTTCGGGCAAGATCCACCTCGGCTCGGGCCTGATGTGCATGTCGAAGGTCCGCGACTTTATGGACGCGGGCGTGGACTGCTCAATCTTTCTCGCCGACTGGCACACCTGGATCAACGACAAGCTGGGGGGCGACCGCGACACGATTCGGCAGGTCGCGGTCAACTACTTCAAAGAAGGAATGAAAGCCTCGCTGCTCTGCCTTGGTCGTGACCCGGAGAAGCTCAAATTCGTGTTGGGGAGCGAATTGTACGAGCAGCCGAACGACTTCTGGGCCACGGTGATTGACGTCAGCAAGAACACCAGCCTGGCGCGGATGCAGCGCAGCATTACGATTCTGGGCCGCAAAGAAGGCGACGCGGTCGACTTTGCCAAGCTGATCTACCCGGCAATGCAGGTAGCAGACATCTTCACCATGCAGGTGAACCTTGCGCAGGCGGGGATGGATCAGCGAAAGGCGCACGTGATCGCGCGCGACACGGCGCTTCATATGCGCATTAATCCGCTGCGTGATGGCGATGGGCGGCAGATCAAGCCGGTGGCGATCCACCACCATCTGCTCCTGGGCCTGCGCAAGCCGCCGACCTGGCCGCCGCCGGCCGAGAACCGGCAGGAATTCTGGGCATCGATGAAAATGAGCAAGTCAGACCTATCGAGCGCGATCTTTATCCACGACAGCGAAGACGAGATCCGTACCAAGATCCGCAAGGCGTTCTGCCCGCCGGGCGAGGTGGAGTTCAACCCGGTGCTCGACTGGGCGAAGCATCTGGTGTTCAACGAGCGTGGCACCGACATGCACGTGGACCGTACAGCGGAAAACGGCGGACCGGTAAGCTACAACGGCTTCGAAGCGCTGGCAGATGCATACCGATCGGGCTCACTGCACCCGATGGACCTCAAGTCCGGCGTCGCTGAGTCGCTGATCCGCCTGCTCGCCCCCGCCCGCGAGCACTTTCAAAAACCCGGCCCGCGAGCCATGCTCGAGGAGCTTGAGCAGTTGTTGGCGAAGTAGGGCTCGCGATCGCAGCCGTCTTCGTCACAAAGCAATCAGTCCGCGCCGGACTCCTATTCGCACCGCCTCTGTGCGGCTGGAGGCGCCGAGCTTTCCGAGCAGCGAGCCGACGTGGAACTTCACGGTGTGATCGCTGATTCCCAGCCGACGGGCGATGGCTTTGTTCGGAATCCCTTCGGCGAGCAGCCCGAGCACTTCCAATTCGCGCGCCGTCAGGTCCTCAATATCATCGCCGCCGATCGACGGACGCGGCAATGGGCCGGGAGCCAGGAGACGCAGCGCGATGGCGGGATCGAGCACCAACAAACCGCTGTGGACCGAAATCACCGCGCTGACAATCTCGTGCGCGTCCGCTTCGCGGGGCAGATAAGCCCAGGGTCGGGATCCCAGCCGTATGAGCGGCCGTGGGTCATCGGGCGGAGGGCCGAGTAGCACCAGCGCAGCGTCCGGCACCTGCTCGGCGTCCTCCACGATGCTGTCCAGTCCCTCGAGCGAGGGCAGATCGATGACGATCACCGCCGGGGTTAGCGGAAGCAACTCAATCGTCGATGCGATATCCATTCCGTCGCCGACGACCACGCAACGCTGATCGGCCTCCAGCAGCACCCGTAATCCGGCACGCACGCTCGGGTAGCGCGCCAGAGCCACGACGCTGATCGGGCTGGCGCCATCAAGCGAGCCAAACGGCGCGTTCAAAGGGTTGACCACGTTTGATCCCTCGGCGGACGCAGCCTGAGCGGAGCCAGTCGAGTTCCGCTCCATCCGGCACGTCAGCCGCGTGTTAGTGTCCGGCTCCGCTGCCGCGCCCGCGTCCACTGTTGCGAGACGAAGTGTACCCGCCACGATGACTTACTTGCGCTCGCCGACTACTACCGACAGGTCACGCGGCTCGCCTCCCCGCAACACCTTGAGAGGCGATGCCTGGCCAATTCGCTCTCCTCCCAACAATCCTTGCAGGTCGTCGGTGTCTCGTACCGGCTCGCCCGCAAGCCCTACCACGATGTCGCCAACCAGCACGCCGCTCTGGTCGGCCGGTCCCCCCGCCTCCATGCCGACGATCAACAAACCCGTGTTCTGACCCCCGAGCTTGGCCGCGAGCGCCTCGGCCAAGCGTACGCTCTGGCTGCTGATTCCGAGAAAGCCACGCCGGACTTTACCGTGCGTGACCAATGAGCTGGCCACTCGCTGAACTGTCGCCACCGGAAGCGACAATCCGGAGGTGCGCGACATGGCCGACGTGTTGATGCCCAGCACGTTGCCCGAAACGTCGATCAGGGGCCCGCCCGAAAACCCCGGGTAGAACGTGGCGTCGGTGCGGATGAAGCCCTCCAACTGGCCGCCCCGCGACGTGCGAACGGGACCGCTGATCGAGGTAATGACGCCAAAAGAGACGACCGGTCCTTCGGGTCCCGGACGGCCGAGAGCGAGCACGATATGTCCCGGCCGCAGGTCGGTGCTGAACCCCGCCTGGCTGAGGGTAGCGCCCTCCGCCCGAATCACGGCGAGATCGGTGCCCGCGTCACGACCGACAAGCTTGCCGGTGACGGTTGTGCCGTCCGGCAGACCGATCCGGATATCTTCCTCCTGCTCGATTACGTGGTCGGCGGTCACAATAATGCCGCCCTCGAATACGACTCCGCTGGCCGGAACCCGGCGGCGGGCGTACACCGTGACCGTCGATGCCGCGGCACGTTCCACTGCCGCGGCCAGCGCGTCTGATAGCTGCGCCAGGAAGTTGCCCGCGCCTTCGCTGTTCGTCATTGTCAGTCTCCCCGTGGTGGCCGAATCTCGCCGGCCGAATTGAACGATCTGCCAGCAGCGTAGATCCGGATAACGGTCGCTAGAACGCCCGAACGGGCAGGCTGCCCCTGGACGACCGGCTAGTAGAATACGGGTATGATCAACAGACATTCATTCCGCCGGCAGTTCCTCAGCATGGTCGCACGGCGACAACGCCCCGGAACCGGTAGTACCCTGGCACACCTTGACCACCAAAGGAGCAACCCGATGGCGTGGTGGGCTGACGTCGAGCGCGCGTTGTGCAACGTACCCCATGCAATCGTCGGCGCCGTTGCTGCCAACGCCTACGCCCCTCCGCGGGCAACGGCAGACATCGACTGTGCTATTGCTACCGCTGATGTTTATCGGGCAGAGGCAGCGCTGCGCGGTGCTCGGTGGGAGAAGGGCGGCGACCTCGGGCTCGTACTGGGTACCAGTTGGCGCGACTCAGCCGGCCACGAGCTCGATCTCATCCTGCTAAACACGCCCTGGGCCGAAGCAGCGATCAAGGCAGCCCGGGTGAACCAGATCGACGGCCTCCCGACGATGCCTCTGCCGTACCTCGTGCTCATGAAGTTGCTGGCATCTCGAACTATCGACCTGAGCGATATCAGCCGGATGATGGGTCGAGCGACGCAGCCGCAAATCGCCGAGGTCCGCCAGATCGTGGCGCGCTACGGCGACCGGCAGGACCTCGAGGACTTCGATCAGCTAGTTCGGATGGGACAGCTCGAACGGAGCATCACCGGCGAGCCTCGCCAAGCACCGCCTGCGGAATAGACGACCGTTGACACGTCGCTAGGCAAACGCGGGTGGCGGTGGTGCCACACCCAGTGCTTGTTCGCACCATTCCGCGACGTCGAGTAACGCTTCGTCGGCGCTGGGCCTGCCGACGAGCTGTAGTCCGAGCGGCAAACCGTTGACGGCGTTTCCGCCCGGCAAGGTAATGGCCGGCGTACCGAACATCGTCCATGGCGCGTTGAATGCCGGGTCGCCGGTAGAGTCGAGCGATTCCGGCGCGGGACCGGCGGCCGCCGGTACGAGCAGCGCGTCGTATCGGGCCAGCAGCGGCGATATCCGTTCAAACAGGTCGCGGCGTACCCGCTGAGCATTGAGATACGGCGTTGCCGGCACCAGCGCCCCGATTTCGATCATGCGACGAATACGCGGGCCGTAGAGGTTCAGTTTGCCGGGGAAGGCCCGCTGATGAAACGCAGCCGCTTCGGTAATCATGATCAGGTGTTGAGCGTGGAGCACGGTCTCGAAGTCGGCCGGTAGCGTGACTTCGTCCACAATGGCGCCGGCCGATTGCAATCGCGTCGCCGCCGCGGAGAGCATGTCTCGCATGCTGCGATCGAGACGGTCCTGAAACAAGCGGGGAACGAACCCGACCCGCGGACCATGCGAGCCGAATTGGGACGTTTCCAGATCGGGTAATGACCATGTAGAAGGCGTCAGTGAGCGCAAGAGGAGCCGCGCGTCTGCGACGGTGCGCGTCAGCGGCCCCATCGTGTCCAGCGTCCAGGCAAACGGCAACACGCCGTCTCTCGGAATGCGGCCAAAGCTAGGCTTGAACCCGACCACGCCACAGAAGGAAGCTGGGCGCAGAATTGAGCCAGCCGTTTGCGAGCCCATTGCCGCCGGCACCATGCCCGCGGCCACGGCCGCAGCCGAGCCGCTGCTGGAACCGCCGGGAGTGTGCTCCAGATTCCACGGATTTCGCGTTCGTGCCGGGTCGGCGCTCGCGAACTCCGTCGTCGCCGTTTTGCCGACGATCAGTGCCCCCGCGCGGCGCAACATTGCGACCGGCGCCGAGTCTCGCGCAGCCGGCCCCGCGTCCGCGAGGACGTTTGATCCTGCTCTGGTCGGCATACCGGCAACGTCGTAGATGTCCTTGATGCCGACCGGAACGCCGTGCAGTGGCCCGCGCAGGTTGCCTGCCCGCGCCTCGGCGTGGAGCGTCGCCGCTTCGGCGAGTACAGCTTCGGGTTCGAGGCATATCCAGGCGTGGATGGATGCGTCGAGCTCGCGGATCCGCGCCAACGTCTGGCGCGCGATCTCGTCAACCGCCAGATCCCCGGAGGCGACCATGTGGGCGATTGCCGATGCGTTCAAGCGATGGAGCGGACGCGATTCGATCATGCTCGAATGCGACCGTCTTCACGTCGGATAACGGGTGCATCAGAGGCGGTCCACGGCTCGGTTTCCGTCGCCAGGGGATATCCCCCGACCGCCGCCATAGCCGACGCGGTCTGGTTGATCTGGGTGGCGAGGTCACGGGCCCTGTAGGTGCCATACACCTGGTGCGCGTGGGCGCTGAGCTGTTTCCGCACCTCCTGGACGCTGGTGGAATCGGACGCCATATGACGCCTCCGGATCGTCGTAGACGGCGTCAAGTGTACGGCGGTCGGAAGGGGCGCGCTAGCCGTGCAGCAGAATCAGTTACTGCGGTAGCACGCCGGCAGTCGGTCAGATCAGCGGCTTCCACCGGCGGGCAGTTCGACGTTGACCGCTGTTCCGCGGCCGGGCGAGCTATCGATCTGCAGGGTTCCGCCGTGAGCTTCGACGATACCGCGGGCGATCGCAAGGCCAAGCCCCGCGCCGCCAATCGTGCGTGCCCGCGATCGATCGGCGCGATAAAACCGGTCGAACACGTGCCCCATGTCTTTGGCGGCGATTCCGGCTCCCGTGTCGACGACGCTCAGAACAGCGCCATTGCCGCTGCGCCGCGCCCCAAGGCCTATGGTGCCGCCGTCCGGCGTATAACGTTGTGAGTTGTCTACAAGAATGCGAAGCACCTGCAGAATTCGCTCCCGGTCTGCAGTCACCGACAGCACGGCCGGCGCTTCAATTTTCACGTCGACGCGGCGATCGAGCAGCAGCCGCCGCGTCTGCGCGGCCACGTCCTCCAAGAGCTCGGACGCGTTGAATTCTTCTCGTTCCAGCGGCAGCCGGCCGGCGTCCAGACGGGCAAGCGTCAGCAAGTCGGTAACCAAACCGGAAAGGTGATCGGTTTCTTTGACGATATCCTCGACCAGGTCACGGTTCTCTGCCACCGGCCGGTTGGCCGCGCGGAGCAGCACTTCGGCGTCGGCGCGGACGATTGCCAACGGCGTCCGCAGCTCGTGCGAGGCATCGGCGACAAACGCTTGTTGACGGTGCCAGCTCTGTTGGACCGGACGAAGCGCCCGATTGGCGACCACGAGGCCGCCTACAGTCGCGAGCAAGAGCGCCGCCATGCCGCTGCCCAGCAATACAAGCGCAAGCGCGTGCATATCGCGCTCGTAGGTGCGCAGCGGTTTACCAACTTGGACGGTGCCAATTACCTGACCGTTCTGGCGGATCAATTGCGAGAGCAGGCGTATCGTTTGCCTCGACTTGGTAACCGTTCGCAGATCGGGATTGCCCGACCGTGCCGCGGCATTGATTCCAGCGGCATCGGGTAGCTCGGGAAACGGTATGACCTTCGGGTAGTTCAGAATACCGTGCTGGTCGAGATAGAGCGCGAACACGTCGGGGTAGGGACTGCCGAACCCGTTTTGCTCTTGTTCGGTCAGCGCCGGAACATCCCGGTTGGCCACGGACGAGGCAACAGCGCGCAGGTCATTGTCGATCTCGTGGCTAAGCACCTGCGAGAGGACCGCATAAACAGCGATTCCCGCAATGACAAACAGCAGCGCCAGGATGCCGACATACCAGGCAGTCAGCCGTATCCGCGCCCGCTGCAAGTAGGTGAGCGCTGCGGGCGTGGATGGTCGCGCTACGCGACGGGCGAGTCGGGCAGCGCGGTCGAGCGACGTCAAGGTTTCTCCGGAACGCGCAGCATGTAACCCACGCCGCGGACGGTCTGTATCAGCGTCTGGCCATAGTTTCGGTCGACCTTGTTGCGCAAGTAATGGATGTAGATCTCCACTACTGAGCTCCCGGGCTCGGAGTCGTAGCCCCAAACGTGGTCCAGGATCTGCGCTCGGGTGAGCACCTGGTTTGGATGACGCAGGAAGTACTCGAGCAGCGCGTACTCTTTGCCAGTGAGCGTAACCAACCTGCCCCCACGCCGGACTTCGTGCAGCGTCAGGTCCATCGTCAGATCAGCCATGCAGAGCTGACTTGTCGTCGTGATCGCGGGAGCACGGCGGGTCAACGCGCGTATTCGGGCTAGCAACTCTTCGAAGGCGAACGGCTTAACCAGGTAGTCGTCCGCGCCCGCGTCTAGTCCGGTGACGCGATCTTCGACCGAGCCGCGCGCGGTCAGCATAATCACCGGCGTCTGGACCCCTTCCTTTCGTACCTGGCGGCAGACGTCGAACCCGTTAATTCCCGGTAAGAGAACGTCGAGCACGATCGCGTCGAAGCCGTCCGCTGTTCCGAGTGTGAGCCCTTCGTCACCGTCGTTGGCGACGTCGACGACATGCCCCTCTTCTTCGAGGACGCGCTTCATGAGGCTGGCTAACCGCCGTTCGTCCTCGACCACCAAAATGTGAGCCATCGATCCCCGCGCTCGCGGCAACGTGTACGGCCGCGCTCCTGTAGAATTGTAGTCGCCGGACCTGCTCTGCCAAAGTTTTCAGCCTCTGGCCGTGCTCGATCGCAAGGAGACCGCCCGAATGAATCCGCATGACCCGCGACAAAAGGACGACATTCGCCGCTGGCAGTCGAACCTCAAAAGCGAGTGGGAAGCGTCGGCGCTGTACCAAGCGCTCGCCAACGCCGAAAAGGATCCAGTCAAGGCGAACGTTTTCCGGAAGCTGGCAGAAGTTGAAGACCGGCATGCCTCACGCTGGGAGGGCTTTTTGCGGGCGTCGGGTGCCCCTCTGCCGTCGGCGGGCCGAACGCTGCGCGGGAGGGTTTTGCATGCGCTGGCGGGGCGGTTTGGCGCCAGGGCCGTGTTGCACATGGTGGTGGCCAATGAGCTTGCCGGCGTAACCATGTACGACGATCAGGCGGATTCCGGAAATCTTCCGCGCGAGGAGCGCGGACATGCACGCATTTTTTCGGCGATGACGGGCGGGCGAACCGGTGCCGACATCGCCGCCTCAGAATCGTGGCACCGCAGAGATTCGGGGGGCGGCCTGCGCGCCGCCGTTTTCGGTGTGAACGACGGCCTGGTGTCCAACTTGAGCCTCGTCTTTGGCGTGGCCGGAGCCAATCCCGCCCACCGATTCATCCTACTGGCCGGGCTCGCCGGTCTGCTCGGCGGTTCATTTTCCATGGCCGCGGGCGAATTCATTTCGGTGACGACGCAGCGTGAGTTGTTCGAGCGGCAGATAGCCCTGGAGAAGGACGAGCTTGAAAACCAGCCGGAAGAAGAGGCCGAAGAGCTATCGCTGATCTACCAGGCCAAGGGGATACCGGAACAAGATGCAGAGCGGCTCGCCCACCGCATCATTGGCGATAAGGCAGTCGCGCTCGATACTCTGGCCCGCGAAGAGCTGGGTCTCGATCCCGACTCCCTGGGCTCACCGTGGCAGGTGGCCGGTGCATCGGGGCTGTCGTTCGGTTCCGGTGCGATCGTCCCCGTCATCGCCTATTTCTTCAGCCTGTCGCGCTGGACTTCGCTCGGCGTCAGCGCCGTGCTCAGCGTGCTGGCATTGATTGCGGTTGGACTCGGCATCTCCGTGGTGACGGGCAAACAGCCGGTCATCAGCGCGGCGCGCATGGTCCTGGTTGGCTCCATAGCCGCCGCCGTCACGATCACGATCGGCCATATCATCGGCGTAACAACTTCCTAGCCCCTCTGGAGCGCAAACAGCCTCACAGCGTGAAAAACTGCCTGTCGCCGGCATCGCCGAGCCCTGGGACGATATAGCTGTGCTCGTCGAGGCGGTCGTCGAGCGCGGCGAGGTGGATAGGCACCTCCGGGTAGAGTTCGTGGACGTGCGCGACGCCCTCGGGCGCCCCAATCAAGCCGATGAACTTTATGCGATCGATACCGGCGTCTTTCAGAACGCTGATCGCCGCGACGGCGGAGCCGCCAGTCGCCAGCATCGGGTCCAACACCAGCGCGAGGTCGAACTCCGGCGGTCTGGGCAGCTTGTTGTAGTACGCGACCGGTTGCAGCGTTTCATGGTCGCGGTACATGCCCAGGTGCCAGACCTGTGCGAGGGGCACCATCTGCAAGACTCCGTCCGCCATACTGATTCCGGCACGAAGGATGGGGACGAGGGCGATGCGGTCGGCTAGCTGGTTGCCGGTTGTCGCGGTCAACGGCGTCTCGATTCGGACGTCTACCAGGCGAGCGTCAGCCAACGCTTCGTAGGCCAGCAGCCACGAAAGCTCGCGGATCAGCTCGCGGAACAGCGTGGGACCTGTTTCCTTGCTGCGTAGGACGGTGAGTTTATCGCGCACCAGCGGGTGGTTTGATACCACGACGCCGACCGGAGCTGATCCGGAAGGGCCGGTTTGCCGAGACGCACCGGCCGGTATGTCTGCCATCAATTACTGCCCGAAACCGGGTTATGACACGTCAACATCCGACCAACCAGCTCGCAACCTAGCATGGAGATGCCGTTCTCGTTCAGCAACGTGAAACTCCAACCGGCGGGAACCCGTTCCAGTGTCACGTACCCGTATCCATCGAATGAACGTCCTTCCGCGACGGTCGCCCCCGCGATGTCAAGGCCGGTGAGCAGCGTAGAAATAGGTGGGTCCAGCTCTGTGCCGCCGTTGCCGACGATCAGCTGGGCCGCGCGGCCGCCGTCGAATCCGAGCGCCTCGAATAAGTGAAGATGCCCTGAAATCACAGCCCCCACAGAGGCTGGCAGCTCGTTGTGAGAAGCCGCCTGCAGGTTCTCGTCGTCGCGGTACAGTTGCTCCGTCCCGTCCTCCTCCCCGGCGTGCCCGAATACCCAGATCGGCGCATGCGTCAGCAGAAAGGCGTTCGGCCCGGCCAGATCGCGAATCACAGCCAGCCGGAGTTCGTAATCCGCTGCTACGACAGGATCGTAGTGGAAGTCGTCAGCGGCTTTGGAGGTGTCGAGCATGAGTAGCTGCAGGTCGCCGGCCTGGATCGCGTATGGATCCGTGTAGTCCAGGCACGTCGCGGGCATCGGGCCAGCTTCGAGGAAGCGAAACCAGCCGTTACCTTCGCGATCGCAAGCTTCGTGGTTGCCCCGCATGAAGACCATCGGCGCCGCCGCGAGTAGCTTTGCCTCCGGTTGGAAGAAGTCGGCTATCCAGGTCGCCAGGTTGTCTCCGTAGGGCGAACCCGAACAACCGGGATGGTCTGAAGGACAGGGCGACTCGCGGTAGACGTAGTCGCCGACGTGGATCACCAGGTCGGGGTGCCGGGCAGCGGCGCTGACCGCCACGCGCGCCGCCGGCCAGGCGGTGGAGTCGTTGCAGTCTTGGATATCTTCCTTGCCTTCGAAGTTACTGACCCGGCAGCCGGTGTCGCCCACGATCACTATCCGCTCGGGCCTCGATTTCGGGAGTGGCAGGGGAATGCCGCCCACATTGGCGAGTACTCCGCCGGCCGGCAACTCCCTTTCGCAAACGAGCGCGGGGAAGTCGATGGATGGTTGGGCGCGGACTTCCATGACCAACGACCGCCCATCGAGGCTGACCGCGGGGCAGGCGGGAGCGCGAGTAACGACACGGGCGATCGCATCGCCGCCGTGTCCAAGCTGGACCCACGCCGCAACCGGCTCTGATCCGGCGGTGAGGGGGGTTCTTGGGCCCGTGAAAACGGCCACGAACGCAACGACGATCATCAGTAACGCACTGAATGGCAGGTGATGGTGAGGCATATGTGCTCCGCATTATATGTGGTGCGCGGCACCCGTCCGCAGGGCCCAGCGCCTTGACCGGCATAAGCGCTGATTGGTATCCTACAGTGCGAAGCGCGCGACGCAGGTGTGCGTTAGCTTGTCCTCTTTCCCGCATCGCCGGTAGTACCTGGTGACGCAGGTGGGGGCAGGCCTAGAGGGTCCAGGTCCTGCCTGTCCACGCGTGGCGAGAGCTTTCATGCCCGCGGGACGGGCACCGTAAGCAGACGCCCGGGTGGCGCAATGGTAGCGCAACCGATTTGTAATCGGTAGGTTAGGGGTTCGAATCCCCTCTCGGGCTCCTGACCGTTGGCTGGCCGCTCGGGGACGAAACGGCCCGAAGTCTTACAGAGCACGATCACCCCGCTGGCAGACACCCGCAAGCTGCCCTCATAGCTCAGCCGGCAGAGCGCGTTCTTGGTAAGAACGAGGTCTCCAGTTCGAATCTGGATGAGGGCTCCAAGCGTGACAAGGCGCCGCGGCTCCATCGCACCGCGGCGCATTTAAATTGTGTGACTGTTCGAGGAGGGAGAGCAGCAGATGGCGAAGCAGAAATTTGAGCGCACGAAGCCGCACGTCAACGTGGGGACGATCGGGCATGTAGACCACGGCAAGACGACGCTGACGGCGGCGATCACGAAAGTGCTTTCCTTGCGCGGGGAAGCGCAGTTCCGCAGTTTTGACAGCATCGACAACGCGCCGGAAGAGCGAGCGCGGGGGATCACGATCGCGATTGCGCACGTGGAGTACGAGACCGACAAGCGGCACTACGCGCACGTCGACTGCCCGGGGCACGCCGACTACATCAAGAACATGATCACGGGAGCGGCGCAGATGGACGGCGCCATCCTGGTAGTGGCGGCGCCGGAGGGGCCGATGCCGCAGACGCGGGAGCACATCCTTTTGGCGCGGCAGGTGGAAGTGCCGAGCATCGTCGTGTACCTGAACAAAGTAGACCAGATGGACGACCCGGAGTTGCTGGACCTGGTAGAGCTGGAGCTGCGGGAGCTGCTGGCGAAGTACGGCTTCCCGGGGGAGGAGCTGCCCATCATCCGTGGCTCGGCGCTGGCGGCGTTGGAGAGCAGCAGCACGGACGTGGGCGCGCCGGAGTACGCGAGCATCCTTGAGCTGATGACGGCGGTGGACGACTACGTGCCGACGCCGAAGCGGTCGATCGACCAGCCGTTCCTGATGCCGGTCGAGGACGTGTTCGGCATCAAAGGGCGGGGGACGGTCGTGACGGGGCGGATCGAGCGCGGGGTAGTGAAGGTAGGGGAGGAAGTGGAGATCGTCGGCATGGCGGAGACGCGGCGGACGGTAGTGACCGGGGTGGAGATGTTCAAGAAGAGCCTGGAGCGTGGGGAAGCGGGGGACAACGCGGGCTGCCTGTTGCGGGGGATAGAGCGGGAAGACGTGCAGCGGGGGCAGGTGCTGGCCAAGCCGGGGAGCATCAAGCCGCACACGCGCTTTACGGCGCAGGTGTACGTGTTGAGCAAAGACGAAGGCGGGCGGCACACGCCGTTCTTCAAAGGCTACCGGCCGCAGTTCTACATCCGCACGACGGACGTGACGGGCAACATCGGCTTTGCGGAGGGGATCGAGATGGTGATGCCGGGGGACAACATCGACATGACGGTGGAGCTAATCATGCCGGTGGCCATCGAAGAGGGCTTGCACTTCGCCATCCGGGAAGGCGGGCGGACCGTCGGCGCCGGTGTCGTCACCAAGATTGTCGAGTAGGTTATG
>DAINSK010000005.1:0-140014 GCA_036741355.1 Chloroflexota bacterium
GCAGCGAGTTCGAGCTGGTGCTTGCGCTCATCACCGCGGTCACGCTCGGCGATGCACGGGTCGGGAATATGGCGGCAGCAGCACTTGTCGGCGACGTGGACTACGGGGAAACGATCAACCACCGCACCATGACCTGCGCCGCGCGGCACCTGGGGGCGCTGGCGGCGCTGCAGGGCGACCGTGCAGGCGCCGGGGTCCGCTACACGCAGGCGCTGGCGGTGGCGGCGCGCGTCCGCAGCCGGCCCGAGACGGCGCTCACGCACCTGGCCCTGGCCGAGCTGCTGCTTGAGGGCGACGCTGCGGAGCAACGGCAGGCGCAGGAGCACCTGGACCTTGCCATCGGCGAGTTCCGCGCGATGAAGATGCAGCCGGCGCTCGCCCAGGCGCTCTCCCATCGCGATGTACTGAAGGCGTGAGCGGGGCGGGCGGCGGCGGCGGCCACGCGGTGCCTGCGCAGGCCGCGCGGGGAGAGAAGCGGCGCCGGGCGCGTACCGAAAAGGACCTGACCCGCGTTACGCGAGGCCCGCGATGCGCAGCGGTTCGTAGGCCTCAATGACGGGCGGCGTCGCGGCGTAGGTGCTGGCAGGATGCGCCTCATTGAACCGGGCGATGTCTGGGACGCGCATAGCCTCGCGCAGGGCATCGAGGCTGACGTTGGCATTGATGATGAGGTAGTGGCCGCCGGAGCAAGTATTACCGTGAGAGGTGCTGAGCTCCGCGCCCGCTTCAAGCAAACCCGGGCGGCGGCCGCAGGGACTGCAGGATCAGTTCGTGTGCCGCGCGCCGCTCACCCATATCGTCGAGCGCGTCGGCCCTGGCGAGGTCGACGCTGCCGCGTACGCTCACGGCAATGGTGGCCGCGCACCCCACCGGGACGGTGCTCGGGTCAACGGCAAGCGGAACAGCGCCAGCTTCAGACGCCGGATAGCGGTCAAACGGCGCGGCAATTGCGTCGTTGAAGAGCGCGACGCTCGCCTCGACCGCCTCGTTTGCGAGGGCGAGCAGCTCGGCGGACCCGGGGAAGAGCACCGAGGCGCCATGAAAATAGCGCTGCGACAGCGCCTCCACGAAGCCACGGTGGACGAAGACCTCTACCAGCAAGTCTATTGCCTGCCTGTGCCAGGCGCGTGCGAGTGCGGGGAGGCTCCGAGCGATCGATAGTCCGTCGTTGTCGGTGTCGGAGGACAGCACATCTGGCCGCAGTGCCGCAAAGACCCGGGTCCGGGCGGCTCTCCTGGAAGCAAGGTCTGCTCCCTCGTAGACGACGAACGGGTAGCCCTCGGCGTAACAGGTGATGGACTCCACCGGCACGCCGGCCAGCCGTGCGTTTCCCGTGCCGCTGTGCGCCGCGACCCAGGCGTTCCACGAACGGGCGAGGAAGCCATGTTCGGCGGTGGCAAGCAGCTTGCCCTTGACCTGCCGGCGCTTCCAGCCGTCATAGTCAGCGGCATGCAGGTACGGCCGCCCCTCGATCTCCCGCGTGCGGCCGGGGAAGCGGCCAAGCAGCCGGCCGGCATCAGCATGCAGCGCCGCTGCCGCCCCGGCATCGGCCTGCTCGTCGTCGCTGCGGCGGAAGATCCCCGCGGCGAAGGGGTTGTCGTCGGCGGCGTCCACCAGGGCAAAGCCGCGCCTGGCCGCCAGCGCGCCCCACTCCGCCAGCGCCACCACCGTGCGGTCCAGCCACGCCCCATCGACCAGCGGCGCCTCGCCCAGGAAGGCGAACGGCACGGTGGCCAGGCGCACCATCGTCCCGGCCTGCACCGCGTCATCGTCTATCAGCCGGCGTAGCGCAGCGGCGACCGTCGCACAGCGGGCAGTAGCCTCGGCGTCGGTGACGTCACTGAACCCGGTGGTATAGTCCGTTCCCGCAAGGAACGCGGCGTAGCTCGCCTCATCGGAAAACAGGGCGCGAAGTTCGTCCGGCTCGGGCACCGGATAAAGTGACGGACGTTGGTCGTTTGCACCGTCCCGGGCCAGATACGCGCCGGAGGGCGGGGCGGTCTTACCCTCGTCTTCGTACGCGGCGGCGACCCACTCGGCGACCGTCTCGCTATCGTCCAGCATCGCCCACGTCTCGACGTAGGTGTCGATAGCGGCCTGCACGGCGGCGGCGGCGTCCGGGTCCAGGGGATAGGGGAGGTGCTGCTCCAGCTCCATCCGCACAG
The DNA here is from genome assembly GCA_036741355.1 of Chloroflexota bacterium. Taxonomy (GTDB): domain Bacteria; phylum Chloroflexota; class Dehalococcoidia; order CAUJGQ01; family CAUJGQ01; genus JBBRGK01. The sequence continues at coordinate 2,166 of DAINSK010000005.1, forward strand.
TCGCCAGGCGGTAGCGGGCGGACTCGCGATCCAGCAGGTCGCGCAAGCCGTCCCCCAGCCGCTGCAGGCGCAGGACCAGCGCGTCGTGGGCTTCGATCAGCCGGCAGCGAAGGCGGGCGGCTACGTTCCAGCGCCGAATGGCTCGCCGAAACTCAGACGCTCGCGTCCCAGATGGCGCTGGAAATCGAGGACCCGCGCTACGGCCGCATGCTCCAGCCGGGCATCACGCCCGTCTGTCAGCGACGCCGGGCGCGGTTCGCGCAGCGGCGCCGCTGCCCAACCAGCACCGCGAGGAGATCCTGGCGGAGCTGCCGCTCGTGGTTCAGAGGCGCAACAACCGGCCACCGAAGGCCCTGAATGAACCCCTGCGTGCGGCGCTGCAGGGGGTGAAGGTCCTCGATCTCTGCATCATCCTGGCTGGCCCCACGATGGGGCGCACCCTGGCTGAGTACGGTGCCAGCGTGATCAAGATCGACGCTCCCAACCGCGGTGTGGAGGTTACGGGCCGGCTGGAGGTCACCAACCACACCGAGATCAACCGCGGAAAGCGGCACATGCTGCTCGACCTCAAGACAGCGGAAGGCAAGGAGATCTTCTGGCGGCTGGTCGAGGATGCCGATGTGATCGTGCAGAATTACCGGGCAGGTAAGCTGGCCAAACTCGGGCTGGGCTACGAAGATATCCGCAAACGGCGACCCGATATCATCTACGCCTCGACCAATGCCTACGGCCACGTTGGCCCCTGGGCCGAGCGCCCCGGCCACGAGAGCTTCATCCAGACCGTCACGGGCATGGCGGAACGGTTCGGTGGCGCTGGCTCCTCGGTCGGGCAACCGAACGCCATCAACGACTACGGCACCGGCTTTATGGGCGCCTACGGGATCGCGCTAGCCCTGCTGCACCGGCGGCGGACAGGGGAGGGGCAGCACGTGGGTACGTCGCTTGCCTACACCTCGATGACGCTGCAGTCGCCGTTCATGCACGAGTTTGCAGGGAAACGTTGGCACGAGCCACGAGGGCAGCAGGCGCTGGGTAGCGGGCCGCTGGCGCGTGCATACCGTGCCGCCGATGGCTGGTTCTTCATCGGCACCCGGGAGAAGGACCTGTCCCGCCTGCCCGCGATTGAGGGGCTTCACGGAATAGAGTCGCTGAGCGCCGACGCGCTCGTGGAGGCGCTCGCAGCACGGATTGCCCGAGAGGTCATGCAGACCTGGATCGAACGGCTGCTCGCCGCGGACATTGGCGCGCAACGGGTCGTGATGCAGATTGAGGAGCTGATGTGCGACCCCTGGGTGGTGGACCACGGCCTGAGTATCACGCGCGAATTCGACGAACTCGGGCTGGTGACTGCCTGCGGACCCACCCCCAGACTGTCGCGCACACCGGTCGTGCCCGGCGCCGCGCCGCCGAAACCGGGCAAGCATGCCCGCGAGATCCTCGAAGAGATCGGCTGGGGTGATCGCTACGAACAGCTGCATGCGGCAGGTGTCATCCGCACCGACGGCGTGCGGGCAGGCTGAAGAGAAGGAGACCGATGGCGGAGTTCGAATCGCTCGGCGCACTCTCTCGGCCGCCCGAGAACGAGCTGCACCAGGCGCTGGAACAGGCGAACTCCGATCCACTACTCCACGCCGAAGACGCGGGCAGCGTTGTGATACAGCCACTTCTCCTTGACGGCATCCTTAAGAGGCAGGGCCAGCACTTCGCCGATCAGCGTCTCGTAAGACTGCCCCAGCGTCAGCCAAGAGACGCCGACCATAACCTTGTCCTGCAGCAGTGAGTTGCCGAATTGCGTCAGCATCTCCCAGCCGGATCCGGCGGTGGCGATGTGGCGCGGGCGGTGTGCGCTGATGTCGAGGTAGAGATTCGGATGCCGGCGCGCCAGGGCCACCATCTCCGGCACCCAGGGCCAGCCGCCCAGTCCGGCAATGATCGTCAGCTCGGGGAAGTCGCAGGCGATGTCGTCCAGATAACGCGGGTGCCCAAGGTCGTAGGGGCGATCGGTGGCATATGACATGCTCGAGTACAGCCGCACGGGGATGCCCAGCTCCACGCACTTGGCATAGAGGGGATAGTAACGACGGTCGTTGGACGGAATTCTCTCGCGGAAGGCGGCCATCGCCAGACCGCGCAGCCCTCCCTCGCGCACCAGTCGCTCCAGTTCGCGCACTCCGCGCATACCGTCCCACGGACTGATGCGTGCGAGCCCGATAAAGCGGTCGGGATACGCCCGCACCACCTGCACCGTGTACTCGTTGGAAGGCTGTTGGGCGCTGCCCACCACTGCCTTCTGCACGCCGGCGCTGTCCAGCATCGTCACGAAGTCAGCCAGGCTCATCACGGGACGCCCGCTCGAACCGCCCTCGACTGAGCGATTGCGAAAGATGTTGGCGTAGTTCGCCATGCCGTAGTTCGGCACGGCCGGAGCTTCCCGGCCGCGGAGCGTGTCACCGGATCCGCGTACCTCCGGCTCGGAGTGGGAAGCACGGAACGCCGACGCCTCCGCTGTGGGCAGGTCACATTCGAGGTCAATCACGCGCACCATCGGCATCCCTCTCGTCTCCGTAATCTCCTGGCTCGGCCAGGGCCGGGCTGGGGTGAATAGAACCTCACTCCTCAGCCCGAGTGAACTGTCGGTTGAGTTTGGCGGCGTAATCAGGGTCGACCTCGCGCATGCGGCCGGTTCGCACCATCGCCGGCAGGTCCATGGGCCCCGGTCGAGCGAGCGAGCCCCGCTTCGGCTCGTGCGCGACGACACCGTCCTGCTCCAGGCCGGCGAGATCGTCCGGGCCCAGACCTAACAGTTCGCTGAGCACACTCGTTGTATGCTCACCGAACTCAGGCGCCCGCTGACGTGTCGCCGTCGGCGTCTTCGAAAGTCGCCAGCCGGCGCGCAGATGCGGCCGGGGACCGATCTCGGGCGCCGAAGCGGGTGGCGACAGCAACTCGAAGAAGTCTCGATGACGCAGCTGAGGGTCGAGCCAGACGTCGCGAGGTGTGGCAACCGCGGCTGCCTCTACTCCAGCCGCCTGAAGCGAATGTTCCAGGTCAGCGGCGATGCGACTGCGCGTCGCCTCCGCCAGCAGCTGGTCGAGCAGATCGTGATGGCGGCGGCGGGCCAGGCTGGACCTGAACCGCGAATCGACTGGGAGCCCGGGCCGGTCAATCACGGCACACAGGGCGCTGAACTGCGCGTCGGTCTCCACCGAGACCAGAAGCCAGCTGTCATCGCCGGCGCAGGGGTACACGCGCTGTGGCGCCCGCCACGGATCGCGGTTTGCGACGCGCTGCTGAACCCGTCTGTTGAACTCAAAGTCCAGCACGGCCTCCGGGATCGTGGCCACCCCCGCCTCGTAGTGCGACAGGTCCAGCCACTGACCGCGGCCGGTTCGCTCACGGTACTCCAACGCGGCGAGCACCCCGTAGGTGCCGAAGTAGGCGCCGGCCACGTCCGTGAACGCCACCCCGAGTCCACCTGCTCCGCCACGCACCGGCGGTCCGTCCGGATAGCCGGTGAGCTCCATGAGTCCGTCGACCGACTCCGTGTTGGGTCCGTAGGCGCGATAGTTCTGCCAGGGGCCGGACTGACCAAAGCCGGTTGAAGAGAGCAGAATGATGCCCGGATTCACCGCGGCCAGAGTGTCGTACGTAGGCCGAGATTACGCAACACCCGCGGCGTGAAGTTCTCGGCGACCACGTCGCAGACCGCGACGAGTTGCAGCAGCAGCTCGCGCCCGCCCGGCCTGGTGAGATCGATCGTGATCCCACGCTTGTTGCGGTTGAGCATTTGGAAGTTCGCGCCGTGGTTGTAGCCGTCCTCGCGTGGCAGGTTGTCCGGCGGCGGGCCCCAACGCACCTGGTCCGGACGCGCTGCTGCCTCCACCTTGATCACGTCCGCACCGAGAGCGGCCAGCGGCGTTAGCGCCAGCGGCAACACGAATACCATCCCCAGCTCCAGAATGCGAACCCCTGCCAGGGGCAGCGGCAGGGCGTCCTGGCTCGTCGTGCCGGCGGCGTTCATCGAGATGACACCTGTTCCCCGTAACGCCGGCAACTCTGCCGGCCGCACGCCCAGGCACTCCAGCACGGTTCTGGTATGCTCGCCCAACAACGGCGCGGGCGACAAGGGCGAGCGTGCGACAGCGCTGGCGAAGGGCGCCATGCCGGGCATGCGCACCGTGCCCGCCACGGGATGATGCTGCTTTACGAAAAAGCCGCGTGCCGCCAGATGGGGACAGTTGGCAAGGTCTTCCGCGGTCTGCACCGCAGTAAACGTCAGGCGCCACTCTTGTCCACCGTGGAAGAGGTCGTGTTTCGACCGCGTGGCGAACTTCGGCGCCACCAGCGCATCGATCTCGTCGCCGTGCGCCTGTCGACCGGCGGGGGTCATGAAGCGTTCCTCCGTGAGCGCCGGCGTTTCCAGGAAGGCCGCGAACGACTCCCACTCCCCGAACCCTGCGTAGGAAGGCATGATGTAGCCGTCGGAGGCCGGCATGGGGCTGGAGGAGATCAGCCTGTTGAGGTCGGTCGGGGCGCGCTTCATCAGCCCTCCGGTGTGTGAATAGAGATTCAACGCCGGGAAGATGGTCTGGGCCACGACCTCCTGCAGAGAGATGTCGATCGCTTGTCCGCAGCCGGTTCGCCGCGCCAGCATGGCCGCGGCGAGGCTTGCCGAGGCCGCGTTCACCCCGGCGAGGTGGGCAGCCTGGTTGAGACCGTGTTTCAACGGCTCGCGATTGCCGTCGCCGGTGATGTACATCATGCCGCCCGCCGCATAGGCGCTGATCTCTGAGGCGAGATACGCTGCCTTGGGGCCGTCCTGACCGTAGCTGCTGATCGAACAGACGACGAGCCGAGCGGGTAAGGCGGCGCCAAAGGGCAGCGACTCGAGCACCCGGGGGCCGAGATTCTCGATCAGCACATCGGCGTCGTCGAGCAGTTGCCGGAGCAGCGTTGCGCCAGTTCTGGATGTAATGTCGAGAGTCACTGAGCGTTTGTTACCGTTGAGGTAGAGGAACAGGCCGCTCTTTTCCGGGTGGGGCAGCTCACCCGGGAACGGTCCAGCCCGCCGCGTCTCGTCTCCTCGATCAGGCGGTTCGACCTTGATCACGTCGGCGCCGAAGTCCGCCAGCAGTCGCGCCGCATAGGCAGCGGAGATGCCGCTACCCAGCTCGACCACACGGAGTCCGGTTCTGGTCCAGAGGGGCAAGCGGAGCGCCTCATTGATTGACAAGCCGCCTGACGATCGCCATGATCCAAGCGTGCCGTTCCATTTTGAAGACCACCGGACCGCATTGTGGCACAGTGCGGGTCGGCGGCGATAGCCAGAACGGCGTTGCAATTGTCCTCCTTTGTCGATGTGCGGAGGTCTCCCGAAGGAACCGATGTGATTAGCAGCAGCCGCGTAAACGCGGACACGGCCGTTGCCTGCGCCGAGCAACTTGCTCGGCACTTTGCCGAACGTCTGCCGGCATACGACGCGGCAGCGGTGTTTCCCAGGGAAAACTTCGACGAATTACGTGAGGCCGGCCTGCACGCGATGACGGTGCCGACCCAGTACGGCGGTCTGGGCTTCTGGCAGCCCGGTGGACGCTTTTCAACGTATTACGAAGTCCTGGAGACCCTTGCACGGGCCGACAGCTCGACTGCGCAACTGCTGCAGGTGCACTGCCATGCGACCGGCATGATCGCGGGACTGGGCACCGAAAAGCAGCGCGACTTCTACATGAATGAAGTGGCCGCGAACGGCAAGCTGATCGCATCTATCGGCAGCGAGGCTCAGTTCCGATCCACGGAGATGGAGGTCTATCGGGCGGAGCTGGTGCGGCATGGCGACCGGTACCGGTTGAACGCGCGCAAAGCATTCGCCTCGCTGGCCGGCGGCGCCGACTACTTCAACATCTGGACCGCAGCCGAAGCTGAGGGCGGTTTCGCCGATCGCATGGTCGTAGCTACGATTCCGCGCGGCACACCGGGCATGGAGCTGATCGACGATTGGGACACGCTCGGCATGCGTCCGACCACCAGCTGGAGCATGCTGCTGACCGACCTGGACGTGCCGGCCGCCTGGGTAATCGGCGGACCCGGAGATTGGGTGCGACGGGATCAGCGCACGTTCACCCTGGCATACGCCGCCAACCATCTGGGCGCTGCCCAGGGAGCCTTCGACTTTGCCCGCGCCTACGTCGCCGAGCGACAGCACCTGGCGAGGAGCGAGTTCATCCAGGCCAAGATCGGCGACCTCTCCAGCAAGCTCTACGCGGTGCGTTGCGGGCTCTACGCCGCCGCGAACCGCTGGGAGCGGGGGGACGATCCCAATCAGGCCGAGCTTGACGGCGTGCGCGTGCTGCACCTCGCAAAACGAATCGCGATCGAAGTCACCTCTGACGCCTACGACATCTGCGGCGCCCGCGCGGCCTACAACCTCTATCCGCTGAACCAGGCGCTGCGTGATGTGCGCTCCTTCACGCTCCACTTCCGGGACGAGTTGTACATGTCACAGGTCGGCCGGGCGGAGCTGGGCGTTCCCTTCACCGTGAAGGGGGACGAGTCCGGCTCCACGCCACACGACCAGGCATGACCACTTCATTCGACTCACGATCCCCATTCACGAGCCCCATTCACGAGCCATGAAAGGACTCAGCGACAGTGATGGCCGTTGTCGGGGTTGATCAAGCGGCGCTCGATCTGCTGTTCGACGTTCTGCGTGTGGACAGCATCTGGGGGCGGGAGAAGGTACTTGCCGAGTTGCTGGCCGCACGCATGCAAAGCAGCGGCTTCGCGGGTGTGACGCTAGTCGAGCCCGTACCGGGCCGTCCGAGCGTCGTGGGCCGACTGCCCGGCACCGGCGGCGGGCGGGCGCTGATCCTCAACGGCCATATCGACATCTATGAGCTTGCGGCCGACTGGACGCGCGACCCGTTCGCGCCGGCGATCGAGGATGGCAAGATCTACGGCGCCGGAGTCGCCGACGAGAAAGCCGGCACCGCCGCGCTCCTCGCGGCCGCCATGCGGTTTGTCGCCCCTTCGCGCCGGCCGAGGGGCGACATCATCTTCATGGGTGTCTCAGCGCATTTCGAGGGCGGGCTTGGTACCCGTGCCGTATTGCAGCAGGGCGTGCGCGCCGACGCGGCGATCTGCTGCGAGCCGTCAAACATGCAGCTTGCAAATGCTCATCGTGGCGCCGCCTACCTGACCATCACGACACGCGGCAGGCAGGCCCACACCAGCGCCAAGGAGATGGGATTGAACGCCATCGAGACGATGATCCCGATCATGCAGGGATTCGAGCGGCTCGAGATCCCCCATTCGCCTGACGCGTTCGGCGGACCGGTGTTCAACATCGGCACGATTCATGGCGGCACCAAGCACAACCAGGTGCCGGACCGCTGCGAGATCAGCGCGGACATTCGTGTGCCCGCCTCGACGACGCCCGAAGCGGCCAAGACTGCCGTGGAGCAAATGATCGCTGCCTTACGCCGGGCGCGACCCGAGATCGACGCAGAGGTCGCCTTCAGTCCGTTCTGGCTGTCGGGACCCCGCTATCCGACCGCGACCCCGCCGGATGAGCCGATCGTGGCCGTGGTGCAGGCCGCCCGGCAGAAAGCCGGGCTGGAGCCGGCCGGGCTCGCCACCCTGCCCGTTTGGGCCGATATGTGCGTGCTCGACCGCGCCGGTATCCCGACGGTCAACATCGGACCGGGGGGCGCACCGTACAACTGGGCCGACGAATACGTCACCACAGCCGAGTACTTCGCCGCCGTGAACACCTACGCCGCGACAATCGCAGACTTCTGTAACCGAGCGCCATGAGCAGCCTGCCGGTCGCCGACCAACTGATCGTTCACGCGAGCGCTCTCTGCCGCATTACGGATCATGGCGAACCAAGACGAGGCGCCGCGCAATCGGACTTGAACATCGTCGAGGACGGTGCGCTGGCGATCGCCGGCGAGCGAATCATCGCGGCCGGGACGATGGCGGAGGTGTTGCGCGCCTGCGACGCCTCGTCGGCCGAGGTCTACGACGCTTCCGGGCAGACGGTGCTTCCCGGCCTGGTCGAAGCCCACTCGCACCCCGTTTTCGGCGGCAGCCGCTATCTCGAGTATGCCCAGCGCCTCTCCGGCAGCTCACTACAGGAAATAGTCGCCGCGGGCGGCGGCATCTGGAACAGCGTGCTGCGTACGCGCGCAACGCCGGATGACGAACTGCTCGCGGGGATGATCCGGGTGTTCGACCGCATGCTGCAGGACGGCATCACCACGGTTGAGGCCAAGTCGGGCTACGGGCTCACGCCTGAACAAGAGATCCGGAACCTGCTCCTGGTCGAAGCGGCTCGTGCTCAGACGCTCCTGGACGTGGCGCCCACCTTTCTGGGTGCGCACGTCGTCCCGGCGGGGATGGACACAGATGCATTCGTGGCCCAGATCTGCGACGAGATGCTGCCCGCGGTTGCGGCACAGGGCATTGCCGAGTTCTGCGACGTGACCTGCGAGAGCGGCTACTTCGACGTTGCGCAGGCGACTCGGGTGGTCGAACGGGCCGCTGCCTACGGCCTGCCGTGCCGGATTCACGCGGATGCCTGGCTGCCAAGCGGAGGTTGGGCGCTTGCGACCTCGCTCGGCGCGCTGACCGCGGACCACGTCACCTTCGCCACCGACGAGGAGATCCGCGGCACGGGGCGCACCGATACGATGGCGGTACTGCTGCCTGCGGCGGAGCTCGTCTACTTCAGCAAGAAGCGCGCGAACGCCCGGCTGCTGATCGAGCAGGAAGTGCCGGTGGTCATCGCCACGGACTACTGCTCGTCGATCCCTGTGTACTCGCTGCGGGCTACGATCGGCCTGGCCGCCGCCTGGTTCGAGATCCCCCCGGGCGCCTGCATCGTCGGGGCGACGCTCAACGCCGCATACTCGCTGCGTCGCGCCGGCGATGCCGGCAGCCTGGATCCGGGAAAGCTGGCCGATGTGCTCGTGCTCGACTGCGCGCATCCGTTTCAGTTCGTTTGGGAACTGGGTCACACGCCGGTACGGCGCGTCTACAAGCGCGGCCGGTTGGTGGTGGAAAGCAGCAGGCGGCGCTCGATCTGAGGGCGTCTAGCGCGTGCCGCGGAGGTGTGGATCCAGCACGTCCCGCAGGCGGTCCCCGAGCAGGTTGACCGCAAGCACGAATGTAGTGATAGCGACGCCGGGACCAATGGACGCCCATACGTTGGAGCGGATGTCCGGAAAGCCTTCCTGAATCACGATGCCCCAGGTCGCGGCCGGCGGCCTGATGCCGACGCCGAGAAAGCTCAATCCAGCCTCTGTGAGCACTGCGAAACCGACGAGTAACGACGCCTGCACGATCACGGGCTGGACCGTGTTAGGCAGGAGATGCGAACGCATAATCCGCAGCGAGCCGGCGCCACTCGCGCGGGCAGCCAGCACGAAGTCACGCTCTTTTACGGCCAGGGTCTGGCCGCGAACCAGCCGAGCAATGATCGGGAACGAGCCCAGCCCAATGGCCAGCATCACATTTTTCACGCCTGGCCCAAGGATAGCCACGATCGCAAGCAGCAGAATCAGGCCGGGAAAGGCGAACCATGCGTCCACGATTCGCATCAAGATCTCGTCGGTCCAGCGACCGGAGTAGCCCGCGATCAGCCCTAGCGGAACGCCAATGGCGCTGGCAACCGCGACGGCGATCAGCCCCACGCTGATCGAGGTACGCGTACCGTAGATCATCCGGCTGAACACATCCCGGCCGATGCGGTCGGTTCCCAGCAGGTGCTTGAGCGAGGGCTCCTGGTGGCTGTCCGCCAGGTTCTGCTTGTTCTCGCCGTACGGCGCTACCAGAGGGGACGCGACCGCAACCAGGACGAAGCAGACGAGCAGCACGCCGGAGACGGCAGCTTTGGGATCGCGGAAGAAACGCGGGATCCGTCGCGGCCGTTTGACGAAATCATCGTCCCTCTGCAGCGGCGCGTTGCCGGCGTGGGACGCCTGCTCGATCATGGGTTACCGTCCTTCACCGGCGAGGCGGCATTGATCATTTCGGCCGGATGCGCGGATCCAGGAGGGTATAGGTCACGTCTGCCAGCAGGTTTGCGAAGATGATCGCCGTCGCCGACAGGAGCACGATGCCCTGGATGACCGGGTAATCGTCGCCGGACGTCGCATCGACGGCCAGACGGCCGATGCCGGGCAGGGCGAAGACGCGCTCGATCAGCACGCTGCCGCTGACGAGGCCGGCCAGCAGCCACGCCATGACCGTGACGACCGGCAGCAGGGAGTTCTTGAGCGCATGCCGCCAGATCACCAGGCGTTCAGCGGCGCCCTTCGCTCGTGCCGTGCGTATGTAGTCTTCGGACATGACCTCCACCACGGCGGAACGCGTTTGCCTCATCACCGTGGCCGAGCCGAACACGCCGAGGGAGAGCACCGGCAGGACCAGGTGTTTGAATGCGTCTGATGGGGTTTTTAGCGGATCGACCCAGCCAGACGCCGGAAACCAGCCGAGATGAACGGCGAACACCACGATCAGCAGAATCGCTAGCCAAAAGCTCGGCGTCGCTGAGCCGAGGACCGCCAGCGATGTGGCGCCGAAGTCTACTTTGGACCCCCGCTTGATTCCTGCGAGCACCCCCAGGGAGAGGCCTACGATGATATGCACGACGAAGGTGATCCCGCTCAGCCAGAGCGAGACGCTGAGCCGCTCGCCGATCGCCTTTGTGACAGGCTGCTTGGTACGAATGGATGCGCCGAAGTCCCAGTGGACGGCGCGATCGAGCCAGCGCACATAGCGAACCGGCAGTGACTGGTCGAGCCCGTACTGGTGCTTGATCTCCTGGAGCTGGGCTCCGCTCAGGCTGGCGCCTTCCGGATTAGCGCCCAGGTAGGCGTAAATCGGACCGCCAGGCACGAGTTCCATCCCGCCAAACGCGAGCATCGAGACGATCAGCAACACGGGCAGCGCGGACACGATGCGTCTGGCGATGTAGCGCTGCATGCCGGCCCGTCCTCCCTCGCGTGCCCGAACCGCGGTGCGCACCAGCGCGGGCCGGTCGGTCTCTCTTCCAGGCAGCGGCGTTCTGCGGCAGGTGCACCGCAGGGACGGCTACCGGCGTAGCCGTCCCTGCGAGTAGTCTACTTACGCGGTGTTACAAACGCGGATCGGATTCCGCCTGTCGCAATATTCCCGTACCTCCGGACCTACGAAAGGCCGAGTCCGGAGAAGAGCGGCCAGCCTGAGCCGGGGCGATAGTTGACCCCGACCACGTTCTTCTTGGCGTACTGACGGGTGGGTCGAATGGCCAGCGGAATCATGAAGTACATGCCATCGACCTGCAGGTCCTGCATCTGGCCATACACCTGCTTGCGGACGTTCAGATCCAGTGAGCTCGTGCCCTGTGCCACGAGGTCATCGAAGTTGGCGGTCGTCTGACCGCTCATGTTGTACACGCCGCCGGTCGAGCAATACGGCCCCACGAGCAGGTTGGGGTCGATCTTGTTCAACTGGGTGTAATGGATCATCTGTATCGAGGGCGTGTCCCCCATGTTCTTGAAGCCCTTGCCCTTCGCCTGTGCCGCTTCGACATACACGATCTGCACGCCGATCGCCGCGAACAGGCTCTGAAAGAGGGCGAACGTCTGCGGGTCGCTCGGCGCCGCGCTGGAGAAGGAGAAGTTCAGTTTGCGGTCGGCGTCAGCGAGGCCGGATGCCGTCACGTACTGTTTCGCCTTCTGGAGATCGAAGCCGGGGAACGCCGCGACACTCTTGTACGCCCAGGACGCGGGCGACAGAAATGAGTGAATGTCGCCATTGAAAACGGTGTTGTAGAGAGACTTGCTCAGCGCGATACGGTCGATAGCCCACGCCATTCCTTTGCGCAGATTGGGATTGTCCATCGGCGGCAGTGCGTGGTTGAGCAGCAGCACCTGGAGCCCATACCCGTCGCGGCGCGATGACACCAGGTTGGGATCCTTGTCGAGGATCGAAGGGGCGGGATCAGGGGAGTTCGACGCGAGCAGGTCCAACTGTCCGGACTGCAGCGAGGCCGCCTTGACAGTCGGATCGGGGATCTCGTCGCTCTCCACGGTGTCAAGCAGGGCTGCGGAGCCACCGTCAGCCAGCTTGCGCCAGTAATCCGGAAACCGCTCCCACTTGCGGAACGAGTCCTGTCGGTGATCGACGAGCTTGTACGGACCTGTGCCGCCTGTCGTCCAGGCGACGTCCGGCAGCGCCTTGCCGCCGTAGGTGGTGGGAGACACCATCATTCCCGCGACATCGGCCAGCAGGAGAAGCATGGAACCATCAGGCTTCTTGAGCGTGAGCCGCGCGGTGCCGTTGTCGGGCACGTCCACACGGTCGTAATTGAGCAGCGTACTCTTCCAAATCTGCCCCGGAGGGGTCGGCGCGGTTGCTCGGTCGAGCGTGAACTTTACGGCCTGCGCGTTGAAGTCGGTGCCATCGTGAAACTTCACACCGTTACGGGTGTGGATGACCAGCGTCGTCGGATCGACTTGCTCATACGCAGTGGCGAGCGAGGCGTCGGTTATGCCAGGCTCGCCCTGTTGGTTTACGCCCAGCAGCGGCTCAAAGGACATGAACAGATCCATGTAGCTGCTGCTGTAGGTGGGATCCAGGCTGGTGAACAGCTCAGCGCCGGAGTACTTGAGGCTGCCACCACGCTTGATCGGCGCTGCGGCCGTTGCCTGAGCACTGGCAGCGGCACTGGTCGCGCTGCCCGGTGCTTCGCTGCCGTTGCTGTTGCTGCTGTTGTTTTTGTTGCCACCACAGGCGGCGAGGAAGGCGGCGCCGAGCCCGGCCGCGCCGAAAACGCCGCCGCGGAGTGCGGTTCGTCGGGAGATCTTTCGCCCCCACGCCGATCTGCGATCCCAGTAGTCATTACTCATTGCCGGTGCTCCTTCAGTTGAAAACTTGCATTAAACCAGGACGAAACCTGTTCGAATTGAGCGACCCGGTCCAAAAAGTGAACCGCCAGTGCTTGAAGTGGAACGATGTGGCTGAGAAATAACACTATTGGGTGAGGCTGTCAAGACGCGGGCTACGCAAGGGTGTGCGTCAGAGTTTTGCGTCCACGCTTGAACGCCCACTCCGGACGGCCCTCATTCCTCTTATCCTTTCTCCCAATACTGGGCGAAAGGACGATCCGGCTGCGCACTGCTGAGGACAGCGCGGGCTGCGGTGCTCCGAACCATCCGACCACGGGTCTTTCCGCAGTGCGCTGCTCCCCAATCTCCTCTGCCGATCGTATTCCGCGCACAAGGATCGTCCCCTCTCCCAAAATTGGGCGAGGGGAGAAGAGGGGTGAGGGACCGTGCCCGTGGAGGCCCTGAGCACAATGCCCACGCAAAACTCTGACGCACACCCCAGGCCATGAGCTATGTTGACCGCCTCTACTGAAGCTGCTAGCCTGCGCCCGTCCGGGTCCCCATTGAGGACCGATGGTTCACTGAGTGAACCACCTGTGCGGGGAGGCGTCTCTTGGCACGGTACCAGACGGTCGAGACGGACGTGCTCATCATCGGCGGCGGTGGCGCAGGGGTCCGCGCGGCGATCGCCGCCGACGATGCGGGGGTCCGTGTTGCCATGCTGGTCAAGGGCCAGGTCGCACACAGTGGCTTGACGGCCATGGCCTGCCCCTCTTACCAGGCCGCGGCCGCTCTGGAAGAGCCCGAAGACAGCCCGGAGATTGCCTTTTCCGACGCGGTCAAGGAAGGGCGTCGCCTCGGCGACGAGAACCTGATCAAAGCCCTGGTGGAGGAGGCAACGGACCGGGCGCTGGAGATGGAAGCGTACGGCGTCAAGCTCACCAAGACGCGTGAGGGCCGTACATTCCAGGTGATGCACCCCGGCCAGTCGTTCGCCCGCAACCTCGTGATCCGGGGCTGCGGCTACGGCATGATGTTCGGCCTGCGGCGCGAATTGCTCCGCCGTTCGCAGATTCAGACATTTGAAGACTTCGTGGCGACCTGCCTGTTGATGGATGGCGAGCGCGTCGCCGGCGCGATCGCGGTGAACCTGCGCAGCGCCGAGGTCGTGGTCTTTCAGGCAACGGCGGTCGTCATCGCCACCGGTGGCTACGAAGAGTTAATGGAGTTCACGGACACCGAGCCGGGGGCCTCCGGCGACGGTACTGCGCTTGGGCTGCGTGCAGGCGCTCGCATGGTCGACCTTGAGATGATGCTCTTTTATCCCACCTGCCTGGTGTGGCCGGACGAGGTAAAGGGCACCTTAGTCCAGTACGAGGGTCTGCTCGGGCCGCGTTACATCGCGGGCAAGATGGTAAACGGCCGCGGCGAGGAGTTCCTGCCCCAGGTGGAGGAACGCTATAAGCTGCCGGTGCGCGACATCATGATGAAGGCCATCTTCAAGGAGATCGATGAGGGTCGTGGCACGCCTCACGGCGGTGTTTACATCGACCTGCGGCAGTCTCCCCGCTCGCAGAAAGAGATCTTCGAACTGTTGCACACGCTCGACTCGCTCCCCTACACCGAGCTACGGGATCTCGGCGTGGACATCACGAAAGAGCCGATCGAGGTCAAGCCCGGCACTCACTATTGCCTGGGTGGAATCCGTATCAACGAGCGCACGGAGTCAACCGTCCCCGGGCTGTTCGCGGCAGGCGAAGTGTCGGGCAACGTTCATGGCGCCAACCGCACATCCGGCAATGCGCTGGCTGAAACGCAGGTTTTCGGGCGGCGTGCCGGTGCCTACGCTGCGGACTACGCGCTGCACGCTGCTCGACCGAGCATCGACCAGGACCTGATCGCGCGAGAGCTTCAGCGCCTCAATGCGGTCGTCGTCGACACCCCCGGCTCACTGCGCCCCGTTGAACTGCGCAAGAAGCTAAAGCGGACGATGCAGCAGTACATGGCGCACAAGCGGGATGCCGCCGGCATGACCGAGTGCCTGCGGGTGATCCAGCACATGCAGCAGGAGGAGCTGCCGAGGGTGCGGGCGGCGTTCAAGCCGCCGTATGCGCTCGAATGGCAGGATGCGCTTGAAGTGGGGAACATGCTGGAGGTAGCCGAGGCGGTGGTGCGGTCGGCGCTCTTCCGCAAGGAGAGCCGCGGCCACCATTTCCGCACCGATTACCCGGAGCCCCAACCGGAGTGGCTGTGCCACACACTGCTGCGCAAAGCGGCCGGTGGAGCGATCTCGCTCGATACCGCCCCGGTCATCCGCCTCGAGCAACGTGCGGAGGTGACGGTAGCGTGAGCGATAAACCGGTCACCGTTCACATCGAACGTTTCAATCCGCAGGCGAACGCTGCCGCCCATTGGGAAGTCTTTCAGGTGCCCTACGAGCAGCGGCACAGTGTCCTGACGCTGCTTCACTACATTTATGAACACTTCGATCCCACGCTTGGCTACCGCAACTACACATGCGGTCGCGGAATCTGCGACAGCTGCCGCATCAATCTCGACGGCAAGCTGCGCAAAGGCTGCGCCACACCGGTGCCAGCGGGCGCTGAGATTCATCTGCGGCCGTGCAGCAACTTCGTGATCAAGGACCTGGCGACAGTCCTGCCCGGCGGACCCGCCGAACCTGCCGCGGTCGAGGAATGGCGGCTGGCCCAATCAGCGGCGGACGTCTCCCATTAATCGGGTTGCCCTCGGAAGAGATCACATGCCGTTCGACTACCATGAGCCCCAGACCCTGAGCGAGGCCTTTCGGCTGCTCGCCTCCGAAGGCGAGGCCGGTGCGATCCTCGCCGGCGGCACTGATCTGCTGTTGCAGATGCGCCGCCGCGTGCGGTCTTATCGTTCGGTTATCAACATCAAGGCCATCCCCGGGCTGAACGAATTGCGGTATGACCCGGCTGAAGGGCTCACATGCGGTGCGCTGGTCACGTTTCGTGAGCTGGAAACCGACCCCGCTGTGCGCTTGCACTATCCCGCGCTGAGTGAGGCGGCCGCGCTCGTTGCTGGCGTGCAGCTCCGCAACCTGGCCACCGTGGGCGGCAACGTCGGCAACGCTTCGCCGGCGGCCGATAGCATCCCGCCACTGGTCGCACTGGGAGCGACGAGCGAGATCGCAGGGCCGGGCGGTTCGCGGAACGTCTCGCTGGATGAGTGTTTTGTCGGCCCAGGCAAGACGATCCTGGCGGCCGACGAGCTGTTCACCGTCTTCCATATCCCGCCCCCGCCGGCGAACAGCGGCAACGTCTACCAGCGCCTCACGCCACGGTCGGCGATGGACATTGCGGTGGTCAGCGTCGCCGCCACCGTCCAGTTGGACGGCAGCAGGCGGGTCACAGATTGCCGCATCGTGCTGGGGGCGGTTGCGCCGGTGCCTCTGCGGGCCGCGGGCGCGGAGGCGGTGTTGCGAGGCAATGCCCCCTCTCCGGCGTTGCTGAAACAAGCCGGAGAGATTGCAGCGCAGGAGACGCGGCCGATTACGGACATGCGCGGCAGCGCGGCGTACCGGCGCGCGATGATCGCGGTGCTGACAGGGCGGGTGGTCGAGCTGGCAGCGCAGCGGGCGCGCGGAGCTGCATCGCCGGCCGGACATTTCAATGGATCCCGCCAGGGAACCAGCCAAAACGGCAGTACAAAGGCGTCATCGTGAAGCAACGCTATGAGCAGACGATCAATGGGAAGCTCCGCGAATTTGAGACCGAGCCGTATCAGACCTTGCTCGATACCCTGCGGGACGTGCTCGGACTCACCGGTTCGAAGAAGGGCTGCAACGAAGGCGAGTGTGCATCCTGCACTGTGCTGCTGGACGGCAAACCGGTGAACTCTTGCCTGGTGCTGATCGGCGATGCAGTGGGTAAGGACACCGTCACGATCGAAGGGATCGCCCGTGACGGAGTCCCTCATCCTCTCCAGCAGTCGTTCGTCGAGCTGGGCGGCACTCAGTGCGGCTACTGCACTCCGGGCTTCGTCGTGAGCGCGTTCGCGCTGTTGCAGGAGAACCCTTGCCCGAGCGATGAGCAGATCAAGCAGTACCTGGCGGGGAACATTTGTCGTTGCACAGGCTTCAACAAGATACTGGCCGCGGTCCAACAGGCAAGCCAGCGTCAAGTGGCGGCAGGCTAGTCTGACTTCGCGGTGCGGAAGGAAGCGAGTTGGGAGAGCGGCCAATGATCATCAATTCGCCACGCGCCGATCGGATCACAGCGGGCGAAGACGTTCAGCCACAGAGCCTGATCGGCGCCTCACCACCGCGTCTCGACGGGTGGGAGAAGGTGCAGGGCGCCACCATCTATGCCGGCGACCTGTCCATGCCTGGCATGCTGCATGCGAAGATCCTGTGGAGTAAGCATCCCCATGCGCTGATCCGCAGCATCGATACACGCGTTGCTGCGGCGATGCCCGGTGTGCATGCGGTACTGACCGCGGCAGACGTGTCCGGACCGAACCGCTTTGGGCTGGCGATCCTCGATCAGCGGGTGCTGGCCCACGAGAAGGTGCGCTCGATTGCGGACCCGGTTGCACTGGTGGCCGCCGAGTCTGAGGAACTGGCCGAAGAGGCCGCCGAACGAATCATCGTCGATTACGAGCCGTTGCCCGCGGTATTCACGATCGAGGATGCGCTCGCGCCTGGGGCGGCGGCCGTACACGAGGGCGGTAACCTTTTGCAGCACACGATGGTGCGCAAAGGTGACATCGAGGCCGGATTCGCCCAGGCAGACGTCACGGTCGAATGCACCTATCGCACGCATTCGATGGACCACGTGCCCATGGAACCGGAGGCGGGCCTCGCGCACCTGGACAGCTTCGGCGTCTTGAACGTGCTGACATCCACCCAGTACCCATTCCGTGACCGACGCCAGATCGCGCCCAACGTCGGCCTGCCGATGAATCGAGTCCGTGTGGTGCAGATGCCTGTCGGCGGTGGCTTTGGCCGTAAAGACGACATCACCACTGAGATCCACGTGAGCCTGCTGGCCCTGAAGACCGGGCGGCCGGTGCGGCTGGTCTACACGCGGGCGGAGTCCTTGTTCGCCAATTCCAAGCGCCATCCATTCGTAATCCGCTATAGGTCGGGGGCGCGGGCCGATGGCAAACTGACTGCGGTCGAAGCGACGCTGTACGGCGATACCGGCCCGTATGCCTCCCTCGGCGCCTATGTGGTCAAGAAGGCCGGTATCCATGCCACCGGCCCCTACTTCGTGCCTAACGTCAAAGTGGATACATATACTGTCTACACCAACAACCTGATCTCGGGCGCCATGCGAGGTTTCGGCGTGCTCCAGGCCGCGGTAGCGCATGAGTCGCAGATGGACATGCTGGCGCACAAGCTTCTGATGTCGCCGCTCGACTTCCGCCTCAAGAACTGCCTCAAGGAAGGGCTCTCGTCGGCCACCGGCCAGCTGATGGGCGCCGGTGCAGGAATCGAGGCCACCCTCCTACGCATCAAGGACTACATGGCACAGAACAAGCTGGGGTGGGCGGACCGATGAAGAAGCGCGGCGTCGGCCTCGGTTCAATGTTCTACGGCATTGGTTACGGCTTCAACCGTCCCGACATCGGTGCGGCGCACATCGAGATCGCCGAGGACGGAACGGCAACCGTATACACGGGTGTGTGCGACCTGGGCCAGGGTATTCAGACCCTGCTCGCCCAGATCGCCGGCAGCGAGCTTGGCTTGACCATGGACCAGCTGAGGGTGATGAATGCCGACACCGGCAGCACACCCGACTCGGGCCCCACCTCCGGCAGCCGCGCAACCTATGTCCAGGGTGTTGCGGTTCGCAACGCGGCGCTCGACCTCAAGGAGCGCCTGCTCCAGACGGCGTCCCAACTCATAGAGACGCCCGTCGATGACCTGGAGATCGCCGGGCACTCTGTGCGCCATCGAGTGACCAAATCCGGCGGTGTCTCCGTCGTCAGCGTCGTCGACGAGATGCACCGGCAGGGCAAACGCTGCATCGGTTGGGGCTGGCAGGACATCACCACGGGCGACGTCGATGCGGAGACATCTCAGGGCGACGCCTATCAGACCTTTGGCTGGGCAACCCAGCTGGCGGAAGTCGAGGTCGATACCGAAACGGGCTTCGTCCAGGTGACGCGCCTCGCATCGGCGACCGACGCCGGCAAGGCGATCAATCCGCTCGGAGTGGAGGGCCAGATTCAGGGTGGGGCGGTGATGGGCATCGGCTATGCGCTGTACGAGCAGCACGTCCTCGAAGCAGGCTATCCGAAGACGGCATCGCTCGCGTTCTATCTGTTGCCCACAATCATGGACGTGCCGGAGATAGAATGCCTTATCGTCGAAGTGCCTGAACCGAGCGGGCCGTACGGAGCAAAAGGGGTATCGGAGCCGGCGACGATTCCGACGACACCCGCCATACTGAACGCGATTTATGATGCGGTCGGTGTCCGGGTAACGCAGACTCCGGCCACTCCGGAGCGGATCTACAACCTCCTGCAGGAGCTGACCTCATGAGTTGGCGGGTAGGACTGCTGATTCCCTCCTCCAACACCGTCATGGAAGTGGACTTCTACCGCAACCTCGCCCATGACACCACGGTCCACACGGGCCGCATGTACATGGTGGACACGACCGTTGCGGGCGAAGAGCGGATGCTCGACGAGTTCACGATGCCGGCAGCGGGGGCCGTGGGCACCGCACTGCCCCACGTGGTGGTGTTCGGCTGCACGAGCGCGGGAGCGCTGCGCGGCAAACAGTACGACCAGGAACTCTGCGGGCGCATCGCTGGGGTCACAAACGCCGCACCGGTCAGTGTGATCGCCTCGGTGAACAAGGCGCTGCGCGACACACGCGCGACCCGAGTCGCGGTGATCACGCCATACGCCGACGAGCTCAATCTGCGCATCAAGGCGAGCGTGGAAGCCGAGGGCATCGAGGTAACGGCGATGCACGGCATGGGCATCACCAACAACTTCGACATCGCCAGCGTCAGCCCCGACGAAATCGTCGACTTCGTCCGCTCGCGCCTCGGCGCTCGGGTTCCCGGTGAAGCGCTGTTTCTCTCCTGCACCAACTTCCACGCCATGAACGCGTTATCGGCGCTCAAGATCATCTATGACGTACCGATGGTGACCAGCAACCTCGCCGCGCTTCAGGCTGTCAAGGAGCAGATCGCCGGACTGCGTCAGAGCGAGCTCGAACTTTCGGAAAGCGCAACGAGGTAAAAGCATGGAGCTCGTCGATGTCAAGGGCGCTGTAGACCTCCACGTCCACTCGTTCCCCTGCATCTTTCCGCGGCTCGCCGACGACCGGCAGGTTGTGTGCGCCGCTTCCGAGGCGGGGATGCGGGCGATTGTGCTCAAGTCGCACCATGAGAGCAGCGTGAGCCGCGCCTACCTGCTGCAGAGCGAGTTTCCCGAGATCAAGATCTTCGGCGGCGTCGTGCTGAACCACTTCGTCGGCGGCATCAATCCTGCCGCCGCGGAGGTCGGATTGCGGCTCGGCGCCAAGGAAGTGTGGATGCCGACGATCGACTCAGCGCACCACGTCGATATTCACGGCGGCCGTGAGAAGTACGACGTGCAGGAGGGCGAGGACAGCTTCGCCTGGGGCGATCCGATCCGCATCCTCGACGCTGACGGCAAGCTCACTGCCGCGACCATCGTCGTGCTGGAGCTAATCGCCAAACATGACGCGATTCTCGGTACCGCACACCTATCCCTCGAAGAGATCACGCCGCTGGTGCAGGAAGCCCGCAGGCGCGGCGTGCAGAAGATCTTGCTGACACATCCGTTCTTTCGGGTGCCTGCGGGCATGAACGAAGAGTTCATGCTGGAGATGGCCAAACTCGGCGTTATCGCTGAATTTGGCTTTTGCACGGTGTCGCCGATGTGGGCGTATGCCACGATCGAACAGACGAGACACGCAATGGATACAGTCGGCTATGACAACTGCGTGATCATGAGCGACGCTGGTCAGACCCATAACCCGATCGCACCGGAGGCCATGCGACTCTACGCCCAGTGCCTGTACGAAAAGGGTGTAAAGGCCTCGGACCTGGAACGCATGATGACCAGGACGCCCAGCGGCCTGCTCGGGCTGGAGTAGGCGGAGCGCCGGGGAGGGTGACGGTGGACAAGATAAAGCAGCTCCGCTGCGTCGAGTGTGGGGCGGTCTATCCATACGGCGAAGTCGAGTACACCTGCCCGCGCTGCGGCATCAGCGGCATCCTCGACGTCGAGTTCGACTACGACGCGATCGCGGCGTCCGGGTTCGGCGCCGCGGTGCTCGCAGCGAGACCTGAGCAGTCAATCTGGCGCTACTTCGAGCTGTTGCCGGTTGAAGACAGAGCCAACGTGCCAACGCTGCAACTCGGCATGACACCCATCTATCGCTTGCCGGCTCTTGGCCGCGAGATCGGCATCGCGGAGCTGCTGATCAAGGACGACGGGCGGCTGCCGACCGGCTCGTTCAAGGATCGCGCCTCAGCGGTCGGCGTAGCCCGTGCGCGAGAGCTGGGCTTCCGTGAGATCGCCTGTGCGTCCACGGGCAACGCCGCCAGCTCACTCGCCGGCATGGCGGCGAACCTCGGCCTCAAAGCCCATATCTTCGTGCCTGCTACCGCGCCCGAGGCAAAGGTGGCGCAGTTGCTGATCTTTGGCGCGGACGTCATGCTCGTGGACGGCAGCTACGACCAGGCGTACTGGCTGTGCATGGACGCGGCCAGGGAATTCGGTTGGTTCAATCGCAACTGCGCCGTCAACCCCTACCTGGTCGAAGGCAAGAAGACCTGCGGCCTGGAGATCGGCGAACAGCTGGCGCAGGACATACCCGACTGGGTTGCCGTCTCCGTAGGCGACGGCTGCACGATTGCAGGCATCTGGAAGGGGCTCAAGGAGATGCACCGCTTTGGTGTGCTGCCGCGTCTGCCCCGGCTGCTCGGCGTGCAGGCAGGTGGCGCCAACCCGATCAGCCGCGCCTTCGAGGCCGGGTCAGAACAGGTCGAATATCAGCAGGCTGTCACGCTCGCCGACTCGATCGCCGTGGGAGAGCCTCGCAACGCGGTCAAGGCGCTGCGCGCCGTGCGCGAGTCGGGCGGTGCGATGGTCGACGTGGGCGACGACGAGATCCTGGCGGCGATGCGTCTGTTGGCGGGTCGTGCGGGCGTCTTCGGCGAACCGGCCGGGATTGCCGCTCTGGCGGGTATCAAAGCAGCGGTCGAACGAGGCATCATTGGCTCCGAGGAGCGGGTGCTGCACGTAGTCACCGGCAACGGGCTGAAGGACGCCCGTGCCGCTTTCCAGGCTGTGGCGCCGCCAACAAAGATTCCTGTTTCACTGGAAGCCGTGCGGCAGCATGTCGCGTCCGAGACCGCGGGCGCGCGTTGAGGCGGTGCGCCGCCACCCGGCGCATGGGGCCGCAGCTCAGCCGGTAAGAAGGCTGAGTTGCGGAGAGTGGAGAGCATGCAGCTCTGGCAATCCACCGGCCTGCGGGTCGTAGAACTCGGCAGCGGAATCTCCGCGGCCTTCGGTGCCCGCCTGCTCGCCGACGTGGGCGCGGACGTGATCAAGGTTGAGCCGCGGGGCGGAGACGAGACACGGCGCGCGGGTCCGTTCCCCGGCGACCTGCCTCACCCTGAGAAGAGCGGGCTTTTTCTCTATCTAAACTTTGCCAAGCGTGCGATTACGCTGGACATCCACTGCACGACCGGCGCCGCGCTGCTGGCACGGCTGCTCGAGGACGCCGACGTGCTGATCGAGAATCTCGGCGCAGGTGTGCTGCGTTCGTTGCCCCTGCCCGAGGGAGCCATCTCCAGGCGGCTGGTTGTGTGTTCGATCAGCACCTATGGCCAGGACGGCCCCAAGGCTGCCTACGAGGGTTCAGAGATCACCGCCTACGCGGCAGGCGGCATGATGTACATCACCGGCCGCGGGGAACGTGAGCCACTGAAACAGGGGCTGAATCAAGCTCAGCACCTCGCCGGTGTGAACGCGTCGGCCGCCACACTTGCGGCCGTAAGGCGGGCGCGCCGGAGCGGGCTCGGCCAGCAGATCGATATCTCGTTGCAGGAAACCGTCGCCTGGATCACCTTCCCGGCGCTCAACCTGTATTCCCACACCGGCGGCATCATGAAGCGCGGCCCCGGCGACATGCCGCGCCTGGTGAACTCGCGTCCGATGGAAACGAGCGACGGCTGGATCATGCCCTCGTACGCAGGTATCGGGACGTGGTGGGGTCCCTTCGCGGCCTTCATGGAGATGCCCGAACTGGCCGAGGAGCGCTTTCTTACGCCGCGGGGCCGGCGGGACAATGCAGAAGAGATCGACCGCCTGGCGGGCGAGCGGCTCAAGCAGCGCACCACGCAGGACGTCTTTCACGAGGGGCAAGAAGCGGGCCTCACCCTGACCGCGCTGCAGACCCCGGAGGAAGTCGTGCACTCGCCTCAATTGCTGGAACGAGGCTTCTTCACGGAACAGGATCATCCCGTGGCCGGACGGGTCAGGATGCCGGGCAAGGTTCCTCTCACAAACAATGGACCGCGAGACTCGGTGGCTCCCGCCCCGCTGCTGGGCCAGCACAACGAGGCAGTCTTCGGAGCACTGGGGCTATCGCCGGACGAGGTTGCCGCGCTGGTCGGAGCCGGAATTATATGAGCAGCAACACGCACGGCGATCTGCCGCTCGAGGGGATCCGCATTCTCGAGCTTGGCATGGTCTTCGTACTGCCGCTGGCGATCACGCCGCTCGCCGGCATGGGTGCAGACGTAATCAAGATTGAGTCGGAAATACGCCCTGAACAGTCGCGCTGGGGGCCGCAGCCGAACAATGAGATGCACGAGCCGGCATACAACTACGGCGGCAGTTTCCACATGCTGAACCGCAACAAGCGAGGCGTGACGATCGACCTGGCAAAGCCGAAAGGCCGCGAGCTCTTCCTGCGACTCGTCGCTGTGAGCGATGTGGTCGCCGAGAACTTCACGCCGCGCGTACTGAGAAACCTCGATCTGACCTACGACAGGCTGGCGGAGGTGAATCCGCGCATCATCCTGCTTTCGTCGAGTGGCTTTGGTCAGACCGGCCCCTGGCAGAACTACCGCGCCTATGGCCCTGTGACTGAGTCCGTTGATGGCTTGATGATGCTCACAGGCTACGAAGACGGTCCGCCTCAGCGGGGCGGCTCAGGTGGTCTTGGCGTGACCTTTCCAGACGTCGCGGGCGCCTACTACGGCAGCTACGCGATCCTGGGCGCGCTGGAGCAACGAGAACACACCGGGCGCGGCCAGTGGCTGGATCTTTCCCACTTCGAGGCGGGCGTGGCCACGATCCCCGAGGCGATCCTCGACTACACGATGAACGGTCGTGTTCAAGAGCGCATGGCGAACCGCCATCCCTGGCGGGCGCCGCAGGGCGTCTATCCCTGTCTTGGTGCGGATCGCTGGCTGGCGTTGTCGATCGCGACAGACGTACAATTTGCCGCCCTCTCTCGCGTGCTCGGCCTGCCCGGTTTGGCCGGCGACCAACGATTCGTCACTCTCGACGCACGGCGTCGCAACCAGGACGCGCTGGACGCGTTCATCGGTTCTGCCACCGGCGGCTGGGCTGCCCTGGAGCTGGAGAAGAAGCTTCAGGCCGCAGGCATCGATGCGGCGGCCGTCGCCGACTCCCGTGATGTCTGGCTGGACCCACAGCTGGCGGCACGGGGCTTCTTCGAAATGATGCCCGCGCCGAACGCGGTGCCTGAGGTCGGTTCGAGGCCCTTCATCCGTCCCGGGTGGAAGATGTCCGAGAGCGAGGCTACGACGCGCCGCCAGGCGCCGGACTTCGGCGAGCACACGCGCGAGGTGCTGGGCGAATACCTGGATATCCGCGACGCAGAGCTTGACGCGCTGATGGACGAGCTGGCGGCAGAGGGCGTGATCGCGGACCGGCCGCGACAGGGGATGGTCGCGCGCGATCCCACCGATCTGGCCGGGATGCTGGAGACCGGCCTGCTGCAGGAGGTGGACCCGGAATACCGGCAGCGTCTGGCAAGCCACCTGCAGGGCGGCGTTGGCCTACAGGGCGTTGGATCGAAGATGGAAGTCGAATTGCGCTGAGAGCGCCGCTGATGCGCGGCGCAGACGGCGCGGGCAGCGATTGAAAGGAGATCCCCGCTATGGTTCGAGTGATCGACATGGAGTGCCTGCTACCGAAGCATCAGGAGGACGAAGGGCATCCTGGCCCCGAGATCCAGGGTTCCGGCGACACGTTCCGCGGCAGAGAGCAGGAAGTGGCCGCCGGTCATGGGATGGCAAACTACTCCCGGATCTTTGTCGGCCGCGGTGCAGGCGGCGTAAGGAACCCCCGACCGCAGATGAGCCTGGACGAGTTCGCCGCGATGCTGGACAAAGCGGGCGTGGTCAAAGGCATGGTTCGGGCAGGTACCAATACGGAGACCGGAGAAGTTGTCCGAGCACACCCTGAGCGCTTCTTCGGCTTTGCCGTGATCAGCCCGTATGACGGTATGCGGGGCGTGCGTGAGTTCGAGCGGCTGGTGCGCGAGGAAGGGCTCGTTGGGCTCTCGATGTCGCCGCTGCGGGAACGCATACCGGCGAGCGACCGGCGCTACTACCCCATGTACGCCAAGGCCGTCGAACTGAGCATTCCGGTGCGCGTGTACTCGTCGATGAACTACGGCACCGACCGCCCGTACGACCTCGGCCACCCCCGCAACCTGGACCAGATCTGCATGGACTTCCCCGAGATGACGCTGATCGCTGGTTTGAGCGGCTGGCCCTGGGTCAACGAGATGGTAGCGTTGCTGCGCCGCCATCCCAACCTCTACTGCGACACCTCGGCTCATCGACCGCGCCACTTTGGCACTCCTGGCTCGGGCTGGGAGATGCTGATGCAGCTCGGCAACTCGTTGATCCAGGACAAGATCATGACGGGCTTCTCCTGGTCTACGTTCGGCGAGTCGTACGAGACGCTGATTGCCGAGTATCTCGCGCTGCCGCTCAAGGACAGCGTCAAAGAGAAATGGCTCTTCGGCAACGCGGCGCGTGTATTTGGCTTCGAGTAGGCGGGAGATGCGCCGCCAGTCATCATAGGCCTCCGCCGGAACTGCTGCGTCAGTCCAGGCAGGGCGAAGCGCCGGCGAGCCAGACGTTAGAACCCACGAGCCTGCCGGGCAGCAGCCAAAGGACAAACGGCACGACCGCGCCTTACAGCGCGCGGTCGTGCCCGCCCTATCGCGCGACGAGCGGTGGACCAGGTTCGATGCCGGTCAGGCCGCCTCCACGCCGGTACCCCAGCAGTGCGCTGATCTGCATTGCGCCACTCAGGCCGATTTCGACGTACTTGTTGATGTTGGCTTCGTGGATGCGGGCAAGCGGTCCGGAGATCGTGAGGCTGGCCACCAGTCTGTCGCTGTAGTCGCGCACCGGTACCGAGACTCCGGCGACGCCCACGTCCGTCTCCTCGATTGATACCGCATACCCCTTGAGTCGAATGTCTGCAAGTTCATCGCGCAGACGTGCGGGCTCGGTAATGGTATGGGGTGTAACGGCGGGCAGCCCTTCTTCGATCACCGCCTCGATCAATACCTCCGGCAGGAAGGCGAGCAGCACTTTTGACGAACAGCCCGCGTGCAGAGGAGCCGTCGCTCCTACCTCGAGGATGAGTTGAAGTCCGGACCGCTGCTGCACCCGCTCGATACAGACCACTCGTCTTCGGTCGCTGTCCACAACCTGCAGCAGCACGGTTTCGTCAGTTAGCGCCGCCACCTGTTCCATAATCGGCCGGGCGACGCGTGAGAGTTCCAGGCCCTCATACGCACGGCGTCCAAGCTCGAGCGCGGCGAGCCCCAGCCGAAACCTGCGCGTATCCGGGGCCTGAACGAGAAACCCGTGTAGTTGGAGCACGCGCAGGATACGGTACACGGTGGTCTTTGGGATGCCGACTTCCCGCGCCAGGGCGCCCAGCCCCCACTCCGTCTGGCGTTCCCCGAACAGTCGAAGAATGCGCAGTGTCTTGTCCACAATCCTGACGGACGGTTGTTCCAGCATTAATTCCTGACGTCATCCAGGTTCGAAATCGTATTCTATCGCCTTTTGTTTCTCCGCCGTCGAATCGCAAGCGAACCGGCTCCAGCAGGTCGAGAACTCTATCCACCAGAGCCGCACGCCAGGCCGCGGTTCAATTCCACCCACGTAGTCTCCATCGCAGTGTACCGGTGTCCGCGGCGATGGCCACGCGTACGGCGAACGCTTGCGCAAGAAAGCGCAGTGGCCGGCCGTTCCTGGCCCCCGTGGAAAGGCGGACGGCGCACGCTGAACGCCGAGTTGTACGGTGATGCAGGGTGTACCACAGAGTGTTCGAGGATGGAGTGATGGCTACCGTGGAGCTGACCGTCGACACCCTGACCGTTCACATCCAGGGGATCGATAAGATATTGGCGCTCGAGAGCCGGCTCGAGTTGCCGCTGGAACATGTGGCCGGTGTCGAGGCGGGTCCCGCTCTGGCACGCGAATGGTGGAAGCGGTTTAGGCTGTGGGCAGCCGCGGTCAACCGGGCGCTCCAGGGACGCGGCGGACGGTGACTTTGGGCTCGAGCGACGAAATAACGACGCGGCCGGACGGACCGGGGCTCGGTGCGCAGCGCGGCCGCATCTGTCTCGACGTTGACGACACGCTGATCGATGTCCGGCTGCGACTGCGTCCGCTGGCCCGCGAGGTGATCGCCGAGCTCCAGGCTTCAGGTTTCGAGGTCCACATCTGGTCGGGCATGGGGCAGCGCTGGGACATCATTGATATGCACGGCCTGCGACGGCTGGAGCGCCAGAAACGCTTCCAGAGAGAGGTAGGTCACCAGCCGGATCGCCGTCGCTTCGGCCGGAAGCGTGCGTGGCGTCTCGATGTTGTAGTCGCCCACATCACGAAACTGGATCCGGAGCACCTCTTGCCAGCTATCCCCGATCCGCACCTCAAGCGCTTGCGTCGAAGGACCAGCCACGGTGAACCCGCTTGGCGCGGTCATAGCTCGTCGTCTCCCTCTTCCGCGTCGGGGTCATAATCGACGTCCAGAACTTCACCCGGCAGCTTGATGTTGTCGGCGCCCAGCTCGGCCCGATAGTCGGAGATGTTCCCCTGCGGCACTTGCGCCTTCAGCTCAGCCATCCAGTTCCGCCACTCCATGGAGCCGATGGCGAACTGCTGGCGGTTATCGTTGCTGACCGTGACGTTCATGCCGGTACGCTCTTGCTCGGCTGCCGCTTTCGCAGCCTGCTGCTCACCCACAGTCGGCGTATCCAGGCGATGGAACTTCGCGCGCCGCTCGTTATCCTTCCCCCGCGCTACCAGCGCCCGCACCCGCGCGCCGTCGTCTGTGAGATGCCAGAATGCCCATTTCTCCAACTTGATGTTCTCGTCATAGACATCAGCGATGGAATCAAAGCGGGCTTGGGCCGTCGCGTGAAGCTGCTCACGCGCGTCGTTATCCAACCACTCCAGGTCCAGGTAGATCGTGTCTTCACAGACGCCTTCACGGATGGCGATATCGGCTACCGGCGTGGCCAACTCCACCGCGATTGCGGCGCGCTGCATACGAGCGTTGATGACCCGATCCGTACCACGGTTCCCCCGACCCGGCGGTCGACCTGGACCCCGCTTCAGATCCGGCCCCGCGGCAACCAACGCTTCCATTTCGTATATCCCCTGCGTGAATTCAAATATCCCCACCCTCTGCGGACGGACTCATTGCTCGCCCGTCGCGCCCTAACTGCTGACGCGGACAGTCACCACAGCGTCAGTGCTCCCCAAGTGCGCCGTGAATCGCCAGCAGCCCGCCGTAGGCACCGCGATCCCCGATGGGTAGCCGCCGTCTATCGTGCCCGCCCGGTCCAGCGTCGCATGGAGGAGAGTCCCCTGAATCGGTGGGGCCGGTGCGTCGAGCCGCTCCGCCGTAAGCGCCAACATCGGAGCCTGATAGCCGTAGCCGTTTGTTGGTCGCCACAGCGCTTTTGTCTCGTGCCCCGCCGCCAACGGCGGCATGCGGACGGTGATCGCGCCGCCGTCGCGCTCGACCACGTTGCCGCCAGTGCTCCGCAGGACGGGTGACTCCGGGCAAGCCGCCACCGCCGACGAGGCGATCAGGGAGCGGTGAGACGTGGATCCGCAGGCGACGAGCACAACGACGAGCGGGAGCACGGCCGAGCACGCGCTGCGTCCTGCTCTGGAGCCAGTAACAAGCCGCCGCGCTCGCAGTGTCACAGTTCCTCATCCCCCTCTTCGGCATCGGGGTCGTAATCGACGTCCAGCACCTCTCCAGGCAGCTTGATGTTGTCGGCGCCTAACTCTTCCCGGTAGTCACTGATATTTCCTTGGGGAACTTGGGATTCCAGCTCTGCCATCATAGCGCGCCATTCCAGGCTGCCAATAGCGAACTGCTGCCGGTTATCGTTGTTGATCGTGACCGCCGCGCCGTCGGCCCCTTCCTTCTCCGACGCCGCTTGGTGCTCGCCCACGGTCGGCTGTTCGAGCCGGTAGAACTTCATCAACTTATCGCCGCATGTCACCATGCTGTTGACCGCTTTGATTTGCGCATGCGGATCGGGGGTCGAGTAATAGGTCCGCTCCGCCATATCGGCACCCTTGAGGAAGATGCCTTCAACATGATCTGCACGCTCTTGCAGAGTGCGCTTAAACCGCGTTTTAGCTTGGCCGTCCAGGAACTGGATATCGTCGTCGATCGTCTCAACCGACACGCCTTCTTGCTCCGCGATCTCGGCGTAGTGGCGACCACGCATCACGGCATCGTGCACCCGTTCCATCCGCGCGATCAGCACGGGATCGGTGCGCCGGTTTCCCCGTCCAGGCGGACGCCCGCCCGGGTGCTTCGGCAGTTCAGGGCCAGAGGCGATCAGCACAGTCATTCGTAGTTTCCGACGCTAAAAACTGTAGTTTCTCCGCGAGTGTGCGTACCGCCCAATACTCGCTTGTCGCCGTCGCCGCGACGCCTGAAGCGGAGTGTATCCACTTATGCTCATAAGCATAATACTCGCCCTATTTCTATAGTGTGTGCGAGTAAGAAGCATCGCCCGCAACTCGGCGGCCGAGCTGGACTCGTCTCTGGCCTGACGCATGCACCGCAGCCGTCAGGCTCGCCATTCTGGCGTCGTCGATGATGACACGACCGAACTCGTGGGCTCGGCCCATCAGTGTCAGAACTCAGCATCCTCGAGCCCGTCCATACCCTTGCTGGAGATGCAGTCTTCGCTTCGAGAATGGCTCTCGGGCGCGCTGATCGCCCCGCGGCTTGTGTGCTGGATCGCGCTTTGCGATGTGCTGTGCGTTCTTGGGGGGAAGGGCGTTCACCGGACTCCTCCTCGTTGGCTCACGTTCGCTCAATGGTCGGCCAGCGCGGGACCACGCTGCGTCTTCAGACCCGCCTCCCCTGGATCTTGTCGCAGCGGCATGGCGCTCCCGGCGGTCGATTCTCCGTTTGCGTCACAGCATTGATCCGCGGCGCGATCACCGCCCGTAGCCCGCGCACGTTCTCGGCCCGTTCCGTCGCGGCGTGCTCCGAGTCTGGACCGGCAGCCGGTGCTGCCTAGCCATCGTTTTGCTCCTGAGGGACACTACGACCGATCCGCTTTGCTGCGGGCAGGTACGCCGGGCGCGGACCGAACCTGTCGCGGATATACTTCGCTAGCTCCACTTCCAGTCCGCGCGCCGCACGCCACTCCAGACGCTTCTGGCCACCAGTCATCTTGGAGCTGCGTGTCGTGCCGTTCAGTTCGATGAACTCCAGCCTCTCCAATTCATGCAACGGCGTTGCTATCACCCGCCAGTTTGTGCCCGCGGGTGGGTCCGGGACGTGCAGCACAGCGCGCAGATCGGACGGCAGAAAAGGGGAGTGATAGAGCGCGAGATACGCGATTCCCCAGAACAAGCCGCGCATGTAGTCAGGATCAGTCTTGTGCCAGATCCTGTTGTCGCGCCACTCGGCAATTCTGGTGAGCCGCTCCTCGCGCACGTTTTCGCGCATCCAGGCTTCGCTAGGAATGCGAGGCGGCATCGCAATCCTCCAGCCGTACAACCTAATCGGGGATCCCACGCTGAGACCAAGACTCGCTGCTGAAGCCGGTCGCCATTCTGGGCGACACCGCAGACCGGCGTAAGCGCCGTCAGCTAACTCGAGACCATGTGCTGCCATCATGCCCGCCGAACTATGGTGCTTACCCTGAGATTGGTGGTGCATCAGAATTAACACCGCAAAGTCGCAAAATCGCAAAAACCAACCCGCTCATTGCCGCTTCCACACTTGCTCAACGCGCCGTCGGTTCAGGGCGTACGTCCACTGCTGCTGATCGTCAATTGTGACTGACGATGTTAGGCGGCCACGCTGCGACGGCACGAGGATGTGTAGTTCTCTGAGTTCCTTCCAGATCATGCTGGGGCTCACAGAGAGAGCGCCGAATTGGGACGTGATCGCGGCGATGCACGCGTTCCCGATCAGAAAGAAACAGTCGTCGGTTTGCCAGCCAAGGGGTCCGGCAGCGTCCTGAGCGTGCTCGATGACCCGAAGGCTCCTGCCCGTCGGCACGAGTTCGTAGAGCACATTTTCGCCCCTAGCGAGAAGGTCGCGGAGTGCGAACAGGAACTGGACGGCGGGACGTTCACGTTCTTGGTCTCGTGCCCCCTGTCGTCCAAGCTGCAGCATCGCCCGTCGTCCCCGTTCACGGATCGCCGCCGCCTCGTCTGCGGTGATAATGCCGAGGTGCGCAGCAAACTCCAGAGCGGTGCCCGCAGCGACATCCAGCGAGGCAAAGTTGCCCGCAAAGCGTGGGTGGCCGCCCAGACGCGATGTCGTTGTTCGCGTCTGCTGGTCCATATTCCCCCCACGGTTGACGGTCATAACAGGCGGACACCCCGTGCCACGGGAGGAGTGGCGCACAGACAGCGAGCCTGTTTGCCGGTGCGACATCCTACCGCGACGTTAGAAATCGATGTCATCGTTCGAGCGTTGCGCGGGGCGATCCGAGTCCCGCTCGCGGTAATCCTGTGTCGCCTCCGCGCGCCAATGCAGGTAGAGCTCTCTCTCTGTGTCCGTAAGCGACGCGCCTGACACATGCCGAGCGCAGAACTCGGCGACCGCGCGCGGCATCAAGGTTTCCGGGTTCGCAAACACGATCCACTGCCGGTCGATCCACGTCTGCGCACAGGTCCCGCTGCAGACCTGAAGCCAGGCCTCAGCGACAAGACGACCGCAAATGAGACAGATGCCGGGTTCCGATCGGGAGCTCAAGACTCCCTCGTCGGCGTCCGGACCTATACGGGAGGCACCCCATGGATCCTGGAACGCCGAACGCCCGGGAAGACCACAAACCTGGCACGCCTCCATGGTGAGGTACAGCACGCGGGTTGGCGGGCTCCAAATGTGTTGCCCCGCGTCACAACACCGGCGTTCACCTTGGCTCAACCCCGCCTGACGCCAGACATGGGTAGCATGACTGACCCGACGACGGAGCTGAAACACGTCGCGGCGCCCGCGAGATGCGGTCTCCGCGCTCAGGTTCCTGTCGCCCGCTTCCCCGCCTCCGGTTTGCACCGGCAGCGCCGCTGCGTAGGTTGACGGAAGGTGTTGGCCACCGCGCCGTTGGAAACACACGTGGGGCGCAGCGCTGGCCTGTTCCCGCCACCGCTCGTACCGCTCTTGCTCGTCGTCGGTGAGCTCGCCACCTGCGAGGTGCCGCACGAAGAGTTCCGCTACGTCCCGGCGCATCAAGCGCTGGCGCTCCGCGAATACCACGAAGTGCCAACCGAGCCAGATCGCCGAACACTCCTCTATGCAGACCTGCTGCTCGGCATCTGCGATAAGACGCCCGCAAACCACGCACATTCCAGGGGACGCTGCCAGATAACTTTGGCCGTTTTCAGCTCCGACTCCGGCGCAAACCTGCGTATCCGACGGGTACCGGACCAACCACAGCGTGGCGCGATCGATCAGTCCGCAGACAACACAGCCGCGGACGATGAAGCAGAAGATTCGCGTCGAGTTCGTCCAGCGATGCTGGTCGTCACGACAACGGCGCTGCTCTCCCTGCGCCAGCCCTTCTCTGCGCAACTTATACGTGCAGCCAGCTATCTCCTCGAGCAGGCGCAGAGCACCCCTGCCAAAGCGTTTGGACGTGCTCACCATTTGACATCTCCTTCTTCATGCCGGGAGTAGTGGCGCCAGATTGCCATTGGGTTACCACTCTTCCGAGAAGATTTCCTCGGCCTGTTCCCATTCGGCTTCCTCGTTCTCATCGAGGCAGAACGCACACAAAGTCCCGTACCCGAGATCCAGCATCACCCTCCATTCCAGCACCGTGCCGTCGATATCTAACACTGATTCGAGGCTCGGGCAGTCTTGTCCAAGATCCAACGCGCGCTGCACTACTCGATCCCAGGGAAGTGTTGGATACCAATCCGCCGGTTCGATGTGCCCACAGCCGCAAAAGCAATAATTGCGGCGGAAGGGAGTTACCTTGCCGGAAGTCAATGGGGTTGCGTCTCTATCCTCCATGTGTGCTCCTCTTCGCCGATCTCTGGAGTCTGCCGATAGAAGTGAAGTCTCCGGTATCACCGAAGGCCGAGGTTGAAAACCGTCTGCGGCTCGGCTGTGCGTTGCCGCCTGGTCGCGAAGCTAAGGGCGTGCCGCATTTGCTTACCGCTGAATCAACCGGAACCATGCCAGTCCAGGGCTCCAAAGCAGGCTTCTTCAAGACCGCAGTTTTTCCGTGCAACCCACCCTGAGCGCATTCCCGTTACTGTAACCAAGACGCCGACGATAGCCCCTCATATTCCCAGCGGCATCGCTGATGCTTAAGTGCGAACGACGGGGTCCAAGTGGTGGTAGACCCAGGTCAGCACTGCTTCCCTGAGATCGCGGGAGCGCTGCGTCGCCGGCCTACAGGTCGTCGAGCTCCTCCACGTTAAGGTCATCGACAACTGCCCTGAGCCGCTCCTCGTCTTCCCACGAGCCATACAGAATCTCGTTTGCCTGCGCCCAGAGCGCCGCCTCGTCTCCCTCCA
The DNA here is from genome assembly GCA_036741355.1 of Chloroflexota bacterium. GTDB lineage: Bacteria > Chloroflexota > Dehalococcoidia > CAUJGQ01 > CAUJGQ01 > JBBRGK01. The sequence continues at coordinate 36,109 of DAINSK010000005.1, forward strand.
GGCACTCCCGACAGCATTTGTCACTCCCAAGTTCCAGTACCAACGCCTTCTCGCATATCTGGCCATCGTCCTCGCCTTCGGAGTCGCATGGCAGGTACTCCTTCGGCTCCCGGTACGACAGCTGACCGATCCAGCGCTGCACGTAGGCCTGTACTGCCCGTGGCAACCGGTAGACTGAGTAAAGACTGTCCTCTGCTGTTCGTCTGGTAGGGCGGGCGCCAACAACGCTTTCTTCGATCCTTTTCTTATCCGGACCTTCTCGCGGTCATTAGTGAGCGCCTGCACAATGGCGTCACCCAGAGGCTCACCAGTGGCATCGCACCCTCGGACCGCCAGCGCCGGTGTGATTTGACGCTGGGCGCCGACCGCAAGAACGATCAAAATCGAATCTCCTCTAGCTCCTCCAGGGGAGAGTCCAAGCCCCCGGCTTCGAACTCGAGCAGCTTGCGTGTATGTGCGATCTGATCCCGAGCGCCTACGCGGGCGAACCTGTGCCAGGAGTCCCGGCCGGACGCGCCGCTGGCTTGATTAAGGCCACGAGATGACCTGCGTGTTTGCTGTTCACCTACATGGCAGTGGCTCATAGGTCTGTTTCCTCAAGCTCTTCCAATTGCCTGCGGTCCCTCAAGCCAGGGCTATCTTCGTGAGAAGGCTCTCCCTCCAAAAGTCGGCATGCTAACACCGCAGCCGGGTTGCGCAGACTCTTGCGGCGGGAATCGCCAAGTTCATCAATAAACGTTTCGATCACAGCCACAGTGGTAGAGGGATACTGCTTAAGGTATTCGAGCACGCAATACTCCGCGTTCGGAACTCCGAACTCCTGGACCAGCCGAACCATTGCTTTGGCGTATGGGTACTGCTTTAGCTGTTCGGCAAGGTTCCCGCCATCGCTATACGGATTATGCTTCCGCGAAAAGTGTCGTTCTGTACAAGAAGGACTAATACTATCTGGACAGAGTATTGGAGTTGCTACTTGGGTTGTATCTTCTACCTGAACGGCAGCCGCAGGCTGCGGCTGGCTCTCTGCATTCGAGCCTCTGGATCCAGTGTTTGTATCAAGACTCTGATTTAGGTCGCTGGACTGCACAGTCGGGGTTTCCGGACTGCATAGTCGGGGTTTCCGGACTGCATCATTGGGGTTGCTCAACTGCATACGTCGAAATAGTTCGGTCTGTAGAAGGTCTGCACGTATACGCTTCTTAAGGATGTAGGTGTTACTGCGCCGATCACCTTGCCGTACCTCGATCACGCCCGCCTCTTCAAGCTCTGACTCAGCTCTAATTGCACTCGAACGGCTAAGGCCTGCGTCTTGAGCCAACCTTCCATACGCAGGCCAGCAGCGATCCTTATCGCCAGAGCGGCTGACAAGGGCTGCGTATACCAAGAGCGCCTCAAAACTTACGGCAGCGGCGGCGATCTCATGGGAGATTTTGTCAAACGGGAAGAGCGCGGCAATCATGTAGCGATTCGGGCTGCCTCTCTCCATCGTGAGGTGTGCGGTTTCCAAGAGACGCGACACGCTGATTTTCGCTTGGCGTTTAGAAATCCGACCTACGTCAGCAATGTCCGCATACGATGCCGACGACTGTCGGCCACTTCCGCGAGCGAAGAAGGCGATCCCGAAGTACGCTCCCTTGTCAGCGATGCTCAGGGTGTGGCTCGTCCGGATGCAAACTGGCAGCCAGGTCCAGTGCTCGTCGTTGAAATCAACCATCGGCCGCTCAGCCAATTCGGTTTGTAGGCCCTTTCGGTGGTCGTTCCGCGCCTTCACACCGGCCGAGATGCGCGCCGCTTTTGTGGCCATAGTCAGGAGAGCAGCATTTGATGTCACAGTCTCAGGACTTGTCGGGTTCAGGGGAGCCACCTCCGGAGCAGGTGGACCAGGCATGATACGGGTTGTGAGTGCTTCACTAGCCGTCGCAGACGGCACTGGAGGAGGCGTTAGCTTCGTTTGGGTGCCCGCCTGGCAAACGGATATCCGCTTTCCGGAGACATTTCCCGAAACGCTGTCAGGTGAGTCGTTGGAAGGACCTGCTTGGTGCTCCAGGAGAGGTTCTTTATCGCCTTCAGGAGAGGCACCCCCTATTCGCAGAAAGCGGTCCTCGCGAGCGCGCATGCGCTCATGGCTAAAAGGGCTGACCCCGTCGGAAGGTTGTTCCCATCGCAGCGACTGTCTGACCCTGCTGACTTCCGCAGCCAGCTTCTCCTCTTCATCGTCCGCGGTATTGGAACCACCATACTTAGGCTGCATCCCAGTGACCTACTTTCGGCTTTGATTCCGCCGTCTTCTTTAGTCGAGTCAGTGTGCCCGACTCGGTCGCTGTTGAGTGCATTGCGACTCCATCGATTAGTTGACTGGCTCTACCGCGTTTCGTGTTGGTAACGACACCGACAACCATGCTGCCAGCTTCGGCTTGGCTGAACACTTCTTGCGGCTGTAGCGAAGAGGAGCGGCCCTGCTCACAGGTCGGTCTCTTCCAGTTCTGCAAGCGGCGTCGAAGGCGCTGATCGGGCCGTCTTTCCCTTGGGCGCCCGCCGACCGATGGCGCCGAGCAGCTCGCATTTCCGGGCCGAGACGTTCAGACCGCTTCGCTGTTGGCCGTCTTGCCCCGTCCAAGCGTTCAGCTTCAGGCTCCCCTCGCAGTACACCTCGTCGCCCTTGCGGAGCACGTCAGCGAGCTGCTCGGCGACGCTCTCCCACGCTTGCCACTAATGATCTTTGGTAATTCCCACGCGCCCCACCAGCGCTTGATCGTGTCGGGATCGCGCGTACCGCTATGCGCACCGTGCGGGGCGAACGCCCCGATCGGATGCTTGCCAGCATTCTTGTTGCACGCTGCCCCTCTCGGGCACGCGCAGATCCCGTCGCGCATTGGGAACACGGGGAGAATCGCGACGCCCGTGTTCGCGTACGCTAGGGCGTCGCTCGCGGTATCTACGACAGCGAAGCGATTGGTCACGCTGGCGCGCTGCTTGGTGTCGGATGCGTCGTCGTCAAGAAAGCTGAAGCCCGTTGCGTTTGTCAGCATCGCTAGTCACCGTCCAGGCGACGCTGCACGAACGCCTCGATCTCGGCAACCGGAATAATCGTGCGCCGGCCAATTTTTATCGCGCGGAGCTGGCCTGTACGGATGAGCTGCTTAACCAATGTCTGGCCGACGCCGATCAGTTGCGCGCCTATTGCTACGCCTACACCAACAGTGTGAACTCCCGGTCCGTCGGCGCTGTGCTGAACGCTACGTGATGTCACGATACGACTCCCTTGCCCGCTGTTGTACGTGCAGCGTCGCAGGTCGTCGGCAGTGCGATGTTTCAGATGTTTCAGCTTGCTGAAGAAAGATGTTTCGCTGAACTCGGAATCTGTTTCACGAGTGCGTGCGCCGATCGGCGTCTAGAGTCGCCTTTGGTTCAGAGGTTTCAATAAGCTTCCGTCTTGCGCGCCACGTCGTCCCCCGTCTTTTGAGATAGCGATATACGGTGGTGCGGCTCATGGTTCTTCCCTGCACTTGAAGGAACCCTCCAAAGTCCGACAGATACGGGTCATCTTTTTGGCCCCTCCGTATCCACTCGTCCTCGAATTCACGCAGATCTTGCTCGAACGCAGGGAAGTCCTCACGACCCTGCTGGGTCCGTTGGCGCCTCGCATCGACGGCGTCTGGTGTGCTAGAGGTAGTAAGTTTGGCGGCCCCGTCAGGATCCTCAAGCGGCACGCCTGCCTCGACGACCGGCCGGAACAAGTGAGCTAATGCGAGATTCGCACGATGGATCCTACTTAGATCCGATCGCGGATCGTTGAGCGCCCGTAACACCGCAGCGGCTTCCTTCGGGAAGGGGATGGGCCTGGTGGTCAGTATTCTAACGAGTGGATTCGGGTGTGACCTGCACGCAACGCACAGGACACCGCTACGGGTGCGACGGAGCTCGGAGGTGTCGAACGGCCGCCCACACCCGTCGCAGCTCGGTTGATTTCCGGAAGCGTCCGGCGGCACCGTGGTCACGCAGCCGACTCCTACACAGGTGTCTGACGCCGCCGGGCCGCTGCCACGGCGCGGGCGATTACGCTCATTGTACGTGAAGCCATGCGGCGCGGTTCCGAATCGCTACATTGTGTAGCGATTGCCTGCCGATGCACGGCGACTGAGGACGACCTATGGCGAATAGAACGGCAATGGTTTTCTGCATGGTGAGGCCGGTTCACGCCTGAAATACGACCGCTGGCGACCTTTACCGAACGCTCCCGAACGGCTAACGCAAAGCCCAAGCATGACTTTTAATCCATTGATCGTGGGTTCGAATCCCACCCGGCTCACCAGGTTCCCTGTCATGTGATACAACTCCGGCGCGCGGCGGCCGAGACAAGGAACGTACGTCTTCAAGTTCCACCGATATATTCGGTGGCCCAACTCCCGCGACTGGTAAAGGTCCGCGTAGCTTATCATCGCCACTGACAATCCGCACCAATGTAATGCTGGTAGTATCTCGCGATAATTCTGCGATACTGCTGGAAGCCGGCTTGCCCCGCCCCGGTTCTGCGGTAAACGTTGCCAGCGCGCCAGGCAAGTAACGAGCCAGATGATGATGTGGAGGAGTTTTCTTGAAACGCTTGCTTGGAATCGCCCTGATCGTAGCGATGGCGACGCTAACTGTCGCCCTGCATGGCACACCGCAAATCCACGCACAGTCCGGCGGAACCATCTCCGTAACGCCCGGCAGCGGTACCCAGGATGACACGTTCGTCTTCACCGGGGTCAACTTCGATCCGGGAACCATCCTTGCCGTGGTCTACCAGGACCCCAGCGGCACGCAGTACACGTACACCCTGCCGGATGGCACTCCTGACGTCCTCACGGCCGATGCCGATGGCAACTGGATCCTGACCGTCCATCCCCGCACCGATTTCGCCGGCGCCTCTGCGGGAACCTGGGCCGTGGCGTTTTGTACCCCGTCGGGGAACTGTTTCACAGGAACGATCGATATTTCGGTCTAGGCGCCGGGCCGCTCAACGGCCCCCACGAGCCATCGCTGCTTTACTAACTGAGCGCTCTATGCTCCAATCTCTGCTACCGTAAGCGCGGATCCGGCGCCCGACCTACCAGCCGCGGATAGGGGTGCTTGATGCCCGATAGCGGCGCGCTCGCGGGCCTGCGGGTCGTCGATCTGACCGACGAGAGCGGGCGGTTGGCGGGAAAGCTGCTCGCCGAGGCCGGTGCGCACCTTGTGCGTTTGCGCGCCGGCGTTTCGGGCGCAGCTATGACCGGGCCGGCCGCAGCCCGCGGGGGCGTCCTCAACTGGTGGTTCGACGCCGGCACCTACCACGTACCGATGGACCTGGAAACGCCCGAAGATAGGGACCGTTTCAAGGCACTGGTCGCGCGGGCCGACCTGTTAATAGAAACGGAGCCACCCAACCGTCTGGCTGCGCTGGGGTTGGATTACCCCGAACTGAAGAATCTCAACGAGACGCTCGTGCACGTCTCGCTCACTCCTTTCGGTCGTCAAGGCCCGCGCGCTGCCTGGCAAGTGAGCGACCTCGTCGCGGGCGCCCTTGGCGGCGTCCTTTCCGTCACGGGAGACCCGGATCTGCCGTTGAGTGGCTGGGGGCGGCAGACGTTCAACGTCGGCGGCTTCTACGCGGCGATCGCGGGGATGGCAGGCGTCTATGCCGCGCGCGGAACCGGAAGCGGACAGCACATCGACCTGTCGCTGCACGAGGCGGTCATCTCCTGCACCGAGCAGGTGCTGATGGGTTGGTTCTACAAAGACCTCATCCCCGGCGTCCAGCGCGAGCCGGCCGGCATCTACCAGCGCCAGCGGTCGCTGCACTGGTCCGGCGCCTACGACGTGATGTCCTGCGCGACCGGCAACGTCATGGTCACGCTCGTTCCCGGCGCCCCGGCGCTGATGGCCTGGCTGGCGCAGTCCGGAATGGCGGCTGTCGTCGCTGATATCGTCGCCGGCACGGCGTTGATAACCGAACGCATCCCCGAGTTAATGGCGGCGCTGCGCAAATTTGCCGCCACACAACAGGGACACGAGTTTTTCCTTGAAGGCCAGCAGCGTCATCTCGCCTGGGGCGAGGTGCTGACGGTTGCCGCGGTCGCCGAGACCCTCCAACTCCGGGAGCGCGGATTCTTTCGGCCGGTGCAATGGCCGGGAGCCGAAATTCGCTCGCCTGGTCCGCTGTTCCGTCCCACGGGCACGCCGGCGCCACCCGCCGCCCCGCCGCCAGACGGATCAACATCAGTCGACGACGTGCTATCGACGTGGGCGCCCAGAAAAGCCGTGCGGTCGCGTACAAAAGCTCGCGGCAGGCCGCTTGCAGGCGTACGTGTCCTCGACTTTAGCTGGGTTCTCGCAGGTCCGTTCGCGACCCGCATCCTCGCCGACTTCGGCGCCGACGTGGTCAAGGTCCAGACGGAGGTGCGGTCGCAGGGAACGAACAGTAGCGAGCATCCTTACCACGCTATGTGGAATCGCGGCAAGCGCAGCGTTTCGCTAAATATGAAGCACCCGCGAGCGGCGGAGACGTTCCGCAAACTGGCCGAACAGTCGGACATCGTCTACGACAATTTCAGCGCCGGCGTGCTCGACCGGTGGGGCATTGGCTACGAGTCGGCGCAGCAGTGGAATGATCGCCTCATTTATATAGGCATGGCGGGGGCCGGCCGCGAAGGGCCGTGGCGCGACTTCGTCACCTACGCGCCGACGATCCACGCGCTAAGCGGCCTGACGCACCTGACCGGGTTACCGGGACAGGAAGACATCGGTTACGGCTTCTCGTATAACGACCACGCCAGCGGACTGGCGGGGGCGCTCGCCGCGCTGGAAGCGCTCGAAGCCCGCCGGCGAACCGGTCGCGGCCAGTTCGTCGACCTGTCGCAGTTGGAGGTCGGCGCGTACGTCCTGGGCCCCGCATACGTGGACTACCTGAATAACGGCCGTGAGGCGCAACCGGCCGGCAACCGCGATCCCTTTGAAGACTTCGCACCAAACGACGTGTACCGCTGCCGTGAAGACCGCTGGCTGGCAATAACCGCGCGCGACGACCGCGAATGGCGGTGCCTGTGCGCGGTAATTCGCGTCGCCGGGCTCGATGAAGACCACCGTCTTACAACCGTAGATGGCCGTCGCGAGCATCGCGCTTATATCAACGAACGGATCAGCGCCTGGGCGTCCGGCCAGGACGCCCGCCAGGCGATGCGCTCGCTTCAGGCAACGGGAGTACCGGCGGGAATGGTGCAGAACACGCGGGACATGGCGGAAGCTGACGAGCAGCTCGCCGCCCGCGAGTGGCTGGCGGAGGTCGAGCACGCTGTCCTCGGCCGGCGGTACACCGACCGCTTTCCCGCGCGATTCGAGGGCACGCCGCTGGGGCCGTACACCGCGTCGCCTGTTTACGGGCAGGATACGTTCGAGGTTTACCGCGAACTGCTGGGTCTTTCCGATGAGCAGATCGCCGAGGCAGTCGGCGACGGCTTGTTCGCCTAAGAAGATACGCGCGTGGACCAGTTGCCTTGACAGGTTGGTTCTTCGGGGATACAAGGACGCAACCGGCACTGTCGCCGAAACCGGGAGGCCGCCATGGTGGACAACCTCGTAGAACCCATGTCGCGCGCGGAAGTTGACGGCTACGTCCGGCGCGGACTGGACCACCTCTGGAAACACACGCAGCAGTTAAACGAACTCTCTAAACCGGACGGCATGCTGATCTTCACCGATGGCGAAGGCGTCCGCCTGCGGGAAGCCTCGGGACGCACCTTCATCGACTCTATGTCCGGGCTGTGGGTGGTCGCCATCGGACACGGCCGTACGGAGCTGGCTGACGTTGCTGCCGAGCAGATGCGCCGCTTGGCCTACGTCAACACCTTCGCGTACACGACGCTTCCGGCCATCGACCTCGCCACCAAGCTCGCGGAACTGGCGCCCGGCTCGATCTCACGTTTCTACTTCGCAAACTCGGGCTCAGAGGCGGTCGAGACCGCCGTTCGCATCGCGAAGCAGTATCACTACAACCGCGGCGACAAGAAGCGCTACAAAGTCATCAGCCGGCGGGGCTCTTACCACGGAATGACGGCGGGGGCGCTGAGCCTGAACAATTCCGCTTATGTCAACCGCGCGCCGTTCGAGCCGCTCGTGCCCGGCAGCGTCCACGTGCCGGGGGTGAATTGCTACCGTTGCCCGTATGAGAAGACCTATCCCGAGTGCGGCGTCTTCTGCGCCCGGACGATCGAGCAGACGATCAAGTTCGAGAACCCCGAGACGATCGCGGCGATCATCGCCGAGCCTATCTCTTCCGCAAATGGAACCTTCGTGCCGCCGGACGAGTACTGGCCAATCCTGCGCGAGCTCTGCGACCGCTACGGCATCCTCCTGATCGCCGACGAAGTGATCAACGGCTTCGGACGGACCGGCAAGTGGTTCGCGGTCGAGCACACCGGCGTCGTCCCGGACCTGATGACCGTCGCCAAGGGGATCAGCAGCGGTTACCTGCCGATCTCGGCGGTGATGGCGAAGGAAGAGGTCTCGGCCGCGTTCGTCGGCGACGCCAAGCAGGCGCTGGTGGGCGGCATCACGTTCGGGACTCACCCCGTCGCGTGCGCCGTCGCCCTCGCCAACATCCAGATCATCGAGCGGGAGGGGATGGTTGAAAACGCCCGTATTCAGGACGAGTACATGCGCGAGGAGCTACGCCGGCTCAAGGAGTACCACCCATCGATCGGCGACGTTCGCGGTATGGGCCTGCTCGTGGCGGTCGAGCTGGTGAAGAATCGCGAAACCAAGGAGCAGTTCACCGAGGCAGACGACCTGAACCACAAAATGACCGATGCCCTCAAGCGGCGCGGGCTGCTGAGTCGGGCCGGAGCCAACATCGCGCTGGCGCCGCCGCTCTGCATCCGGCGCGAGGAGGTAGACGAGATCGTCGGCATCGTGGACGAGGCAATCGGCGAGGTCGAGGCTACGTTGGGTATGGATTAGCCGGACAAGCGACGTGGGAGTCGCTACTGCTCCCGATAGTCGGGTACGCAGAGCCGGCAATCGCCCAGATGTGCGAGCCGTTGACCTCGCGGACATGGGTTTCCGGGTGTCAGGCTCGGCAAAAAGAGGCTTGTGTACACCGGCGCGAAAAAGGCGCTGCTCATGCCCGCCGCGTAGCCGGTCACTTCGCCGGCGTCCTGCGCTTCGGCGAGTTCTCTGCGCGCCTCGGACACCAAATCTTCGGGTGCCCGATAGCCCTCTGCGGCGCTGATGGGGACAGCGTAGAAACCGCCCACGCCGTCTGTTAGCAGGAGCACCGGTTCTTGCCCCACGCCCGTCGGCTCCGTCATCGCTGCCCCTCCAACTAGCATGAACGCGCGTTACTGGGGAGGCTCGCCCTGTGTACCATCATCTGCCGCCGACGAAGATAATCCCGTGGCGTTCGCCGAGAATGTTCGCCGGCTGCAGAGTAATGGGCGCGTAGCCCAGCACATGGAAGCTGGCAAGCTCACGGCCGGGGGGGATAGGCTGCGCGTTGAGGTAGCCCTGGACTTCGTCCGTCTCCGGCACCTCGCACTGCTGCAGTAGTTCGCGTGGAATGGCATACAGGGTGGCGTCATCGCTTCGGATGACGAGCGCGTCGGTAGTGGAGTGTGTCATGCTGTCGCTCCTGTCTGTGTTCGTTTTGTCTGCCAAATGCGGTGTAGGTGACAAGGTGGTCGTCACCGTTGGGTCATCGCCTGCTTTGCCGGGCTAGTCATCTTCGCCTTCGCGTCAGGCACGCCCGCCGGTTCAAAGCAGATGACGAAGGAGCGCTTGCCGACCGGAACCCACAGCTCATCTTTGACAGCGGACTGCGCGTTGGTGCGACCCGGCACCGTCACGAGTGCACCCCGTGTCTGCAGGTTAGCCGCAGGAAAACGGGTCGGGCAGCAGGGTGAGCGTCCGTGCGTCCCCGGCGACGAGGAAGAGTTCAAACGAGTGGCCGGTAATGCCGGGCACCAGACCCCCATACGACCCGCTCAGGTGGTATGTGGTGCTCAGCACCTCGATGAGCGACCCACCCGGGTTGTCCGGCTGGAACTCCCGGCCGCGCTCGTCGCGCACCTTGAGCGTGCCTGCCACGGCCGCGGCGTCGGTGCCGATATCGGTCGCGTCGTAGAACACCACCAGCCACATGCCGCTGCCGCTGGCGTCCGTGCCGCCGATGGTTTTCGTCCACAGCCCGCCGGTGACGATGATGGCAAACGGTGTCCCTTCATTGCAGGTGGTCACCTGCTGGCCGACCAGCGTATCCGCCGGGGTACCGGTCTGAGCACTGACTCCGCCACGACTGCTGCCGGCGGCAGCGCCCGTACCCGCGCCGCTGCAGGAGAACGGGTCGGGCAGCAGGGTGAGCGTCCGTGCGTCCCCGGCGACGAGGAAGAGTTCAAACGAGTGGCCGGTAATGCCGGGCACCAGACCCCCATACGACCCGCTCAGGTGGTATGTGGTGCTCAGCACCTCGATGAGCGACCCACCCGGGTTGTCCGGCTGGAACTCCCGGCCGCGCTCGTCGCGCACCTTGAGCGTGCCTGCCACGGCCGCGGCGTCGGTGCCGATATCGGTCGCGTCGTAGAACACCACCAGCCACATGCCGCTGCCGCTGGCGTCCGTGCCGCCGATGGTTTTCGTCCACAGCCCGCCGGTGACGATGATGGCAAACGGTGTCCCTTCATTGCAGGTGGTCACCTGCTGGCCGACCAGCGTATCCGCCGGGGTACCTGTCTGAGCACTGACTCCGCCAACGCCTGTGACAGCGAACAGGACAACGAGGGACGTGACCGGGATGAACAGTAAGCGATGGACCATGGTATGCCTCCTCTACCTTGAACGGGAATGATCAGGCTGGTTACGGGGCAGCGCCTGCCTGGCAATCGCCGTGAGCTTCGCGCTGGCATCCGCCGTGCCTGCCGGCGCGAAGTCGATGACGTAGCAGCGGTCTACCGTCAGCACGCTGAGATCATCACGGGCGCTCGCTCTGGCGAAGAACCCGTATGCGCGCCGATGGGTGTGCCAGCTTTTTCACGGATGCTTTTCCTTTCGTCCGCACTTCCACTTGTACGCATCGGTGAACGCGTCACGTTTCTCGGCGTTCCCGGGGCTGCGGGGCTAGCTATATGATCCGGCACGCTCGCGACGCCGACCATGACGGCTAGCCACACACCTTCCACATAGTTTCGCGTGGGTGGAATGGGGCTCCGTCGCCTGCTGGCCTAGAGGCGGCCGGCGGCTGCCCGTGCCAGGGTCAGCAGCTTAGCGGTTGGGGCGCCGTTCTCGAAGGCCTTGTCGGCAGGCGTGACGGTGATCTCGAAGAGCGTCGCCCCCTTGAGGACGTACAACGCGAGCCCGCCGGCAACGAACGCTTTGTCGCCGACGCCCGCAACATCCTTAACGTCGCCCGTGTGGAACGCGGTGAAGTAGAACTTTCCGGCGCCCGTGCCGTAGCTGTCGATGCCGACATGCGAGCCGTCCGCGGCACCATACCGGCAGGCCAGCTCCCGATTCTCGGTCTTGACAACCGGGGCGCCCAAGATGGCTTCCGCCTCCGGCTGCGTCACCAACGTGCAGACATCAAGTCCGCCCGCCTGCGCTGCGGTCGGCTTCGCCGCGCCGGCGCCTGTCCTGGCAGGCGGATTCGCGGCTGCCTCTGCGGGGCCGGGAGCTAACGGCCATACTTTGACCACGTGGTCGTCTCCGGTGCCGACCCCTGCGAGGAGCTGTCCGTCCGCGCTGAAGGCGAACGCATCATGAATCGCCTGGTTTAGCGCCGTGGTGATGGGGACCGCTTTCCAGGTGGCCGCATCCCAGAGGTCGAGCCCGAAGATGCCGCTACCGGCGAGGTACTTCCCGTCGGAGCTGAAGGCGACGGAGTTCACGTCATTGTGGTCACTGCTCTGGTGAACCAGGGTCTTCGGCCCCGTACCCGCCGGCAGATCCCACACGGTGATGTCGTTGAGGCCGCCACCGGCTACGTGCTTGCCGTCGGGGCTGAAGGCCACGCTGTTGACGCGGGACGCCTGGCCCGTCAGGGTTGCGCCCTTCTGGCCCGTCGCCACATCCCACAGGGTAACCGCGTTCGCGGGACCAGCGCTGGCCAGGGTCTTGCCGTCCGGGCTGAAGGACAGGCTGCGCGTGGCGACCGTCTCCGGCGAGGACTGCGCCTGGGTGCTCTCTACCAGAAGCTTGAGGAGTTGGCCCGTCCCGGGATCCAAAAGCTGGAGGCTCTTGGAGTCCCCGACTGCCAGCACTTTTCCATCCGGGCTGAAAGCGAGCGAGCTAGCGCCGCCGCCCGAGCCGGCCGAGTTAAAGACGAACTTCTCGAACAGGGGTTGGCCCGTCGCCACGTCCCACACCACCAGCGGAGGCCCGTCCTTCGCAATCCGCTTACCGTCCGGACTGAAGACGAGCGTGCGGAGATTGAAGGATCTGTTCGCATCCCTGGCGTTCGGCGACTTGAGCGTCTTAAGCGGCTGCCCCGTGGCGGCGTCCCACAACTGGACGAATGCATCCTGGCCGCCGGCGGCGAGGATCTTCCCGTCCGGGCTGAATGCTACCGCGCTGATCGGGCCACCGAGACCGGCGAATTGCTTTGGCGCGGACGCGCCCACAATGAGCACGCTCGACTGTGCCGGCTGCTGTGCAGAAGCGGCGGCGCCGGCTCGGCCGGCGGTACCCGCTTGTGCCTGGGTCGTCGCCACAACAGACGCCGCGCTGGGCTGGACGGCAGCGACGCCGGCAGCCGGTGCCGAGCTCGTGGGGGTGTGTCCTTTCGGGGAGCTGCTGCAGGCCGCACCGGCCAGGGACAGAACCAGGGCGCACACCAGAAGAGAAAGACGCATGGTGGATGCCTCCCACGTTAAACGCTCGGACCGCCTGTTTCAGGTGCGGCCAGCTATATGGTCCGCCACTTCAGCAGCAGCGGCCATGACGGCTAACCACATACCTGCCACATACTTTCTCGTGCGTGGAGCGGCTACCGCGCCTGCATCGCCGACACCGGATTACCGGGGGTGCTACTATGGCCAGCAGACCGATAGTCCCTGTCGGGATGGTTATTGTTTAGGGAGTGGCATTGAAATGGACACGACGCTGACAGCATCCTTCGCAGAGCTGCTGAAGCAGTACCGCACGGCCGTCACGCTCTCCCAGGAGGGCCTGGCAGAACGGGCAGGGGTGAGCCCCCGAGCAATCAGCGACCTCGAGCGCGGTCTGCATCGCGCACCGTATCCAGATACCATTCGGTTGCTAGCGGATGCCCTGGGCCTCGACGTCGAAGCGCGCGCCAGGCTGATCGCCGCCGCGGTCCGACAGCGTCTCGCTATCCCAGCCCCGCCGGAACCCAAACGGGCTGTCAGCGGCTTGCCGGTGCCGCTCACTCCACTTTTGGGTCGGGAACGGGACGAAGAGTCGGTGATGGACCTGCTGATGCAGCCCAACGTACGCCTGATGACGCTCACCGGGCCGGGTGGTGTCGGTAAGACCCGCCTTGCGATTCAGATCGCTTCCGGACTTTCCGTGACGCAGCCGCAATGCGTCGGCTTCGTTGAGTTAGCGGGTATCCGCAACGCCACTCTAGTCCTCCCGACCATCATCCAGGAGCTCGGCCTGCGTGTTGAGCCTGGGAGGGATCTGGTCGAGGTTGTAGCAGCCCACGTTGGCGCCACCAGATCGCTGCTCGTGCTCGACAACTTCGAACACCTGACTTCCGCCGCAGAACAGGTCACCGATCTTCTTGCGGCCTGCCCCCTGCTCAAGATCATGGTGACCAGCAGAGCGCCGCTGCATGTGCACGGCGAACAGCAATTCGCCGTACCGCCGCTGGCGCTACCCTCGCTCGAGACGAACCCTACGTTGGAAGCGCTGACCCAGGCTCCGTCTGTGCAGTTGTTCGTGCAACGGGTACAGGCGCTCCGACCTGCGTTTTCGCTCAGCGCGGAGACCGGGCAGGTGGTAGCTGCCATCTGCCGCCGGCTGGACGGGCTGCCGCTGGCGATCGAGCTCGCGGCTGCGCGGAGCAATGTACTCTCGCCGAAGGCATTGTTGGAGCGTCTGGAGCGCCACCTGCCGGTGCTGAGCGATGGACCTCGCGATATGCCGGCGCGCCAGCGATCGCTGCGCCACACGATCGCCTGGAGCTACGACCTGCTTGCGCCGCATGAACAAGCCCTCTTCCGGCGCATGGCGGTTTTCACGGACGGCTGCACCCTGGAAGCGGCCGAAACCGTGTGTGCCGACCGCACCACGGTGGACAGCGTATTGGACGCGGCGGCGGTGTTCGAAGGCGTCGTCCAGTTGGTGCGTCAGAGCCTCCTGCGCGTCGACGATCAAGGCGATGACGAGCCGCGCTTTACGATGCTGGAGACGCTGCGTGAGTACGGCCAGGAACAGCTCGCGGCGATTGGCGAGGCAGCCACCATGCGGCGGCGCCACGCGGCCTTTTTCCTCACCGTCGCCGAGCAGGCAGAACCGCACTTGCGGACACCGCAGCGCGCCAGGTGGCTGGTGCGGTTGGAGGCCGAGCTGTCAAATTTGCGCTCGGCGCTGCAGTGGGCGCAGGTGGATAAGGAGTCAGGAGCCCGCCTACAACTGGCAGCGGCGCTCTGGCGTTTCTGGTTCCTGACCGGTCGTTCGAGCGAAGGCCGCTCGTGGCTGGAATCAGGATTGGCGGCAAATCCCGATGTTGAGGGCGCGCAGCGGGCAAAAGCGCTCGATGCGTCCGGAGCGCTCGCCCAAAGCCAGGGCAACTACGCGACGGCGCATGCGCATCACGGGGCCAGCCTGCCACTGTGGCGCGAGATCGGCGACAAGCGCGGCATCGCGGGCGCGCTCGGTTCCCTGGGACTCGTCCTTAAGGCGGAGGGAGAGCTCGACCAGGCGGCGGCTCTACTGGAAGAGTCGCTGGCGCTGTGGCGTGAACTGGGAGACACCACAGGCACCGGTATGTTGTTGAACAACCTCAGCATCGTCGCGCTGGAGCGGGAGGACTACTTCCGCGCCGAGACACTTCAAATGGAGAGCCTGGCGCTCAAGCGGCGGCAGGGTGATACGAGCGGTATCGCCTATTCGTTGAATAACCTGGCTGAATGTGCGCGCTACCAGGGCAACTACACGACGGCCGAGACGATGCTTACAGAAGGACTCGGTCTCGCCCGGGAACTGGGCGGCAATCACCTGATCGCCCACCTGCTGCACAGCCTGGCCATGGTAGCGCTCCGCCTCGGCGATGCCGCTCAAGCTGCAACATTCATCGGCGAGAGTTTTCAGCTCTTCCGCGAACTGGAGGAACAGCCGGGAATCGCCCTCTGCCTGGAGGGGATGGCGGCTCTGGCCGCTGCCCGAAGTGATGACGTGCGCGCCCCGCGCCTACTCGCCGCGGCAGAGGGGCTGCGCGTCGCGCTCGGCGCTCCGTTGCCGCCTGCTGACCAGGCTGAGCGAGACTCAGTGCTGGAAAAGGCCCGCCAACGCTTGCCGCACAGGAAATTTGCTGCGGCCTGGGCAGCGGGCCAGGCAATGCCGTTGGAAGCGACGCTGGCATACGCTGCTAGCGACCCGGCCTAGCGGCCGCTGCTCGCGAGGATGTTGTCACCGCGAGAAAGGGCTAGCCGATCTCCGTCCGCACCAACGGACGCAATTCCGCTCTTCCGGCGCCCTTTGCGGGCCGTTAACAGTTCTACCGCGGCCGGATTCTATGCTGAACTCAGCGCACCCGTGTGGGTCGCCGGGGAAGCGATGGCCAGAGTCGCGGTCAATGTACCGGTACAACCCGGGCGATTCGCCCGGCTACACCGGCTTTCCAATGGATATGGTGCTGCCCAGCAGCGTCACTGGCGGTTGGTGGCGGCCATCCAGGTTCTCTACGCTTCGCTCCTCGCCGCGTATTTAATCGGCTTTCACACCTGGCCCAGCCCCGACCTGATTGCGCTTGCCTTTCTCGGCTTTGCCGTGCTGGCGGCGCGTGGCATCGGATTTCTCTGGGACTGGTCGCCGTTCATCCTGCTGCTGCTTTGCTACATAGCGCTCACCGGCGTCGTCGGCGGGGTTGTCACTCGCGTACATATCCAAGCACTGATCGACGCCGACCGCCTGATCGGATTTGGTCACCTGCCAACGCTCGTGCTCCAGGCGCACTTCTGGCATCCCGACGCTCCGCGTTGGTACGACTATGCGGCTGTAATGCTGTACCCGATGCATTTCATTACGCCGCTGGTGCTCGCGTTTGTGCTGTGGCAATGGCGAGGCGGCCTCTATTGGCGCTTCGTCGCTTCCTATCTGCTCCTGTGTTACAACGCGTTTGCTACATACTTGCTCTATCCGGCGGCGCCGCCGTGGTGGGCCAGCGACCAGCGGCGCATCCCGACCGTCACGCGGCTGTTGAGCCAGGTGCCTTTCGGCAGGGCCGGCACCCCCGTGCTACTTGCGGAACGGTTCTTTCAGACAAATCCGGTAGCCGCCATGCCGAGCCTGCACGCCGCCGCGCCGGTACTGGTCTGGCTGGTTAGCTGGCGCGTGTGGCCACGCTGGGGTTGGATGGTCGTCGTTTACCCATTAGCGATGGCCCTGGTCGTCGTGTACCTGGGCGAGCACTACGTGATCGACGTTCTCGTCGGCTGGGTGTACGCACTCGTCGCGTTTGCCGCTATCTGGGGCGTGGGCAGCAAACATTTTTGGCGCGTCCTCCTACGATTGAGCGGTTCCAAGGAATCGCGGGGTCAATCATCGATCGCCGAGGCCGGTTCCTGAGGTCGACGTCGCTCTGATTCCTTGTGATCGGCTGTCGATCCTGCGATGTCTCACGGCATCTACAATGGACGAAACAACCGCCGCAGGATCTGACATTCGTGAATAACCGTAAGACGGCTCATTCGCCGGCCGAAGGCCGCGGCGGCGACGTACTACCTTTCAAGGCCGAGACGCGCACACTAGCAAACGGGCTGCGCGTCATCGCGGTGCCGACGGGATTTCCAAACCTCGTTTCGTTGCAGATCCCCGTGCAAACGGGGTCGCGCAACGAGGTCGAGGCGGGAAAGTCCGGGTTCGCGCACTTTTTTGAGCACATGATGTTCCGCGGAACCGAGCGCTATCCGGCCGCCGCGTATGAGGAGATCATCACGCGGGCGGGAGCGCGTCAAAACGCCTATACCACCGATGACTACACCAACTACCACATCACGTTTGCCAGAGAGGACTTGGAGACGGTGCTCGCGCTCGAGGCCGACCGGTTCATGAACCTTGCTTACTCGGAGGAGGGCTTCAAGACCGAATCGCGGGCTGTACTCGGCGAATACAACAAGAGCAGCGCCAACCCGATGATGAAGCTCTTCGAAGCGCAGCGGGAGGCCGCATTCGACGTCCATCCTTACAAACACACGACGATGGGCTTCCTGCGCGACATTGAGGAGATGCCCAACCAGTACGAGTACGCCGGCACGTTCTTTCGCCGCTGGTACCGCCCCGAGTTCACGACGATCATCGTTGCCGGCGATGTCGAGCCCGGCGAGGTGTTCGATCTCGTCGAGCGCTACTGGAGCGGGTGGCAGACCGGCGGCCACGCCGTCGAGATTCCGGCGGAGCCGCCGCCGCACGGGCCGGTCCAGGTCCACGTTCCCTGGGATACGCCGACCCTGCCGCTACTTTCGGTCGCCTTCCACGGCCCCGCGTTCTCCGAGACGGATAAGGATTACGCCGCTCTCGACGTGCTCATGGACCTCCAGTTCGGCGAAACGTCCGATCTGTACCGGCGGCTGGTGCAGGACGGACAGCTCGTGGACCGTTTGATGCCGATGGTGCCCTCCACAGCCGATCCCCAGATCGTCTCGATCGTCGCGCGCCTCAAGCGGATCGATTATGTTGCCCGCGTTCGCGACGCGATCCTGGAAACCATCGTCGGTGCTCGACGAGAGCCCGTGGCGCCACAGCGGCTCGCCGACGCCAAAACGAACGCCCGCTACGGCTTTGTGCGCACGCTCGACAACTCTGAGGCGATCGCGTCCACGCTGGCGCGCTTCGTGCGCTTTCGCCGGTCGTACGACACGCTGAACGCGCTCTTCCGCGTCTACGATGCGCTCGCCCCCGACGACCTGCTAGTGGCCGCCCGACGCTATTTCACCGACTCGGGGCTGGTTCTCACCACGCTGACCCGCGAGCCGCTGCCGGAGTCTATGGCGCTCACGCCGTCGCTGGAATCGTTCAGGCCGCCCGAACGTTCCGTTACCGGCGAAGTGCCGGCGGTCATCCTGCGTTCGCCTTCGCCGCTGCTGCGCCTGAAGCTGCTGTTCAACGCTGGCTCGGCTTTCGACCCACCGGGCCAAGAAGGGCTCGCGCAGCTTTCCGCCGCGATGATCGCCGAGGGAGGCAGCCGCGACCGGCGCGCCGACGAAGTACGCAATGCCCTCTTCCCGATCGCGGCAAGCTTGGACGCCCAAGCCGACAAGGAGATGACGGTCTTCACCGGCGTCTTCCACCGCGAGACGGTCGACCGGTTTGCCCGCATCGCGTTGCCGCTTCTGCTTGAACCGGGGTTCCGCCAGATGGATTTCGACCGGCTGCAACAGACGCAGCTCAACGCGTTGGTGCAGGACCTGCGCGCGAACAACGACGAGGAGCTGACCAGGGAGCGGTTGCAGACGAATATCTTTGCCGGAACCCCGTACGGGCACCCCGCTCTCGGTACCGTGGCGGGCATTGGCTCGCTGGCGCTCGGCGACGTCCAGGCGTTCGTAGAACGCGCGTATTGCCGTGCCAACCTCGTGATCGGACTGGCGGGCGATGTGCCGGCGGCGTTCGAAGCTGAATTGCGGCGAGAGCTTACCCGGCTGCCCGAGGGGTCGCATTTGGAATCTGCTCCTGTAGCCGCGCGTATGCCGCACGGCATAGAAGTGGAAGTGATCGAGAAGGACACCCGCGCCACCGCGATCTCGTTCGGCCACCCGATCGACGTGACACGATCCCACCCCGACTTCGCGGCGCTCTGGTTGGCGCGGGCGTGGCTGGGCGAACATCGCGCGTCGCTCGGACGGCTGTACCAGCGGCTGAGGGAGGCGCGTGGCCTCAACTACGGCGACTACGCCTACATCGAAGCGTTCCCCCGCGGCATGTACCTGCTCTTTCCGGAGCCAAACGTCGCCCGGCGGACGCAGATCTTCGAGGTATGGATTCGCCCTGTGGCGCCGGAGCACGCATCGTTCGCGCTCAAAGCCGCTGTACACGAGCTGCGCCGGCTGATCGATATGGGTTTGTCGGACAAAGAGTTCGAAGCGGCCCGCGGCTACCTGATGAAGAACGTCTTCGTCACGACCAAGACCCAGGATCAACAGCTCGGCTATGCGCTCGATAGCCGCTGGTACGGCATCGGCGAGTTCACTGGGGCCATGCGAGAGCGGTTGCAGGTCCTGAGCGCCGGCGACGTCAACACGGCAATTCGCCGGCACCTCTCGGCCGAAAACCTCAGCGTCGTCGCCGTCACGAGGGATGCGGCTGGGCTGGTGGAAGCACTGCTCTCGGATGCACCGGCCACCATGAGCTATGAAAGCGCCAAGCCCGCCGCCCTGGTGGAAGAAGATCGCGCCATCGGCGACCTGCGGCTGTCGATCAGCGCCTCAAATGTGCGAATTACGCCGGTAGAAGCCGTGTTCGCGGAATAAGGAGGATCGGTTCATGGTCCGTGTGGCGCTGCTCGACGACTACCAGGGAGTCGCGCTTGAGTGCGCTGACTGGGACTCACTGCCTGACGGCACGGTCGTGCAATCGTTCCGCGATCACTTGACCGACGAAGCCACGATCGCGGCGAGGTTGCAGCCGTTCGACGTCGTAATGGCGCTGCGCGAGCGCACCGCCTTCCGCCGCTCACTCCTGGAGAGGCTGCCGAAGCTCAAGCTGATCGCGACCGCGGGCATGCGCAACGCCGCAATCGACGTGGCCGCGGCGACCGAGCTAGGCATCCTCGTTTGCGGAACCAGCGGTTCGTCTAGGGCAACGATGGAATTGACCTGGGGTCTCATCCTGTCCCTGTTGCGCAACATTCCGCGCGAAGACCGGGCGACCCGTGACGGGCACTGGCAGGAGAGCCCGAAGGCGGGCATCGGGCTCGAGGGGAAGACGCTCGGCATCGTCGGACTCGGAAACATCGGCGGCCAGGTCGCGGAGGTTGGACGGGCGTTCCACATGCGCCTCATCACCTGGAGCACCAATCTGACCGACGAACGGGCGTCGTCTTGCGGGGCCGAGCGGGTGAGTAGGGACGCATTGCTGGCGCAGGCCGATATCGTCACCATTCACCAGCAGTTGAGCGATCGCACAAGGGGCCTGATCGGCATTCGCGAGCTTGGCTTGATGAAGCCTTCGGCGTACCTCGTGAACACGTCTCGCGGACCGATCGTCGATGAAGCGGCACTGGTCGCCACGCTTGAGGCGGGTGCGATCGCGGGCGCGGCACTTGACGTTTACGACCAGGAGCCGTTGCCACCCGACCACCCGTTCTTGCGGCTGGACAACCTGGTGCTCACACCACATCTGGGTTATGTAACGCGGGAAACGTACGCGGGCGCCTTCTATCCGCAGACGCTGGAAAACATCCACGCGTTCATGGCCGGCGCGCCGCAGCGGGTGTTGAACCCGGACGTGCTGCCAAAGCGCCGAATGCCCTGACCGCGCGGGCTACAGACCACGGCGCTCGTTCGTCGTGAGTGCGGCGGAATCCGGCAAACGGTCCGGGTCAAAACCCCCAGTTGGTCCACTGGTCGATCGGAGCTAAGGGGGTAATGACCAACAGCACTCGCTGCTCGCGAGCGAGCCGCTCAAGAATAGTCTGGTCGTCGGGAGCTTTGTCGCGGTGTTTTTCGGTGATACGTCGGAAGAACGGCAGACCGCGGTCGTGGTTCTCCCAGATTTCGACGGTGCCGTCGATAATGACACATTTGAAGCCGGTCGGGTCGTCTACGGCCAGTTGGACGCGTGGATCGCGGCGGAAGTTCTTGAATTTCTGTCGGGTCTTCGTGGTCGAGACGTAGAAGCGGCTTCCGTCCCAGACGAACCAGTTGGGCGTCATCTGGGGGCGGCCGTCGCGGCGGATGGCGGCGATCATCGCGTTACGCGGCTCCGCCAGAAACGCCTCGATCTGTTCACGGGTTGATGCTGCGTTGGTCATGGTTATTGCTCCTTCCGGAACTTATTAGGTTTGTCGAAAGCGCTCCAATTCGTCCACATCGTCGAGCGTGACTACAGCCTCGAGCGTTGAGACATTATTTCCCGCCCGGGGTGATCTGGACTGACGACTTCTCGTAGTTCTCGCCGTGGACGTCGTAACCGGCGTCCCTTAATGAATGAAGCACTGATTCAGCCAGGTCGGTTCGGAATGCGTCCCTGTCCGGAGCCCGCTTGAGGACTCCGTAGTCCTGGGCGATCTGGGCGGTGCGACGGTATGCCTCACCGTCCATGATCCCGATGCCCTTGGGAGAGGGCCAGACCAGCGCGTTTATCTCATTCATCTGCCACATCTGGTGGCCCGCGCCGAGCGTCGACCCGTTCTTGAGAACGAACTGCACGCACTCGTCCACGTGGTCGCGACAGTAGATCCAGCCGAGGAACGACGCTTTCAGGAATTTCTTCGCGGTTTCCTGGTTCTTGCTGTCCTGTAACCACTTTCCCTGCACGAATATGCCATCCTCGAGCATCCCCGTGCCGGCCTGTTCGATGCTGATCAGGTTGAGCTGATCGGTGGTGTACAACTTGCCCGTTTTAGGATCCTGTTGTTCCAGCACCTGGGCCAACTCGTTATAGGTCATCGCCGCGGCCGAATCGACCAGCCGGCTCAGAAGCTGGTTCATGTCGAACGGCTGATCGACGATCGTGACATCCTTGGCGGGGTTGACCTGGTTTTTGCGCAGCGCCGCGAACACTTCGTACTGGTTGCCGCAGCACCAGACGCCGACGCGCTTCCCTCGCAGGTCGGGCACAGTTTTGATGCCGCTGTCCTTCCACTGCACTTCCAGCAGACCGCTACGGTCCAACGCCTGGGCAATGTTGACGAGGTCCATGCCCTGCTCACGGGACGTCAGCAGGCTGGGCAGAAAATCGATGCCGAACTCAGCTTTGTTTCCGGCCACGACCGCTTCAGGTGTGACGTCGGGGCCGCCGGGCAGGATCTGAACGTCCAGCCCTTCTTTCTTGTAGAAACCCTTTTCGATGGCGGCGTAGTAGCCTGCAAACTGTGCCTGCGGCACCCATTTGAGCTGCAGCCGCACCTGCCGACCCGACGACCCGGAAGTCGAGCCGCCACATGCCGTCGCGGCCAGAGCCGACATTACGAGCAGCCCGATCAGCCACGACGGCTTTATGGTGCGGGACATGTGCAGTCTCCGGTTTCGGTAATAATCGCGCCAGGCCGGCGGACGGAAGATCCATTAACGTTTCGGCAGCGTATCACTAGAAATGCCTGCGTGTCACCGGCAGCGAATTGCAGCAATTTCGCAGCGTCAAGCCTGACCGCAGTGACTTGCTCTACCGCTACATGCAGTGGTGGTACTACGCGAAGTAGGAGCGTAGCCGTAACCAGTAAGTGTGCATAGTTGGATCGACAACGCGGCGGCAACCCTGGGGCTGCCGCCGCGTTCCGTTGTCGACCGCGTTACCCGGCTGAACATGGGCGGTCGTCAATCGTCAGCTACGCGCTGTGAGTCGCCGGGCCCTTGCCGGCGCGGCCGGCTGAGTTACTCCGAGAGTGCCAGCCCGAGCATGCGGTAGGCAAGCTTCGCGGCGAGTTGCGCCCCGGCGCGCGGCCCGTGTTCAGGCGCCAGTTCCATCAGATCGAAGCCGACTATGCGCCGGCGGCGGGCCACCTCCGCCAGCAGGTCGGTGACGTCGTACCAGTTGAGTCCTCCCGGCTCCGGTGTGCCGACCGCCGGCAGCAATCCGGAGTCGAATACGTCCAAGTCGATGCTGATATAGACATCGTCGCGCAGCCCGGCGACCACCTGGTCCGCAACCTCGGCCGGGTGACGAAATTTGTGTACCGGGAACGACGGGATCCCCATCTCTCGGAGGGCACCCAGTTCGTCGATATCGGCGCTGCGCATGCCGACGTGGACGGCGGGCACCCCCGATTCGGCCATGCGTCGCAGCGTACAGGCGTGATTGTACGGCGTGTCCATGTACGATTCGCGGAAGTCGGCATGGGCGTCGAGGTAGAGGATCGAGACGTTGTGCATACGGTCGGTGTGTGCGAGGGCGCTGCCGATGGCAATGCTGTGTTCGCCGCCGAGTGTGATCACCAGTTTGCCGTCGTCGATCAGCTCACCCGCGAGTTGTCGCACGCGCTCGACCATGGCAGCGGGGCTGCCGGCGTGTACCGCGACCTCTGGCAACGTGTGGATTCCCGACCGGAACGGCTCGCGCTCGATCGCGAGGTCATAAAGCTCCATGTCGGCCGATGCATCGATGATCGCCTGAGGCCCCTCGCGCGCCCCGGCGCGTGCCGTCGTTGTCGAATCATACGGAACCGGTAGCACGACGGCACGCGCATGCGCGTAATCGCTGTACTCGGGCTCGAGCCATCCGAAGTTACGCCGGGGATAGAACCGCTCGTCGATTTTCGTAACGGAGGGCCCTTATCCCTGCTGCTTTGGGCCCCCGCCGCCCCGGTGACGGCGGCGACGGCGTTTGCGCGATCCGGGTTCGCCGGGAATAACCGCACCCTTGGGTGGCAACTCAGAGTGCAGGTGCGGCTCACCTGACCGCTGAGGACTGGGGACATTGACCGCCTGAACCGGCCAGACCGAGCCTTGCTGCGCAGGTCCGGAGGCGGCGGGCCAACCGCGTTGATTCTGGGGGCTCCCCGGGCCTCCCTCTTCGGTGGCGAACTCGATTTGTTCTACCTCACCCGTGGCAACGGGACTCGCCGCCACAAGCGGCCGCGCCACGCCCTTATCCAGACCGAGCTCGGCGACCGTGAGTTCGACGATCTGGAAGCTCTCCATCTGCAGCGTCACCATCTGCTTGATGGCGTTTACCGCCACAACGCGGGCGGTGCCCGTCGGCGTGCTGAGCCAGGTATCCGGCTTCGGCAGCTCCGCCTTGAGGTGCTTATAAACGTCGTTTTCATACGACAGGCAGCACAGCAGGCGGCCACACTGACCGGAGATCTTCGACGGGTTCAGAGGCAGGCTTTGCTCCTTCGCCATCTTGATCGAGATCGCAGGGAAGGCCGTTAGCCACGAAGTGCAACACAGCCGCCGGCCGCAGCGACCGTAGCCGCCAATCAACTTCGCCTGATCCCTCGGTCCAATTTGACGAAGCTGCACCTGTGCCTGAATGTGGCGCCCCAGGTCGCGCACGAGGTCGCGGAAGTCGACGCGGCTCTCCGAGGTGAAAAAAATCGTCAGCCGCTGTCCATCAAGCGTGAACTGCGACGACACAACTTTCATCGGCAGGTCGAGAGCACGCGCACGCTCACGGGAAAGCTCCGTTGCCTCGCGCGCCTGCTGTTTTAACGCGTCGGCGCGGTCCACGTCGTCGGGACCGGCCGGGCGAATAATCGGTTTGAGCGGCTCCGTCAGCTCTGCAGAGAGCACCTGGCCCGGGGCGATCACGACACGCCCAAGCTCAACACCGCGGCTGGTCTCCACCACCACGTAGCTGCCGGTGGTCAAGTCTTCCCGATAGTTTCCAGGTTCGAAGTAATAAATCTTGCCCGCTTCCTGGAAGCGGACCCCGACGACGTCACTCTCCATGAAACAAACGCTCCGGTACGAGACCGCGGTTCAGACTGGATGAAACGATCATGCCCTTGAAACACGCGGCTCGGGTAAGCGCAGCATCAGCACTTCGAGTGCGAGCCGCGCGTTGGCATTCTCTTCTAGCTGTCTCTGCGCATCACACAGGTATTGCACGAACCGGCCGGCATCGGCGGCGTTCAACCCCCGGGCTACCGTGCGAATCTGATCGATGCGGTCTACATTAAGGATACCGCGCTCCGCCCCACCTGCTGCAAGTGCGACGTCCCTCCACCAACCGGTCCAGGTGCTCAGGACCGCCGTTACGCCTTTGCGGTCGCGCGTCCAGCGAGCGCCGAGGTCCGCGGCAAACGCGAAGCGCTCGAAGCGTCCGGACGAACCAAGCGCGGCTATCTCGTCAAGTAACCGTTCGCGCTCGTCCAGAACCACCCGGTCCGCCGCGACGCTGAGCGCCCAGCCGGTGCGGCCAAGGGCGAGTCGGGCGACAACAGCGGCCCGTGTGCTATCCAGTCCCCGTTCGACGAGCATAGATTCCAGCACGCTCACCGGCGCCGGCCGCACTTCGACCCGCCGCAGGCGAGAGCGCACGGTCTCGAGCAGCGCGTCCTCTTTGGCCGTTATCAACACCAACACTACCGACGGCGGCGGCTCCTCCAGTGTTTTCAAGAAGGCGTCCGCGGCGTAAATGTTGAGCGCGTCGGCGGGATCGATCACGATGACGCGATATTTACCCTCGAACGGGGTCAAGCTCAACCGGCGCTCGAGCGCCCGTACCTGGCAAATCTTGATATCGCGGGAGTTATCCTTGCGGTGATCGTGCTCCGATTCGGCGCAAACGCCGCCCGGGGCGATCAACTCGACGTCGGGGTGTTTTCCCTCTTCAATGTGACGGCATGAGCGGCAATTGCCGCACGGAGACACGACCCCGCTGCGCTCAATCGGGGAGGCGCAGTTAAGCGCCTGCGCCAGCCGGCGGGCAAGTGTACCCTTTCCGCTTTGTGAAGGACCGACGATCAGGTACGCATGCGCCGGCCGGCCCTGCGCAATGCTTCGACCGAGCGCCGAAACCTCGGAGTCCTGGCCGATCATCCCCCAGGGATGGTCGAGCGCCTCGCAGTCAATCACCATAGACGTCGTTGCGCATCAAATCTTCGTACGTCTCACGGCGGCGGATCAAACGCGCTTCGCCGTCGCGGACCATGACGATCGCCGGCTTCAGAGCCTGGTTGTAGTTGCTCGCCATGGGCAGGCAGTAGGCGCCCGAGGCGGGGATCGCGACGATGTCGCCCGCCGCCAGGCATGGCAGATTGACGTCTTTAATGAGGATGTCGCCGGATTCGCAGTACCTTCCCGCGATCGTGACGGTCTCCTCGGCGGAGGCGAGCGGCTTGTTGGCAACGATCGCCTCGTATTCCGAGCCGTAGATCGCCGGGCGGATGTTGTCGGCCATACCGCCGTCAACCGAGACGAACGTGCGCAGCCCCGGGATAGCCTTGCGGGCGCCTGCCGTATACAGCGCCACACCGGCGCGCCCGACAATCGACCGTCCCGGCTCGATCGACATGGCCGGCAACGGCAGGTGGTGTGCGGCGCACGCCTTTTCGAGGGATCCGACGACGATCCGGGCGTATTCGGAGACGGGAGGAGCCGGCCTCGACGCGCGATATTGCACGGCGAAGCCGCCGCCCGGGCTGAACTCCCTGGGAACGAAGTTGTGGCACTCTACCATTTGCTCCGCGAACGCCATCATCACGTCGGACGATTGCCGGTACGGTTCCAGCTCGAAGATCGGCGAGCCCAGGTGGACATGGTAGCCGCGCAGTTCGAGGCCCCGCGCCTGCAGCGCCTGCCGCACCGCGTCGCCCGCCTGTCCGGTCTCGATCGGAAAGCCGAACTTGCTATCGAGAATACCCGTGGTCGTGTGCCCGTGGGTGTGCGGATCGACGCTCGGCGACAGCCTGAGCAGCACGGGCTGGCGGCGGCCCAGCGAGTGGGCGACGCGATCCAACAGATCGAGTTCGTAGAAGTTATCGACGACCACGTGGCCGATGCCGGCGCTGACGGCTTCGCGCAACTCTCCCTCGGACTTGTTGTTGCCATGAAAGTCGATCTCGGAGGCCGGAAACCCGACCGAAAGCGCGATCGCAAGCTCTCCACCAGAGACGACGTCCAGCCCCAACCCCTCTTCTTTAATGAGTGCCGCTAGAGCCCGGCCGAGATAGGCCTTGGCAGCGTACCGCACGCGCGTTTCGGGATAGAGCTTGCGAAACTCGGTCACGAAGTCGCGGCACTGGCCGCGGAGCGTCGCTTCGTCAAAGACGTAGAGTGGGCTGCCGAAGTCTCGCACCAGGTCCACGGCGTCGCAGCCGCCGATGGCGAGGTGGCCGGCTTCGTTAATGGAAGCAGTAACGGGCAGCACCGAACGGAGCGGTAACTCCGTCTGCGCAACGGTTTGATTCATCGAGCGAGCGCTCCAGTCATCGATTGGACAACCGTGACTCAGCATATCATCCTGCCTTAGTGATCCGGGTTTTGGAGGCTCCTGGCGTATACTTGGCGGCAGAACACTCGGGAGATGACGAAATGGAGTACTACCGCGAAGGCGACATCACGGTTATCAAAGTCGGTCCCTTGAAGCCCTACAGCAACAACGCCTACGTGGTCGCGGACACGGCGACACGAGACGCGATGCTGATCGACATGCCTGCCGACGCCGATGACGACGAGGGCAAGACCGCTGCCAGCGGCGCCCGCGTCATCAGCGCTCTCAGCGACGCGGCGCTCAAGGGCGCTAAGGTGCGTTCAATCGTCGCGACCCACTGGCATCCAGACCACTGGATGAGTTATGACAACATCCGCGCGGCGACCGGCGCGCCGGTCGCCGTGTACGAGCACGAGATAAAGGTGCCTGCCGAACGTATCGACCAGAAGCTGAGCGACGGCCAGGAGCTGCGTTGCGGCAGCGCCCGTTTGCGGGTGATTCACACCCCGGGTCACACGCCCGGCAGCATCAGTTTGCTGTTGGGCAAGCTGCTGCTGACGGGCGATACGCTTTTCAACGGCGGCCCCGGACGCACCCAGGCGCATGCCGACCTGTTGACCGAGATCGAGGCGATCGTCGGCAAGCTCTATAAGCTTCCCGACGACGTGCAGGTCTGGCCGGGACACGGCGACGGCACGACAATCGGCGCTTCCAGGAAGGAATACGCCGTTTTCGCCTCAAAACAGCACGCCGGCGACCTCTGCGGCGACGTAACGTGGACTGAGTCGTAGCAGGTCGCTCCGAGTGTAACCTGGCCGACCATTGGTACTATCAGCGTGATGCGAAACGGACCAATTCTATTCGTCGCCGCTCTCCTCATCGGCGCGGCCGCGCTCGCCTCTGGATCGGTCGCTCGCGCGAATGCTCACGCCGTGGCCGCGTGCGACTACCCGATTCTCTCGCTCGCCGACGCAACCCATCAGGCGCAGACCGCGGTGATCGCAGATGTCATCCGCGAGCGGCCCGACCCGGCGAACGGCTACGACTCCACTTTGCGCGTGGCCGGCGTGATCAAAGGCCGCTCCACAGGCCCCGTCGTCACCGTCAACGGACTGGGGCACCTGGAGGACGATTGCACCGGCGGGCCGCGCCTCACACGCGGTAACCGCTATGTGCTCTTCCTGTCGCGGGACGAGGGTGCGCCCGCGGCGACCTGGGGACTGACAGACGGTGAGGGCGGCGTCTACCGCCTGGCGAATGACGGCGTGCGTTTTCCGCCAGACCGCGCGCTTGGACAACCGCAACTGGTTGCGATCGCCTCGGCCGACTTCGTCCGCAACGTCGGTATCCTCGCCGGCGCCGACCAGAGCCGTATCGAGGCGCTGATCTCCCAGCTCGGGCTCTCCGAGACCTTCGACAGATCCGCGGCCGCTTCGCCGTCCGACCAGAAGTCGTTAATCGACCGGCTACCGAAGCGCGAGACCTTGTTCGCAGTCGCCGCGGCCGCCGTCCTGTTTGCCAGCGTCGTCTACCTAGTCTGGCGTCCGTCCGAGCCTCGCCTGCCACGCAGGCGCTGATCATCGGCGGACACCGCATCATCTATACTTCAGCCATGCAGACCGATCCCGTTCACCCCGTCGTCGGGCCGATAGCGACCTTATCGCCGCTGCCTGCACAGGGTGAAAAGCGCCGCATCGACCTGCATCGCCGACGTGCCGAAATCACCACCGACCGCATCGACATCCGCCCATCACGGTCCGCGATCGTTCCCCCGCTCACGGGCTTCATCGTGGGGACGGCCTGCATCGGCCTGATCGTCCTCGGCGTCACCGCCAACGCCATTCCCTACTGGCTGCTGGCGATCCTGCTGCTCATTGCGCTCGTCACGGTTCCGCTCACGGGTATCACTTTGGTGTACGCGCTGATGGGCGCAAACGTCATTTTCGACCGCGCCAAGCAGTCCGGCACCTGGCAGCAGGGGTTGCTGGGCATGGGTATCGGCACGACCGAACTGGTGCCCTTCTGGAAGATCCACGCGGTGGTCGTGACCGAAGCGGGCGAGACGCTGGGATCGCCGGGCCGCGCAACCGAAGAGTTTTCCCAGTGGGAGGTCGTCCTGCTGAAGGAGAGCGGCAAGCAACTGCCGATCGCGGGCATGACCGTCCCGCGCCAGTTCGGTCGCGGCGGGTACGGTCCCGTCAAAGAGCTTGCCGACGCCATCGCCGCACTCACCGGCTCGACGGTTCGTGTAGAGACGCTCCCCGCCCAGGTAGCGGATCGCACCGATAAGTCTGCGGAGAACGAGCAACCACCGTCCGCCGTATCTCGCCGCAAAATCGCAACCGCCGGCTCCCGCAGCGCAACACCACGCCGGCGCACGAGGACGGTGCGGCGCCCGTAGCCTGGGTGGCGTCCGCCCCGACCGGGGAGACCTAACCCCCATACCCCTTCCCTAACGCCGGGAAGGGGCGATCCAGTGTCGGTAAGTTCGGCCGTGGACGCAGCGTCGGACAGAGAGCATGGCAATGCGTCCCTACAATTAATTGGCATGCTTTGCCTATATACCGATTACAAGCTCCCCTTCCCTGGTTAGGGAAGGGGCCGGGGGTTAGGTCTGGACCGGAAGCGAGACGGGGTTAGGTCCGGCGAGCAAAGGGCCCGGCGTTACGAGTGCCCCAGACTGCCCGGTTGCGCGCCCCACTGCCTGCGCCAACGGCGCCCGCCCTCATCGCCTGCCGGCCCCGGTTGACCTACGGTGTTGTCTGCCGGCCCGGGGCCGCAGGCTGAGTGAGGAGAACACGACACATGGCCGAGTACCAGAACGTTTTGTATGAAGAGCGCGGCCGCATCCGCATCATCACTATCAACCGGCCGGATCGCATGAACGCCATCGATCCGCGCACCAGCCACGAGCTGCAGAATGCCTGGTCGCGGTTTCGCGACGACCCGGAAGCATGGGTCGCCATTCTCACCGGAGCGGGCGACCGCGCCTTTTCAGCCGGCAACGACCTGGTAGCAACCGCACGTGCCGGCCGCGGCGAAGGCGTTGAGCCGACGCCGGAACAGCGGGCGATGGTCCGGGCGCCGTTCGGCGGCAACACCCGCGGTCTCGAACTGTGGAAACCGACGATCGCCGCGATCAACGGCTACTGCCTCGCCGGTGGATTGGAGATGGCGCTGGCCTGCGACATCCGCATCGCGGCGGAGCACGCACAGTTCGGCCTTCCGGAGACGACCTGGGCGATCATCCCGGGCGCCGGCGGAACCCAGCGGCTGCCGCGCGCCGTACCGGTGGGGGTGGCTTTGGACATGATCCTGACCGCTGAGCGCATCGACGCCCAGGCCGCCCTGCGCTGGGGACTGATAAGCCGCCTCGTCCCGGCAGCCGACCTGATGCAGACGGCGCTTCAGGTAGCGGAGACGATCTGCACACGCGGACCGCTGGCGGTTCGCGCGGCCAAGGAGTCGATCATGCGAGGGCTGAACGTCGGTATCGAACAGGGCCTCGCCATGGAATCGATGTTCAGGCGCGAGATCGGGTCGTCCCAGGACGCCACGGAGGGGCCGCGCGCCTTCGCCGAGAAACGCACGCCGAAATTCATGGGACGGTAACCCGTGAGATTCTTCGCCAGCCGGCTATCGGATGGCGGCTGACTTTCGGTATACGATGAAACCGCACAGCGCTTGCGGCGCAACGGGGCGACCCGTATACTTCCGTGGGTTTTGTGCGGCACCGGGCGCGCCACGGGGCGCGCTTTCGTGCGCCGCGAGACGGCTCGGCCTTCACGCCGGGCCCTGGAAGCAGGGGCCACGATGCCCGCGACCGTAATTATCGGCGGACAATGGGGCGACGAGGGAAAAGGGCGGATCGTCGATTTGCTGGCGCAGAGGGCGAGCATCGTCGCCCGTTATTCGGCCGGCAACAACGCAGGCCACACCGTCGTCAATCACCTCGGCACGTTCAAACTCCACATCGTGCCGGCGGGGATCTTCTACGGCGATAAGACGTGCATCATCGGCAACGGCGTCGCCATCGATCCAAAGCGATTGTTAGCTGAGATCGAAGACCTGCAACGCAGGGGCGTTTCCACCGAGCGGCTGCTCATCAGCGAGCGCGCCCACGTGATCATGCCCTACCACCCGATTATCGACCGGCTTGACGAAGAGCTTCGCGGCCCGCTCGCGATCGGCACCACCGGCGTGGGCGTGGGCCCCGCATTCGTCGACAAGGTCGGACGTATCGGAATCAGGCTCGTAGACCTCGTGGAGCCGAAGGTATTTGGCGAGCGTTTACGCCGCGTGCTCGACTACAAAAACAATTTCCTCACCAAGTTGTACGGCGCCGAGCCGCTGGACTTTGACGCCGTTTATGACGAGTACGTCGACTACGGCCGGCGCCTGGCGCCCTTTGTCGAGGACACGACGGTAGTGGTGCAGGAGGCGCTCGACCGCGGCGAAGAGGTCCTGCTCGAAGGTGCACAGGGGGCGCTGCTCGACCTTGACTTCGGAACCTACGAATACGTGACGAGCTCCGTGCCGTCGTCACTCGCGGCCGGTGCCGCGCTCGGCGTCGGCATCGGTCCGAACGAGATTCAGCGCACCGTTGGGGTATACAAGGCGTACCAGACGCGGGTGGGCTTCGGACCGATGCCCACTGAGCTATTCGATGAGACCGCGGCGGTTATCTCTGGCCGCGGACAGGAGTTCGGCACCACCACAGGCCGGGCGCGGCGTTGCGGTTGGTTCGATGCCGTCGCAGCGCGTTATACCGTGCGTCTGAACGGAATGACCAGCGCCGTCCTCACGCGGCTGGATGTGCTGGACACCCTCCCGGAGTTGTCGATCTGCACGTCGTATCGCGTCGGCGGAGTGGACAGCAAGAGCTTTCCGGCAAACTTGACGGCGCTCAGCCGGTGCGAGCCCGTGTATGAATCGATGCCCGGCTGGCAGCAACCAACCAGCGACGCGCGTACGTTCGGCGACCTGCCGGCGGCGGCGCAGAACTACGTCCGCCGGCTCGAGAGCCTGCTCGGTTGCCCGGTTAGCCTGGTCTCTGTGGGGCCCGAGCGCGGGCAGGCCATACACCTGCGGGAGATCACTTAAGCCGGGCGGTCTGAATCGAGCAGCGCCTGAACGCTGACGTCGCCACGCTCGGGCTCTTCCAGATAGGCCCGTCCGCGACAGTGTTTGCAGCGCAGTGATCCGCCGATGCGGCAGGCCATGATCTCTTCGCCCTTCCGCATCGGGATCAGTCTCTGGCGGTCTTCGTCGAGTATCACCCAGCGACCGAGCGTCCGCGAACAGGCCATGCAACGGACGTCGCGCACGATCATGTTCGGCCACCCTTGCAACTACCGAGAGCGCCACCGACGGGCGATCTCGGAGGGACCCCTGCCCACAACGGGTACGCGTGAATGCGAGTATTCTACGCGCTGCTGTCAAGCGACGGCACCGCCTGAGTGACTATACTGGCGTTAGTTAGTCGACTGATTCATGTGCAATAAATGGCGGCCGGACGGTCGCCATCTGGAGGCGGCTATGGAGTACCAGGACATCCTGTACGAGGTAGAAGGTCCGGTCGCATTTGTAACGCTCAACCGTCCGGAGAAGATGAACGCGCTCTCGAACGGCCTGCGCGGAGAGATGGTCCACGCGCTCAAAGAAGCGGAGTTCGATCCTGACGTGAAAGTGATCGTAATCCGCGGCTCCGGCAGGACGTTCTCCGCCGGATACGACATCGGCGGCGGTATGAACGCCCAGCAGGGGAATCCGTACGTCCACCTCCGCACCGGGCGGCCCGACGTGGGATCGACGAGGCCGGGACCGAGCGAATGGTCCGCGCACGTCGTGGAGACGAACTGGCAGGCGATCTGGGAGAACTACAAGCCGGTTATCGCCCAGATCCACGGCTTCTGCCTGGCGGGCGGCACTGAACTGGCCAGTATCTGCGACTTCCGCATCGTTACCGAGGACGCGGTGATCGGGTACCCGCCCGTGCGGGCGATGACGACAATGGACATGATGTGGGCGCCATGGCACCTGCCGATGGCGAAGGCGCGCGAATTCGCCTATCTGGGCGACGCGATGTCGGGAAGAGAGGCGGCTCACTGGGGCTGGGCAAACCGGGCGGTGCCGCAGGCCGAGCTAGCGGAGATGGTGAACTGGTTCGCGGGACGGCTGGCGCTGATCGACAGCGAAATGCTCACGTATTCCAAGCGCGCGGTCAATCGCGCCTACGAGGTCATGGGAATTCAGACTGCGCTCAAGGCAGGCACAGACATCCAGGCGCTCTCGGCAATGCGACCGCAGGGCGGCGTATTCGGCCGGATTTCGCAGAAGTACGGCCTCAAAGAGGCGCTCACCTGGCGCGACGGTCCGTTCACCGACTACCGCAACCGCGGCAACGCGTTGCCCCGCAAAGAGTATCCAGACATCCAGCCACAGGGGCGGGCCGGCCAACCGGCCCAGGCCCAGGGAACCTAAGCCCCAGATCTGGCCATTCGACAGTCGTGGCCGTGGAACCTCACCCCTTCCCCTCTCATAGGAGGTCTCCGACGGTTGCGCGGCGCTATGGCGACTGCGATGGAGAGGGGCGATCGTTGGGTGCACCAGTCGGGCCTCAGTGCAGCGTCAGGCTGAGCGCATGGCCATGCGCCCCTGCCGTGGAGCGTGACTGTACAGACTACCGATTACAAGCTCCCCACCCCATCGGCATGGAGAGGGCCGGGGGTGAGGTCCACGACTGCCTGGCTGCGCGCCCTACTGCCTACTGCCTACTGCCTACTGCCCACTGCCTACTGCCTACTGCCCACTGCCTACTGCCTACTGCCCACTGCCCACTGCCCACTGCCCCAAAACGCCCTTGACGTCATTGCTCGCTAGTCCGATACTCATGGCCTGAGTACTATTAACGCGGGTAACTGATGTCAAAACGCGCCACCGGCCTGTCGCTCGGCGAGTACGCCATCATGGGGGTGCTTCGCGAGCGAGCGATGCACGGCTACGAGATCGCTCGCCGTTTCTCCGCCGACCTGGACCTCGGCCTCGTTCTGCCGATGGATATGAGCACGGTGTACGCGCTACTCAAGGAGTTGCACGAAGAGGGCCTGATCGAGGGCCAGCGCGAGGTGGTGGGGCTCCGGCCGCCTCGAACCGTTTACCAGCTCACGCCGGACGCCGAAGGGCAGTTCCTGCGCTGGCTCGAAGAACCGGTGCATCGCCTGCGCGAGGTCCGCGCCGACCTTCTGGCTAAGCTGTACTTCTGCCGCGCGATCGGTTCAATCGTGGCTGCGCGGCTGTTGGATGCGCAAATCACCGCCGGGAACGAATATCTGGACCGGGCCCAGCGCCTGGCAGACGAGGCAGAACCGAGCAGTTTTGAGCGACTGGTTCGCAGCTCGAAAGTCGGCGCAGCGCTCGCGACCCTCGCCTGGCTGCGTGATGAACGGGCGCGGCTAGCGGGCTGAATTTGCCGGTCGATGGACTGCTCATGCACCTCCGCTGCGCCCTGATCACCTGTGCCTCTCTGGTTTCGATAGCCGCCGGCTGCACAACGAATAACCAGGTGCGTTCGACGCCGACAGCCGCGTCGGTGGCAACCACCGCTCCGATTGCGGACTCGACCGCGCCGGCGCCGGTAATCGGCGACGTGACGGTCTTCGCCGCGTCCTCCCTAACCGATGCGTTCAACCAGATCGGCGCCGGCTTCCAGAAGGCTAATCCCGGCGCGAAGGTCATATTTGATTTCGCTGCTTCCAGCACGTTGCGGACGCAACTGCAGCAAGGCGCAAAGGCGGATGTCTTTGCCTCAGCCGACCAGCCAACGATGGATGGCGCCAGGGGCGACGGCAGCCTTGACGGACCTGACCAACTGTTCGCCAAGAACAAACTGGTGGTGATCTTTCCCAAGAGCAACCCGGGGAAGATCAGCACGATCCATGACCTGTCCAAGCCGGGGCTAAAAATCGTGCTGACGGACAAGGGCGTGCCAATTGGCGCCTACGCGCGCCGGGCGCTGGATAAGATGTCGGCCGACCCCACGTTTGGCCCCGGCTTTCCCCAGAAAGTGCTCAGTAACCTCAAGTCCGATGAGGCCAACGTACGCGCCGTCGTCAGCAAGGTGCAGTTGGGCGAAGCGGACGCGGCGATCACCTATGCAACCGATATTACGCCTTCCGTGGCAAAAGACGTGCAGAGCATCCTCATCCCGGACCAGTTCAACATCATTGCCACGTATCCAATTGCTGTGGTGACGGGAGCCGCGAACAACACTGGAGCGCACGCCTTCATCGCCTACGTCCGTTCCCCCGCGGGGCAGGCGGTGCTCAAGCAGGACAATTTCATTCTCGATAAAGACACCGGCACATCGGCTGTATTGCCGCGGCCGCGGACGCCCGAGCAAAGCGTTTTCCGGCAGGAGAGCGCAGACCATGGCGTAACGATATGACAAGCCCGACCCCTGGCGTGCCATCAGAGGCGATTCCAAGCACCCCACAGATCCGCGTTGGCGGAAGCCACGAACGGCTGGCGGCCTCTCACGTCCAAGTGTCGCAATTGCTACTGCTCCCGGCAGTAGTGTTCATTCTCTTCGTTATCGTGCCGCTTGGAGCGCTAGTGTACCGCGCCACCGAATCCGGACAACTGCTCGACAGCATCCGGCAGCCGGTCGTTCATGATGCCCTGCGTATCAGCGTCACCACCAGTGTGCTTTCACTGGCAATCATCATCGTGCTGGGAACGCCGCTCGCCTACCTGCTCGCCCGCAACCGGTTTCCCGGAAAACGGCTCGTTGACACGCTCATCGACCTGCCGATGGTGTTGCCACCGGTCGTTGCCGGTGTTGCCCTGCTGATGGCGTTCGGACGGCGCGGCATCTTGGGAGATATGCTCTCCGGGGCCGGCATCGACGTTGCTTTCACCGCCAGGGCCGTCGTCGCCGCCCAGATTTTCGTCGCCAGCCCGTTCTACATACGCGCGGCGCGCGTCGGTTTTCAAAGCGTCGACGAATCACTGGTAGAAGCCGCCGCCATCGACGGCGCTAGTCCGCTAAGCGCCTTCCGCCACATCATGCTTCCCCTCGCGCTGCCGGCGGTCACGAGCGGGATGGTGCTCTGCTGGGCGCGGGCGTTGTCCGAATTCGGCGCCACGATGATGTTTGCAGGCAATCTGCGCGGTACGACCCAAACAATGTCACTGGCGATCATGACCAGCATGGAATCAAACCTCTACACGGCCCTCGGTATCTCCGTCATCCTGCTCGCCGTCTCGTTTATCGCGCTGATGGCGTTTCGAGCCCTGACGCGAGACGGCGTACGGCTTTGAAGTGGGTAAGGTGCCCGGCCGGGCAACGCCTTCTGGCCGCTGCTTGCGGAGGCCGGAATCACGCCGCGACTCTACCGGCCGTAACCTGGGCGAGATCCACTTTGCCGCGGTACACTGCGAACAGTTGAATCTTGCCGGCAACACGACTGCCTACTGTCCACTGCCCAGAACGACCGAAGGGAGCGACCAATGGACTTCGAGAACCTGATGTACGAGAAATACGGCGCCGACAACCGCATTGCCCGGATCACGCTTAACCGGCCGGAGAAGATGAACTCGCTCAGCCACGACCTGCTGGGGGAGTTTCGGCGGGCGTTGGAAGAAGCAGAAGACGATCCCGAGGTTCGGGTCATCGTCGTCAAGGGAGCAGGGCGAACCTTCAGTGCCGGCTACGACCTCACGCCGGGACCGCGCCGCCAGTATCCAGCGATGCAGGGCGGTCAGCAGCGCCGGTCAGTAGCCACCATCCGAAACAACATGTCGCGCGTAACTGACCTGCAGATGTACCTGTTCAACATCTCCAAGCCGACGATCGCACAGGTTCACGGCTATGCGATCGCCGGCGGCACCGAGTTCGCGATGATGCACGACATCGTCATTGCTGCCGACGACGCCAAGTTCGGCCACCCCGGCGTGCGCGGTCTCGGCACCTCGCGCACATGCGCCATCTGGCCGCTCGTCATCGGTATGCGCAAGACCTATGAGCTGATGTACACGGGCGACTCGATCGACGCCGTCGAGGCCGAGCGCATCGGCATGATCAACAAGGCCGTCCCCGGTGACCAGCTAGAGGCGACGGTTCAGCGCTGGGCGGAGCGGATCGGGAACCAGACCGGCGATTCACTGGCGACGATCAAGCGGTCGATCAACACGTTCTACGAGAACATGGGCATCTACGCATCTGTTCACACGGCCACCGACACCGACGCGATGTACCAGTTCACGGGCCAGTCTTACCTTTGGCAGGAGAAGGTTGCCGAAGCGTTCAAGAGCGGCGGCGGCCTGAAAGAAGCCCTCGCCTGGCGCGATGAGCCCTACGGCGACTATCGCGCTGCCCGCCGGGAGTAGGACGCAAAGCCGGGGAGTCGTAGGAGGCCTGACCACCGTAGACCTTCCCCACGAGCCCCCAATTCCCCATCCCCTTGCCCCCAATTCTGGGGGTAAGGGGCGTCCCTGGGTACCGTGTACGAACGGTCTGGTGCGTTCCGTACTCCCCGTACCCCCGATATCACTTACTAATCCGCGCCATTGCTCCCTCTTGCCCCCAGAATTGGGGGAAAGAGGGCCGGGGAGATAGGGGGCACCGCCACCTACGCCCCCGGCCCGTGGTCGTAATCGAGCAGGCCCGCGAGGTGCGCGCAGTCATTCCAGCCTCGAACGGCCATGCGGGCCGGCCCGGGCGCCACTTCGGCGAAGGCGCAGGGCTGGGGTCCGAGCAACGCGTTGTGCACATCGGCCCAGGTCGCCAACGGCGCGTCGTCGGGCAGCAACAGTGTGGCCACGATCAGCCGCAGGATCGTTCCATGGGTGACGAGAACCATTATTCCCGGCGAGGTTGCCTGGCCGCGCAGAAAACTGACCACCGACCTGGCGCGCTCGACGCAGGTCCGCAACGAGTCCTCGTCCTCAAACGCCCAGTCGGGCTCATGTACGTGCCGGTCGAACTGCGCCAGATAGTCGGCGATATCGGCCCGCGCCATTCCCCAGAACCGGCTCGGCATCCGGCGCTCCGCCAGCCCCGACAACTCGCGCACTGGTAGTCCGAGTGAGTCGCCGATGATCGCGGCGGTTTCCATGGTTCGGTACACGGGACTGCTGTAGATGGCGGTAACCCCGCCCATCGCCGCGAGGCGGTTGCCCGCCGCGCGCGCCTGCTCACGCCCTCGTTCCGAAAGCGCAGCCGACGACCACCCCTGAATGCGCCCGCCCTCCAGGTTCTCGGTGATTCCGTGACGGACGAAAATGAAGTCCACGGGATTTTTAGGTGCCGGTAAGCTTCTCGTCGAGCGCCACAATTACCGCATCACGGGCAATTCCGGGCCCATCGACCTCTGGGGAGATATCTCGGGCGCAGACGAAACAGAACCCCACGGGCTGCCCATCGAGGTGAGCATCACTCGCGATCCGCGCCGCCTTCTTCATCGGATACAAGAAGCGACAACCAATGCAGTAAAAAGTATCCATGAGCGCTCATCCCTCCGCCGGCCACAAGAGGCTCACTCCGGGCTCTCGACAGCTAATATACATGAAACCGAAACCATGATGATAGGAATTCGAACACAGTTTGCGATGCCGGACCAATTATCTGAACTAAATTAGGCCGAATGGAGGAACCGAACTGTCACCATCGGTGGGACGCGCGGCCGAGGGCACAATCATCAGCGCCGCAGACGAACGCGTCTCTCTTTCGCGGTTGACGTCAGAGGTCGCTCGCTCATGTTGGCGGATAGAAGGCCGGGTTGAACCGCCGCGCGCAGAACCCTGTTGCCCGCGACAGATCGATGTCGTGCACCAACAACTGCTCCTGGCCATAGGGAACGTAGGCCAGACAGTCCCCGTCCGGACCGAGCAGGCTGGTTGCAGAATCCTGGTAACGCATCGCGTAGTTGACACTGGCAAAGTAGATGGTGTTCTCAACGCTGCGCGCCACCATCGCCTTCTCATAGTAGGGTGAGCTCGGGTCACCCCAGCGATCAATCGTCACGCCGGTACGGTCACTGCCCGTGAGTTGCGGGTGAAAGACCAGACGAGCACCGCGGACGGCCGCCCATCGTACGCTCTCGGGGTAGCGCCATCCCTCATGGCAAATGGCAATACCAAACGGGACTCCGTCGACCTCGAACAGCCGCCGCCGTCCGTCGGGCACGTAGAACGGCTCTTCCTCAAGCGGGATCTGATTTTTCGCCTGACAGCCAACGATCGCGCCGTCACGCGAGATGACGAACGCCACGTTGTGTAACCCAGCGGCGGATTCCCACTCCATTCCGATGACGACTGCCACGCTGTGCCGCTGGGCCACGGCGCGAATCTCCTCGAGCGCCGCTTGCTGGCGGAGTTGGTCATGCGGCGGCACGAAAAAGTCCATGCCTCGCAATCCGGGGATGTAGGTCTCTGGGAAACAGACGATGGCCACACCCTGCGCGCCGGCGTCCTCCAGGAATCGGTCGACCGTTTGGAGCCGCTCCTCAACGGACGGCGCATTCCGCACGGCCGCCAAACCGATGCGTAAGCTCGAGTTTGCGTTCGTCCGTCCCATTGGCCCGCACGCCTCCAGATCCGCAGCCCTGATCTCACTTGAGATCCTCGATTGCGTATTCTCGCACGTGGGGGTGATGAATTCTAGCCCGCATTATTCACGGGGACCGCCTGCAGACGGCGAAATGCTGCCAGAGGGGCTGGGACGGATGCCTGAGGCGGGGTGCAGTCACACGTAGCCGACACATTCCGGACCCTGGCGCCGATCTTGAGCAGCCGCCGCCGCGACGGCGGGAGCGCACGAGTCGACGGTGGAGGCGGCCACCGCCCTCGCCATGACCGCGTTGGACGTGTTCACACAGCGATGGGGGCTCGCCCGCCGCCCAGGCGCCGGACTGACGCGATCAGCGTAGAATTACTTGGGTATCGCACGACCTTCTGATCTGAGTAATAATGACGGCCGCAGCTCCGGACACCAGCGGGCATCCTCGCAGAAGGGAATGTAGTAGATGAAGTTCGGCATTTTCTACGAGCACCAGCTCCCCCGCCCGTGGGATGAGGGAGCCGAGCTCAAGCTATTCCAGGACGCGCTGACGCAGGTCGAGCTTGCCGACCGGCTCGGCATCGATCACGCGTGGGAAGTGGAGCACCATTTCCTCGAGGAGTACAGCCACTCCTCGGCGCCCGAGATCTTTCTCGCTGCCGCCAGCCAGCGCACGAAGAACATCCGCCTCGGCCACGGCATCGTTCTGCTGCCGCCCAAGTACAACCATCCGGCGCGGATCGCCGAGCGCATCGCCACGCTGGACCTCGTGTCCAACGGCCGCGTCGAATTCGGCACAGGCGAATCGGCGTCTCGGGCCGAGCTCGAAGGCTTCGGCATAAACCCCGCCGAGCGACGCGCAATGTGGCGCGAAACGCTCGAACAGATCGCGAACATGATGGCGATGGACCCATACCCTGGCTTCGAAGGACAGTACTTCTCGATGCCGGTGCGCAACGTCGTGCCGAAGCCGGTGCAGAAGCCGCACCCGCCATTGTGGGTGGCGTGCTCCAATCGCGACACGATTCACCTGGCGGCGCAGCTCGGAATCGGCGCCTTGACCTTCGCCTTTGTCGATCCGGCTGAGGCGAAACACTGGGTCGACGATTACTACGAGACGTTCAAGCGCGAGTGCGTGCCGGTCGGCCACGCCGTCAACCCGAACATTGCCATGGTCACCGGCTTCTCCATCAACCCCGATCGCGACGCGGCCGAGCAGCGCGGCCTCGATGGCTTCCGCTTCTTCCAGTTCGCGCTCGGCCACCACTACGCCTTCGGTTATCACAAGCCGGGGCGCACGGACATCTGGAAGCACTACCTTGCTGTTCGCGACGAGATCGGCATGGAGATGATGGGCGGAGGCACCGGCGGCATCGGCACGCCCCAGAACTTGCGCGAACACCTGCGCGCGTTCGAAGAGGCCGGCGTGGACCAAACGGTGTTCATCCAGCAGGGGGGCAAAAACCAGCACGAGCATATCTGCGATTCGCTGGAGCTTTTCGCCGCCGACGTGATGCCGGAGTTCAAAGAGAAGGAACAGCAGCGCATGGCGCGCAAAGCAGACGAACTTGCGCCGTACGTCGAGGCTGCATACAAACGCAAAGCGTTCATGCGTGAGCTTACCGACGACGAGATTCCGACCTATTCGGCTTACGGCAACACCGTCGTCCAGCCCGATCTTTCCCAGCTTCCAGAGGCTAATCGGCGCCGCGCCGAGGCGATGCAGCGGATGCGCGAGATCGTCAAGCGTGTGCAGGACCAGCCCGAGCCAGCGAAACGATAGCCGAGCTTCCCATTGCGGTATCATCCGAAGGGTATAGCGGTTCGCCGCGCCCCTGATTCCCCGCACGCCGGATGGCGTGTCAGGAGCGTTTGCATGCAATCCATGCGTTCGGGCGCGGGAATTCACCTGCGCCCCCTATCGTGCGTGATCCTTTCGCTCGCGATCATGCTGCTTACCGGCTGCGTCAGCACCTACTCGTCGAAATCCCGGTTAGGCGCCGACTTCGGCGGCGCGTCGATCGGCATCACGATCAAGAACTTCCTCTATCAGCCGGTCACGCTCACCGTTCCCGTCGGTGCCACCGTCACCTGGACCCAACTCGACGAGATCCCCCACACCGTCACCTCGGGGCGTCCGGGGGCAGAAGACGCCGGCACCGTCTTCGACGACACGGAGACCAAGGTCAATCAGGCGTTCAGCTTTACGTTCGGGACACCGGGAACCTATGCCTACTTTTGTCGCTTCCACACGGAAATGGTGGCCGGTATCGTTGTGACCGGCGCGGGCGGCGTCGTACCTACGTCGACGGCGGCACAGCAAGCGGCGACAACACCCGCACCTACGCCGCCGCCATCTGCAAAGCTGGTTGCCGACAAGCTGATGAACCCGCGCGGCTTTGCCTTCGGCCCCGACGGCGCTATTTATGTGGCCGAAACCGGGACAAAGTCCGAGGACGGCGTAACCGTCACGCCTCCGGCGGGGCCGGTTAAGGCGGGCTGCGAAGCCTGGCGACCGAGCTTCGACCGCATCCAGGCTCACTGTCCGGGGGTTGTCGCACCGAAAAACGGAACCAATGGACGGATCACCCGGATTGCGCCCGACGGATCCCGCACGACGGTCGCGGACCATCTCCCGGTCGTCGATGGCCCATTCCAGGCCACGATGGGTGTCACG
The DNA here is from genome assembly GCA_036741355.1 of Chloroflexota bacterium. Lineage (GTDB taxonomy): Bacteria > Chloroflexota > Dehalococcoidia > CAUJGQ01 > CAUJGQ01 > JBBRGK01. The sequence goes on from DAINSK010000005.1 coordinate 78,570, forward strand.
TCCGTCGCGTTCATTGGCCGGGACCTTTACGCGGTGCTCGCCGCGGGCGAGACCCGTGGCGAGCCCAACTTCCCCACGGGCGTCTACAAGGTGAACGCGGACGGCTCGGTAACCCTTTTCGCCAACCTGGAGGCTTTCCAGAAAGCGAACCCGCCTGCATACATTCCGCCCGACTACAACTACAGCAACCCCTACGACATGATCGCAATGAACGGAAAGCTGTACATCTCGGACGGCAACGCCTGCGTCATCTTCGAGGTCGATCCGGCGAAGGCCGAGCCGCAGAGGGTTCGCCGCCTGACAGACATGTCCGTCGGCCACCCGATCACCACCGGTCTTGCCGCCGGGCCGGACGGCAACCTGTACGTCACGATCATGACGATTCCGCCCTACCCGCCGGGAGCGGCGAAGGTCTTCAAGATTACAAGCGACGGCAAAGTGTCCGAGGCCGGAAGCGGCTTCAATCTCGGCACGGGGCTCGCGATTGGCCCGGATGGCACCTTCTACGTAGCAGAGTTTGCGGATGCCCCCGGTAAGGCGCCGTACGTGGTTCCCCCGGGCCGGATCGTCAGGCAGTCGCCGAACGGGGCGCCCCAGGTCGTGGCGGCGCCGTTGATGTACCCCGGCGCGTTGCGCTGGGGACCGGACGGCCTGTACAGCACGTTCAACACGATCGGCACGGTACAGGGCGGTCCGGCGATCGGAGCGATCTACAAGATCGATACCAGCGGACGATAGCGATACCCGGCCGCAGAACGCCAATCGATTTTCGCCGACGGTAGGAACGCCAGGGGCCTAATCCACGGCGTGCACGGCCGGCATCGGTTCTTGGACCGGCTCAGCCGACGGCGGCGGCACCGCGCCCGACCGCGGCCCCGCCCGGCGCCGAGCGCGGGCGGTGTCGGGGATGAGGAACACGATAGGGATGATGCAGAGCATCACCAGCGACAGGCAGAAAAAGATGACCTGCAGGCCCTTGGCCGGATCCGAGTACAGCGCCATCATGAACACGACCATGGCTGTGCCGATCGTGCCGCCGGTCTGCCGAAACATGCCGCGAATTCCCGTCACGGCCGCAACCTTTCCGGGCATGATGTCCAGCGCCGCATTGTTCGACGCCGGGCCGGAGAGGCCGAAGCCGAGCCCCAGTATCGCGATCACGCAGGCGAGGTAGACGAAGTTCGACAGGTGCAATCCGGCGATGGACACGTTTTCCGCGCCAAGGCTCGTGACCAGCAGGCTGAGCGAGACAAGGCTGACGCCCGCGATCATCGGCAGACGGTATCCGAACCGGATCAGGAACAGCGACGCCACGGTGGACGTCGCGATCATGACCAGCGCCCGGGGCGTGAGTAGTGCGCCGGCGGCGGTGGCGGACATGTGATAGTGCAGTTCGGCGTAGGTAGGCAGGAAGGCCGTAAATCCGAACACTCCCGCCCCGAAGAGGAAGTTGTAAGAGTTGGCGGCCAGAAATGGCCGCGACTTGAGCAACGCCGTGTCGATCATCGCATAAGGCGTGCGCGCTTCGTGCCGGTACCAGAACACGAATAACGCCATGACGGAACCAAACGCGATCCACAACAGCGGCGCGCGACCGGCGGCCGCCGGGTGCTGCCCGAGCCACGTGAGCGCCAGCAGCAACAGCGTCATCGCGCCGCCGTACATCGCCACGCCCATGAAGTCGATGCGCCCTGCTTTGCCAGATCCCGCTTGTTGCGGCCGGTAGAGCACCCATGTCAGCAACAGCACGGCGATACCGATCGGTACGTTAACGTAGAAGATATACCGCCACGATATGTGGTCGACGATCACGCCGCCGATGTTTGGGCCGATCACGCCGCCGATCGGGAAGATGCTGGCAAAGAGCCCGATCGCCTTTCCCCGATTCTCGCCGAACGTATCGGCGACGATACCGGTGCAGGAGGGCAAGAAGGCGCCGCCACCGATCGCCTGCACCACCCGGGCGAGGATGAGCAGGTAAACGTTGGGTGCAAGGCCGCACATGAACGAAGCCACGGTAAAAATGGCGATAGACGTGAGAAAGACCCGCTTCCGTCCAAGCTCATCGGAGAGCTTGCCGGCGAGCGGCATGACGAGCAACTGGCCGAGCTGGTAGGAGGTTACCGTCCAACCGATCAGTACGACGTCGGTGTGCAGCCCGGCGCGCATCGCTGGCAGCCCGACGGCGACGATCGTACTGTCGATCGACGACATCAGAAGGGCGAGGGACACGAGACCAAAAATGACGTACTTACGATTCACGGCGGCCTACCCGGTGAGCCTGGCTCAAACATAGGCGGCGGCCAAGTTGTTCGCAACCTCAGACCATCGTCGGTGTCGCGTACTTAGCCGCGGGCTACCGTCGCCTCTCATGCGACTGGCAACTTTCGTCAACCCTCAAATGATGTGCTTATATTCCGATACCCGGAACGCCGAGCATGGCGCGAATGTGCGCGATTTCGCCGATGTGGGCGAAGCCGTGAGGAAACCCTTGCTGGCCGAGCGCCTGGAGCTTCGTCTCCTGGATGAGCCAGTTGACGATGTTGTCTTCTTCTGACAGTATTGTCGTGCGAACAAATGCCGCTACTCTAAGGATTGGGAGGCAAAGCTATGAGATCAAACCTCCGATTCGCGCTCAGCGCTGTACTCGCTGCGGTCGTCTTCGGTGTCGGCTATGTCGTCCCCATCATGATTCCTGGTGCCGGTAATACCATCGACAAGGACTTCACCAACTTCTACAGCTCCGACCAGAAAATGGGGACGGCAGTGTTGCTGTTCTTTGTGCTCGTCGCCGGATCCCTGATCATGCTCTGGTTCTTCAATGAGCTGCGCGCGCGACTGCCCGAGGGCATGCTCAGCCGCGTCGGCTATGCGGCGGCGGTTGTCGGCGTGATCGCGGTGCCCGCCGGCGTGGCCATCATGGCTGGTCCCCTTGGCGCCCAGCAGAATTCGACCGCGTCGACCGCGGGCTTCGTCGGCATCCCCATCGCCCACTCCTTCGCCCAGGCGGGCCTCTTCCTCACGCTGGGGCTGGGAATGACCGGCTTCGCCCTCGCGACCTTGATGTTCAGCCTCGCGGCCCGCGGCGGCGCGTTGCTTCCCAACTGGCTCGTCATCGTTGGCGTCATACTCGCCGTCCTGACGCTTGGCTCCTTACTCTGGATCCCCGGCTACGCGTTCGTGATCTGGGTGTTGATCGTCGGGATCATCGCCGGCACGCGCGGCGACGAGGCCGTCACCTTCGCCTGATTTGGGGACCCCTGAGTCATCCAACAGATCGATTGCCTTCCGGCACGGTCTTCTGCTGTACTATCGATAAGAGCCAATTGACCAGGGAGAGAGAAATGCGCGCAGCGTTCATGTTCATCCAGAAGCGGATTGCCGCCTATGCAGAGGACATGACGCTCAATGCGCACGCTCAACCTTGGCATTCTGGCGCATGTAGACGCCGGTAAGACAACCCTCACCGAGCGGCTGCTCTACGCCGCCGGTGTCATCGACGCGATCGGCAGCGTAGATGCTGGAAGTACTCAGACCGATACCCTGGCGCTGGAACGGCAACGCGGCATTACGATCAAGTCCGCCGTTGTGTCGTTCGTGGTCGATGATGTCACAGTCAACCTGATCGATACCCCCGGCCACCCGGACTTCATTGCCGAGGTGGAGCGGGTATTGAGCGTGCTCGACGGCGCAGTGCTCGTCATCTCCGCCGTGGAGGGCGTGCAGGCGCAGACCCGCGTATTGATGCGGACGCTGCGGCGGCTGCGCATCCCCACCCTCATCTTCGTGAACAAGATCGACCGCGGCGGCGCCCACGATGAACGCGTTTTGCAGGGCATCGCCGAGAAGCTGACCCCGGCCATCGTCTCGATGGGCTGGGCGCGCGACCTCGGCATGCGCAGCGCTGATTTCAGGCCGTTCAGCGCAACCGACGCTGCCTTTACGACCAGGCTGGCCGAGCTGCTTGCCGACCACGACGAGGCGCTTCTGGCCACGTACGTCGATGACGAGGCAATCGTCCCGTACCGCCAACTCCGCGACCAGCTTGCGGCGCAGACCAGGCAGGCGCTGGTGCAGCCGGTATTCTTCGGCTCGGCGGTCACGGGTGCGGGCGTGGATTCGTTGATCGCCGGGATCACCGAGCTGTTGCCTGCAACCGAAGGCGATCCCGATGGCCCCATTTCGGGCACTTGCTTCAAGGTCGAACGCAGTCCGGCCGGGGAGAAGATCGCGTATGTGCGTCTGTTCTCGGGAACCGTACGCACGCGCGACCGGCTGCACTTCGGTCGGTCGCGCGAGGCGAAGGTCACCGCGATCAAGGTCCTCGACCGTGGCTCGGTTGTCCAGCGTGCAGCGGTCACCGCGGGGCAGATTGGAAAGCTCTGGGGCCTTGGCGATATCCAGATCGGCGACGCGATCGGCATTTCGCAGACGACCGCGGAGCGTCATCATTTCGCTCCGCCGACGCTGGAAACGGTGGTTGTTCCCTGCCGCGCCGCCGACCGCGGCGCGCTGCACGTCGCACTCACACAGCTTGCGGAGCAGGACCCGCTGATCAATCTGCGGACCGGGACTCGCCGGCAACCCAGCAGCTTCCCTCCTCGAATGCCGGCCGGCGGGGATAATTTCCAAACGGACGATCTCCGGCAGGAGACGTTCGTCTCCCTCTATGGGGAGGTGCAGAAGGAGGTCATCCAGGCAACGCTGGCGAACGATTTTGGCATCGAGGTCGAATTCCGCGACACGATCACGATCTGCATTGAACGGCTCATCGGCAGCGGCGCGGCCGTCGAGACAATCCGCACGCCGCCCAATCCATTCCTCGCCACCGTCGGGCTGCGCATCGATCCGGCTCCGCTCAACAGCGGCGTGGAATTCCGGCTGGCAGACGATGTGTTGGGTACGATGCCGCTTGCGTTCTTCAAAGCCGTCGAGGACACCGTGCACGAGACGCTTTACCAGGGGCTCTACGGATGGCAGGTCACCGACTGCACGGTCACCATGACACATTCCGGCTATGCGCCGCGGCACAGCCACGGCCACCAACCCTTCGACAAAAGCATGTCGAGCACGGGCGCCGACTTCCGCAGTCTGACGCCCCTGGTTCTGATGAGCGCACTGCAGCAGGCCGGCACCAAGGTGTACGAGCCGATCCACCACTTCCAGCTCGAGGCGCCGGCAGATACGCTCGGAACGGTCCTGCCCGTACTGGCACGGCTCGGCGCTATTGCGCAAACGGCAATGCTGCGGGGCTCGTCATCAGTGTTGGAGGGTGAGATACCGGCTGACCGGGTGCACGAGTTGCAGCAAGAGCTGCGCGGGCTGACCCGCGGCGAGGGCGTGCTGGAATTCGCCTTCGACCATTACGAACCGGTCCGGAGCACGATCCCGACCCGGCCGCGGTCGGACAATAATCCCCTCAACCGCAAAGAGTACTTGCTGCACCTCCGGCGGCGGGTCTAGAACAAGGAGATGCGCGTGTGCGCTCGAAAAATGCACGCCGACGAAGTGGTGACCGACGTAGCGCTGGTGCGCCGGTTGCTCATCGCGCAGTTCCCAGGGTGGGCGGACCTCCCCATCGAGCCGGTCCCCTCCGCTGGGACGGACAATGCGAGTGCTGGTCGAAGGGGGCCGTCTGAGCGCCGTGATCGACTTCGGTGGTCTGGGCGTGGGAGATCCCGCCTGCGACCTGATGGTCGCCTGGACGCTCTTCGCCGGCGAAAGCCGGAAGGTGTTCCGCGCAGCGATACGGGTCGATGACGCGACGTGGGCGCGCGGTCGCGGCTGGGCACTCTCCTGGGCGCTGATCTTCGTCCCGTACTACTTGGACACGAACCCCGCAGGCGTCGTCAGCGCCCGGCACGCAATCGATGCAGTCCTCGCCGATCACAAGTCCCGCGCATGACAAGAAACTGAACGCACCTATTCGCGCTCAGCGCGGCACTCGCTCTTGTGATCTGGGTGTTGATCGTCGGGATCATCGCCGGCACGCGCCGCGACCCGGCCGTCACCTCCCCCTGATACGGGGACAGCACAGAACCGTTTACTCGCCGGCGGCCGGACCAGCCTGCTGTACGCCTCGAAGTCGCGATGGTAAATCGGTCAGGGGATGGATGCGGACGCCATCACACGCGCACACGCCCGGACCCGCAGCTTCGGGCGTGTGTTGGCCATCGAACGCGGTTGTTCAGGTAGACATCGCGTGGTGCTGACGAGCGAGCTCTACTAGCTTCCTACCGCCAGCAATACCCTTCACAGAGCCATCATCGTATGCGGCGAGCAGGGTGAACATCGACACAGATTCTTCACCGTTTAGTTCCACGGCTTCCAAGACAGCCGCCAGCGCCTCATTCTCTGAGTCAAAGTCGCCGATTACGTTGTGGCTCTCGGTGTCCCAAAGTTCGTAAGTCATGGCTGACCTTCTCAGTATTGCCCGTTTCGCGCGTTCTGTTAAACCCTCGCTACTGGCAATACTACCGCGGCGAGCAAGTCCGCGGGGTCACCCGTCAGGTCGCAGTGACCTTTCCTGTTAATTGGACCCCGCGTAACGAACGCGTCCTCCACGAGAACCAATCGCGCGATGAAGTCGCCGATGGGAAAGCCAAGCTCGCGATTTTCGAGTGCGCGAGTGCGGGCAGCTTCGTCGGTGATGTAGGTTGAGATGGCACGCCATGATGCAAGTTCGGCCGGCGTCGGCCGAGGCTTGCGCAGCGGTTTACCGAGTGCTTCATACGACATGAAGTCGCGTAACGTGGGAGGGTCGCTCTCTACCACTCGGTAGAACGTGCGGGGCTCTGGTGCTTCCACGAACAATGGCTCCCGCTGATAATGTCGGCGGAGACCTCTCCCGCCATCGTTGTGATCGTCCGTTGGAGCGCCGTTTGTCGCGGTTTCCTGCCAGCCTGGTCCACGTCATCGGCCAATCACGCCGGGGAACTCGCGGAGCCGGGCAATATTGAGGCCCGGCTTGGCATAGGTCACGCCAAACCGTTCACCGTTCGTCGGCAGGATCGGGCGGCCGATAGCTGCGCAGCCGTGACGGTAAATCGCTCAGGGGGTATGTGCGGACGCCGATTCGGGGGTCTTCGTCGAGCAGGCTGGCGGCGTGTGGGGGACGGGCTCGGATCCAGATGGTGAGTAAATGCTGATGCACCGCGTCGAGCACGACTTGCCCCGTACCGCCTGCCCCGCTTGCCTCCTGCCCATTCCACACGGCCAGCAGCAGGTCGCTCTCCGCGACGAGCCGCCGTCCAACGGCAACGTACGCGTCCGTCTCGACGGGTGCTTGCCGCCGCCTGCCGGCTAACTCGACCACGCCAGTAGCGGCTGCAAGCAGTCTTTCAAAGGCGCGGCGAGACTCCGCGGTCGGGAAATCCTGCAGGTATTGCTCGCGTGGGAACGGGAGCAGTGCGTGCAGCGCGTAACCCAGCAGGAGCCCCTCTTCGGCAACAATGCGATCGGAGCCTTCCGCAAGCGGCGAGACGATAATTAGCCCGGCAGGAGACGCGGCGGACTGGGTCAACTCCCGCCGAATGAGCTCAAGGCAGATGCGTATCTGCCGCCGCAGCAGGGGCAGGTCGGCAGCTTCGAGTCCCGGTGGCCGGTGGCCGGTCACACCGATTCGAAAGGCAGGGACAGAGGCCGCGGTTCCGGCCCCCAGCGGCGAAGTCCTTTCGATGGGCACCCGCTCCTCCATGCGGCGATGGGTGGCCATCACCCCCGCCTCACCGTACCATGATCGATGCAAGGTTCCACAGACCTTGCGCCGGAAGGGGCCGCAATTGCATTCACCATGCGAACAAACCCGCGTCATGGGAGTTTGACAGCGATGCCCGACTTGCCCGACGCCACAATTCAGGTCGTAGGCGATGCGACGGTAGATTGGATGCTGGTGAGTGCCGCTCGCAACCAGGACCGGAGCAGCGCCGCGTGGGAGTCCACAACCCCCGTCCGCATTGTGGCGGCGCCGGGAGGTACGGCCTTCCTGAGCGGTCTCCTGGCACAGATGTGCGCCGGGCAGCAGGGCGCACCTACGCGGGTCTCGGTGCACGGCATTACCCTGTCGCAGCAAACCATGCTCGACCCTCAGCAGAGTCCTCTCACGCGTAGTTTTACGGTCTGGGACAGCTTCCCGGCAGAGGCCGGCAGCACGCAGCGTGCCTGCCGCATCCGCGAATTCGTCGGGCAACAGCACGGTACACCAGACAATGCGCCTGCTGAGCCCCAGGCCGAGGCAACGTCACCGACCTGCCTGGTGATCGACGACACGAACCTTGGCTTTCGGAACGACCCGATGGCGTGGCCTGCCTGCCTCCGAGGAGAGCTGCCGCCCCCGTCGCACATCGTCCTGCGGATCACCAATCCGATTGCTGGTGGACCGCTCTGGGAAACCCTCATACGCCGCTGTCCAGAGCGGCTGACGGTCTTGCTTACCGTCGCCGATCTGCGCAAGGAGTACGCCGCCGTCGGCCAGCCGCTGTCGTGGGAGCGGACAAGCAGCGAGGTGCTGCGCGCCGTGCGAAACCGACCGGAACTGGCGTCCGTCGCGCGGGTAGTCGTTACATTGGGGTTGAGCGGTGCGGTGATCATCGAACCCCAGGGCTCCTCCACCATGGTGTTTGACCCCACTCATCAGGAGGGCGACTGGGAGCGGCACCGTCCCGGTGGCTCACTCGGGCTGGGCGTCGCCATGACCACCGCGCTCGCCTACGCTTGTGCATGCGCGCCACACCAGCCAGCATGGGCGAAGGCGGCGGCGAGGGGCCTGCAGGCGGCGCGACTGGTGCACGTGCGCGGTTTTCTGCAAGTGGACGAACCAGAGGGCGCTCGATCAGGCTTTCCGGGCCGTGAGGCAGCCCGCGTACTCCGCGGTGACGCGGACGACGACACCTTCCACACGGTCACGATACCGGAGGACGAGCAGTGGAACATGTTCGCGACAGCGTTCCCCGATGGGTACGCCGCGGCAGCACGGAGCATTCTGCTGGATGGCGAGGAGGCGGCCGGCCGTGACCTTCCTCTTGAGCGCATGGGCATTTGGTCCTCGATGGACCGCACGGAGATTGAGAGCATCCGCAGTGTGCGCACGATCATGCGCGAATACGTCGAGCAAGGCAGTGGCAAACGGCCACTCAGCATCGCTGTATTTGGCACGCCCGGTTCGGGCAAATCGTTTGCAATAACGCAAATGGCGCATGCCTGGGGTTCCGCAACGTCGCCGGTAGCCGTACTGGAGTTCAACCTTTCGCAGATGGGCACGTCCGATGAACTACCACGTGCCCTGCAACAGGTACGCGATTGCACTGTGACAGGCCGGTTGCCGGTGGTCTTCTGGGATGAGTTCGACGCGGTGCTGGGTGGACGCGAGCTCGGCTGGCTGGCCTCGTTCCTCGCGCCGATGCAGGATGGCGTCTTTTTCGAAGGGGGCACGGCACACCCGATCGGTGCGGCGATTTTTGTCTTTGCCGGGGGCACGCATGCCACGATGGCCAGCTTCCAGGCGCGGGCAGCAGAGATTGCAGGGGCGAAGGCAACCGACTTTCTCAGCCGGCTGCGCGGCTACGTGGACGTGCTTGGACCGAATCCCGCCGATAGCGCCGATCAGGCGTTCGTACTGCGGCGGGCGTTGATGCTGCGGGCGATGCTGCGTCAGCGGGCACCTCAGATTTTTACAGCGGGCAGACCGAGCATTGACCCCGGCATTGTGCGAGCGTTCTTACACGTAGATACCTATCTGCACGGTGCCCGGTCGATGGAGTCGCTGCTCGACATGAGTTCGCTATCAGGCAAACTACGGTACGAGCGCTCGGCGCTTCCCGCCCGTCACCAGCTGAGCCTGCACGTGAACGCCGATGCCTTCCTTGCGCTCCTGGAGGCGGAAACGACGCCCTAGAACAACGGCTGTTCGCGCGCGCCGCCCGGCGACTGAAGTCGCGGGCTCAGCAGACGAAGTCCGCCGCCGCGGACTGGCCCAACCGGCGCAGGCCGGTTTCGTTAGCCAAGCCCGCGGTTTCCACCGCCGGGCGATCGGGCGGGCTATCTCCTGCGCGAATTGCGCAAAACGTTGACGGATGGCCTTTTGTGCTGGCCAAGGGCCGTTGCTTTGGGCCGAAGCCCGACGGCACTGTGGCTGTGCGCCCGGTCATGCTGCGCCGTTGGTCATTCTACCTGGTCAAGGTTCGGTTGCGCCGTGGTGCACTTCCATTGCCGGCGGTTCGCCACCGGACTATGCTGGCAACGGCCCGGCAGTTGGTGCGCCGCCCGCCGTGATCGGGTCCGACCGGCTGACGTGACTAATTTGCTCCCGCAGGAAAGGGCACGGCATGGCCGGCCAGGCCGCCACATCAGTGGCATATGTCTTCCTCTCCTACGCCTCGGCAGATCGTGAGCGTGCGCTTCACGTTGCCGATACGTTGAAGGCGGCAGGCGTGCCGTGCTGGCTCGACCAGCAGGCGATCGCCGGCGGCAGCAGCTGGGGCAGCGAGATCGTGGAGGGCATCAAAGGCTGTGCGGCATTACTCATCCTCTGCAGCAACGCCGCCATGCAGTCGCGCAATGTCAAGCAAGAGATCCAGCTCGCCTGGCGGTTTGAGCGGGCGTATGTGCCCGTACTGCTAGAACCGGTTGAGTTCCCGGAGCACGTGCTCTATTTCCTGGAAGGCTGGCAGTGGGTGGAGGTCCTGGACCTGCCGCAACAGGTCTAGCTGCCCGTCCTGCTCAAGGCGCTCGCCCGTCTCGGTGTTGCCGGCCCGCTCGAACCGCCCACTGAATCCGCAGGCGTGGTGCCGGTCGAGAGCGCATCCGACGTCACCGGCCCCGGCCCGACGGATTCGCCGCTACAGTCACTTTCCCTGGAGCGCGTGTTTGCCGGCAGAGAAGCGGAGTTGCAGGCGCTGCGCCGGCGCTTCGACCAGGCCGTCGCGGGGAGCGGCGGGCTGGTAACGGTGGCCGGAGAGCCGGGGATCGGCAAGACCCGGATCGTACAGGAGTTCGCCGAGCATGCCCGCGAGGCCGGCGCCGTCGTGCTCTGGGGCCGTTGCTACGAGGGCGACTGGGCGCCGCCCTACGGCCCGTGGGTAGAGGCGCTCTCCGCGTATGTCCGGAGTGTTGAACCGGACCAGCTTGCCCGGGAGCTCGGCCCGGGCGCCCCACCCATCGCCCGCCTCGTGCCGGCGGTCGCTGCCGTGCTGCCAGACGTGTCCCCTCCCGCTCCCATAAGCCCGGATGAGGAGCGCTTCCGCCTCTACGACGCCGTCACGCAGCTTCTGCTCGCCGCCGCGCGGACGCGTCCGGTTGTGCTGGTGCTGGATGACCTGCACTGGGCCGATCGGGATTCCGTGGGTTTGCTCCGCCATGTGGCCCGCTTCGCCGTCACCGCGCCGCTGCTGATCGTGGGCAACTACCGCGATGTGGACCTGGACCGCCGGCATCCGCTGGCAGAGGCGCTCACCACGTTGCGACGCGAACGCGGGTTCGAGCGCATTCTCCTGCGTGGGCTGGGGCGCGAGCAGGTGCAAGGGATGCTCGACGAGCTGGCCGGCCACGCGGTGGCAGCGCCGTTCGTCGATGTGCTCTATCGGGAGACGGAGGGCAACCCCTTCTTCCTTGGCGAGGTGCTGCTGAATCTGCAGGAGGAGGGGGTGATCGAACGCCGCGACGGACTCTGGGTGAGCACCGTCGGCGGCGTGGAGCACATGAGCATACCGGAGGGCGTTCGCGACGTGGTCGGCAAGCGCCTCTCCCGCCTGAGCGAGGAAACCAATCGCGTTCTCGGCCTGGCGTCCGTCTTCACCGGCGGGTTCCGCTTCGCCGTGCTGGCGGAACTGGCGAAGCTGGACGAGGAGCGGTTGCTGGACTGCATCGACGAGGCGCTCGCCGCCCAACTGCTGCGCACCGCCGACGGGCGCAGCGAAACATATGACTTTGTCCACGCCCTGATTCGCCGCACGCTCTACGACGAGCTCTCGGCCAGCCGCCGCGTGCGGTTGCACCGCCAGATCGCCGAGGCGCTGGAGCGGGTCTACATGGGAGCATCCGGGGGCGAAGGCGGGTCCGGCGACACGGGAACGGCGGACGCGTTCCAGGGTGAGCCGGCCGGGCCGGCGGGGGCGCGGGTGGCGACCGTGGTCGACGACCTCGCCTACCACTACCACGAGTCCGCGGCGATAGCAGGCGCCGAGCGCGGCGTACGCTATGCCCTGCTCGCCGCGGAGCGGGCGGAGGCGCGGGCGGCCTGGGAACAAACCGTCACCATGCTCCGCTGGGCGCTGGAGTTGCTACCGGAGGGGGACCCCCGCCGCGCCCGCCTACTCGCGCGGTTGGCGCTGGCGCTCGCCTGGCTGCTGGAGTTTGAAGAAGCGGCCTCCACCGCCCGTCACGCCGCGGCGCTGATCGCGGCGGACGAAGGCGACACAGCCGCGGCAATTTATCTTCGCGACGTGGCGGTCGCACTCGGTCAGGCGGGGAGCGTCCGCGCAGCGTGGAGCCTGGCCGCGGACGGTCTGCGCTACGCGGGCGACCGGCGGGACGTGCCCTGGGCGTACTTCAAGACGTTGGATCTCGACCGCCGCGACGCTGAGGATCCCGCCTACATCGGCCTAGTCGTGGCGACGCCCGAACGGGAGGCCGTGTGGCAAATAACGGATGGCCAGCCGGTGGATGTGGGGGTCATGAATCTCTACCGGCCGTATGCGTCGGCGGCGGGGATCCGGCTCCGCCTCCCGGTGCTGGAGCGTGCGGGCGACGATTTCCAGCTCTCCGTAATAAAGACATTCTTGCTCGGGGAGTACCGCGAGGCGCTGGCTATCTGGGAGGCCCTCGCTGCCCGAAACGAGGCAGAGGGACGGATCAACGAGGCGGGGGCAAACCTTGCCCAAGTCGCCCGCTGCCAACTCGTGCTCGGCCACCTGGGCGCAGCCGAAAGCGCCTATGCACGGGGAGTGGCGTTGAGCAAGCGTGTCCCCGGCGTCAGCAACGCAGCGATCCAGCTCGGCGGGTACCGGGCTGAACGTTGCCTGATGCTCGACGTCGGCTGGGAGGTATGGCTGGCGGAATTGCAGTCATCGATGGCGGACGGAGCGCCCGAGCGCGCCTGGGTACAGGCTGTCGTCGGCGCACTGACTATGGCCGCACTGGCGCGCCTCGGCCGAGCGGATGAGGCGCTGGCGCTGTTCCCTGCTGTACTGCCGGCATTGGATCGCGCACCGGTGGGTGTCGGCAACTATCAGTCGCTCGCGTGCAGCATGGCCGCATCGCTCTGGCTGCTGGGGCGGACCGATCACATCGAGACGATCGAGCAGAACATTAAACGGGGAGTGGTAGACCCCGGCTTCCACCACCCGATGCGCAACGGGGCGCTCTCGCTCGGCTGGCTGGCCGCCCTGCAAGGTCGAATGGAAGAGGCGCAGGGGTGGTTCAAGCGGGCCCGGGAGGAGCTGGAAACACAGGGCTGCCGCCCGCTGCGTGCGACCGTGGACTACGACGAGGCGCTCGCGCTCCAACGGGCGGGCTCGCCGGACCTCACCCGTATCGGGTCGCTGCTGGGCGCGGCCGGGGCGCAGTTCCGATCCCTCGGCATGACCGGCTGGGTGACACGCGCGCGGGCGTTGGAAGAGGCGCTGAGCGCTTGAGCGCAGTAGCGACTGTCAGCGCGGAGCCCCACAAGGTGTTGCTCCGCGCTGACACATATGCGCGGCGGTCAAAGCACAGCCCGCCAGAATTGGCGGGCTTCACGCCTAAATCATGGAGCCGAAGAAGGGACTCGAACCCCCGACCCGCTCATTACGAATGACGTGAGGCCCGTCCACAGGCGTCCATGCACGCGTGGTCTTGCTCCAAATTGTACATCGCCATCCACAAAAGTCCATGCCGGTTGGTACACAGGTTGGTACAGAATATCGGTTGGTACATAGCAACACAGTGTTCGTTACATGAACGGATGTTCATATATCGGCGCCAGGCGCGTAGAATAATTGGGCGAAATACCGGCCCCAGCAGTGCCTCGCAGCGACGGCCAACCAGGCAGCGAGCAAGCGGCGAAGAGGAGCAACCTCGCTATGACAACGCCTCCGACTGGCGCACAATCGGGGGAATTACCGTCTCGGCAGGTGCGCTGCCCGTGCTGCAACGAACTGACCAGCGAAGTAACCCAGACCCCCATCACTTGGACCGACCGATCCGGCCAAACCCAGATTCATCAGGTATGCCCACACTGTTACAGCGCCTTCAAAATGGCAAAGGATGGGGGGTCGCGCTTCCTCTTCTCGGATCGGCTCAATGCCGGCGAGATAAGCCGACGCTGGCATGATGACGACGGGGTAACGGTACCGCTTGACGAGGAAGCCCGCCCCGCTATGCCGAGCGACTACAACCCTCCGACCTTTGGGCACGCCCTGACGAAGGCCCATACGCACGGTGAGCGACGACAGCCACGACCATCGGGACCACCGGATGATCTCACGCACTTGGAAACCTGCCAGTTCTGCGCCGGGTACGTCCGGCATTGCGAAGCGGCGAAGGAGCGAAGGGGCAAAGCTCCGAGCTGGGAAGAAGTGGTGGGCGACATGGGGTGCTCCACGAGGACACAGCTAAAGGACATGCTGCAACGCCACACGGCCGGGTACCCGACCCACCTGCTTGACCGCCCAGCGGTGATCCTCCGTTGGGCTTCTCTTATTTCCGTACCAGAGAAATAACTCTCACCAATTCGGCCCATTTCGATCTACTTCGAGCGAGTTCGGCCTGACTTGGCAGGCATGAGCCCGTACGCTGTGAGCACATCGGTTTTTGTGTGTTCATTAGGAGACGCCTATGGATAAGATCGCGGTCCGACCGACCGAGGCGGCGAAGTTACTTGGTATATCGAGAAGCTTTCTATACGAATTGCTCAAGGCGGGGGAAATTGAGTCCATCCGCCTGGGTGCGGCACGATTAATCCCAGTTCAGAGCCTCTACCAGTTTGTTGCAAGGCAGCCGAGTGCTGCAGGCGATGCATAGTCAGGGGAGCGGCCGGGATCCCGTACCCGATATTGCCCTGCCAACGGTCACGGACATCCGTTGCTACCAAGCTAAGTAACTGCGTTGAGAACTGATGAGCCCTAATTCGGGACAACGGTGTACGAACGTGGAAGAATATAGCGAGAACATGAACGATTTAAGGTAATGATGACGATGAACCATATCGACTATGAACCCCTTGTCTACACGATGGAGGAAGCCGCACGCTTGTGTCGTATGTCTTATAACGAGTTCGCTGCACGTGTTGTCTCCGGTGACATTCCGAGCATTCAGCTCAGATCGCGTGGGAAGCGACGCATCCCAGTAGAAGCCCTGAAAGCATGGGTCGCCTCGCTCGTCGCTATAACTACTCCTGTATCCGATTCCAATAGCATTACGCCGTCTAAAGAAGTGGGTATCGCAGTCATGGAACAATAATAGTGATTTAGTTGCATTCAGGAAGATGTAGGGGATCACGCTGACACCGTTGTGAATCTTTACCGTACATTCCCGTGGAACGTCTGAAATGGTGGTGCCGTGACTACGGCAGTAATGAAGGATTAACTAGCCATGAGAAAACCTTGCAGATCATCCGCAGGCCCAAGTACCGGTTGCTCCGTTCGTCGCGAGGATCGATGGCCGTACCTTCCGCGGGAAATTGCGGCAGGGACATCATCGTCGTGGCAGAGCGACAGAACGGCGCCGCCTCCGGTGCCACACAGCGTCCCGAATCGCGATATTGATGGACGGCTTGACAACGCAAGTTGTAAGTCCAGGTGCACAGCGAAACAACAGAATCCCGCGGTGACGACCGAAGAAGAACGAAATACCAGGCTTGCTGCCGTTCGGAGCAAAGCTGCTACGGCGCGAGCCGCGAACGCGGCTCGCCGGAAGGCATCGCGGCTGCGACGGGACTTTCTCGACGAACCCACCTGGAGAAAGCTCGCGAGTGAACGCGGGGTGCGGCTGCCGCCGTGGGGAGAACCCGTTACGCCGGGAGCGATGCGGCGGTGGCTGAAGAAGCTTAGCTGGACGGTGAGCAGGTATCTCGCCTCGACCGCAGAGATTACCTTGTCAGATTTTCGCAGCGGCAATCCGGATTGGCCATTGCGGGCGTGGGTCGGTCTCGTCCTAGAGCACCTGGACCACGAGCTAAAGTCGTGAAGGCAATAGACGAGAGCCCAGCGATCGTAAAGGTGCAGGCCTCGCATCTGCACAGTGCCATAAACCACCCACCCGAAATGCTGACTTAACCCACCGCCTCTACTCTGGGCCGCAGCCGCTAGAAGGCATCTCTACCGTCACAGTGCACGTGTGGTGGGGTGAGGCCCGCCCTGCGAAAAGCAATGCTGTGCTCCAGTGCACCGGCCTCATTGACGTGTACCCTTCGTCCGCCGTTCGACGCGCAAAGCAGTCCACAGTAGCATCTTGCGAGCATGGCATGGGCCGCCTCATGGACGGGCGGCGCCTATACACCGGAAACCTTACTCTCTAGCGCCACCAACAGACCCGCATCACCCAGCCCACGACGGCAGGTCGCCTCTTCCTTGTTCGGCCGCGCCTCGAATGCTTGTCTAGCGTTTGGCAAGAAAGGCACACGCAGTGACCCGCACATCATTCGCCGCCCTAGATGGTCCACCGCGAGATGCTCGCCTCGCATCCCCGCCATTCGGCGGGATTGCAGAACTTGCTCAATATCAACAATTCGTCACCTGGCGGTCGGAGGCTCGCCCCGGCAGCGCCAAGCCCGCCAAGGTGCCCTACGATCCCAAGACCGGGCAGCGGGCTTCGGTCAGTGACCCGACCACCTGGGGCTCATATGCCCAGGTACGCCTGGCCTGCTTGCAGCATGGCCATGACGGTGTAGGCTTCGTACTGACAGAGGGCGATCCGTTCTGGGGGGGTGACATTGACCACTGTCGTGACCCCGAAACCGGCCAGATCACGCCGGAAGCCGAGGCCGCCGTTCTGTTATGCGACACATACACCGAGGTCTCGCCTTCGGGTACGGGGCTCCGCGTGATTGGCCGCGGCGTGCTGCCGCCGGGTCCACGTAAGAATGGTGGGTTCGAACGCTACGACGACAAGCGGTTTGTAACCATTACTTCGAATCATCTGCCAGGAACGCCCACCAACATCGCCGACTGCAGCAACCGCATGGCGGCCATCCATTCAGCGTTCACCGCCTTTGGCGAGCAAGCAAAGCGCCAGTCGAACCGCCGCTATACTGCGGCGGACTTGGAGAACGCTGATTCACCGGCACCCGCCGTCGATATTGCTGACGACGACCTGCCTCAGCGCATGTTCGCTTCGCGGTCTGGCAACGAAATCAAAGCACTTTGGCGCGGGAATTGGCAGGAAAAGTACGGCTCACAGAATGAAGCGGACCTGGCGATGTGCAGCCACCTGGCCTTTTGGACCGGTCGCAACCCCGCCAGGATGGATGGACTCATGCGCGAGTCCGGGCTCATGCGGGCCAAGTGGGATGAATCACACTACGCCGATGGCTCAACGTACGGTGAGGCCACGATCGCAAAAGCTATGGAAACCGTGCATGCGACCTACCGCCGCGATGGTCGGGGACTCGTCAGTATCACTGCTACGGCAAGCTTTACGGGCGATTCGGAGGAAGCGGCCGATACGCTCAGCCAGTTGTTCGATATGCTGGCGGTTGCACATCTTTCCTCGACTCAGAAGCTGGTCGGGATTGCGCTCGCTTGTCACTTTGCGGTGCGGGGTGGTAACCGGACTTCTGTCTCCCTGAGCGAGATTGGCGCTAGCATTGGCGTCTCGGATGACACGGTGTCGCGCTGCATTACGAAGTACGAGCAACGCGGCTTTCTCGCCAAGGGTCTGCAGTCCCGACCCGTTGGACGGCCGGACGGGGACACGGGTGGATGGATCCCGTCCTTCGAGCGACGCTTATACGTGTCGCCCCGCATACCCGCCAGATCGGTCGCAGCGTACCTCGCTCAGCTTGCCGTATTGTCCCCGTTGCCAGACGCGAAGCGGCATGGCGGGGTTCGCGAACACAAAGATTCAGGCCCCGGATGACGTCAGTAGACGCAGCGTACCCCGTAAACCGCAAGATGCGGTTATATCTAACACGGGTGGGGTGTAGGGGGAGACGAGGGGTAAAGACGAGCCGAGCCCGCAGCGCGTAGCGCAGGGCGGCGCGATCAGATTCGCAGTCGCGCACTTCCAATAAACGGTTCATGACTGTAGTGGCGCGGATTAGTCACAGAACCTGATGGGGCAGTGCTGGTAAACTACCCTGACTCTGTCAATCGCCGGTGGCACAGGCGCAACAGTCACGGGGCCAGTCAACTCGACGCTCTGTTAGCCAGGCGTAAATACCTCTGCTGTGGCTACCACCTTACCTGTTGCTGTGGATCCTCCAACGACAAGTACGCGACCATCCTGCATCAGCGCCGATGCAAAGAAGATCCTAGCCGAACTCATGGAGCCCGCTTGAGACCAAAGAGCTGTGCGGGAATCAAAGATTTCGGCCGATCCGAGGTAACCATCCAAACCGCTACCACCGGCCACTAGCACTTGGCCGTTCGGCAGCGCAATCACGTTAGCCAATACGTGCGAAGAGAGCATGTTATCGGCTGCGGACCAAAGTCCAGTCGATGGGTCGAAGATCTCCGTCGACGCCCCAAACCCCGTGTCCCCGAAGCTTTGACTATTGGACGAGCCCCCCACGACAAGCACGCGACCATCAGGGAGCAATGCAGCCCCATGGCCATCACGCCCATTTAGCATCGAGCCCGTCTCATACCATGAATTGGTGATCGGATCAAAGACCTCCACAGACGCTAGCTCGCCCACCATTCGGACAATTCCGCCAGCGACGAGAACGCTACCGTCGTTTAGTAGCGTCGCGGTATAGTCATACCGACCCTTCACAATTGGGCCTGTGAGCGTCCATAAGCCGGTAGAAGGATCCCAGGTCTCCGCGTCGGGCCCGCTGCGGACAAGCACACGGCCATCTCGTAAGAGTGTGGCAGTGTGAAAGGCACGCGCCGAATTCATGCTCCCTGTCATGGTCCAAATCCCCCTGCTTGGGTCGTAGACCTCAGCAGAATCCAGGTCGGATTCATCGGATAGGGGGAACAGCTTAATCACACCGCCGGAGACAAGTACACGGCCGTCGTTAAGCAGTGTCGCGGTATGAAAAGTTCTAGCGACATTTAGAGAACCGGTTCTACTCCAGGCGCCTCGAATCGGGTCGTAAATTTCTGCGGAGCGCAAATGCTGGCTCGCGGCATCGTCGCCAGCCGCAATTAGTACCCGGCCGTCGAGAAGAGTCGTAGCTGTTGCACTTGTTCGGGCAGTACTCATGTCGCGAATCGCCTGCCAAGAACCGACCGCCCTAGCAGGCTCAGCGTGCATCGCGCTGACACCAAGTAGCGCGCATACAGAGAGTACCAGAGCGACTGACCAGAATTTTGCAGCGCGTGCCACTCGCTTCGAGGCGTGAGCCAATTCCACTTCAATTCTCCTTGTGCCGCCGACCGATATGACATCGCCGACCAACAGCAGCATCTACGGCACGACAGCAAACGAATTGGCGACGGTGACATCCGACTTGCGAGCTATCTCTCTACGCCGCTGTAATGTCGATCGAACCGGACTTTGTACGGGCTGCCAGCAGGCAAAAGCCATGGACCTGATCATAGTGGTGTCCCAAGGGCGATGATTTGATCTGACCCCAAAGTTGCCGCTGTGACGCCGACGAATGCGCTGCGCAGCCGTATCAGGTATGGCGAGATCAACTTCGTGCTGAAGCATGTCCCCTAGCGGCCGAGTCACAGGCATCGCGGATGAGCCAAGCGTATCCATGGGCCAGTGTACCCCAGCAGCCCTCTGGATTACGAAATCTGCAAGCTTGCGCAAGTAACCCTCACGTGTGTCGGGTACATTGATAACTTCAAATTACGCGTGGATGATGGTGTATTTATCACTTGCATTAGCCGCCGCGGGGATGCTGGTCGGTGTGGTCGTGATCACGCCCCGCACGGCGGCTGAGGCACCTCCGACGACCAGCCCGAGCTACAGACGAAGACGATCGTTCCGTACTGCTGCAAATATGCGCTGTGCGGACTAGCGAAGGTCAGGCTAATGGGCTCACCCCAGAGCCAGCGATAGAGGTCTTCGTCGGTACTCACGACTACTTTTCCGTACGCCGTCCTTTCATCGTCGGACACAGAGCTGAATTCGACGATAAGGCTATATCCTGGGCTACCGCCGAGTGCTGTGTAGAGGGCAATCGAAGAGCCATCCTCCGCAACGACGATGCGGAAATCGTGGGCGTACCAGGATCGTGAGAATGCCGTGAAGTCGGCGGACGTGTCCGCACGTGCACGGGGCGCCCCAACTGTGGTCGCAAATAAACAACAGATCGTGACGACCATCATCGCGGGACGCAACATGCGTTTCTTCTCCCGTCAGGCTTCCTTACATCTCTCTGCTAGCTAGTAAGCGCGTTGACCACTCGAATCACCACCATTGCCGTTGCTGTTGGTGTAGGTGCCTTGGAAACTGCTCCCGTCCTGTGCGAACGTCCATGTAAAGGTGTTGTGAGAATCGCTCCCATAGGTGGCGTGAAGTGTCCGACCATTGAGCACACCAGAGAGCGAGAAGGCGTCTCCACTACCAAGGACCTGTGCTCCCTCCTGCGTCAGGACCACGCGGAACGTGAAGCTTTGACCGGTGCCGACACCGTACCTGACCACATCGGTAAAGACCCAGGTACCTGCTACCGAATTGACGCTTACTTGTTGTGAAGGCTGGCTCGGCTGTGCCGCCGAGCCGCACAGCTCTAAACGAGCGGACGGGTCACTGCGTTCCAGACGCCAGCGTCCACTTTCTTGTACAGCGGTCCATGAGCTACCCCAACGATTGACAACCGGCCCCGCATCCACGGAAACAAAGACGACTCCCACCGAGGTGCCCCGCGGCTGCACCTGCTCAAGAATGACCGAGCGGGTGGTATCGAAGCCGTGTGACCAGCGAGTGAAGTCGTTCCCTCTGGCAGCTTGGAATCCGCGACTCGTCAGGCTCCAGGCACGAGCCAGGTTGTGGCTATCAATGGCGTAATAATAACCCCGCACCGCGCCTTCCGGACTGCTGTCGTCGGCCGAAGGCGGCGAAGTCTGCTGTAGGTAATCGCTGCTGATCCAGCCGAAATCGCGTGCGTAATACCACTGGATGCCTGCGGCACTGCGCGGCCCGTCGGTGAGCTGAATCACAGCCCCTTGCATCAGACATCCGACACGATTCGGTGAGCCGGGTTGGGCGCGGACGTTCACGCCGTCGGGAGCGCTGATCCTGGCGTAGCTACCGGACGCAGCGGGCACGGCGATGGCTGGAAGCGGCGTGGGGCAAGACACCGATGCAAGGAGTTGTGCCGCTTGGTTATCAGCACCCGTGCCTTTGTCGAGATATCCACCATACTGGTCCTGAGCTGACCGCATCGCCGATTGGGATGCATCCACCTGCCCCTGTGCATCGGACATGGCGCTGGATACGGCAGCCGACGAATTGCGGGCCGTGACTGCGGACGCCATCGGCTGGTTGAGCGCCGTCTGCAGCGTCTGCAGGTCCGTCTTCACCGTCGCAATACCGGTGTTCACTGCATCGATGTCCGCCGACACTTTCCCCGCTGCCGCGTTCAGGGCCTGGTCGTCGGACTGCAGTTTAACGAGCGCACGGCCCACATCAGAGCGTTGATTACCGACCTCGCTACTACGTGCGCAGTCGAATGGCTGCTGTCCAGCCGACTGTTCTGCCTGAAGTGCCGCC
This sequence comes from Chloroflexota bacterium, assembly GCA_036741355.1. Classification (GTDB taxonomy): domain Bacteria; phylum Chloroflexota; class Dehalococcoidia; order CAUJGQ01; family CAUJGQ01; genus JBBRGK01. The sequence goes on from DAINSK010000005.1 coordinate 100,374, forward strand.
TGAACCGCCGACCAGTTTGGATCGAAGCCTTTCGTCACGGCCTCGAAGCGGGTGTCCGTGGCGAGTGCTGCCGCATCCGTGTGCAGCTTGGAGAGCGCTGATGTCAGCGCGCTATCGGCCCCGACTACGTCGGAGCGTGCTCTTACGGAGTTCTTAAAGGCAATGGTTGCCTGGTTGTAGGCATCGACCGTCGATTGGTGGTAGGTCGTCGTCTGCAACAGCCCGCTCGTGGCGGGCGAAATGAGTACCAGAGCGTCGCCAGCGATCGAGCCGGTCCACGTAACGCTCTGGTGCCCGCTCTGGTCCACCGAGAGGCTGACATCGTTGCCCGAGTGCGTCCCCGTGAAGGGGTAGTTCTGTGTGAGTACGGCAAACGAGCCGCCGTCGGGCAGGTATACCAGCTGAACCTGCCCGCGCAACTGGCCAGAGGCGTCGATCCACTGGATGAACTCGACCCTGTCCGGCTCAGCTATCAGCCATCCCGTCGCGGCACCCAGAGGTGGGGCCGGGGTCTTCGAGGCTTGGCTATGCGTCGGCTTTCCCGAATCACAACCAGCAAGCTCGAAGGCCAGCGCGAGGCTGGCAGCAAGTACCGCGATCGGCAGCAAGTAGCGGCGGAGCCGTGAAAAGACATCTCGCGTTCCGTCTGGTGCTGAGATGGGCGGGACTGTGCCGTCACTGGTCGAGTCAGACGCGGGACCGCCACCCGTGAGCACCGCTGCGGTGAGGGAATCGATGGCGGAACGCAAGGCGGCCCGCTTTCTATTCTGGCCAACCGGAATCTGCGCATTGTCGGCTTACAAGCCAAGTCTGTGAATTGTAACATAACACTAACGAATTCACCAGGTTTGTTCTATCGGGGAGCCACGGCAGACGTGCTTCCTCTGTCTAAACCCCGGTGGAGCGGTGCGTCAAAAGGGGAGGACCCAATGCTGATCGCAATCGTCGTGTTCAAGCGATGCTCACGTAACTAGTGCTACATGCCGCTGTCGCCATCCTTGCCAGTCGTACACTGGACGTCCAAAATCGGTGATTCTCAAGCTGTCACAATGCACCTCCGGCGTCGAGGAGAACAACGCCAAGGAAATGAGTCTTGTTCCCCGTACTTTCTTGAGAGGCGGCCAATGTTGTGTGTTCCTACGCTAGCCGGACGGCTGCCCGTCTTCGCCGGGCCTTCCCTCGCCAACTGGGAATCCCTCGGAAACGGATGATGGAGAAAGCATGGAAAGCTCGCCATGGATCGAACCCGAACCCCAGGCCGACCGAATCGGCAAGGCATTGCAGGAGACCCTTGCCATACTCCACGCACACTGGCGCTCGCTGATCGGACACGAAAGCAGCCTCAGCCCTGATCCGCTCGATCTGCGAAAGCGGCTTATTCTTACGGAGTTTCGCGAAATTACGACCATTCTGGACGTTATCCGCGCCAGCCTTGACAGGCTTTTCCGGATTGGCGTCCACGGTGACCAGACAGGTGGGATATGGCTACAGCCGGAAGTAGCCCTGAGCCACCACCCGGAATTAGCTCTGAGCCACCGGCGGCGTACGTCGAGCTTTGAGGAAGGAGAGTGGGGTTATCGTGTCCGACAAGTGGACGAGATAGTCCAGGAGCTCTCCGTACATATGAAGACGCTGTATGAGTGGTTATATCATCTATTCGTGCTGATCAGGCAAGACAAACGTCAAGACCAGATCTATGCACTCGTTCCACGCGAGTTATGGAGCAAGCTCAGTGGATTTGCAGTCTTCCGCTCCAAGCTTATAACCCATAAAGAAGGCGTCATGCTCTTTCTGGTAAACGGTGTGCGCTATGGCAAATGCAACCTAGAGTTGCTTATGATACCGCTTGTGTTGCCACCCGAAGTGGTTGACCGGATCAATGAGCTTTATGAACGCTACGCCGCCGCATTTCCGGAGGCATACATCGTACCTATTGTACCCGGCGTGGCTTCCACGAGGATAGCAATGCTGACGCGACACCTAGGGTCTATTGAGGACGCGCAAGACTTGCGCGAGATCACGAGACTGATTCAGCGCTACGGCACCGATTCGGTTAGCGCGGCCGACGTTGCTGAATACGTTAGCCAACTTGCGGAGGCTTTGATACCGAAGCTCGCTCACCTCGGCGTTTAAGTTGCTGGAAATCCTTGACATTCTTTTAACAAAAGCGCAAGGATTACGTGCTGCGTCGGCAGACCGGCGAGTAACGCAAGGAGCACCCCGCCATGCGTCGGGTTAGCCTGGCCATCCTCGCTGCGCTCTTCTTCTTCGGACTCCACTCCTCCGGACATGTCTTCGCCATCACCTATGCCGCTGGCTGGAACCTGGTTGCAGGACCGGAAGGATCGCGCCTCACCGGTGCGAGCGGCAGCATCTTCACGATGCAGCCAGGTGACACAGACTATGAGAGTTTTCCGGCGGACTCGCCACTGCATGGCGGCTGGGGCTACTGGGCGAACTTCCCGAGCGGGGGCAGCATCACGTTCGGGAATGGCCAAACGACCTTCACCGTCACTCCCGTTCCTGGTCAGTACGTGATTATCGGGAATCCGGGGACTGCGGAAGCACGGGTGACTGGTGCTGATCAGGTCACGCTATACACGCCATCCGGTGGCTACCGATCCTCCTCTATCATCCCACCGGGTCAGGGGGCATGGCTGGCGGGGACCGATACGGTTATAGTGACTGTTTCGAGCCAAGGTGCTTCGGGGGACGCCAATCCGCCTGCGGCGTCAGCACCTCCGCCCGCTGTGCCGCGTGTGTCAGCCACGACAAACATCACCACGTGGGCCGGCCTGAAAGCCAGCTCTGTCCAGAGCGGTGACATTCCAGGTTATGCCCTCCAAAAGGAGTTTCCGTCAGTGACAGCAAGCTCCGCAGTCCTTGCTGACTATGAGGCGAGGTTCTTTCAAGGAACGGACCCGAACAAAGCTGTGGTTATCGATGAGTATTTGCTAGCAACAGGGACCGCGGAGTTTGCCTACCAATGGGGCATACCGGCCATACTCGGGATCATTCGGGACAACCCTGAAAACTACAACATCCGTGACCTCGGCACGCAAGCTATCGGCGATATTGATCGCGCCGTAAGGTATTCATGGACGACGCCGGACGGCGATCCGGCCGAGGACTACGTTGAGATCTTCGTACGGGGCAACGTTGTCGTTGTCGTAGATTGTGATTACGTATTCGGCCTGGGATCGTTGAGTACGCCCATAGTTGTGGCGCGAACGATCGACAGTCGTATCAATGGTCGGCGCGGGAGTGTGTCCGTGGACGGCCTTTCTGCGGATTCTGCTGCATCACCGGGCCAGTCACTCGACTACGTCTCAGCGCCGGTCGCACATCGCTCGTTGTCGGGCCGCCGCATTCTTGACGCGGTGAAGTAGTACCAGCCGCACGAGCGGCGAACCAGTTCTAGGCGTCGTCCGCTCACCCGCGAGGCGGTTCTCGGACGACGGTGTGATGACGCCAAAGTCGTTACTCCGCCTATATACGTCGTTAAAGCAGTCATCTCGTCGCAGGAAGTGGTTGGGAGCGGTATTAGGAGCTGTTACTGTGGCAGTAGGGGCGCACAGGCAGACGATACAAGCTATTCGGAGCCACTCACTACTAAGTAGGCTCGCCAACCCTCCCTGTCTTTGCTGATCAATGCCGTAACGCCACCATCGGTCGCAACCATACCAAACCCCCAGATAACCGTCGCTCCGTCGGTGGAGAATAACGGGGGACCGTCGCAGAAATGAAATAGAGCTGCTGAGCCGCAGTATCCTCCATATTCGCGCGCATAGGCGCCCCTCGTGTAGTACTGGGCGATGGCGAATTCGAGGTCACCCAAGTTCTGCCAATGTCCGGCGAAGGATAGATCGTCGTAGTCGTGCAGGTCCGCATGGCCGATTTCAGTCCAGAGGCCTCGGTCCGGACCGAAGTTTTGGGAGACGAACAGCGCCGTGGTCTGAGTCTGGCTCGCGTAGTCCACGATCGCCCAACCCTCATACTGCTGCTGATCACCGAAGTGCCTACTTGCCGGTTGAGCGCACCATGAGCTTGGTCCGATCGGCCGCTGCGGTGCCGAACAGGTCCCCACCAATTCTTCGAGCGGTAGGCCGAGATCCTCCACTGCAATCAAGGTGATCAATATCGTTCCGCTCGACTGCGGCGGTCGGGGGGTTGGGGAATCTGTAGGACGAGCGAGGGCCGTCGGGGTGCGGAAGCCCGTCAGCGCCAGCACCATGCTTGCTGCGGCGGCGATGTAAATCGCAGTTAGACCAGGAACCCTTCCACCGTGCATTGCGATTGTCCTTATCGCTTCAGACTATGAGCTTTAACCTGCACGCTCCGGCGGAGGTCTGCCCTGGCTCTTGCCCGCATCCTTTGCGGAGAACCCGGTGGCCGACGGGCTCTCCGACTAACGTGACTCCGTAAGCCAGTGTCGGGCCCAACGGCGATGATGCTTTCCTTTGCCAATCGGCAAGGTCCCACCGGAGGGAAGAGTGAATCGTATGCCCGGCTGTCGTCCGGATGTCAAGTATATGCGTTCGAAGCGCGGCTGCACAGTTCCGACGGCGACGACGCGACGCGGCGCCCAAGCTGGCGGGTGTTCCTCAAAGCCAGTACGCCCATCACCCCTCGACTGCGCAGTATGGGCCCCTCGTCACTGCAGGGACTGGAGTGGAAGGTGACGCCGGTTCAGGCACATGTTAGATAAAGGACTACGCGCCGCCGGGCATCCGCAGTTCGCGCACTACTGCTCTGCGCGAGCCAACTCGACATTGCATCCCGAACACATGGTTGCCACGCCGTACCTCGGACGCTGCTCAAGCGACACCTGAAAATACGACGGCAGGATCATGTTGCCACCGGCAAGCCCGCGCCACTGTATACCCGAACGAACGTGCGTACTACGGGACCCGCCAGACTTGCTTCCTCGGCCTAAACCCCGGTGGAGCGGTGCGTCAAACTGGGGCCCCAACGCTCTGATCGTTTCCTGGGAACTCCACGGATGCGGCCCATCCGCCGCTATATGCTCCTCACGCCTGCAGTGGCGTTAGCGCACAGGAAGCTCGACGCCCCGTGATGTGAACGCCTGACGGGCGGGTGACCGGCCGTGTCGGTCTCATGCCGGGCATTTCTTATGCTTCCGCGATACAGATATCCCGACGTAAACACGCACGCAGTTACTGGCTGTGTGTACCGGGCCGAGCTAGGGACTGTGCACGCTCGGAATTCTTGGTGGCGCGGTCCTAGGCCGGAAGGTGCTGGCTGCTGGAGTCGCCGGCGGCGCTGGTTGTGCTGACGTTCCCCCGCTCACGCCGCGGTCTGCTGCCTTGCGCTGCAGATACGCCTTTTGCTGACAGGCGCGGCTGCAATAGCGAGCGTGACGCAGACGCGCAAACGTCGTACCGCAGACCGGGCACACCTGCGGTACCGGCTGGCGGTGCTGCCGCCCGATCTCGCCTACACGGCGCATGTAGGCGCTGATTTCTGGAGGAACCTTCTCACTCATGGCTTCAGTCTACCGCGCATGATGCGATGCTGCAAATCGTCATATCTTTGTGAGGAAAACCCATTGTGTGACGGTTAGCCGCACTATATCATATAGGAGTAGTGAGAAGGCCACTCGCCGGGTACCAGCCAGCGGGCGGCCAAAGGAGAAGGGTGATATGACCACCGCATCCCCTAGCCAGTCTACCCGGTCCGCGATGTCCCGCGAGCAGATCGAGGCTCGCGCCATCGCTCGTGCACGAGAGGAACACGTGCACATCCTCGCGGTCCCCGGCCGCGCAGGCGTCTACACCACGCGCAGCAAGTCCAATCCGGTCGAGCGATACACCTTGGTTGCCCGCGACGGGATCGAGGCCTGCACGTGCAAGGGCTTCGAGTACCGCGCTTCCTGCAAGCACGTCGAAGCCCTGCGCAACCGGCTGGCTCGGGAGACCGCCAAGGTCTCCCGGCCGGTCTCAAGCGCTGCTGAATTGCGCTACCCCTCGGCAGAGTTCTAGGGGAGCAGCCATGAAGTACACGCAGCAATCCGACCAAACCGACAAGCGGACTGAGGCGCTGCGACGGCTGGAAGCGGCCGTCGCCGCTATCCAGGACTCCGATTCATTCCGGCAATACCTCGATATGCAGGCCCGCTTTCACCGCTACTCATTCGGCAATGTCCTGATGATCCATGCACAGCGGCCGGGGGCTACCTTCGTCGCCGGCTATGCCACGTGGCAGCAGCTCGGCCGGCAGGTGCGCAAAGGCGAGAAGGCCATCCGGATCATCGTGCCGATGCGCCGCAAGGTTGAAGGTGAGGATGAAGCAGGCGACGGCCGTCTCTTCTTCGGTACCGGGGCGGTGTTCGACGTGAGTCAAACAGAAGGCGATGCGCTTCCATCGGTCGAGTGCCCGGTGCTCGACGGCAACGAAGGCGCGGAACTCTACGACCGCCTGCTAGCGCTGGCTTCGACCGAAGGCTTGACCGTTGAGATTGCCGATTCGCTCGACGGCGAGATGATGGGGTATTACCAGCCTCAGCAGCGCCGCATCGTCGTACGGCGGGCAGCAATGCGCCAGATGGTCAAGACGCTGGCGCACGAACTGGCGCACCACCTCGGCGGCCACCGCGACAGTAACGCCGACAGCGAGACAACCGCGGAAGCTGTCGCCTACGTAGTGCTTTCGCACTTCGGGATCGACTCCGGCGAGCGCTCTTTTCCCTACGTCGCGACGTGGAGTCGCGATAGCACGGTACTGAAGGAAGCGCTCGGCAGCATCCAACGGCTGAGCGCGAAGATTATCGACGTACTCACCCCCGCAGCAATTCAGGCGCCCGCAGCCGCTTAGCAATTGAAGCCCGAGCCGGGGCGGGCAAAGTCCCCGGCATGAGGAACGAGTGATGACCACGCAAAGCAACCCGATAACCGAATACATCGAGGGCACCGTGAGCCGCATCAACGGCCACGGCTTCCAGCTTGTTGGCCGCGATGGATGGCTGAATGTCTCCAAGTACGCCAACCCCGCGCCCGAACTTCCCTCAGAAGGGGAGAGCGTGCGCGTTGGGCTCGACAAGGCAGGTTTCGTGCGCAGCAGCGAGCAACTGGCCGCCGGTCCTGAAGCAGAACCCACACCGGCGGGCAACGTAGACCGGGAGACGCGCATCGGCAGGATGGCAGCCTTGAACACGGCAACGGCGATATTGTCCAGCGGCGGCCAGCAAGCGAGCGTCAAGGATGTGCTGACACTGGCGGGCCAACTCGAAGCGTGGGTGAGCCGATAGGGCGAGTGACGGGGGCGCCGCTAATCTAATACAGGGCTGCCTACAAATGTAGAGTGGAAAGAGGATAACAAATGAGGTACACAATTGACATTGATAAGGCGGAATTAGCAGGGCAGATTGGGCTTGATGTAGAAGAGGCTCTTTTTTCTGGGAAAGAACCACACGATCATTATATCGTGGACTCTCAGGGAGAGCTTACTTGGGTTAAGGCACCCCTTTTGCCAGGAGAAATAGACTGGAGCGATTTTCCTCCTGCAAAGCTTTACGAGTATGCACTGTTATCAGATATCCTTTATCCAGAGATTCTTGAAAAGGTTAAACAGCGTGTGAAAGAATCTAGCGAGGCTCTTGTAACTTTTATAAAAGGGTGTTTACCCGATCGTGTTGTTGTCGAGCAAGAGGGACGTAAGCAGGCGCGTGTAGTCGAAAGGATAGGAGGAGTAAAGCCTCTTGAATCGTTTATTGATTGGGGTAGGCAACCTAAGCCTGTACACTACAAGAAGCCCCGGAAAAACAATTCAAAATGGCGAATACCCGGAACAAGATAAGTGCAGCAGCCTTCACGCCTGCCTCAGGAGCTGTGAGGGCTGGTGCACACGCCCGGTCAGAAAGCCCGCAACCGCCATCCCTCGGCGCTGTCAGCACCCAAGTTGCGTGGTGTAAGGGCAGCAAGACCCGTTTGGGCAGCGTGTGGCCGGCCGGAAGGGTTCGCTTCGACTCTAGGTGCACCAAATACCTCAACGCTGCATTCAGCCCGCAGCGTCGCCTCATAGCACGTACCCGTTGTGATAGCCGCTGCTAGAGTCGGAGGTGTTCCGACATGGCTGCTGACGGCATGCTCAAGGTCGAAGATGTGGCGTCTCGCCTCAATGTGCGTGAAGAAGCGGTGCGCCGCTGGCTACGGCAGGGCCAGCTCAAGGGTATCCGGCTCGGAGGAACGCGCCTCGGTTGGCGTATTCCCGAGGCGGAGCTAGAGCGCTTCATCGCCGACCTGACGGAGCAGTCCGTACCCGGAGGCCACGGCGAGCCGGCGCCCTATCGAGCAAACGGGACCACCGCGACCACGCAGACCGGTACCCGGGGAAAAAGTTGACGCGCGAGACGGCGGCCACCCGGAGGGGACGGACACCGCACGCGCGAATTGCGTTCGTTGCGTTGGCCCTCGCCCCGAGGTCAGATGATCACGGGGCACCGTACCGGTTGCTCGGCGCAGCCGTACGAGGCATGCTGTGGAGCAGACGGCGTTGAAGCCACGAATGGCTCCGACCACGGCGGCATAGGCCACAGGGTCAATCTGGCCCCGAGCTAGCGAAGGAGCTCCCAAGCGATGCGTCGTGCGATGCTACTAGCCCTCGCCCTTCTGCTCCTGCCGATCGCCCCACTTCGCGCACAGACACCCACGCGGATCACAGTTTCATTCGGTCCCGAGCAGGTTTTCCAGATTCCTGGCCATGGCGTCATCGAGCTGGCGTTCGCGTGTCCCTCCCTGGGAAGTGACCACTCAGGCGAGGGCTCCTCAGCCTGCGTCAGCGAATGGATGCGCCGCCAGGGCGCCACGGCGGATGCCGTCGCGTTCTATCAACTCACCGGCCGCATCCTGCTCGACTTCCAGCCCGTGGATACACTGGCCCTCGGCACGGTCACGTACGACATTTGGTGCTGCCATGCCGACACATCGGACTCGATGCCGGTCATCTTAGGCGGTGTGCCAGCGGTGGTGTACCCGCTCTTGGAGGCGCCGCCGCTCCGATCCTATCCGGGCTATTCTGCCGCACTGGGAGCGTTCCCCAGCCTGACCGCCGGCCACTTGCATGTGATCAGCATCGAGCGAATCGACGGATCGCCTGAACAGGGCGACCGGTATGTGTACGACCTGCGGCTCACCAACGGGTGCCGCGTTTGCGATACGGGGTACGTCGCGCGGCTGGCGCTCGACTTCGACGCCGACGGTACATTCATCAGCGCGGTGCCACTGAACATCGTCTGTCGCCCGCTCCAAACGCGACCAACTTGCGTGGCGTCGTGATCGGCGGGCAAAGGCGCTGACAACATAATGCGTCGTCGTGCTCGGGGGACGGAGGTGAGAACATGGCAGCAGGTGCGGTAGACGATGGCAAGCAGGCGCCCGCAAGCCGTGAGTACCAAGCGTGAGTAAGAGCAGGCAGGCCGTCCAGCGCGATCAGCGGCGCATGGTGGAGCGCCGCCAGAAGGTGGCCCAGCTCCGCCTTCAAGGCGTCACCGACCAGTGCACGATGGCAGCGGAACTCGGCGTGTCGCAGCAGACGATCTCCCGCGACCTCGCCTGGCTGGACTTGCAGTATCGAGCCCAGGCCACGCAGGATGTCGCCGTCGCAAGGGGCTTGGAACTCGCCCAGATCCAGCGCCTGCTATCCATCGCCATGGAGCGTGCCCAGTCGCCTCGGGGGGACGCGCACTGGTGGGCACTCGGTGCGATCAAGCTCCTGGAGCGAAAAGTGAAGCTCCTCGGGCTCGACGCGGCACCGCGAGTCACTGCAAGGCGCGGAAGGGCTCGCACGAACGAGCAGGACGGTGTCGCATATACGCCGGTCGATATGGACGCGAAGATCGGTGAGTTGGCGGAGCTTTACGATCGTCAAGCAGCGTCGCGCCAAGCGTCGCATTGATGCGCCTATACATGAGCACGTGCCACGGCGTACAACGGCAACACCGTCTCAATCGGCAGGACCGGCCAGCGGCCAACAAGCTGGTTACCATCCGCGGCTAGCAGGCGCAGCCGGGGGGCTGATGACACCGATCACGGCAGGAAATACACGAGTTGCCGCACGCGCAGCCTGAGCTGCACACGCGACAACATCCCGATGGCGGCGGTGCTGCTGCGACGGGCGGTGGCGTCTGGGTCGGCGCGGCGACCGGCGCTGGCGCGGCCGCGGGGGGCGGAGCCGCGACGGCGATCACCGGTGCTGGCACCGGCGCCTGCGGCAACGCCGTCAGCGTCGCGCTTGTCGAACCCGTTGCCCAGGCTCCCTGGCCCACCGGGATCACCGAGGCCGCCACGTAGCCGGTGTCAGGCGAGTAGGTATAGAGTACGTCTGCCCCACTCACGGCCACGGGGGCCGTCGCAGACGGATTGCCGACCATTACCCACTGTCCGTCCGCTAACGCCGCGGAGCAGGTACTCAGGCCGGGCATCATGGTCATCCGACCGCCGGACGGGAAGTAGGTCCAGTAGCCAACACACGCCTGCAGCGGCGCCTCGTTGGGCACAGTTTCGTACTCGGCGTCACCCGCCTGCAGGGTAAAGAGCGCCCCGACGGCTCCGCTGACAGTGGAACCGGCGGGTCCGGCTACCAGATTCCAGCCTGGCGGATAGGCGACAGACGGCGCTGCTTGCGTAGGTTTGGCCGCGGCGTGCCGGAGCCTGCCGTGCACGGAGGCAGCCACTACACCGCCGATACCGGCCGCAAACAGTTTGAGGGAGCGGCGTCGCGAGGTCTTCACCGCTAAGGACGCGGCGAGGTCGTCAAACCAGTGGTCCATCGCTCGCCCTCCGCTTGGAGCGGTACCGGGCTACTCACGCTATGTATTCGGTACTCCGTTGCAATGCTTTTGTCAAGACCGCGATTGCGGGTGCTGATCAGCCTGCTGCAGGCGGCGGTACGGTCGGGACTGCTGAGGGCGGCAGGGGCTGTCCGCTGCTTCGTGCGACGAGCGCTCGCATCGCCTCCGTGCCTTGGGCGAGCGGGCTGCCGATCGTGCCGTCTGGCTGTACTAACACCATGCTGGGCGTCCAGTGCACCTCGTATCGCTGAAGCACCTCCTTGTGGCGCTGCACCAATACCGTCGTTAGTCCATGCTCGCTGACTTGGGCGCGGTTTGCGTCGATGCTGCCCTGGCTAACAACCGCAAGCGTCACGGTCGGGGTCAGCTCCCTCTGCCAGTGGGCGAGGTCAGGTAGCAGCGCATTACATGGCCCGCAACCGGGATCGAGGTACGCAAGCAGCAACGGCTTGCCGCGATCGAGAAGAGCGGCCAGCGTCACCGTCTCACCAGACAGGTCGGGAAGTCGGAAATCTGGCGCGCGCGAGCCGACCGGCAGGCCCATAGGCTCCGCTGCCTCTCCCGGGGCCCGTGCTGCCGGCAGGGCTTGTGCTAGGCGCTGTTCCAGGCTCTCCAGCCGCAGCAGCAGTCGGCCATTTTGGGCCAGCAGTTGCAGCAGCAAAAACAGGCTGATACCGCTGACAGCAAGTGCTGCCATGCCCAGCGCGAAGCCCGCCCACGCACTCACGGTCCCACCTCCGAGCCATCCCAGAACGTCCCACCCGGCACCGCCGCGCCCCACAGCGACGACGATTCCCGCAAGCGCGGCCAGGACCGCGTTACGCGCGAATGTCCACCACCCCACGGGGGTCGCGGCGAGCTGGCCGAAGCAGTGACATTCTGGTCGCCGGCCGCGCGCAAGCGTGAGGCCGACGACGGCGGTAAAGAGGAGGAGCAGCGCCAGCGCGGCGACGGCACCTACCCAAGCCGTACTGATCGGGATCAGCAGAGCGGCGACCGCCAGCTCGACGAGCGGCAAGATCGCGCCTCCGGGCAGCACCACTCCTTCGGGGACGCCGAACTCTCGCAGCGCCTCGCGTGTTCCGGATCGGTCGAGGAGCTTGGCGACGCCCGCAACGGCGAAGGCGGCGGTGAGCGCCAGACGAGCCAGCAAGAGCGCGAAAGCCATCGAACCGGATACCTCACGAAGCGGCGGAGTACACGTCGCGCTCACCGTGAACGCGCACGCCCGACCTGTCAATATCGGCTGACATTCTTCGTCGCAGGCAACCTCGGTGTCGCGTTGTCGGAACACCGCATTTCCACCAGGCAATTATTGCAGAATCATCACACCAGGCGCATATTGAATGTCGCACAGGAGCCACCCCGCTTTGCGTCGCGTTCCGTTGACCGTCTCCTTCATCGCCGCGCTCTTCTTCATTGGCGCCTCGGTTCGTCCCTCCCGTCGGTTCGGCGATGGCTGAAATCAGAGGTGGTAGTGAAGACTATTCGCTTGGTCCGCTGATGTCAGGCAAGACACCTTCGACGATGGCACCAATGCCGGGGAAGAGCGCCGCGATAATGAACCCCTCAAGCAGCGGTCGCCCCTTCTGCATGGCGACATACGCGCCCAGTAGTCCGCTTACAACGAGAACCGCGATGGCGAGCACGTACACGCTATTGCCGTCAACCAAGATGGCACCTCCCAAGCTACTCACAGTATGCACCGGGTCAACGTGGGCAGGATTCTGGTAGCGGTGTGCTTACACGACTCCTTCGCTTCCGGTGCTACAGTGATCGCCGGGGGTGGCTCATATGCCCTTGTGGTATTACAACGCGTCGAATATGTCCCACGTTGAGACTTATACCAATGAGAAAAAGATGCGGCGCGATGTTGAGAACGCCGCGAAGCATGGTTGGGTGCCACAGACTTCAGCCGGCACTGCTGGACACGTTCACTTGGGGCGCAAGATTGGGGCCGGTCTTCTCTTTGGACCGGCTGGGCTTCTATTCGGTGGGTGATCCAAGGACAAGATGACGATTACGTTTGTGAGGCCGCCAAAACCGGCAGCGTTGAATCAGCAGCCAGCGAAGCCGGAGCCGGCTCCGGCCACTGAACCGCGAACCATCGCCAATGAGCTCACCAAGCTTGCCGACCTCCGAGACCGGAAAGTACTGAGCTCGGATGAGTTCGAGGCCATGAAAACGGAGGCCCTGGCCCACCGGATGCCGGTAACGCAAGAAACCCTCTCCATTGTAGAGGCGGCCAATCGCCTCTCGATTGCGTCAACGACATTGATGAGTTGGATCGAAAAGGCGCGTGCAGATGGCCCGAACGGCGGCGTTGTCCGCCGCAAGCGCTATCCCGACCTCATCATTACGTGGGACAGCAATGAACTGCGCGTTCTGCCGTGGTGACCCCCGCTATGCGCCGCGCCTTCATCCTGCCCGCTGCCGCCCTATGCCTCTTCATCGGTTGCAGTTCGAGTAACGGCAACGCCCCCCAAAGCCGTCCGCGGGTGTGGGCGGCGGTAGTTCTTCAGTAGCCGCCGGCCTCGGCTACCCACCGGAAGGGTTCGCTTCGACTCTAGGCGCACCAAATGACCACAGCGACCTGAAGAACGGCGTTCTCCACTTTCGCCGGTGTGCAAGCAAGAACCTGGACGAATTCATTGTCACCTTCATCGGTGGCCGAGCAGTTGTCGTCTCGCATCAGTCGTGTGGCGGACCGCCAACCGATGCCAGCCGCATATCAGAGGCCAAGCCTTTCCTTCCCTCAGACAGCGTGGACAGAGGTTCGGTTTTGATCCCCATAACGGGCGAGCGGGGTAGGCGATTTAGCAGCAGTACGCTTGCCGCGGCAGTGCCGAGCTTTGATACCTGCAATGGCCCGCCTCCAGCGGCAGGCACCGCGACGCTCGTTTACACCGCACGGGGGTGGGATCTTGCTGTCGGGAATGGCTGTTAAGTTCATTGAAGGAGGCACCTCGCCATGCGCCGTTTCAGCATCGGGCGCGCTCTTCTTCATTGGCGCCTCGGTTGGCCTCCACCCTTCGGCTCACGCCGTCCCCCGGCCTTCCCCGTTGCTCAACACAATGGGGACGCCGTGCCTCGATGCATCAATCGCCTGGCGACCTACCTCTTGCAGCATGGTAACCAGTGTGACCGGAAACAACGGCTGCACCGTCTCGCTTGCTCCTATCCGTATTCCTGATGCAAGCACCGCGTGTTGTGAGAGCGGCGAGCCGTAGACCGTGATGCGCGGCCTTGCCTCGGGCTGACTACGAAGAATGGCAGTCAGTCTGTCAGAGATATAACTTGCCTCGTATGGGAAGGAAAGGAGTTGGGGTGCCAAGTTTTTCAGCGCAGTGGACGCCTTGCCATAAACTATCGTTCTTCTGCGGTTCTTTACCCTAGTGAAGCTTGCGCCTATATCATCGAGCATCGCCGTCACCAGTTCACGAGCCGTCTGCTCGGACGGCACTACCATTCGAAGGGTATCGAGACCGTCCGCTGTCTCGACCTCGAACACCGCCACGAATCCGTCGCCGAGCAAATTCTGCCTCGTGGTACCAGAAGACGTTAGCGAGACCTGAGAAGTGCCGGAGAGGCCAAGTCTGCCAACACCCAAGCCGACACCACCAACACGCCCACCTACTCCCCAGCCGTGAAAGCCGAGGTCGTGCGAAAGCCATCCGGTGATGCTCGCGACGGTATTTTCGTCGAAGTGCCGGCTCACCTCTGCGAGTCGAAGACCATCATAAGTATGGATAGGTTCGCTTATCGTGAGAGATGATGGGCCACGACCAAGGAACGACTTGAAGCCGTCGCCGAGCACGTTTGCGGCTGCAGTGTCGCGATTGCTCCGCTCTACATATATCGTGATAACAACGATAACAACGATAACGGCGAAAACGATAAAGAATATCGTACCTACGATGACTTTGTCCCTTTACTAATTGCAGAGCTCTTGTCAAATCCTGTGGAAAAGCCCTTCCAGCTCCTGCCGCTAATTTAGGCTGCCCTCGAAACTCCGTGCCCGCCAATACCAGGCGCATCAGGTTCTCGCCGCCATTCTGCGTGCGCCAGTTTGAGCTTAGCCGCTCGATCAGCTTGAACACAAGGTACAACGCGTTCTGACGGGCCTGCAGACCCACTGTTCAAATCGCGCGGCCGTCTCCAGCACGCTCGCCACGTCGCCGATGGCGCGCCCGCCGCTGCTCAGTAGAGCGATGGCTGAATTTATCGCGGCCATGCGCGTGATCGCCGTCTCGCGGTCGGGCCGGGTGCCCGTTGTTACCGATTCGTTCCCCACGTATTTGCCAATTGGGGAAACGGTCTCCGCCGTCCGCACGAAACCCGACTTATCCAGCCCGACGCGCACGTGGGCGCCTCTCTCCGGGGCGGCAACGCCGGCGGCAAACTTCGAGATATTCAGCCAGCCGTCGTGACCCTCAAGCTGAAAGCCCTTAACGTTGGAGCAGGTTACCACGCCGGCGAGCTGCTCAGCGATGCGATCCTGCGCCATCACCTCACCTCCGGAGTGAAGCAGGCTGGGCAGAGCGCCAGGTCAGCGCCCTTGTCCCAACCGTTCGCGTAGACCGCAACATCGGCGCCGGCACGACCACACCAGAGGCACGGGCCTGTTGCGCTGCAGCGGCGTGGTAGCAGTGGCCGTAGTGCTGCCGCGCGAGGCCGGTGCACGACACCGGCGACACGCGGACCGTGTAGAATGCTGGACCGTTCCGTATAAGCAGTACTACAACATTCCTTCCGACCCCAAAGCCGCTAGATCAAGCTGCAGTTCCGAGGATTACTTCAACGGAGTAGGACCCTTGCTCCGAAGCGGAGCCTGGCGGGCGTATGGTCGTCGATGTAATGAATATTTGCTCGTTTGCTCGCGAACACGTCTCGCGGAAGCGATGTGCATCTGCCCTTTCTACTCATGGGCCGGTTTCGGGAGCCATCCGGACTGCCCCCTTTCTTATAGGCTCGTTCCATGCGTTTCTGTACTTGAATATCAGTATGATGCTGGCTGTTGATATTGTAAGCTATATGTATCTATGGTATACTGTTCGCGGAGGTGAACGGCATGGTTGACGAGCCACACTTGACGGTCAGGCAGGCAGCTGAGCGGCTACAGGTCACTGAGGCAACGGTCAGACGGTGGCTGCGCACGGGTCAGATGCGCGGCACATATCTATCCGATCGGGCTGGTTGGCGCATACCAGCATCGGAGGTGCGCCGCGTACTCGCAGAGGGCTTAACAGCCACTGCAAAGGTGAGTGAATAACATGCCACGTCTTCGAGGAAACGGCGACGGAACAGTAACGAAGCGCACCGCTGCGGCGGATGTGCGTTGGCAAATGGCGATCTACGACGAGAACGGAAAGGGTGCGTATTGCCGTAGGAAGAGGGAGCTAAGCAGGGAGCGGAGATACTAATTATGTCGAAGCGCGGCAACGGCGAGGGATCTATAGTCAAGCGGAGCGATGGTTATTGGTTAGCACGGCTGACGCTGCCCAACGGCAAGCGGCGGGCGCTGTACGGCAAGACGCGGCAGGAAGCTAACGCAAAGCTCGTTAAGGCGCAGCGCGAAGCACAACAGGGCGTGCAGCTTCCCGCTGGAAGGGGAGAAACGCTCGCCCAGTTCCTTGATCGCTACTTCACGGATGTGGCGCCAGTCGATAACCGGCCTGCGACGGTGAAGCACTACCGCATGGACGTACGTCTGTACATCGTGCCTGCGCTTGGGAAATATCGGCTGCGCGATGTCACGGTGCAACGGATCCAGGGGATGTTGAACGGTCTCCGCGATCGTGGGTTAGGTGCGGCGACCATCGAACATTGTCGGGCAACGCTGCGCGTGGCTCTTCAGCATGCACTCAAGGAAGGGCTCATCGTTCAGAATCCAGCCATGCTGGTGCGTGTGTCGAAGGTTAAGAGCCCACGAGTCACAGCGCTTACCCCATCTCATGCCCGTGCCATCATGGCAGCCTTCGAGGGACATTGGTTAGAGCAACTCGTGACGGTGAGCTTGGCGACGGGGCTACGACAGGGAGAGTTGCTGGGCCTCGGCTGGGACGATGTAGACCTAGACGGGGGTACGCTGTCCGTGCAGCGCCAGCTACAACGCACGGACGTTGCCTATATACTCGCGCCCCTGAAGACAGAGCGCAGTCAACGCACGCTCGTCCTGCCACCATTGGCCGTGGATAGTCTACGGAGCCGCGGGACTCGGCAAAATGCCGATAGGTTGCATCTGGGCGCGTGCTGGAAGGATACGGGCCGCATCTTCACCACGGCAACCGGTGAATACCTCAACGGCTCAACCGTCTCCCATACCTTTCAGAAGCGACTGAAGGCGGCAGGCTTACCGCCTCTCAAGTGGCATGGTCTGCGCCACGGCTGCGCCTCGCTGATGATCGCCGAAGGTAAGGACACGCGACGCATCATGGAGCAGTTGGGGCACAGTCAGATCAGCGTCACGGCCAACACCTACAGCCATATCAGTGCCGAACTCATGCGCGACACAGCAAGCGCCCTGCAACGCGCCCTGACGGGGATGGCCTGACCTCTCGCCCGCGTTGGTACAGAGATTGGTACATTTACTGCGGATCCAAAGTTAAATCCCCGCCAAATGGCAGGGATTTACGCATCGACCCTGGAGCCGAAGAAGGGACTCGAACCCCCGACCCGCTCATTACGAATGAGCTGCTCTACCAACTGAGCTACTTCGGCGTGTGCCGGGATACGACGCCTGCTAATTATCTCGCGGACGTTCAAAAGCCGTCAAGGCAATTCCGGTCGGCGGGTCGGAGCCCGGAGGGCGGGCTCGGCGAGCGCCATGCCGCAAGAGCCCCGGGAGGCAAGCACGAAACGGCGGACTAGCCGGACCGCCGCCGACCGTTTGCCGTTTGCCCCGCGAAAGCGTTACCGTCTGGTCGGAGTCGCCGCGGAATCGCGGCCGGGAGGGACCATGGACGCATATTCGGCAATTCGAACCAAGCGCGACACGCGCGCCTACAGCGACAGGCCTGTTCCGGAAGACGTTGCGCAGCGCATCATCCAGGCCGGCCGCATGGCGGGCAGCTCGAAGAACTCGCAGCCGTGCCGCTTGGTCGTCATTCGAAAGCCGGTCCAACGCCAGGCACTATCCGAATGTGGCGACTTCGCCAAGCACGTGCCCGCGGCGCCACTGGTCATCGCCGTCATCCTGCTGCCCGGCGGTGGCGCCTTCGACGCCGGACGCGTCGCTCAGAACATGATGGTTGCCGCCTGGGCGGAGGGCATTACCTCCTGCCCGACGTCGATGCACCACCAGGACTGCGCCCGCAAGGTGATCGGTCTTCCCGACGACCACCAGGTGCAAATTGTGCTGCCCTTCGGCTATCCGGTCGAAGATGCCGCGCGCCGCGAGAGCCGTCAGCGCCTGCCGCTCGACGACTTCGTGCACGACGAGCGCTGGTGAGGTTAGGCCCTATCGCCGCACGGCGTGTTGTTACCCGAGCCAGACCGCCCGGCGACCAAGGTCGTGACAAGCGGACCCGCCCGGCAAGCGATGTGTGTGGAGCGGACCCGCCCGGCGACTAAAGTCGCGGGCTCATATAACAAAGTCCGCCTCCGCGGACTGGTAGTTCGCATCTCCGCCAGCAGGTGCCGCAACCGGCGGCGGCCGGTTTCGTTGCATAAGCCTGCGGTTTTAACCGCCGGGCGATGCCCCGAGACGCTCAACGGGCCACCATTGCTAGTGTCGCACCGCCGCCACCGCCCGGCGACCAAGGTCGTGGGCTCACCGAACCAAGCCCGCCTCCGCGGGGCGGTGCAACCCACCAACCGGCGTAGGCCGGTTTGGTTGAACAAGCTCGCCGTTTTATCCGCCGGGCAACCAGCCGAACGATCCACCGGCCCCGTAGGCGCCCTACACCGCCCCGGTCTCGAACAGTTCTCGAAGCTCCTCCGGCGCCAAGCCGAGTTCTGTTACGTAGACCTGGTAGTTGTGCTCGCCGAGGAGGGGAGCACGGTTGCGGACACGCCCCGGCGTGCCGTGGAAGATGTACGGCAGGCCGGGGTAGGTGTACGAACGGCCAAACTCGGGGTGCTCCACTTCCACGAAGAAGCCACGGTCGCGCCAGTGCGGGTCGTCCAGGTTTTCATCGGGCGATCGCACGGGCCCCCACGGCATGTGGAGAGCCTGGCCGCCGCGGTACGCTTCTTCCGCGCTCAGGCTCTCGACGAAGCGGCCGATGACGGCCGCGATATGACCGGCGACGGTCCCGCGGTTGTAGGGATTCTCCGTCATCACCGAATCATATTCCGGGTTGCGCAGGTCCTCGACGCGGCCGTTGCGCTCCATCCAGTCCAAAAGCGGACGCCATGAGCGGGGGTTGCGCGGAATGCCGCCGCCGATCATGTTGATGTCCCGTCCGTCAGTGCAGCGAAACTGCCAGCGGGGCGTTGTCGTCGCCGCGGCGTGTCGACCGGTCTGGCGCTGCACCACCCGGCGGAAGTACTCCCAGTTTGGAAACGACCCTTCTGTCGTGCCGGCGCAGGCTTCGTGGATTGACGCGTCGATGTATTGTCCGAGCCCGCTGGACTGCCGGTCAAACAGCGCGATCATGACGCCGATCGCGGCGTACTCGGCGCCCATGTGAAGGCTGTGAAACGCCTGTGGGCGGATCGGCGGCGCCCCCGGCAGGTCGTCGTAGCCGCATGACGCCATCGGACCGCCCATCGCCATGCTCGTGAGGTCCGTCATCGCAAAATCGCGGTAGGGCCCGGTCTGTCCGAACGGCGTAATCGCCGCCCATACAAGCGCCGGTTGTGCCTCCACGAACGCCTCGTAGCCGCAGCCGAGCTCGTCGAGCGAACCCGGCTGTGCGCTTTCGATCACCGCGTCGGCGCCGGCCACCAGGCGCGCGAACAGTTCGCGACCCTCGACGTGGTCGAGGCTCAGTGTCACCCCGCGCTTGCTCGTGTTGTAGTACCAGAAGTGCAGACTCCGATTCGTGTCCGGCACGTCGCCTGCAAACGGACCGATGCGCCGCGCCCGGCTGCCACCTAGTGGCTCGACGACGATCACGTCGGCGCCCATGTCGGCGAGCAGTTTGCCGCAGTACTCGGTTCGCTCGGAAGCAAGCTCGACGACCCGCACGCCTTCCAGCGGTCCGACTCCACCCGGCTGTTCCGGACACGAGCTGTTCATACCGCCGAGGCCTCGAGCGTGAGTTCGGACACCTCATCCTCTGTCAGCCCAAGCAGATCGCCCAGTACGGCGTCGTTATGCTCGCCGATCAGCGGCGCGCCCCTCTCGACCCGCCATGTGGCGCGGGACATGCTCAGCGGTTCGCCTTCAAAGCGGTGCCGTCCAAGCTCCCCGTGGTCTGCCTCGGGGTAGAAGCCGCGGAATGCGAGCTGCGGGTCGCGCTCCATGCGGTCGGCAATCGTCTGCACGGCGCCTGCGGGAATGCCCTTTGCCTGCAGCAGGAGCATCAAGTCGATCGGGTCGTAGGCGCGAGTCCAGCCGCCGATGTACTCGTCGAGCTCATCCTGGTTACGCAGACGCTCGCGGTTTGAGCTAAATTTGTTCCCCCGCGCCCACTCCGGCGACCCCATCGCCTCCACCAGCGACGCCCACTGCCGGTCGTCCTCGGCCACGATCGTGATCCAGCGGTCATCTGAAGTCTGCGACGCTCTCCCCTCGGCTACGCTCGAGGGGCCCCCGGGTGCAGTCTGCGACGCTCTCCCCTCGGCTACGCTCGAGGGGCCCCCGGGTGTAGTCTGCGACGCTCTCCCCTCGGCTACGCTCGGGGGGCCCCCGGGGCCGTGGCACGGATAGGTGTTGTGAGGAGCGACGGCAGGATATGACGAGCGGTTGCCGGGCGGGTTTCCCGGACGGCGGTAGGGGCGGTCGTTGACGGAGCGATCGAGGATCGCCGGACCGGCCAGCACCATGCCCGTCTCGATCTGCGAAATATCGACATACTGCCCGCGACCGGAATGCGCCCGGTGATACAACGCGAACAGCGCCGCCAGCGCCCCATAGTATCCCGCGGTGTGGTCGAGGTAGGAAAACCCCCAACCGGCCGGCGGTCGCCCCGGTAGGCCGGACATGTGGGTCAGTCCGGACACCGCCTGCGCGGTCGGCCCCCAGGTGATGTTGTCGCGATCGCGACCCAGGTGACCGAAGCCAGAAAGCGACAGGTAGATGATCGCCGGGTTGATGGCGGCCATCGCCTCGTAGGAGAGCCCTTTTGCTTCCATCACGCCGGCGCTGTAGTTTTCGATGACAATGTCGGAGACGGCGAGCAACTGTTGAATCGCCTGCAACCCGCGCGGGTCGTTCATGTTCAACGTTACCGAGCGCTTGTTGCGGCTCAGGTTGTTAAAGAAGCCGCTGGCGTTAAGGCTGCCGGGCGGAGTTCCCGGCGAGATTAGTCCGATGCGGATCGAATCGACACGCCCCGCGTACTCGACCCGAACAACGTCGGCGCCAAAGTCGGCGAGGATACGCGTCGCCTGCGGGCCGGCAACGATCCACGAGAAGTCAACTACGCGGACGCCGGCGAGCGGCAGCGGAGCGCGCTCGTCTTCGCCGGACACATCTTGATCATGCCGATTCATCGAAAGTCAGCATACCGCGGTCGTCGTCGCGAGGAACACCCCCGCCCGCTGGAGCCGGGAGACCGGCACTCAGAGCGACCAGCGCGCGTAGCGGGGCGGCGGCTGACGACCCTTACCGGCCTATTGACATGGCGCGATGGAGCTTCACACCATCGGGACGAGGTGTAGGCTGGCTGACCCCGCGCGCTCGGACGTATACTCGGGCGTGTCCGTAGGTTTGCGCTATCTTCATCCGGGAGGGCAACGATGCCGGTATTCGAGCGGAACAACGTCGCGCTGTATTACGAGGAGTACGGGTCGGGGTATCCGCTATTGCTGATCGCGCCGGGTGGCATGCGATCGATGATCGATTTCTGGCATCGCAGCGCGTTCGACCCGACCAGGGAGTTCGCCGGCGATTTTCGCGTTATCGCTATGGACCAGCGCAACGCCGGCAAATCCACAGCCCCGATTGGCGGCGCGGATCGCTGGTCCACGTTCGCCGAAGACCAGCTAGCACTACTCGATCACCTCGGCATCGAGCGCTGCCATATCATGGGCGGCTGCATCGGTTCCTCATACTGCCTCGGCCTCATCGAGGCCGCAGCCGAAAAGATCAGCGCCGCCGTGCTGCAAAACCCCATCGGTCTCAGCCAGGACAACCGCGAAGATTTTCGCAGAATGTTCGACGACTGGGCCGAAGAGCTGCGCAACCAACGTCCGCAGGCGAGCAACGCCGCGTTGCACGCATTCCGCGAGCGCATGTTCGGCGGCGATTTCGTGTTCAGCGTGACGCGCGACTTCGTTCGGTCCTGCCCAACGCCGCTGCTCGTGCTGGCGGGCGACGACAACTTTCACCCGACAGCCACCGCCCAGGAGATCACGAACCTGGCGCCGAAGGCCGAACTAATCCTCACTTGGAAGACGCCTGACGTAGTAGGAGAGACGGTGAGACGTGTCCGCTCATTCCTGCAGTCGCATACGACCGTCGCCGTCTAGAGCCACGGAAGCAAAGGCTGTAACAACTGAAAAAGCGGCAATAGAATATCGCTACATAGATATTATTATGGCAGCCGTGCGTCGAACGCCGCCGGCAGCAGTTCTCGCAACGTCCAGCGCTGCTCGCCGCCCGCGGCGCCGGTGCTGATGACCTCGAGATCCGGGGCGAATTCGTTCAGCGCCTGGCGGCAGATCCCGCACGGCGCCATCGGGAGTGGGGCGTCGGTTGTGAGAGCAAGACGGCGAAATCGCCGGGCACCCGCGGCGACCGCGCTAAACAGCGCCGTGCGCTCGGCGCAGATCGTCGTGCCGTAGGATCGGTTTTCGATATTGCAACCGCCGAACCGGCTCCCATCCTCGGCTTCAATCGCCGCACCGACACGAAAGCGCGAGTAAGGGGCATACGCCCGCTCGAGCATCTGCTGCGCGAGCGCCGCTAATGAGTCCATATCCGACCTATCGCCGACCGCCGGGCCGCGCCGCTCGCTCGGCCGAGCGCCCGCCAGCCGCCTGGCGGTGGAAGCGGATGCGCCCATGGAGCGGATCGGGCTGGGCGACGAAGCCCGCTCCCGTCCAGGCACGGGCGCGAGGAGGCGGTTTGCCGTTGACTCCTTGCCAGAATGGGAGGCTCTGCGAGCCATGAGGCAGGCGCACGCCGATGATGCGCTCGATCTCTGCGAAGCTCAACGTTACGTCGTTATGGTCGCCCCCTTGCCGTCGCAGGTAAGCGCCGAGCGGACCATATTTGTCCTTGATTGGCATGCAGCGATCGTACCGGCCCGCGGCGATCAGCGGCAAGCAGGGTCCTTGACGACCTCAGCGCATCAGGGCGTCTGCCGAAGCGACTTGACGCCGAGCACCGGCACGCCCGCGATCACGGTGAGCAATCCGACCAATAAGAAGACGGCGCGAATGCCAAACGCGTCGGCAGCGACAGCGCCAAGGACCAACGACAGCGGTCTTCCCATCTGCGCAAGGCTGTCGTACAAGGCGTACACACGCCCGCGAAATTCGTTGGCACTCTGTTCTTGGACGATCGTGGTGGCCGAGATGTTGGAGATACCAATGCAGGCGCCTCCGGCCGCGCCGATCGCCATTGTCGGCCACAACGGCAGGCCGAGGGCGAACCCGGCCGAAGCCAGGCCGACACCGATGATTGACGCACCGGCCAGCCGGCCCTTTCCCACTCTATTGCCCAGTATCGCGACGATAATCGCCCCAACCAGAAAGCCCACGAAAATGATCGAGGTCAATGAGCCAAACTGCAGAGCGCCGTCCTTGGTGACCCGTTTGATGTACAGCGGGATGAGGACCGGCAGCGGTGACAGCAGAAAGTTGAGCACAGCTCCCACTACGATCACGGCTTGAAGGGTTCGTTTGCGGCGAAGGTATCGAAACCCATCTCGGATATCGCGCAGGATAGCGCCGGCCGTGGGTGAGCTGGGAGGAGCGTTGCCGGGCTTCACCCGCCGGCGCGCAATTAGGAGCAAGACGGTCGCCGAGCCGAAAAATGACACGGCGTCGACGTAAAAGACCCCTAGCGTCCCGGCCAGGGCTACGACGGTGCCACCGATCGCCGGACCGCCAACGAACAGGATCTGACGCGTACCGGTGAGCAGCGCATTGGCTCGAATCAGGTCTTCAGGCGGCACCAGGCTTGGCGTGAGCGCCGCTTTCGACGGGTCGAAAAACTGTCCCGCGATGCCGAGAAAGAACGACATCACCGCCAGCTCCCAGACATGCAGGGTTGTGACTGCGTTGATTGCCGGGAGTAACAGCACGATCAGACCGCGTACGGCGTCTGACGTAACCATCGTCCAGAGCCTGTCGAATCGGTCGACCAACGCCCCGGTGAAAATACCAAACAGGTACGGAAGTGTGGCGGCGACGAGTACGCTGCTCAGGGAAGCGGCCGAGCTGGGAGACTTGCCCGTGAGGGTCAACGTCAGCCATACCAGGCCGACGGTCATCATGCCGTCGCCGATCTGGGAGACGACCTGCGCCAGCCAGACGATACGGAGATCGCTGTATTTGAGCACGCCGATGTGGCGTTGCCATTGCTGGCGCCTGCTCGCCACATCGGGAGCGATCGAGGAAGCTGGCTCAGCGCCGTCCGCGTCCGGGGCCTCCGCGTCGGCTCGCTTCGTCACCCGCGCCCCCACATCCTCTTACTATGGCCACGCGGCGACCCCACCTCGGGACCCTCCCCGATGCAAGGAGCGGACCCTTTGCCTTGGCTCTGCCAGCGCGCCGAATAATTTGACCAGCCTTTGCGCCTGCTACCAACGTTCGCCCCTCTCCGCTTCGGAGAGGGGTCGGGGGTGAGGTCCACGACTGCCGACTGCCCACTGCCGACTGCCTACTGCCCGCAGGCGAAGCGGCCTACCCCCGCGGAAGCCCTAGCCCACGCGTCGCGATGATGTTGCGCTGAATCTCACTGGTGCCGGCGGCGATCGTCGATGAGACGGAGGTCTCATACGCGTCGGCGAGGCGCCCCTTGAGCTTCGCTTCGGGCGAGCCAGGTTTCAGCTCGCCGTACAGTCCCAGCATCTGCAGACCCGTGGAGGCGATTCGCTGGCTTAGCTCGCTGCCGTACAGTTTGGACATGGACGCTTCGTAATTAGGGATCTTGCCGGTCGCCTGCATCCAGGGGATGCGATAGGCGATGCTCGTGCCTACTGCCAGCTCAACAGCCCGATCCGCCAACCGCAGACGAATCGAAGGGTTGCTGTTCACCATTTCTCGGTGCTCAGCTGCAAAGGCCGTCAGCGACTCCAGCAGCCGGCGACCGCCCGCGTACGCCGCGATCCCCGAGCGCTCAAAGTCGAGCGCCACCGCGACCTGGTACCAGCCGCGGTTTTCCTCGCCAACCAGGTAGTCCTTCGGGATGCGCACGTTGTCGAAGAAGACCTCGTTGAAACCGTGGTGGTCCGCAAGGTTGATCAGCGGCCGCACGGTGACGCCGGGCGCGTCCATCGGCACGACGAAAGTGGTGATGCCTTTGTGCTTGGGCGCGTCGGCGTCAGTACGGGCAGCCAGCCAACCCCAGTTGGAGCGGTGGGCTCCAGAGGTCCAGATCTTCTGTCCGTTGATCACGTAGTCGTCACCGTCGCGCATGGCCCGCGTCTGTAGCGCCGCCAGGTCGGATCCGGCCCCCGGCTCGGAATAGAGCGTGCACCAGACATCTTCGCCGCTGGTGATGCACGGCAGGAAGCGCTCTTGCTGCTCCTTGGTGCCGTACAACATCACTGCCGGTCCAACCCAGGCGACGCCCATGCCGCCGCCGCCCGGCGCAGCATGGTAGGACATCTCTTCGTTGTAGATCAGTTGTTGCATGTGGGTGGCTTCCAGCCCGCCAAATTCCTTCGGCCATGCCATCGCTAACCATTTGCGCCCCGCCAGGCGGCTTGTGAACTGTCGCGAGAACTCCCACAACTCGTCATTTGACTTGCCCGGCTGGTCACTGCCTTCAAAGCGCTGTTCCCAGCCATTGGGCAACTCTCGTTCGATGAACGAGCGCACTTCGGTCCGAAACCTCTCTTCTTCGGGTGAGAAATGAAAGTCCACGGTCGCCCTCTTTCGCCCTTTAGCCGGCCCCCGCGCGGCGCTGCTGCGCGCATGGTACCATGCCGGCTCGGGTATACTGGCGCCGGCTGACAGCACGAAAGGCTGGAGGTCTCTGGATCGTCGATTCCCGTTCATACCTCACCCTTGGCATGCGCTGGTTGGTCCTGCTGGCCGGTTCGGCCGGGGCAGGGCTCTGCTGGTCGGGCATTGTGGCCGGCGACCTCTCGGTCGCCGCGCGCTCTGCCCTCGCAGTGAGCAGCATCGCCCTCGGCTTGTGGGCCAGTGAGCTGATCGCGTTGCCGGTCACGGCGCTGCTGGGTATGGTGCTGCTCTACGTGACCGGCGCCGCCGGCACCGTCGACCAGGCGCTCAGCGGCTTCGCATCGCCGGTGCTCTTCTTCCTGCTCGGTTCTGCGGGGCTGGGTATTGCCGCCGAGCATGTCGGGCTCACCGAACGCATGGCAGCCTGGCTGCTGGAGCGGTCCAGAGGCTCCGGCAGGCGGCTTCTTGGAGAGTTACTGCTGACTATGCCGTTGCAGGCGCTGGCCGTGCCGTCCGCCATCAGCCGCAACGCCGTGCTCGTGCCCGTCTACGAGCGGGTTCTGGACAGGCTCGGCAGTCCGCGGCGGTTGGGCATGGCGATCATGCTGACGCTCGGCGTTCTTGGCCCGCTTGCGTCCTCGGCACTGCTCTCAGGCGGCACCTCTCCGGTGGCGGCGTCGCAGGCGATCGGCGGCTTCACCTGGATGACATGGTTGGTCGCACTGGCGCCGCCGTACTACGTGTTGCTGGGCGTTGGCGGCATTGCGGTCTGGCTCTTTGCGCGTCCTGAGCGGGCGATCGTGACGGCCGCCGAAGTGCAGGTCACCGCGCCCGGCCGTCTTGGCAGCGCCGAATGGCGTGTGGCCGCGGTGTGTATCGCGACCTCGTTGTTGTGGATGGGCGATCGCTTTACCCATTGGCCGACCGCGGTCCCGGCGCTGCTCGCGCTCGTGGTGCTGGTCACCCCGCGGATCGGCGTAATGACGTGGCAGCGATTTTCGCGGTCGGCCCCATGGGGAACGTGCACCGTCCTCGCCGGAGCGGTCTCCCTCGCCGCATCTTTGACCCGGAGCGGCGCCGCGGCCTGGATGGCGCACGGGCTCTTCGGCCGCATCCCCGTCCCAAACACCTCGTGGGCGATGGCGCTCGCCGTCTTCGCCGTCATGGGACTAATTACGCTGGCGATCCCAAACCGGGCCGCCGCAATTACCCTCGGTATTCCACTGGCTACGGCGTACGCGGCCGCCAGTCCGCTGAATGCGGCGGCGGCCGGACTCGTCGTGATGATCGTCGTTGACGCAGAGACGATCTATCCAGCCCAGACCGCTGCCAATCTCCTCGCCTACGAACGCGGGTACTTTTCTGGCGGTCAACTCGCTCGGTTCAACGCGATCACGCTTGCCGCTGCGGCTGCCGTGGTCGTTTTCGTGGCGCTGCCCTGGTGGTCGCTCGTCGGGTTGCCGGCCGTTCATTGAGCCATCTGCAGTAGACATCAAACGACCGAGGAACCTCGCGGCCCCTCGGTCGTTGATGCCAGGTGCGCCAGATGGACTTGCCCCGGACCCGAAGGTCCAAAAAACCGCAAGCGGCTAGAGTGGGGCCCGGCGTCAAACGAGTGTCCAGAACTCTCGGCCGGTTTACTCTCGGCGTCACCTGACACAGAGAAAACTACGCCCGTGGCCGCGACCTGTCAAGACATAAATCGTCAATACGTTGAAGAAATTTTGGGGGCTTGACACGGGGTCAGGTGTCATCGTAAATTTCCGATAGAGGTACGGCGTGAAGACGTTCGAGCAGACGGCAGACGAGGTGAAGGCGGTCGGGATGCTCCGGGCGCTGTCCAACCCGGTGCGCTTCCGCATCGTGCAACTGCTCGCCTCCCGGAACACCTGTGTATGTGGAGAGTTGGTTGACGAACTGCCGCTGGCGCAGTCTACCGTCTCCGAACACCTCAAGGTGCTGAAGGATGCGGGCGTCGTGCAGGGCACCCTCGAGGGCCCGAGCACCTGCTACTGTCTCGACCCTGAAGCGTTTGGCTTCCTTCGGGGCGTCCTGGGCGGCATCGAACAGTGTTGCTGCTGAGCCACCTTTTTGCCGGCCATATCGGCAAAAACCGATGAGCGGTAGTACGCTACCGGCAGATTGTGAAACTCGAACGGGGGAACATCGTGAGCAACAGGACTGTAGAGGAGATTCGGTCGGCAGTGAGCGAGGCGTACGGCGCGCGAGCGCGCGAAGTGATCGCGGGTAACGCGGTCTCGTGCTGCGGCGGCTCAGCCGCCGCGGGCATCAAAGAGCAGTACTATACCGGCGCCGACGATCTGCCGGAAACGGTTGTTTCATACGGGTGCGGCAACCCGATAGCGATCGCGGGGCTGCGGACGGGCGAAACCGTACTCGATCTTGGATCAGGCGCCGGACTCGATTGTTTCCTCGCCGCCCGCCAGGTGGGACCCACGGGACTCGTGATCGGGCTCGACATGACCGACGAAATGCTCGCTCTGGCCGAGCAGAACAGGGCCAAAGTCGGTGCGGATAACGTCGAGTTCCGCAAGGGCATCATGGAAGCGATGCCCGCAGCCGACGACTCGGTAGACGTGATCATCTCGAACTGCGTCATCAACCTGTCGCCCGATAAGGACGCCGTCTTTCGGGAGGCGTTCCGGGTGCTGCGCTCCGGCGGACGGTTGCATGTATCCGACGTCGTGCTGTTGCACGGGCTTTCGCCCGCGGAGCAGGAAGATCTCGATTTATGGGCCGGCTGCATCTCGGGCGCCCTGCAGGCCAACGATTATGCGGGCCGGCTGCATGCCGCGGGATTCGGCGACGTCAGCATCCGCATCCAGGAGCGTGTCGACGACGACGGCAAGCCATCGAGCAAGCCGTGGCGCAGCGCCCTGATCGACGCTCACCGCGCGGCCTCCGGAACGACGTCTCGTCGATCGTCGACACTGCAAACAATCGAGCTGATCACCGTTCCCGCATCGCAGGCCGGTGCCTGCTTCGCCACCGATGGCGATGGTGCTACGCGCTGCTGCTAGGACCAGCGGCCACCAGTTCTGACTAAGTGTCCAGGGTGACCGCCTGCGCGTCTCCAGCCGATGCCCCCGGGGGGAGCCCTGCCTGCCAACGGTGACAACCTCTCAGGTGTGCGTCTGCTGGCCTGGCTGGCCGCGCTGGGACTCGCCGTCGGTGCGCGTTGGTGCGTCTCTTCTCCCGGAGCCGGTAGGAGGGCGAGCCCGAACGGCCTTCAGGACAGTAGCCTCGGATGCAGCCGTGGATCGTCCTTGCAAACCGCACGGTCCACGGCTGCGTGCTGTCTGACCGCTCCTCCGCCAACCAGGCTCGCACTTCATCCCGATCACGGCGCTTGCGGACAGTCGCGTTTATCCCAGCTCACTGCAGGGCGGAGGCTTCGCAAGACGGTCGCACAAATGCTGGTTTTTGAGACGCGTCCATACTGTTCAAAAACCCGACGCCTAGCGTTGTCTGGGACGACTTTTGAAACGGTTACTTCAGCCGACAGGGGCCAGCAGGTTCTGGCGCAGGAAGGTCTCGCACAATCGCACGATGTCCTGCTGCGCCGTCGCCCGGTCGACCCCGAACACGGTTGTCACCGTCTCGACCAGGGCAGTGGTGGTGCAGGGTACCCGCAGCAGGTCCCAGACAAAGGCCGAGACCAGGTTCAGCTCGAAGACCGCAGTCCCGTTGAAGACCATCATCGCGGTCTCCTCCGGCGGCGGAACGGGAAACCCCGTATCCTGGAGCGCCGACGGTACATCGGGATAGGCAGCGAACGTCATCGCCGGCAGGAACCGCACGCGGGGGCCGTGCTGCAGCAGCGCCATGGAACCTGGTCGGTCTGTCATGCCTGCTGTCCTTCTGGCGCCCGGCCGGGCGCGCGGTCGAGGAGCGGCAGGATGGTGGCGCCCACGGGCGCACCCGGGTTAGCCGGCGCGGGTTGGTCGGCATCGGGCCGGCAGCCACCGCGCCGCCGCCACGCCTGGAGCGCCGGCGAGGTTCGCCAGAGGGCGACCAGGCGGTCGCGGGTCAGGTTGCCAATGACGCCTTCGGAGAAGTTGCAGGGCGAGACATCCCCGTTGGGGCGGATGGTGAGGTGGCGCACGCCGCAGCCGCACGCCCGTTGGGGACTGCTCTCTTCCTCGCTGCTGCTGAGCAGCAGGTCGAGCCCGGAGTCCTGCCGCAGCCGCGCGATGCGCTCCCGCGCCTGCTCCAGGGCGTCTTCCGTTACCTGATAGCGGTCCTTGGTCTGCAGGCCGTTGCCGGCCGGGCGGAAGCGCACGAAGGAGATGCCGGCAATCCGCGCCCGCTGCGCGAGTGCGACGAACGCGTCGATATCCTGCAGGTTCATCGCAGTCAGCACTGAGGAGAGGTAGACGGTCAAGCCCGCGTCGACCCCAATAGCCAGCGCCTGCAGAACACGGTCGTAGCTACCCGACCGGTTGCGAACGGCATCGTGTTGGGCCGAGACCGGGCTGTCCAGGCTGATTTTCAGCCAGCCAAGGCCGCCCTCGACCAGCTGATTGGCCCGCCGCTGGTCGAGCAGCCAGCCGTTGCTGGTGAGCACGGTGCGGATGCCGCTGCTGCTGAGTCGCGCAATGGTCTGGAAGCAGTCAGGCCGTAGCAGCACCTCACCGCCGCCCAAGCCGACCACGAACACACCCGCGTCGATCAGCTGGTCGGCAATGCGCACGTAGGCGTCGGACGGCAGCTCCGCAGGGTACCAGGCCGCACGGGTGTAGCAGTGGCTGCAGTTGAAGTTGCAGGCGTACGTATAGTTCCAGCGTACCTCTGGTGGCGCCGCCATAAGGGTCATTGCCGGTCATCTCCCTGGCGACTAGCCGTCCGGACTGACGCCCAGGCGGCTCACGAAGATGTTCGGAGTGGCATAGTGTAGGGACGCGATGGAGTTGAAGAGCGGCTGCGTATGGAGGCTGTACGCCGGTCGCAGGACCGAACCCTGGTAGCCAGCGACCTCTGCGGTGTCTTCGTCCGCAGTGGTCGTCAGCAGCTGCTCCAGGGCGGCGATGAGGCTATATTCCATAGCAGTTAATCCTCGCTGATTGGTGTATCCGTGCTGAGTATCGCACGGTCTAGACGGGCACTGCATGACCTTACCGACACGCGCACGATGAACTTGCTCGTACAGCGCAGCGACTGCTGCTTTATTGGATGACTAGCCCTTATACCAATTCGTCCACTCGATTGCGGAAACTCCCAGCGAGATCGTGCCCAAGCTGCTGACAAGTTCCCGCATTCCTTGACGCGACTTGGTATTAGCCGTCCGGATTGACGCCCAGGCGGCTCACGAAGATGTTTGGAGTGGCATAGTGTATGGACGCGATGGAGTTGAAGAGCGGCTGCGTATGGAGGCTGTACGCCGGTCGCAGGACCGAACCCTGGTAGCCAGCGACCTCTGCGGTGTCTTCGTCCGCAGTGGTCGTCAGCAGCTGCTCCAGGGCGGCGATGAGGCTATATTCCATAGCAGTTAATCCTCGCTGATTGGTGTATCCGTGCTAGTATGGCACGACCGCCACCGGCGGCGTGTGAAGTATCATACACGGGCTGGATGAACTTGCGCACGCTGCGCAATGACTGCCGCCCGGTCGCCGCAACCACGAGTTCTCGCCATACCGCGACACAGGTGTATAGTAGCGGCCAGAGCGAAGGGGGACCTATGTCTGCAGAAGCTGAACGTCTCGTCCGTCGCTGGATGGACGAGGTGCTCAACCAGGGGCAGCTGGCACTCGTCGATGAGCTGTTCGCTGCGTCCTTCGTCAACCACAGTGACCCGGAACAGGCACCTGGGCCAGCGGGGGTCAGGCAGGGCGTCACGCGCTTGCGGGAGGCGTTTCCAGACCTGCACATCACGATAGAGGACCTCGTGACGCAGGACGACTGCGTGGGGTGGCTCTACAGCGGCCGCGGCACGCACACCGGGGTGTTTGCGGGCATCGAGCCGACCGGCCGGTCGGTAGCGTATTCCGGCGCGGTCTTTGGCCGCGTGGCTCATGGGCAGCTAGTCGAGGGCCGCGGCGTAGTGGACTTACTTCCCGTGCTTCGGCAGCTTGGCGCGATTACCATCCAGTCTGCGTCAGGCAGCTGAGAGGTTCTACTCAAAAACGACCCTGGCGTGAGCCAAGGCTGAATGACCTTCGGGTGTGTCTCAGCGAACGGCAATCATACCGCAGGCCCTGCCGGCTCGACCACCTGCGGGAACTGTCACCAGCGCAGCACACTGGGTGCACGCCCAAGGTACGAGTGCTCCCCGAATCCGTGGGTTTGTATGTAGCCCTTCACGCGTCGGGCGAACGCTCAGGCGCGCAGCCACGGCTTGCGGTCTCCGTGACACCTTGACACCGTCCGCCGTTGGCGTCGATGCTGTGGTCCCGCAGTCAGCGCACCGGCGCACGTGCGTCGCGAGGCGGCTAGACCGGGTCGGAGAGGTGCAGGATGACGACTCCAGACAACGACCGCGGCGCCGGTGCTCTCGCAGCACCGGCGGCTGCGCAGATGATGCAACTCATCACCGGTTACTGGCTCAGTCAGGCGGTTGGCGTGGCTGCACGGCTGGGGGTCGCCGACGAACTCGTCGCGGGTCCCCGCAGCAGCGACGACCTGGCCCGCGCGGTCGGTGCCCAGCCGCAGGCACTCTACCGCTTGCTGCGGCTGCTGGCCAGCATCGGCGTGTTCCGCCAGGAGGCCCCTGGTCGCTTCGCCCTGGCGCCGCTCGGCGAGACGCTGCGCTCCGATGCACCGGACTCGGTCCGCAACTTCGCCATCACCGAGACCGCCTTTGGTCATTGGCAGCCATGGGGGCGGCTGCTCGACAGCGTCCGGACCGGCCGGCCGATGGCGCAGGAAACCCTGGGCGGCGAGCTGTTCGATTGGTACGGACAGCACCCCGACGAAGCCGCCTTCTTCACCGCGGCGATGGGGAATCTCTCCGCCTTGGCCGCGGGCGAGCTCGTCCGCGTCTACGATGTCTCGGCAGCCCGGACGGTGGTCGATGTGGGCGGCGCGCACGGCATGCTGCTGGGCGCCATCCTCCAGGCGAATCCCGCCGCACGGGGCATCCTCTTCGATCTGCCGCACGTGATTGCGACGGCAGCCAGCAGCATCGAAGCACAAGGACTCGGGGGGCGCTGCGAGCTGGTCAGTGGTGATTTCTTCGAGGTGGTGCCGGAGGGCGCGGATTTGCACGTGCTCAAGCAAATCGTGCACGACTGGGACGATGAGCGGGCCGCTCGCTTGCTGACAAGCTGTCACCGGGCGTTGCGCCCAGATGGGAAGCTGCTGCTCGTCGAGATGGTGGTGCCGGAGGACAACCGACCAGACCTCGCGCAGGCGATGGACTTGAACATGCTGGTCGTGCTCGGTGGTCGGGAGCGCACCGGCGAGGAGTATCGCAAGCTGCTTGCCTCCGTCGGGTTCCGCATGGAGCACGTGCTTGCGACGCACTCGCCCTTCAGCGTCATCGAAGCAACCCCCGTGTAAGCACCAGCAGTCGCCGGGGTCGCTACATGAGCGAGGCCGTTCTGTGCCGTGGCCGGAAGAGATCTCTGTGTAGCTTACAGCCTGAGCGTTGTTTTCTGCTCCATTGCGATCGCTACCCCCTGACGAGGTGATAGTCGATTCCGGCAGCGTCGCAGCATCCCGGCTGGAGCCTCAAGCCCACGCTGGGATGCCATACGTCAAAAACGGCCGAATGGCGGACACCGGTGAGCATCGCTCGGTCCTTCCGCCTTCACGCCCGCGAAGGCGTCTCAAAAGTCATCTTAAAATCAACGTCTCAGAACGGCACTCTCTCGGAGAGTTCTGGAACAATCGGTGTATGCAGTTGCTGGAGGCCCGCGGCGACGGGCCTAACGGCAAACATGTGGTAACGAGGTCGTGGCGAGGTCTGCCCCATAATGGCTGTTCTGGAGCGTCACCAGCTTTTGACTTGGCGCCGCGCCGGGCCTACGCTACACGAGACTATGCCCCGACGGCGCCACGAAAGGTCCCCGCGAGCATGCAGATCTACGACACCCGCACGGCCGGCTACTACACGATCGAGGATACAGAACCAGTCACGATGTACGTGTGCGGCATTACGCCGTATGACGTGGGCCACCTCGGCCACGCCTTCGTGTCGGTTTCGTTCGACGTCATGCGCCGGTACCTCGAGTTCCGCGGACATCAGGTCACACACGTGCAGAACATCACCGACGTCGACGACGACGTGATCCGCCGTGCCGGCGAGCTAGGGCAAACGACGACGCAGGTCGTCGAAGAGAACGTGGCGCTCTACGAGCGCGAAATGGCCGATATCAACGTTTTGAGGCCGACGTACAACCCGCGCGCCACTGAAGAGATCCCCTACATGATCGCAATGGCGCAGCGGCTGGTCGCTTCGGAAGCCGCGTACGTCGTCGATGGCCACGTCTTCTTCCGCGTCGCGGCGTTCCCGGCGTTCGGCGAGTTAAGCCGGCGCCTCGGTGACAGCCTGATCTCCGATACCGAGCCCGAGCGGCTCCATGCACTGAAGCAGGACCGGCGCGACTTCACGTTGTGGCAGCGGTCGCTGCCGAGCGAGCCACATTGGACCAGTCCATGGGGAGAGGGACGGCCGGGCTGGCACATTGAGTGCAGCAGTATGGCGCTGCGCTACCTTGGTGATTCCGTCAGTATCCACGGCGGTGGTGGCGACCTCGTTTTCCCCCATCACGAGAGCGAGATCGCACAGACGGAGACCTTTTTGGGCCGCGGTCCCGTCGTGAGGGCCTGGGCACACATCGGCATGCTGCGCATCGACGGCGAAAAGATGAGCAAGTCGCTGAAAAACCTGATCCAGGTCGGCGATCTGATCACGCATTATTCCAGCGACGGTATCCGCATCTATCTGCTGAGCACCCACTACCGCGACGTGCTGCACTATAGCGAGGCCGGCGTAAAGCGCTGCGACGAATTGGCTCGGCGCATGGCCCGAGCATCAGCGCTCCCGGCCAGGGGATCCGACGACCCGATCGAGATAGGCACATTTACCGACCGCTTTTTCACGGCGATGGACGACGACCTCGACACCCCGGGCGCGATCGCGGTGCTGACCGATCTGACGAACGAGATCGAAGCGGCGCAGAGGAGCGACCGCGAGGTCAAATCCGCGCAGCAGATCCTGCGGGAGTTCACCGGTGTCCTCGGCTTGCACCTCGGCGAGGGCGGCGCTCCCTATCCGAACCATAAGTCATAAGGTTCGCACCGTAGGCGCGACATCGTCCCGCTCGTCCTGCCGCCATGAAACGTAGCTCGCGATCAGGCCGGCGACGATCGCGATGCCGATGGCGCCGTACACCACCACAATAACGCCGACCAGCCAGTACGCTACGTCATGCGTGCTCACGGCGCCGATCGCATGCGGCAGGTTCTCGGCGATGCGGTGCAGCACCCCTTGCGCCGGCCAGGAGAAGCCCAGACCGGAGACGATCGCGCCGCCCAGGTCGCGTACGCCGCCGCAGAAGACAATCAGAAGAACAAATAGCGCCAGGCCAGGACCAAGCCGCGTCGCCCGGTCGAGCGTCACACGTCGCCGATGCCGGGCGCCTTCGCGCTCGACCACCATTGCTGCTGCTGTGTCGATCGCGCTTCCCGGATCGCATGAGCCGCGTACCGAATCCAGCGCTTCGTTCGCCAGCTTTGAACACGAGACGGCGTGGACGATCCGCGCCGTAACCTCCTCGCGATTGCCCCAGTACGTGGTGTGGTCGGTCAGCGGCCAGTCCTGGTTGGCAACGCGCACATTGAGCCAAGGCAACTGCGCGCGCGGGTCGGCGCCGGTCAGCGCCTGCACCATGTCACGCGGTGGTTCACCCTGCGGCACGGGGTCATAGCGGGCGTAGACGTTAATCCAATTGACGTGACCGTCGATGCGCCGGCTCCAGAACGCTTTATCACGGTCTTTGTTCTTTGCCCTTAGCCTCCAGCCGAGGTTCAGGCCGCTGCCGATCGTCATCCACGTCACGCGGCGGCCGGATGCCGCGCACCACGCCTTCACATCCTCGCCGGCCAGCGCTTCGTACGAGACGATGCAGCCGCCGGAGTGCGCCACCACGGTCACCGTGTCGTACGTGATTCCGGACGGCACGGACCACTCGGGGTCCAGAAATGGCCGCAAAGCAAGGGTAACTATGGATGCGGCAGCGGCGACGGCCACATGCCTGTTGGTGATTGCCTGCTGCTCGCCGATGCCGCCGCTGAGCATGTTAACCAGCGCCCGTTGAACACCCGCCACCTGTTGCGGCCAGAACACGGCGCCCGGCAGCAGTAGAAACACGTACAGCGGCACAATGAGCACCGCACCGGCTACGTAGACCAGCAGGTAACCGACCGTTATCAAAACCCAGGCGATGGCGTCGATCAGGTAATAGACCCACAAGCCGGCAACAGGGATCTGCCAGACCCCCTCGCCGAGCCCTTGAACCGGGACGTGCTTACCTGCAAGCCGCTTGATGTTGCGCAAGAAAACGTTTTGCCATGTGGAGGCGATATGCGCGACGAAGGCGCGCACCGCCCAGCCGAGCACCGTCGAATCGTCGCTCGGCTTGAAGGTCTGCGCCCACCAGGCCTCGCGAACGTCCCACTCTTCGTCCGGTTCGCCCGTGCCCGGAGTCACCCGGATCCGGGCAGTCGCCTGGTGTCCGTCCGCCCGTCCCGTACGCGCCGCTAGTTGCACGTTTTGGCGGCCCAGCTTCTCTCCCAGAAATTCGACCATCGGCTCGACGACGTCGTCCAACTGGTCGCCGCGTTGCTGGCGACCGATGCCGTGCACAACTACGATTCCTCGACGAATCACGACGCACCTCGCGGACGAGAAACGGATGCCGGTCCGCTGGCGGAGAGCCGAACCGTGCACGAAGTATGCGCGGATCGTCGCGCCAGGTGAAACGGTAATGCGCGGTCGTTTACCGAGTTGTTGCGAAAGGACCGGCTCCCCGAGGGAAGCCGGTCCTTTAACGAATACCTGCTGGCCCCCAGACGATCCTAATGCGTCAACCAGGCGAACTCCTGCGGCCGGCGCCCCGCCCTGATGTCGATCATGACATTAATGACGGAAGGCATGTCAGAATCGAACGACTGGGCGATCGCCCGTTTCAGTTCCTCGGGGGTCCTGACGAAGTAACCATTACCCCCAAACGCCTCGATTACCTTCTCGTAGTGAGCGTTCGGTGTGTAGGCACCCGGCCGCGCCGTCAGTGGATTCGAGTCGAGTTGCTCCGGTCCACCCCCGACGCCGTTGTTGTTGATGATGATGAAGGTAATCGGCAGCTTATAGCGGCACGCGGTCTCTACTTCCATACCGCTGAAACCGAAGGCCGAGTCGCCTTCGATGTCAATCACGCGGCGGCCGGGAAAACATGCCTGGG
The DNA here is from genome assembly GCA_036741355.1 of Chloroflexota bacterium. GTDB lineage: Bacteria > Chloroflexota > Dehalococcoidia > CAUJGQ01 > CAUJGQ01 > JBBRGK01. Next base: position 137,793 of record DAINSK010000005.1, read on the forward strand.
CGGCGATCGCGAAGCCAAGGCCGACGCCCATCGTGCCGAAGGAGCCCGCGTCCAGGCGCGTGCGCGGCTCATAGTTGTTGATCACCTGCCGGCTGATGTCCATCGTGCTCGCGCCTTCGGCCGAGACGATGGCGTCGCGCGGCAGCACGTCGCGGATCTCCTTCAACACGCGGTAGTAGCCCATCGGCGTTTCTTCGCTATTCAGCATCGGCTCGGTGTTGGCCAGGTTGGTCTCCAGCTTGTTGCGCAGCCCCGAGCGCCAGAGGTTCTCACCACTGAACTGCCACGGGTTCTCGTCTAGCGCCGTATTTAGTTGCGTGACGATCCCCTTGCCATCGCCGACGAGTGCGACTTCCGCGGGCACGTTGTTGCCGATCTCCTCCGGCTCGATGTCCATCTGAATGACCTTGACGTTGTCGCTCCAGCGAGGCGGCAGGCCGAAGTGCATGATCCAGTTGAGCCGCGCTCCCATCAGCAGCACGACGTCCGTATTTTGCAGTGCATAGGTCCGCGCCGCGGCGACAGAGAGCGGGTGATCGTCGGGGACCACGCCCTTGCCCATCGGTGACGCCAGGAAGGGAAGCTGGGTTTTATCGATAAACTCCCGCACCTCGTGCTCCGCGCGTGACCATGCCATCCCCTTGCCGACGACGACCAGCGGCCGCTCGGCGCCTTTCAGAACCTCCAAGGTTCGTTCGACTGATACGGGATCGGCCAGCGTCCTCGGCGGCTCGGGCACGCGGCGCCCCGCCACCACAGAATCCTCCTCGACCTTGCCGGTGATGATGTCGCCCGGCAAGTCGAGATAGGACGCACCGGGACGGCCATAAATCGAAAAACGGACCGCCTGCTCGATGTAAAACGGGATCCGGTCGACGCGGTCCACCTGGTGCGCGTATTTGGTGAACGGTCGCGCCGCCTCGACCTGGGGAGCCTCCTGGAACGAACCCATACCGTTTTGCGAAATATCCGGTGCGCCCCCTAGCAGCAGCATCGGCCAGGCGTTGCTCCAGGCGTTTGCCAGGCCGGCGATGGCGTGGATCATCCCTGGTCCGGATACCGCGAGGCAGACCTGCGGCCGGCCCAGCAGGTAACCCGCGGCCTGAGCAGCGTACGAAGCCGCCTGTTCGTTGCGCATGCCGTAGAACTTGATTCCGAGCTTCTGGCACGCGCCCGCGATCGGCTGCACAGGGATGCCGACGATTCCGAAAACATGCTCTACGCCCTGCTTCTTGAGCTCCCGCGCAATGATCGATGCGCCGTCGATCTCCGCCATCGAATGGTCCTCCGTTTTCTTTGCCAGTCCCGCGACGTCGCCGCGGTCCCCTTTTATTGAGCCCCCCAATAAGGCGTCAACCCCGACCCGTCCGAACACCACGGGTCGAACGGTAACAGAGCCCTGATGCCGATGCAAGGCGCCGGAGCACCGACACATTGGGGCATCGACCGGCACCGACACCACGACGGTGTCGCCTCAAGTGAACGACCGGTCGAGCCCGAGAGCGCTCGTCAGTTTCGCCAGGTACTCATCCTCTGAGATCGTGATCGCACCCAGGCTCGCGAGGTGCGCGGTCATGAACTGCGCGTCGAGGATGACGAAGCCGCACTCCTGGAGCCGGCGGCACAGGCTCACGAACGCGACCTTCGACGCGTCGCTAACCAGGCTGAACATCGACTCGCCCATGAACGCGCCGCCCAAGGCGACGCCGTAGAGCCCTCCGACCAACGCACCGTCCCGGTACGTCTCGACGCTATGGGCGATCCCCGCCCGGTGCAGGTCGCCGTAGACGTCGATGATCTCGTCAGAGATCCACGTTTCGGGTCGCTCGGCGCAGGCGCGCATCGTCGCGACGAAATCGTGATCGACGCGTACCTCAAACAGACCGCGCCGATAGGTTCGTTGCAAGGAGCGCGAGATGTGCTCATGGCCAGGGATGAAGACCGCTCGTTCACGCGGCTCGTACCAGCGCACGTTACCCTCACGCGAATCGGCCATCGGAAACCAGCCGCGGCAGTAGGCTGCGACGACCATCTCCGGCGTCAGGGCGCGCGGGCTCGGGCTCTCGGGCATGCGGCAAGTCTATCAATGTGTGTGATCGTCACATCCGAAGAACGGTTTCCGGGAGCGAAGTCAAAATGATGTAAGGAAGACCGCCACGCCGCGGCCCCCAATCCCCCTTCCCCTTGCCCCCAATTCTGGGGGTAAGGGGCGATCTCTGGGT
>DAINSK010000006.1:0-102016 GCA_036741355.1 Chloroflexota bacterium
CCACAAGCAGCAGCAGAACGCGGCTCAGAGCACGAAGCCAGCGAGTTCGGTGGCGTTCCATCGTCCCGACCACGGGACTTCCTCCACGCCGTGTCCACGCACACCGCGACGGTACCGTTCCGAACCGGCGAAACGGTCAGCACCATAGTACCCCCGCCGGCAAGCGACGGACACGGGTCTAAAGCTTCCTTCAACTGGTCTGCCGTCGCTGCGAGTGGTGCGAGGTACGGCTGCTACACTGGCAGGCGAGACCTGCTGGCACTGGAGAAGATGGCGGCTTTTCAGGGAATCCTGTTCGACTTCTACAACACGCTCGGCACGCGCCGCGATCCCGATGAGTGCGTCGAGGCAACGGCGCTGATCGAATTCGGCTTTGCGGTCGACGTCGCCGCCGTTCGACATGCCGTAGGCTCCGTCAATAACCGGATGAACGGCGCCGAGCCTATCGATCACAGCGCCCACAGTCTCTCGCGGGCGGATTACATCGAATACCAGCGCGGTAATCATGCCGGCTGGTTGCGTGAGATGGGCGTCGATCCGTATCACCTGGGCCTCTTCGAACGGCTGGCCGACCTCTGGGATGATCCATCGCGCATCCACCTGTTCGACGACACGCTTCCGGTTCTGACCAGTTTGCGCGCAGCGGGATTCCGGCTCGGTCTCGTCTCCAACTGGTCGTGGGATTTGCACGCGGTGCTCGAATCCACCGGGCTTGCGCCGCTGCTCGATTGTGTCGTGATCTCTGCGCAGGCCGGCTACCGCAAGCCACACCCGGCGATCTATGAGAAGGGGCTCGGAGCGATCGCGCTCCCGGCGCACGCGGTGTTATTTGTTGGCGACCATCCGCACGCCGACATCGAGGGACCCCTCGGTGCCGGTATGACGCCGGTGCACATCGATCGCTTCGGCGAAAGCCCGGTCATCCCCGGCGTCACGCGTATTACTTCTCTCTACGAGCTCGTAGGCATACTGACCGGCTGACAAGTGTCTCGACTATCGTAGTCGCAACATTTTCAGTAGCGACTTCATCGTCTATACTCGCTGCATTGCCCCGGCTGCAGCAAAAGAGGAGACAGCGCGTGACCTACCACACCGTTCTCTATGATGTCGCGTGCGGCGTCGCCACCGTGACCCTGAACCGTCCCGAGAAACTAAACGCGCTCAACGACACGCTCGCCGACGAGATCCAGGAGGCAGTCCGATCGGCGGACGCCGACGACTCCGTACGCGTGATCGTGCTCATTGGCGCCGGCAAGGGTTTCTGCTCCGGTCTCGACCTCACCGGTCCGCGCAATACCGGCAACGAAACGACGCGCAAACAGCGTCTCGACGACTTCGGCTGGGTAGGCCGAGCGCCGCTGCTCCTGACCACGATCGACAAGCCGGTGATCGCCGCCATCAACGGACCTGCCGCGGGCGCGGGGCTCTCGCTGGCGCTCGCGGCCGACATTCGTGTCATCGCCGAGGGCACCCGGCTCACCACCGGCTACATACGGCGCGGGCTCTCGCCGGACGGCGGTATGACGTTCCTGCTGCCGCGGATCGTCGGCCAGGCACGCGCCGCCGAGCTGATCCTCACCTCGCGCTGGCTCGAGGCGGATGAATGCGTGCGTATTGGGCTGGCAGCCCGGATGATGCCGGCGGAGGGCTTCCGCGAGGCGGTCGCGGAATACGCGTCCGGCTTCGCCTCAGGACCGCCGATCGCTTTGACCTACAGCAAGCGGCTGCTCGTTCAGAGCATGACCGCCGACATGCCGACCATGCTGCGCGCCGAGCTCGTGAACATCCGTACCTGCTTCGGCACTGACGATGTCCAGGAAGGTATCCGCGCCTTTGCCGAAAAGCGCGAGGCAAAGTTCAGCGGACGGTAGGACCAGCGTACTGCCGCCCAGCGGTGCTGCTCACTCCGCACCATTAGTACGAAACGCGTCCTAAGGTCCCCTCCCTGCATCGGGGAGGGGTAGGGGGTGGGGTAGTCCCCCGCCGCCGACTGCTTTTCCGGCGATGTGGCCCGTCGACCACGCCCACTGGAAATTGAAGCCACCGATGCGGCCGTCGCACTCCAGCATCTCCCCAACCAAATAGAGACCCGGGACGCGACGTGACTGCATTGTACGGGCGTCGATTTCGTTGAGCGGCACTCCGCCCGCCGTCACCTCCGCATAGTTCCAGCCGCGGTCGCGAACGATTGGCAGCGGGAGCCCCGTGAGTTCGTGGGAGAGCAATCGCCGTTGTTCTTTTGTCATCTGACCGGCCGGCAGCGCCGGATCGAAGCCCGCGTGCTCCACCAACACCGCCGCCAGCCGTTCCGGCAGTTCCTCGGCGAGGACGTTCTTGACCAGTGTCCGCGGCCGTGAGGCGGCGCCGTCGATCAGCCACCGATCTGCCAGTTCAAAACTCCGGCCGGGCAAGAAGTTGCACAGGAGCCTGGCTTCCGCGTCCCCTTTCACTCTGCTGGCATTCACCCAGTGACGGCTGGCGTCCATGGCCACGGGGCCGCTGACCCCGAAATGTGTCCAGAGCACGCTGCCCGACCGCCGATCAACCAATTTGCCGCCCGCCATCGTCGAAAGCTCGGCCGCGTGCGATACGCCCGATATCCGAGCGTGGAAGAAGTGCTCGTCGAGCACGAGCGGCACGAGGGCGGGAAACGTGTCGGAGACGGTATGCCCCAGGGCGCGGGCGATCGCCCAGCCGCCGCCGTCGCTTCCCGTTCGGGGCAGCGACCGTCCGCCGGTCGCCATGATGACCGCCTTCGCGGCCAGTTCTCCGCGCTCAAACTGCACGACGAAGCCATTGCGCTGTTCTATGCCGGTCACGCGGACGCCCGCACGGACTTCGACCTCCAGCTCGCGACAGCGCTGCACGAGCGCATCCAGGACCGTGCGCGCCTTGTCTGACGTCGGAAACAGCTTTCCCGTCTCCTCGCACTTGAGCGCAACACCAAGTGACGCGAACCAGCGCACCACATCGCGCTCGTCGAAAGCGGCGAGGATGTAGCGGATGATCGTGCGGGAGCCGTTGAAGTCGTCCGCGCGGACTTCGTCGTGCGTGACGTTGCAGCGACCGCCTCCGGAAATCAGGATCTTCGTCCCGATAGACTGAGCCCCGTCGAGAAGCAGAATGCGGGGCCTACCGCCCGCCGCCCGAGACGTCTCCGCCGCAAAGATGCCGGCCGCAAGCCCTGCCGCCCCGGCCCCGATGACTGCTATGTCAGCTCGCTCAACCATGCCGCGATCGTAGCAGCCACGGGCAGGACTTGAGCCGGATCACCGCTTTCGACGCTTCGTTTGTTTGCTGGTCCTTTGCATCTGATTGAGCTGAAACATGGTTGCCGCGAGACTAACAGCGTCAGGATTCGATCTGCTCACCCGTTTGACACGTCGCTGAGCCTCCTGGTAACAGGATGCGTCATCCCTGTCGCCGATCACCCAGACCGTCGCGAGTGTTCCATCGGGGTCCGTGGTGAAAATGATCCGCCAATTGCGATCGCCGACGACGATCTTGCGCCAGCCGGTGAGCTCTCTGCCAAGCGGCAGGCCGGCGTCCTTTCCGACCTCCTCCAAGCGGAGCAGCTTTTTGAGTAAGAGTGAAAGATTCCCCGCCGCGACGTACCTATTGAGGGCTTCGACGGCCTCACGGATCAGTTCTACCCGAACCGGCACCTACTCGTCCGCGTCAAGAAGTTGTTCCCGTGTGTAGCCGAACTGCGCAAGGACATCGTCAAGCGAATATCGCTCCGGCCCGGTTGTCATCATCCGAGCGGCGGCAACGGATACATCGATTAGATTCTCTTGCAACTCCTGCAGCTCCTCCAACCGCTTCATGCTTACGACAGCCGCGACCGGCCGGTTGTTGCGCAGGACAACCTGGACCCGTCCAGCTTCGGCCTCGCGGACAAGGGCGGAAACGCCAAGTTTGCTCGCGTTGGTGATGGAGATCAGGGCGGATGTATCGATCGTGGCCACAGCATCCTCCGTAGTCTGCATAGAATTCTACATAGGTTGGGGTGGGTCAACAAGTGGTATCCCGTTGCATCTCCCCGGTAGTATCACGGGCTCGACCGCCATGGAGCACAATTCCATGTAGACCTCCCGGCGTCGGCAGGACGGCGTACAGCCAATAAGACTGAACTGATGAACCGGACGGTAGTCGCCGGTGACGCAGAGACGGGAATCATGCACGTTAACCGCCGGCGGTAATCGGCCGAAGCCGTGGGGAATTTAGGTTTGACGAAACTTGACCGCAATCCAGATCGTGCTCCATTCAGGACCTAACGACCGGTATGACCCGGCCGGTTGGTACGGGTAGCTGGGGAGGAGCATCGGGATGGTCGCGAAAATAGTGCACAAATGGCGTTCGCTGGCTTTAGCTGGCGTGGCCTGCGCGCTGGTGCTCGCAAGCGGCAGGACCGGCTCCGATGTGCGGCCGGCTGGGGCAGACGCTGAGGGAATCGATAAGATCCAGCACGTCGTGATCATCATGCAGGAGAATCGCTCGTTCGATTCGTACTTCGGCACTTTCCCAGGCGCCGATGGCATTCCCTTGCGTGACGGCGTGCCCGCCGTTTGCGTGCCCGACCCGGCGAGCGGCGTCTGTGTCAGGCCGTACCACGACCCGAACGACCGTAACGCAGGCGGCCCTCACGGCGAGACCAACGCAACCGCCGACATCGGCGACGGTGCCATGGACGGATTTATTGCGCAGCAGCAAGGAGGGCGCATGCGCGCGTGCGCCGGCGCCAACGACCCGAACTGCGCGCGGGCTGGCAAGGAACCTGACGTCATGGGTTACCACGACGCCCGCGAGATACCGAACTATTGGACGTACGCGCAGCAGTTCGTGCTCCAGGACCGCATGTTCGAGCCGAACGCCTCTTGGAGCCTGCCGGCGCACTTGTTTACCGTTTCGGGCTGGTCCGCGCGTTGTGCGAACGCGGACCCTTTGAGCTGTACTGATGCACTGCAGACGCCGACGGGCACAGCATTCCTGTTTCTCCCACCTGCACGGCGCACCGCTCTCCCCAAGCCGCTCTTCTCATGGACCGATGTTACGTACCTGCTGCACAACGCCGGTGTGAGCTGGGGCTATTACCTTGATGAGGGAACCGAACCCGACTGCGAAGACGACCAGATGTTCTGTCAGGCGAAACCACAGAAGGCGCTCGTGCCGGGTATCTGGAATCCGCTGCCCTGGTTCGAGACCGTGCAGCAGGACAACGAGTTGGATAATGTCCAACCGCTGAAGAACGTCTACGACGCGGCCCGAGCGGGCACCCTCCCGGCGGTATCCTGGGTGATGCCGAACGGTCACGACAGCGAACACCCGCCCGCACTCGTGAGCGATGGCCAGGCGTACACGACCAGCCTCATCAACGCGATCATGAAGGGCCCGGACTGGAGCAGCACGGCGATCTTTCTAACCTGGGACGATTGGGGCGGCTTCTACGACCACGTCGTGCCGCCGCAGATAGACCAGAACGGTTACGGACTGCGCGTACCCGGGATCGTGATCAGCCCCTACGCGAGGCAGGGGTATATCGACCATCAGACGCTGAGCTTCGACGCGTACCTTAAGTTCATCGAGGACCGGTTCCTGGGCGGCCAGCGCATCGACCCCCAGACCGACGGCCGTCCCGACCCGCGCCCCGATGTCCGCGAGAATGCACCGCAGCTCGGCGACCTGACGCAGGACTTCGACTTCACGCAGCCGCCGCGCCGGCCGCTGATTCTGCCGGTGAAGCCGCCGCCGGGTCCGGCTTCCGAAGGCGGATGAACAATCAGGCTGACGGCACGCCAAGCCGGGGCACTGGCCGAGTCTACTGCCCCTGCAGCCCATAAGCTATGACGTGTCCGTCGTCGTCCGCCATGTACATCCTCCCGGCCACGACGATCGGGCTCTGCCAGTGAATTTTGCCGATGTTGCCGCCCGCCGAAGGTTGTCCTGAGCTCCATAGCTGGTTTCCCGTGCTTGGGTCACGTGCAAGCACGCCGTTTGCGCCCGCGATGAATAGCACACCGCCGGCGACGATCGGCGAAGTGCCACCCGTGTTTACTCGCCACGCCTCGCGCAACGCAGTTCGACCAGACCCGTCAGTTACCACGTTGTAGGCGATTGAGGACCTGGCCGTCGTCAGAAAAATCCACGTCGCTCCGCTCGAGTCCTGCCATGCCACCGGTGCGGTGAGGATCTGGCCGGCGTTCGTATTGACCTGTTGCAGCTCACCGCCCAGCCCGCCGAGGCGCGTGCGATCGATCAGGCGCAGAACACTGTCTTTCCCGCCCTGCACCAGCAGGTACGGAGTGCTGCTCCCCGACTGAGGCGGCAGCAGTACGGGCGCCGTACTGCCAAGGTCAATGTCGCCGTCGTCGAGCTCCTGGTAGTTGCTCGGCGTATTCCAATCCAGCAAGGCAGAAGCGTCGCCGCTCAGCCGCAGTACGCTGTCGCCGTAGTCAACTCCGCCGCCGGACGCATCGAAGGGTCCGTTGCCGGTCGCCAAAAACAAGCTGCCATCGGTCGGACCGCCGCTCTGGTCCACGACCACGCCCGACCGCGCCCAGATCCCCGCCTCGCGGCTGCCGCATGAAGCCGGAGTATTGTCGACGACATCGCGAGGCGCTAACAGTTGGTGCTGGTCGCTGCAGAGCGCATTGAATACGTGGCTGCTGCCGTCGGCGATGCTGATTGCCATGATATGGCCGTCGTAGGGGCCGAAGTCGCCGTTATAGCCGGAAAGGGCGACATACAGAAAGCCATTCGCGAGGTTCAGCGCCGAGGAGCGCTTCTCGAAGCCGTTCATCAGTGTCACCGGCACCGGCCACGGCCGTGCCCTGTCTTCCTGGCCGGTGGCGACCGCGTAGCGATGTACCGCCCCGTCGTTGCCGGCTGCGTAGACCCACTGTCGCAACGGGTCGGCGGCCGGCGTGGCACAGACCTGGCAGCGTTGATTACCGATCCGCGGCCCCGATGTATCCTGCTGCCAGATCGTTGCCCCATTTTGGGCGTTCAGAGCCAGTGTGCTCCCGTGCGAGGTGGTCACGAACAGCAGATCTTGCGCCAAGCCCTCGGGCAGCTGAACGCCGGAAAGCAAAATCGGCGACCCACCGGATAGCTCGGGCAACGACTGCGTCCACAGACGGACCAGTCTGCTTACGGTCGACGGCGTGATCGCCGTCTCGTCGGGGCTGACACCGCTGCGTTGGGGATCGTGGTCGAACACCGGCCAGTCTTCGGGTGCTGTCGCCTGTTGCCTGCGTGTTAGCTCCGGTCCTCCGGCGACGGAGACGCCCGCGGTCGCCGCTATATGGCGGGCGCTCTGTTTGTGGCCGCTATCGCAGGCCATGAATGCAACAGTGAACATCGCCACCAGTAACGCGAGCCCGCGCTTTTGCCGCCTATTCACAATCCACCTCTGCACCAGTGTTCCACGATAAAGACCGTACCGACAGGTAATCGTATTATGTGGGCTAGGCCCCGGTATCAGGAGATTGGTGTGAAGATTGGCCCAGGACAGCCATATCCACTTGGCTCGACGTGGAATGGCGAAGGCACCAATTTCGCTATCTACTCAGAACATGCCGAACGCGTTTGGCTTTGCTTGTTTGATTCGCCCCGAGGGCGGCACGAAGCTGGGTTCTTGTTGCCCGAGGTCACCGCCCACGTGCATCACGGGTACTTCCCCGATATCAAGCCGGGACAGCTATACGGCTACCGGATGGACGGTCCGTATGACCCCGTGTGGTACGGCCGTCGTTTCAATCGCCACAAGCTACTCATCGACCCCTATGCTCGTGCGCTCGCAGGAAGAATTCTCTGGAGTCCCGAGATCTTTGGCTATCCGGCCGGTAATCCGGACGAGGACCTGGCGCTAGACCGGCGCAATGACGCGAGGTACATCCCAAAAGGCGTAGTACTCGACGATACCGAGTTGTTCGACTGGCGCGGCGAGCGGCGCCCCAATACGTCGTTGCGCAACTCGGTTATCTACGAGGTTCATGTCAAGGGCTTTACCAAGTGCCATCCGAATGTGCCGGCTTCGCTGCGGGGCACGTATGCCGGGCTGCATAGTCCGGCGGCGCTGAGGCATCTCACGACCCTCGGCGTCACGGCCGTCGAACTGCTGCCAATCCATACATTTAGCGATGAAGGCTTCCTGCTGGAGCGCGGCATGGTCAACTATTGGGGCTACAACACAATAAATTTCTTTACGCCGGAAGGGCGATACGCTGCGGCAAACAACCCGGCCGCTCAGCTCCGCGAATTCAAGACCATGGTAATGGCGCTTCACGCGGCAGGCATCGAGGTAATCCTCGACGTGGTTTACAACCATACCGGCGAGGGCAATCACCTCGGTCCTACGCTCAGCTACCGTGGCATCGATAACACGACGTACTACCGATTGAAACCCGACCAACCGCTCCGCTACACGGACTACACTGGCACCGGCAACACATTGAACCTGCCCCATCCGCAGGTGTTGAAACTCGTGCTCGACTCGTTGCGCTACTGGGTTCAAGAGATGCACATCGATGGCTTTCGCTTTGACTTAGCGCCAGCGTTGGCCCGGGAGCCGAACGAGTTCAACCAGAACTCTTCCTTCTTTAACGCCGTCTACCAGGACCCGGTACTCTCGCGGGTAAAGCTAATCGCCGAGCCATGGGACGTCGGCCCGGACGGCTATCAAGTTGGTCATTTCCCAATTCTGTGGAGCGAGTGGAACGGGCGTTACCGTGACTCGGTGAGACGGTACTGGAAAGGCGATGAAGGCCTGATACCGGAGCTCGCATATCGCGTTTCGGGGAGCAGCGACCTGTACGCGAGCAGCGGCCGGCGACCTTCCGCCAGTATCAACTTCGTGACGGCTCACGACGGTTTCACACTGCGAGACCTCGTCAGTTACGACGAGAAGCACAACCAGGCGGACGGGGAAGAGAACCGCGACGGATCGGATCAGAACGATAGCTGGAATTACGGTGTCGAAGGGCCGACCGACGACCTGTCGGTGCTGGCGCTGCGCGCTCGACAGCAACGTAACTTTCTGGCGACCCTGCTGCTGTCACAGGGCGTGCCGATGATCCTGGGCGGCGACGAAATCGGCCGTACGCAGCGGGGCAACAACAACGCGTACTGCCAGGACAACGAGACCTCCTGGTTCGACTGGAACCTCGGCGACGAACAACAGCAGTTGCTCGACTGGACCCGCCGGCTGATCCGGTTCCGGCTCGGACAGCCCGTACTGCGGCGAAACGCCTTTCTGCGCCGACGGCCACAGCATGGCTCGGACTTCGACGATCTAGCCTGGTTTCAACCGGATGGTACCGAGATGGCCGGCGAAGAGTGGGACGTCAGCTTTGCGCGCAGCCTGACGGTGCGCCTGAGCGGCGAAGCCCTCAGCGAGCGCGACGAAAACGGCGACCGCTTAGCCGGCGATAGCCTGGTCCTTTTTCTGAACAGTCACCACGAACCACTGGCGTTCAATCTGCCCGTCAGCCAGACGGGGGGCACCTGGGAAGTCGTCTTTGACACGGACAAGCCGGACCTGCAACCCGGCTGTCGCGTTATGCAAGAAGGCGGTGAGCCGTGCCAGCTGTCCGGCCGCTCGCTGGTGGTGCTCCGCGCCCTGAATGGCGGCGGGTAAGCCGCCGAGGGCAGAGGCGAGAAAGCCCACCACAACCTCGGGCTGACCCTCGCTGGCACGCGACAGCGCACAAATGAGTGGTAATCCACGTTTTGACACGACTGCCTACTGCCTACCGCCGGCTGCCAGTCCCCAAGATACTTCGTTCCGGCAACTGCGTCTGCGGCGCCATTGGTTCATTCTGGTTGATATGCGCCGTCGCGGCAGACGCGTGCCGCGAGCCGGCCGCGGTTGGTCGAGGCGCTTCGAGGACGCCCTATCTATGACGGCAGACTCTATTCCCGACCTGCTCGATCGGCTGGCTGCGAACCGCCACACGCCGATTGCCACCTACCGCCTACAGTTCAATCGCAATTTCACCTTCGAAGATGCGCGGCGCAAGCTGGCGTACCTGCACACCCTTGGCGTGTCCGACGTCTACGCCTCTCCCTACCTGAAAGCGGCGCCGGGGAGCATGCACGGATACGACATCGTCGATCACGCCCAGCTCAATCCCGAGATCGGTAGCCAAGAAGACTACGAGCGATTCGTCGCGACACTGCACGCCGAGGATATGCGGCAGATCCTCGACATCGTCCCCAATCACATGGGGATCGGCCCGGGCAACGAGTGGTGGATGAACGTGCTCGAGAACGGGCCGAGCTCACAATACGCCCGCTTTTTCGATATCGACTGGCACCCGCCGCGGCCCGAAATGGCGAATAAGGTCCTGCTGCCTATCCTGGGCGATCAGTTCGGTCGCGTGCTCGATCGCGGCGAGTTTCAGCTCGTCTTCGAGGACGGCGCCTTCTCGGTCCACTACTACGAACACCGCTTTCCGATCGCTCCTGGGACGTACCCGAAGATCCTCCAGCCCGTACTCGAACGCGTCGCCCGTACCCTCGCAGCCGACGACGAGAAGCTGCTCGAACTGGAGAGCGTGATCACCGCCATCGGTCACCTGCCGCCCCAAACCGAGACCGATGCCCGCCGCCTGGCCGAGCTTTATCGCGAGCGGCTCATTATCCGCCGCCGCCTGCAGAACCTGTGCGCGACCGAGTCTACCGTGTGCGACGCCATCGAAGAGTCGGTGCGCCAGTTCAACGGCAACCCCGGCGTACCGAGCAGCTTCGACCGGCTCGCGGACCTGCTCGAGCACCAGGCGTATCGACTCAGCTACTGGCGCGTCGCCGCCGAGGAGATCAACTACCGCCGCTTCTTCGACGTCAACGGCCTTGCTGCGTTGCGGATCGAGCGGCCCGAAGTGTTTGCCGCAACGCACCGGTTGGTGCTACGCCTGCTCGTCGAGGGCAAGCTTGCAGGGCTGCGGATCGACCATCCCGACGGCCTTCGCGATCCGGGGGAGTATTTTGAGCGGCTACAGAGCCACTATGCTGCGCTGACGGCACTTCGCGTCGTCGACGGTGAACGGTCGAACGACTGCGCCGATGACCGCGTTGAGCAACTGGCCGGCGAGATCCGCGACTACCTTCGTAACCGTCTCGAGGACCGGCCCGGCGCGGTCGAGGTGAGACCCCTGTACACCGTCGTCGAGAAGATCCTTTCGCACGGCGAGCGGCTTCCGGCAGGGTGGGCGACCGACGGCACGACCGGTTACGACTTCCTGAACCAGCTCAACGGTATCTTCGTAGACGCCTCCAACGGCAAAGCGATGGATTCCATCTATTCGTCGTTTACCGGTAACAAAACCGGTTTTCGCGAGCTTGCCTACGAAACAAAGAAGCTGATCATGCGCAGCGTACTGGCGAGCGAGGTCAACGTATTGTCGTTGCAGCTCAGCCGTGTGGCCGCCCGAAACCGTTGGTACCGCGACTTCACGTTGAACCTGCTCACCGCGGCCATCGTAGAGGTAATCGCCTGCTTTCCCATCTACCGGACGTACATCGATCCGGTCGATCGGCGCGTGTCAGAACGCGATCGGCTGTATATCGACCTGTCTGTCGAGCGGGCAAAACGGCTGAACCCCTTGCTAGACCCGTCGATCTTCGATTTCATTCAAAACACCCTGACACTGAAAGGCCCGAACGGACAACTCGCTGCGGTGGACGAGGTGCAGGCCGACTTTGTGCTTAAGTTCCAGCAGGTTTCGAGCCCGGTGATGGCAAAAGGCGTCGAGGACACCGCCTTCTATCGCTACGTCCGGCTCGTGTCTCTTAACGAAGTCGGCGGCGACCCCGAACAGTTTGGTGTGACGCTTTCGGGGTTTCATCGCCAGAACGCCGAACGCCAGGCGCGGCGGCCGTACACGATGCTCGCCACCTCCACCCACGACACCAAGCGCAGCGAAGACGTACGGGCACGGATCAACGTTCTCTCCGAGCTTCCAACCGAGTGGCGCACCGCGGCTCGGCGATGGAGCCGCATCAACCGCAAGCTGCGTCAAAGTCCGCGCGGTCAGCCGGTGCCCGACCGGAACGACGAGTATCTCCTCTACCAGACGCTCGTTGGAGCATGGCCACTCGAGCTGCTGAATGGCAGCGACCGCGACGCTTACGCCGCGTTCACTGCCCGCATTCAGGCTTATATGGAGAAGGCGATCCGCGAGGCGAAGCTCCACACGAGCTGGATCAACCCGAATGCCGCCTATGAGGAAGGGCTGCGCGGCTTCATCGCCGGGATGCTCGCCGATCCGGACCGTAACCCGTTCGTCCAGGACGCGATACCGTTCATTCGTGCGCTTTCCAGCTACGGCATGTACAACAGCCTGTCGCAGACGCTGGTGAAGCTAACCTGCCCGGGCGTGCCCGATACCTACCAGGGGACGGAGCTGTGGGACTTCAGCCTGGTTGATCCCGATAACCGCCGGCCGGTCGACTTCGGCCTTCGCTCCCGCATGCTCAATGCTCTAATTCGCAGGCTAGGAAAGGCAAACGGCGATACTTCCGGGCTGGCAAGGGAGCTACTGCGGCACAGCCGGGACGGGCGTATCAAGATGTTCATAACGCATTGCGCCCTCGTGTTCCGCCGGCAGAATTCATACCTCTTTGCAGAAGGCAGCGCCTATATGCCCCTCGAAGCGACGGGGAGCCGCGCTGAAAACGTGGTGGCGTTCCTGCGTCGCATTGAAAACGACGCCTGCCTCGTGGTCGCCCCTCGCTTCATGAGGCGGTTGACGAAGCAGGGAAAGCCGCCGATCGGTGATGTATGGGGAGACACCTTCGTCGTCCTCCGCGGTGAGGTGCCGGGGCAGCGCTATCGCGACGTGTACACGGGCGCGATACTGACGGCAAACGAGCGGGACGGCGCGGCTGTGTTGCAACTTGCAGATATGCTGCGCGTCCTACCCGTGCTGCTAGCGGAACGGTTGAGCGACGATCCGGGGTCCGACTCTGAGGGGGCGGCCGGATGAGCGACGGCGGCTCTGCCCGAGAAACGAACGCCGAGCATACGGATGCGGGTCTACACTCTCGCAGCGCGGGGGTCCTGTTGCATCCAACCTCGCTGCCCGGTCCACACGGCATCGGCGACCTTGGGGGCGCCGCATTCAGGTTCGTCGACTACCTCGCCGCCGCACAGCAGCAGATCTGGCAGGTGCTCCCGCTCGGCCCCACCGGCTTCGGCGACTCGCCCTACGCGGCCCGGTCTGCATTTGCCGGCAATTCGCTGCTAATCTCACTGGAGGTTGTGCGCGACGAAGGTCTCCTGACCGAAGACGATCTATCCGACTCACCGGCTTTCGACCCGGACCGCGTGGACTTCGGCGCCGTCGCCGCTTTCAAACTGAACCGTCTGCGCAACGCGTCCGGTCGAATGCTCGCTACGGGAGGAGCTGGCTGGGAGATTCCGCTTGCCGATTTCTGCGCGGAGAACGCCCTTTGGCTCGATGACTTCGCTCTCTACATGGCGCTCCGCGAAACCCACCAAGGAGCGTCATGGGACCAATGGGGCGAAGCGATACGAAAACGGGAACCACCCGCAATAAAAGCCGCGCGACAGGATCTGGCCGAGGAGATCGCGTTCCACCAGTTCCTGCAATTCTTGTTCCATCGCCAGTGGATCGCGGTCAAGCGCTACGCCAACGAGCACGGTATCCGCATCATGGGCGACCTGCCGATCTTCGTCGCTCACGACAGCGCCGACGTCTGGTCAAATCCGCGGCTGTTTTCGCTCGAAGAGAGCGGTCTTCCGTCGGTCGTCGCCGGAGTTCCGCCCGATTACTTCTCCGCCACGGGACAGCGCTGGGGCAACCCGCTATACCGCTGGGACCGGCTCGCCGAAACCGGCTACGGTTGGTGGATCGAGCGCCTCCACTACCTGCTGCGCAGCGTGGACATCGTCCGCATTGACCACTTTCGCGGCTTCGAGCAGTATTGGGAGATTCCGGCGGATCATCAGACGGCCGAATACGGCCGGTGGGTTAGCGGTCCGGGTGCCTCCCTTTTTCGGGCGATCGAAGCCGAGCTTGGCTCCGTGCCGCTCGTCGCCGAAGACCTTGGCGTCATCACGGCGGAGGTCACCGCCCTGCGGCGCGAGCTTGGCGTGCCGGGCATGCGTGTACTGCAGTTCGCGTTCGGCGACGACGCCCAAAACCCCTACCTGCCGCATAATTACGACAGCGACACGGTGGTTTACACCGGAACGCATGACAACGACACGACGGTGGGCTGGTATGCACACGCCGGAGAGCACGAGCGTGAATCGGTTCGCAGCTACCTTGCCCGCGACGGGGACGACATCGCCCACGATCTGCTCCGGCTCGCCTACGAGTCTGTGGCGAACACCGCGATGACACCGCTTCAGGATGTGCTCAGCCTGGGAAGCGAAGCACGCATGAACCTTCCCGGCCACCCCCACGGCAACTGGTCCTGGCGCGTACGTCCGGAGCTCCTGCGCCCCGAAGGCGCCGCCTGGCTCGCCGGCATGGTAAAGACCTACGGTCGCGAACGGCGCTATACCACGGAGTAGTTCAGCGCGCGATCAGGGGAGCTGGCGCATGGCGTGATGCACCATGATTACCTCTACCCGATCGTGGGAAGTCCGCCAGCCGCCCCACGGCCCGAAAGACCCGTTCAGCAAAGAGAGCGGCCTGGCGTGGAGAATTGCGTTCGATGTACTGGCAGATGGCCTCGAGGTCATCTAGTGCGGAGATTGACGAAGCTACCTCAGCCACCGTTGCATCCGCTGCTCGGCGTCCGAATGTGTAAGCGTGAGCGTCGTGTCGGCCTGCGTTAGCCGTTGTTGCAGCTTGTGCAAGAAGTAGAGACGCTCGATGACGTCTTCGAGCTCGGCATCCTCGGGCAGCTGCTCAAGAACCTGTCGTACCAAATCCCTTGTCGTCATGAAGTCGGTGCCTCTCCATGCACAGTATCAGAGCGCCAGACGACTGGTGTAGGCTTAAAGAGCGATCCTCTCCGGTCGTTTGCGTGCGGCGCATACTGACAGTACCGCGCACGGCGGAGGACCACCATGGCCAGCATCACGACAACAAGACGGACGAACGGTACTGGGACCGCGACACTGCCGGCGCGCCGCTGCTTTACGGTCGATGAATACGATCGCATGATTCAGACTGGCATTGTGCGGGAGGGCGAGCGCGTCGAGCTGCTGGCAGGAGAGATCATCCAAATGGCAGCCATGGGCAGCCGCCATGCCGCGTGCATCGCCGACCTGAATGAGTGGTTCGTCCCGCGCGTCATCGGTCGTGCTATTACAGACATCCAGCTTCCGATTCGACTCTCGGCCATCTCGGAACCCGAGCCTGACCTTATGCTCCTGCGACCCCGGCCCGACCGCTACCGCACAGCCTTGCCCCGCCCCGAGGACGTGCTGCTCCTGGTCGAAGTGTCAGACACAACCCTGCGCTTCGACCGCAATGTGAAGTTGCCGCTTTACGCCGCTGCCGGCATCCCCGAAGTCTGGCTCGTCGACCTGCCCCGCAAGCGCGTGTTCGTGTATCAACAGCCGGAGGCCGGCGGCTACGGACGGACCACGATCGTCAACATCTCCGGCTCGCTGAGCCCATCCGCGTTTCCAGATCTTTTACTGCCGGTTGCGCAGATCGTCGGCTCCTAACCGCGAGTTCAGTTTGCGATGACGGCGTTACGAATCACGCGGGATCGATTGGCCGGCGATGCTTTCAGCGCGGAATGACGGGCAGCATGATGCGCGAGGGGTGCAGCGCATCGTGGTAAATCCGTTGCTGAGCGGGAATGAGCTCTGATTCGGTGGCGATTTCGCGGCCGGTGTTCGGGTTGCGGTCGAAGCGGGGGAAGTTGCTGGAACTGATCTCGACGCGGATGCGGTGACCTTCCAGGAATGTGTGGCTGCTGGCCCACAGGTCGATGGTATAGCAGTAGACCTGGCCGGGCGTGATCAAGCTCGGGTCGGCCGCCGAGTCGCGGTAGCGGGCGCGAATGATGCCGTCCTGTACGTTCTCCGCGTAACCGTCGATGCGCACGTCCACGAGCTTGGCGGTAAAGTCCGTGTCGTTCGCCGAGGATGCGGCGTAAAGCATAACCTCGATCGGTCCGGTAATTTCGATTGCTTCGCGCAACGCCTCCGACGAGTAGACAAGTACATCTTCTCGTTGTTCAACCGGCCGCTGGTCGTAGACTCCCAGCGGGATGATGAGCGTGCTGCCGCCGAGTGTAGGGACGGGATCGTTAGGGTCATAGACGTATGCATCCGACGGCTCAAGTGAAGGCGGGGCGGCAGATAGGCCGCCATTACCCGCGGCCGAGTTCGCAGGGCCGCCGCTGTGGAAAAACCAGGGCGTGTACCGCGTGCGCTCCGGCGGCCATTCGGAATACTCCCGCCAGCGGTTGTCCCCCGTGAGGAATACCCGTACGGGCGGCTCGTCCATGATGCCGGTATCGATCCCTTTCAGCCAGTAGTCGAACCACCGCCGCTGTTCTGCCTGCAGGTCGATCGCCGCTTCCGGGCCGAAGTCGATCTCACCGGTGCCCTTGCTCGTGGGCTGCGTGTATGGAAAGAGATGCCCCCACGGCCCCATCAGCAGCTTCTGCGACCGTCGCGCCCGCTCTGTTCCGAGGGCGCGGATCCCCATGAAGTTGTGCCAGGCACCTTCCTGAAAGATGTCGTACCACGAACCCATGTGGTACATAGGCACGTCCACGTCCTGATAGCGGCGCCGGAGGTTGATCGACCACCAGTACGGACCGTCATCGGGGTGACTCAAGTAGTCCGCAAAGTACGGAGCGATCTCGCTGAGCACGCCCAGCCAATCGCTAAGCTGCAGCCGGCGATACCCTTCGTCGGTGAGCGGACGCGCGAAGTTCACGGCGGGCTCCAGGTACCGCTCGAGCGCCTCGATCGCCGCCGGCGTCGCTCCCCGGCGCTCGGCGGTGTTGCGCCCCTTGAAGATCGCGTAGCTGACCATCCAACCGAGTTCGAAGGCACCGCCGGTGTGGTAGACCCAGCTCTGGTGGAAGTCAGAAGAAGCCGAAATCGGCACCATCGCCTTGAGGTGTGGCGGCGCCGTCGGGGCGAGCGCGTGCTGGTCTGCGGCGAGGTATGACTGGCCAATGGTGCCAATATTGCCGTCCGACCACGGTTGCGCCGCGGCCCACTCTACCGTGTCGTAGCCGTCGAGGCCTTCGTTGACGATTGGGTAGTAGTCGCCCTCGGATCCGAAGCGGCCGCGACAGTCCTGCGCGAGTACGGCATACCCGTTGGGAACCCAGTACGCCGCCGTATTTACCGCACCGGCGCGGCCGTAGGGCGAGCGGGTAACGAGCACGGGGTAGCGGCCGGGCGCCAACGGGCGGTAGACGTCGGCCTGAAGCCGCACCCCGTCCCGCATGGGAACGAGTACGTCCCGATCGACAACCGTCCCTGAGGTTTGATCGTTATTCACCGGGCGGTCAACGTCTACCCTGGCCGCGCAGCCTCGGGTCGACTATGTCCCGCAGGGCATCGCCGAATACGTTGAAACCGAAAACGGCGGCGCCGATGCAGAGTCCGGGGTAGACCGCCAGGCCGGGCTGCACGCGCATGTAGTCACGGCCGTCCACGCTCAGCATCTGCCCCCAGGACGGTTGTCCGGCCGGGCCGAAGCCGAGGAAGCTCAGCGACGCCTCGAGGAGGATCACGCCTCCCAGGCCCACCGTGGCGATCACGAAGATGATCGGCAGTACGTTGGGCAGCACGTACCAGAGCAGTAGCCGCGGGCTATCGGCGCCGAGGGCGCGCGCCGCTTCGACGTACGGTTGCCCTCGAATTGCGATCACCGCGCTGCGGATCACGCGCGAGGTGCCGGCGATCGCCAGGATGCCGATCGCGAGGACCATCGCCCAGACGATGTTCACGCCCCTCATCCGCCGGGCGATGCCCATCAGCGTGATCAGGATAATCAGGCCGGGAAGCGCCTGCCAGGCATCGACGAAGCGCTGCACGATCGCGTCGAACCAACCACCGCGAAAGCCGCTGATCACCCCGAGCGCAGTCGCAAACAGCGTGCTGATCGCCACCGCGCCGAAACCCACCATCATCGAGACGCGCGCTCCGTAGATCAGCCGGCTGAGCACATCTCTGCCCGTGGCGTCCGTGCCTAGTCGATGTTGCGCCGTCGAGCCGGCCAAGTGGTGTTTCAGGTCGGTCTTGTCGGGCGAATAGGGTGCGAGCTGCGGCGCAAAGATGGCCATGAGGACGAGCGTCAGTACGATCAGCAGACCCACGAAGCCCAGCGGCTTGTGCCGGGCAAATCTGGCGAACCATGCCAGCAAGCGCAGCGGCAGACGCCGCTCATGCACGTAGGACAGCGGCAGTAGCTGGGCGGATGCGGTGGTCGATTGAGCCATGTCGCGGGCCTCGTCAATAGCGGATGCGCGGGTCGAGAAACGGATAGGAAAGGTCAACCAGCAGGTTCGAGAAGATGATCAACACCGCGAAGATCAGGTTGGTCGAGAGGATTACCGGGTAGTCGAGCTTGCTGACCGACGTCACCAGGTACTGCCCCATGCCGGGCAGCGTAAAGATACTCTCGTAGAGCGCGGTGCCGGCTGCGAGCGCGGGCAGCGCCAGCCCGATCACCGTGACGATCGGGATCAGCGAGTTGCGGAGCGCGTGCCGCACGATCACCCGGCTGGAGGTCAGCCCCTTTGCCCGCGCCGTGCGGATGTAGTCCTGGCGCAGCACCTCTAGCATCTGCGTGCGCATCAGGCGAATAAGCCCCGCGCTGGGCGTCAGCCCGACGAGCAGCGCCGGCAGCAGCATGATCTTCAAGTGCGTGAGCGGGTGGTCCTGCAGATAGGCGAACTTCAACGGCGGCGCCCAATGAAACCAGCGCGAGCCAAAGGTGATGATCATGATCGCCAGCCAGAAGCCCGGCAGCGCATTGAGCAGGATACCGAACGTGCGCAGAAAATAGTCCGGCCAGCGGTCCTGCCGCAGCGCCGCCACAATCCCCAGCGGCACAGAGAGCACGACCGCCGACGCCAGGCCGATGAAGCCGAGCTCGACCGACACCGGCAACCGGTTGCGCAGCTCCGTCCACACCGGCCGACCCGTGAACAGCGACGTCCCCAGGTCGCCGCGGGCGAGGTGGCCCAACCAGGACAGGTACTGTCCCGGCAGCGAGCCGCTCAACCCGTAGTCGTGACGGAGCTGCCTCACCAGAGCCGGATCATCGCGCCCATAGGAGGCGACGATTACCTGCGCCACGTCGGCGTAGACCAGCGGCACGATCACGCGCAGCAGCATGAAAACGATCACCGTCACCAACAGCAGCGTGACAGCGCCGAGCATGAGCCGCCGGATCAGGTAGCGTGCCATCGCCAGCGCCTCAGCCGGTGAACTTGGACTTGTCGAACCACCTGTAAATCAACGATTCGTCGGCGTCCCCGTCGAGCCAGATTCGGTAAGCGCCGAAGTTGGAGAGCCAGGGCCATTGCAGCGTAAACGTCTCCGCCTGGCCGGGGAACGGCACCGCGGTCATCTGGTCGGCCATGTACTTCTGCCAGTCCTGGATGATCGCTTTGCGCTTGCCGGTGTCGAACTCCTTGAGTTGGGCCTCGATCAACTGGTCGCTCTGTGGGTCGCCCTGTTTGCCCTGGAAGCTGCCGTAGCCGTAGCGGCCGTTGGTGTGGTAAACGCCGTACATCGAGCCACCCACGTCCGGGTAGGTGTAGATGGGGGACACGCCGAAGCCGTTGAAGTCGCTCTTGCTGTAGACGTACTTCGGCACCCACTCCGTCTGGTAATCGGGGTTGACGACGTTGAGCTTGAACAGGCCGCCGTCCTCCAGAATGCCTTTGAAGGCCTGGCCATACTGCGGCCAGATCGTGCCGTATTCGCCGGTGGAGATGAAGACGATGTCCGTCTGGACGGGAAGGGTCTGGCCGGCCGCCTGCAGCAGCTTCTTGGCCTCGGCCTGGTTGAAGGCGAAGTTCTTGCCGCCGTTGCCGGCAGCCGCGCTCTTCGGGTCGACCCAGTACGCCTCTTCGCCGGAGGAGATGTGGCTGTGCCAGCGGACGTTCACTCCGAAGCCCGCCTTATTGAAGTTATTGACGTTACCGAACGTGTCGATCCAGGTATCGCGGTCGACCAGCATCGAGACCGCCTGCCGCACGCGCTTGTCGAGGAACGGCGAGCCGGGCCGCAGGCCGAAGTTGAGGATCGAGGGTGAGCTGCGTAGAAACGCGTTCTTGTCGATCAGCAGCTCAGGCTGCCCCTGGTAGGTGTCGACGATATCTTCCTGGCGCACGGCGAACGTCCATACCTTCTTCGCCTTGAACTGCGCCAGGCCGGCGGCGTACTCGGCGATGATCGGATAGTCGATCCCGTCCAGGAAGGGCAGCTTTTGGTCCTTGAGGTAGTAGTCGGGGTTCCGTTTGTACTGGAAGACCACGCTGCGCTGATAGTTCTGCAGGATCCAGGGGCCGAAGCCGCGGGTATCCGTCTTGGGGTCAAAGCCGCCGTCCGACTCTTTCGGGTAGACGCGGAACCAGTTGCCAAAGGCGAGGTAGGCGAGCAGCGGCGCGAACGGGAACGCCTGGTTGATCTTGACCGTGTACTGGTCGACCGCCTCCATTGACTTGATCGGCGCGTTCGGATCGACGGCGTTGTTGAGGTAGTTCTTGTTCGGCGATTTGTCCGCAAACCGGTTCCAGGTGAAGACGACGTCGCTCGAATCGACCTGGCGGCCGTTGGTGGGCGCCCTCCGGTCCCAGATGGCGTTCTTGCGCAGGTGCATGATCGTCGTGCTTTGGTCCGGTTGCTCCCATGACTCGGCGAACCCAGGCGTAACCGAGCCGTCGGCCGGCACACTTGCTCCGGCCTTGAAGTTGATCAGCCGCGGGTACATGTACGCCGCGGCAACGGCGGCCGTAAACGACGGCGATGTGATCGAGTCGAGGTTCGTTACATCGGCAGTGGTGTAGCTCGCCCAGGTACCGCCCGGCACGGCCTGGGCGGTGGTGTTGGTGCGTGGAATAAACTTGCTCTGCACAGCGGGCGCTGAGGTCGCCTGCGCCGTCCCAACGGCCGCCGGTGTGAACGAGGCACCGCTGCCGGACGCCGGCCCCTGGTTCGCGGCGGGCTTGTTGCCGTTGCTGTTGCTGCCACCGCAGGCGGCGGCGAACGCAACGCCACCGATGCCGACGGTTGCAGAATGCAGAATACCCCGTCGAGAAACCCGTCGATTTCCAGGCAGTTCCCAGTACCCTCTTGCCGCCATGCTCCCCCTCCTTGACGTCATTGCGCCGGCACGTGATTGCCTGGGTCGCTTCGACATCTCCGCAGGAGTATAGCGCGGCTGTCAAGAAGAGCGCGAACGTTCCATATCGATCCGAGCCGTTGCTACGTCATTGCCCAGAAAGCATGCTCCGTGGTAGAGCCTTCAGTCCAAACCGGATACGCGCGGTGGAAATACTCCGTGGCGGCGAAGCGGCGCCGTAGCTCGGGAGAGATTCTTTCGAACGGCGAATCTGCGGATACCTGGGAGCGGTGCTGTTTAAAAGCCTCGAGCTTGAGATCGACGTAGGCTGCGACGTCTATCTCGGTGGTGGCAGGCAAGTGAGGGAGCTCCTGTGCGCGTTCGCGCATGCTATCGTTCCCGAACTCAATGCCCTGTTTGGCCAGTTCGGCGGCCATCTCGGCAAACAGGTGCAACGGCAGCGCCGTATAGTAAAGCGTCATGGCCGCCTGAGTGGACGCTGCTACCTGTTCGAACGCCTTCGTAGCATGGAGATGGACGGCACGGTGGTCGGGGTGGCCGTAGCCGCCGCTCGGATCCCATGTCAGTACAACCGCGGGCCGCGTATTCCTGATCACCTTTGCAAAGTCATTTACTACTCGCTCCGGGTCGGCTTTGCATAACGCACGCGGGTCGGCGTTCTCAGCCGTGCCCTCCATACCGGAGTCGCGATAGTCGAGAAAGCGTACGTCGTCGACGCCCAGGACGCGGCAAGCGGCGCGCAACTCCTGCTCGCGCACACTACCCAGAGTCTCCGGTGTCGCCAGCGCGGGATCGGAGATCTCTCCTACTTCTCCGCGCGTCGCGCAGACCACGGTTACCTGCCAGCCATCCTCGGTGCAGCGGGCCATCGTGCCACCCATGCCGAACGTTTCATCGTCCGGGTGGGCCACGGCGACCAGCAGCCGTTTTTCGATTGCAGCCATACACTTGCCTCTCCAGCGCCACCTTTGCGGCCGCGCGTCCCGTCATTATCGCATCGCCCGCGATTCGAACGGAGGCGGACGGTTCTGCAATACTTTGACAGATGAGATCCACCGCTGACGAACTCGAACGCCCGCGCCGCGCCATCTTTTTCGGGTCCGACGGCATGCGCCACGACCTCATGAAGCGGTATGCAGCGGCTGGTGAAATGCCCGTACTTCGCGGGCTCATGGAGCGCGGTGCGACCGGCGAAGGCGGCTGCCTGCCGGCACTGCCGACCAACACGGGCTCGGGCTGGGCGACGCTCGCCACCGGCGCGTGGTCGGGTACGACGGGGGCTATCAACAACGTCTTTCATGCCACGGATACGCCGATCGGCACCGCGACGAGCGGTTTCAATTCGCTCCTCGTGCAGGCGGAGACGTTGATCCAGGCCGCGGAGCGACAGGGGCTGTCAACCGCCAGCCTGGAATGGCCCGGCACGATGCCAGCCCGATCGGCCGGACCGGTTGTGGATTTCCGCACGTTTTATTCGACCCGCGGTGTACTGCTTAGACGCGACCCGCCGGCCCACCAGCCGGATATTGCCCGGCGGCTTGGAGTGTCGGACCAGCGCACGGAATTAGCGGCGGCCATCGGCTGGCAGAACGTGCCGGTAAGCCGCCTGACGGCGCGCGAGGCGACCGTCGCCATCCGCAGCACCCGCCCGCAGGAGAACACCGATCGCGTCTATAACGTGTACGTCTATGCCACATCCAACGCGGGCTATGACCGGGCGCTCATTGCCGAGGGTAAGGATGGTGGAGCGCCGCTCTGCGAGCTCGCTGCCGGGCAGTGGGCGGAGGTGCGGGTCGTGTTAGAAGGAGGCAGGCAGGCGGGATTGCACTTCAAGCTCATTGAACTGGCCCTGGATCTGTCACAGTTCTGGCTCTACTTCACGTCGATCTCTCGGGCTCGGGCCCACCCTCCAGACCTGGAAGACCTGCTCGCCTCGCCCGAATTCCCGGTTCCGGAGACTGCGGACCACGGTCCAATCGAGGCCGGACTGATCGACGCCGCCACCTACGTTGAACAAGGGTTGATGTTTTACGACCGCGCCGAGCGCGTGTTTCGCCATGTCGTAGAAACGTATCGGCCTGACGTCCTGCTGGCCGGCTCACCGGTTACGGACGAGTTTTCGCACCAGTTCATGGCGCTGGTCACGCCGGCATATCCCGGCTACAACGCGGCGATCGCGCCGCTCTACGCCGGGTATCTGCGCCAGGCTTACGCGGGCGTGGACCGTCTGTTGGGTGTGCTGATAGATCTGTTTCCCGAGGATACAATCGTCGCGGTCAGCTCTGACCACGGGTTCGGCGCCGCCTGGAGGTCCGTCAACGCCAACCTTGTACTCGCCCAGGCGGGCCTGTTGACTTTCGACGTCGAGGGGAAGCCGGCGCCTGACAGCAAGGCCGTGGCCTACTGGGCGGGCGGTACCTGCAACATCTACATCAATCTCGCCGGTCGCGAACCGGGCGGCCTGGTGCCTGCTCATGATTATGAGCCGGTGCGCCAAACGATCGTTGATTCCTTCGAAGCGCTCAATTCAGGAGCGGCAGAGGGCGGCAAAGTTATCGAGCGAATATACCGCCTCGAAGAGACCCGGGCGATCCAGACCTCGTGCGGCTCCGCGACGATGTACTTTCCCGGGCGCACCGGCGACGTGGTCGTATTCGCCGCCCCACCCTACCAGTTCGATGCTCCCGACCCATTGCTGGTCATGTCGGACTCGCCCTTGTTGGGTCAGCATGGCTACCTGCCGGACACAATCGACGAAACATTGAACGTAAACATGCGGTCGCCGTTCGTGATCGCGGGTCGGGGGGTGCGCGCCGGCGCGCGCATCGCCGGGGTGCGCGCCATCGACATCGCCCCGACGATCGCCGCGCTCCTCGACATCGACCCTCCCGCACAAGCTGATGGACGCGCGGTGTTAACTCCGCGAGAAACCTAACCCTCTAACCCTATCCCTACGCCTAACAGGGGGTACTGGTTCCCTAACGCCGGGAAGGGGCGATCATTGGGAGGTGGATGCGGGCATAGGGGCAGCGCCGGCGCGCAGCCGGGCGTACGGCAATGCGCCCATATCGGGGGATCGACTGCTTCACTTGATACCGGTTACAAGCTCCCCTTCCCTGGTTAGGGAAGGGGCCGGGGGTTAGGTCTGGCGGGGTTACCCGGCCTCAGCCAGCCGCGACCACCATCGTCTAGGACGAGTTCGACATCGGCGCCGGTTTGCAGGAAACGGACGTGATGCCGCCGGCCGCGAACGCTGCGAATGCGCGTGCGGAGTGGGACAGTCGTCCGCAGATCGTTGAGCCATAGATAATGGCCGTCGATGCGCAGACAGCAAGCGGCGTTGCGTGCGGGTGCGTCGCCGTCATAGAAGACGATCACCCGCCGCCCCGAAATGACGGGGCGCAGGTTCGGTAACTCCAGTAGCTCCGCGAGCGGCCGGTGCGGTGGACTCCAGGTCGGTCCTATCGCCAACGTTGTGTCCTCAATTGTGCGTCCCAACCGCCGGGAGGTCTCTCGCCAACCATTCGTGAGCCCAGGTCGAGAGCGCATCGACGACCGTCGCCAGGTCGCGGCCCTTTTGAGAAAGATGGTACTGAATTCGCACGGGGGTCTCGGGAATCACCGTGCGCACGACGACACCTTCAGCCTCGAGCTCCTTGAGCCGCTCGGATAGCAACCGATCGCTCAGTCCCGGGATCGCCGCGGCAACGTCGCTAAACCGGTCGGCGCCGCCCAGCAAGGCGCGCACGATCGCACCCGTCCAACGCCGGCCGATCAGCTCGACCGCGAAGTGGAAATACGGACAAAACGAACTGTAGATCTCGCTGCTATCCATGCTTCGATTGTAGTGCCTCGCGGAAGCTTGACAAGCCGAACCGTACGACTACTATAGTTTCTTACGAATAGTTAGCAAATGGAGCGGGCGATCCTGCAAGGCGGAAATCAGCCGGCGGCAGATCATATGGCAGTAGTGATGGCGCGCTTGCTGCGTAACGGCGAACGGGTTTTTCACGGTGTCGCGTCGCCGCTGCCAATGGTCGCTATCTTGCTGGCGAAGCGGCTGCACGCTCCAACCCTCGTTTATCTCAACATCGCAGGATCCGTCGATCCCGCGCCAGTGAGCCTCACCAAGTCGAGCACCGGACCGGCGCTTCTGGCGGGAAGCGCCACTCTGGTAACGCTCGCCGACCTGTTTGATCTTTCGGCGCGTGGCGAACTACACACCGCCTTCCTGAGCGGCGTGCAGATCGACGGCGCCGGACGCATCAATATGAGCGTGATCGGTGCTTTCGATCATCCAAAAGTGCGTTTGCCAGGAGGTGCCGGCAGCGCGCTAATCCTTCCCACCGCCCGGCGTACTATCCTCTGGCGCACCCAGCACACCCTTCGCAGCCTCGTTGAACGGCTGGACTTTGTGACCGCGGCCGGTCACGTCGATCGGCTGATAACGCCGCTCTGCGTGTTTCAGATGGACCGTGAGACGGGTCGATTTCGGTTGGAAGGGTTGATGCCGGGCGTTTCGTTCGAAACGGTGGCCCAGCAGACCGGCTTTGATTTCGATGGCGCGATCCCCGTCCCCGAGCTTCGATCACCGTCTCCTGATGAACTCGATGCGTTGCGCGCCGTCGATCCCGATCGCGTACGCGACGTCGAGTTCCACTGAATAAGCCGGCACAGCTGTCAGACTATTCGCATCTATCGCTCCTCTTCGCAGCCGGCAAAGCCGGTGCACCCCACTATTGCCTGGCTGCGCGCCCTATTGCCTACTGCCTCGAGGCCGCAGCCTCGACGCGGCCGCCTCATCAACGTACCAGTACAGATTCCCGTCATCCGGCGCCACAAGCTGAGCGGGAAAGAGCCGCGGCTTGCGTGGCCCCTCGATTACGGCTTTCAGAGCCTCCGATTTATCCTGCCCCGCGACAAGGAAGAGGACGTTTGCAGCGGCGTTGATAAGCTTCGGCGTGAATGTCATGCGGCGCGCGTCGAGCTTCGGCACGTAGTTCGACGCCACTAACCGCTGGCGCTCGTCCAGCGCCTCCGTTTCCGGGAAGAGTGACGCCGTGTGGCCGTCGCCCCCCATTCCCAACATGATTAGATCGAAGCGGGGCGTACCGGAAGGGCCGGCGCCAAGCGCGTTGGTGATCTGAGCAGCGTACTCGTTCGCGGCGGCATCGAGCGGCTCTCGATCGGCCGGCATTCTATGGACGTGGTCAGGCAACACCGGCACCTGGCTTAGTAGCGACTCGCTCGCCATGCGGTAATTACTCTGCGGATCGTCGGGCGGAACGGCGCGTTCGTCGCTCCAAAAGACGTCCAGCTTCGCCCAGCCGATCGCCGTTCGGTACGGTTCGGCGCTGAGAAGACGGAACATCGCCCGGGGCGTCGATCCCCCGGAAAACGCAACGCCGAACCGGCCGCGTGCGCTGATTGCGGCCCCGGCCAATGCTCCAAACTGGTCGGCGCCGGCCATTGCAAGTTGGTCGGGTTCCGAGAATATTCGTACTACCCGATCGGTCACCGCGCCGTCTCGGGCGCAGTGGAAAGCAACGCCGCGAGCCTGCCCGCCATTTCGACCGATTCCTCGAATACCGTGTCCCGTTCCTGCGACTCGAGCTCGTCGCCAACGAGTTCGGCGTCCGACGGCGTACGAAAGTTCACGGTGCGCTGCTGGGGCGCGCCCCCGTGGACGATGAGACTCGTCCACGCGTGCTCCTGATCTGCCGACCGCGTGATCCTGAAGATCACAGCCTGGTCGTCGCTGTCGGCCTCGAGGTGGACGCTCTGCACATCCCCCGGCAGCGCTTGTTTTTGGAATTCCCCGCGCAGATCCACGTTCACGTCGTGCCCGCCGCCGCGCAAGCGAAGGCGATGCCCGCCGCTAAACGTGGACTCCGATCGTCTGATCGGCTCCCAATCCAGGCGCGTCGCCAGCCAGCCGGCCAGCAGCAGGGCCTGCGCCGGGCTGGAGCTTGCACCTCCCTCCAGGGACGCACGTTCGATGCGCACCCGGCGGATGTTGCTCAGCAGCTCCGTCATCGTGGGTGGGTCGAAAAGCTGGGCGAGCAACTCCCGCCACGAGGTGAGGCGCTGCCAATTTAGGTCCCGAATGGTCGACGGCACGCTGTCATCTGCGACCAGCCGGCCGAGCCGCGCCAGCGTCGTGGGCGCGGTGGCAAATTGCGCCGAATCGACGACGAGGTGATCGCTCAGCCTCGCCAGCGTCAAAAACACGGCGTCGCGGAACGGCGGGTCGCCGGTCCACCAGAGGAAAACGGGTAGGTCCGCAATCAGCAGCGGATCGACGATACTGCGCAGGTGCAATCCGGAGCGGCCGCGGGCGTGCAGGCGGATCTCCTCGTAGCAGATCCGCTTGGCGCCATCCATATGGCAGGCAGCAGAGACACTTGCCCGTACCCCGGGTTCATCCGGTTCCAGGCCCGCAATCAGTAAAATCGTTCGCGAAGGGTGGGCCCCAGCGAGCTGAGACATCGTCGCCGTCGCTTGCTCCGCGTCGGCATCCGAGGCAGCGTAGATTACGAGGTTGGCGACGCTATTGCGTGTGCCCGCGTGTCCCTCGCGCGCCGCGGCTGCGCTGCCATACTGTTTGCGCAACGTAACCAGCGCCCTCTCAATGCCCTGCACGTCGGTCGCTTCGAGATCCCAGCGCCCCTCGAGCGGCGCCGCCGGAACAGCGGAATCGGTTGTCACTCCTAACCCCCGGCCCTACGGCGTCCGCCAGTGGCGGCCATCGCGCTCGATCAGGTAGTCAGCCTCTCGTGGACCCCAGGAACCTGCCTCATAGTTGGGAAAATCGGGTTCCTCTTCTACCCCCCAGCCGTCGAGCACGCACTGGAAGGTCTTCCAGCCCTCTTCGACCTCGTCGCGCCGTTTGAACAGCGTCTGGTCGTTGAGCATGCAGTCCAGCAGCAACCGCTCGTACGCTTCCGGTGGCTCGACTAAAAAAGAGGCGCCGTACGAAAAGTCCATGTTTACCGACCGGATGCGCATCACCGACCCCGGCACCTTGGCGCCCATCGTCAGCGACATGCCCTCATCGGGCTGGATGCGAAGTGCAAGCACGTTTGGACGAAAATTGGTGATCGACTGTGACGCGAATGCGAGGTGGGGCGCCTGTTTGAACTGCACCGCGATCTCGCTCACCCGGCGCGGCATTCGCTTACCGGTGCGAAGGAAAAACGGCACGTCGGCCCAGCGCCAGTTGTCCACGAAGAGCCGCGTGGCGACATACGTCTCCGTGGTCGATTCGAGATCGACCCCCTTCTCCTGCCGGTAGCCTTGCACCTGATCACCCGCAACCCAGCCGGGTCCGTACTGGCCACGCACCACGTCGCGCACCACGTCGCTGTTGCAGATCGGCCGGATGGAGCGCAGCACCTTCACCTTTTCGTCGCGCACGCCGTTCGCGTCGATCGAAGCAGGCGGCTCCATCGCCACGAGCGTCATCAACTGCATCAAGTGGTTCTGCAGCATGTCGCGCAACGCGCCGGCAGTCTCGTAGTAGCCGCCACGCCCTTCGATCCCGATGCTCTCGGCAACGGTGATCTGCACGTGGTCGATGTAATTGCGGCTCCAGACGGGCTCGAAGATCTCGTTGGCGAAGCGCAGCACCAGCAGGTTCTGCACCGTCTCCTTACCCAGGTAGTGGTCGATACGGTAAACCTGGCTCTCGTCGAACACCTTGGCGATGTGGTCGTTGAGCTCTTTCGCCGTCGCAAGGTCGCTTCCGAACGGCTTTTCAATGATTACGCGTGAGAAGCCGTGGTCCTGCTTATTGAGACCGGCCGCCCCAAGCCCCTCGATGATCTCCTGAAAGATGCCGGGGGGCGTTGAGAGGTAGAAAATTCGGTTTCCCTGCGTCCCCCGCTCGGCGTCGAGCCGCTCCAACTCAGCCTTGAGCTTCTTGAATGTTTCCTTGTTTTTGGTATCGCCGGAAATGTAGAAGAGACCCTGGGCGAAACCATCCCAGACCGCGGGACGCGCCTTGCCACTGCGCGAAAATTCGTCCACCGCCTCGCGCATGTCCTTGCGGAACTCGTCGTTTTCGCACTCTGAGCGCGAGACTCCGAGGACGGTGAACTCTGCCGGAATGTGGTGCTCGAGCGCAAGATTGTAAAGCGCCGGAACTAGCTTGCGCTTGGTGAGGTCGCCGGAGGCGCCGAAAATCACCATCGTCGCGGGGGGCGCCGTTCGCAGCCCGCGCTGGCCTGCCCGCAGCGGATTGGTTCGCTGTCCGTTCTCCTCAGTACGGCCGGTCGTTTGCGCCGTCGTCATGCTGCCTCCGTCTACGACTCCTTTTTGACCGCGTGACCGCCAAATTCGTTCCGTAGAGCGGCGATAACTTTTGCGGAGAACGACTCCTCCTGCCGCGAAGAGAGACGCCGCAGCAGCGAGAGTGTGATCACCGGCGCAGGGATATTTTTCTCGATCGCATCGAACACGGTCCAGCGGCCTTCCCCGGAATCGTCCACATAGCCCCTCAATGAATCGAGGTGCGGCTCACGCTCGAACGCCAGTTCCGCCAGTTCGATCAGCCAGGATCGGACAACGCTTCCGTGGTTCCAGATCTTTGAGATCTCTTGGAGGTCGAGGCCGTAATCCGAGGCGTTCATGAGCTCGAAACCTTCGCCGTACGCCTGGAGCATCCCGTATTCGATGCCGTTGTGCACCATCTTGACGTAGTGTCCGGAGCCGCTCGTTCCCATGTACCCGTAACCGTCTGCCGGCGCCAGCGTCTTGTAGATCGGTTCAATGCGGTTGAAGATCTCCCGATCGCCGCCGATCATGAGGCAATAACCGTTCTTCAGCCCCCAGATGCCGCCGCTGGTGCCGCAATCCTGATAGTGCAGGCCGGCAGCCGCAACGCGCTGCCCACGGGCGATGCTGTCCTTGTAGAACGAATTGCCGCCGTCGATAATCACGTCGTCCTTCGACATGAGCGGAAGCAACTCGTCGATCGTCTGGTCCACCGGCGCTCCGGACGGCACCATGATCCAGACTGCACGCGGCGCCGAAAGCTTGGCCACGAGCTCTTTCAGGGAAACCGCACCGGTCGCGCCTTTGTCCTGAGCCGACTGTATCGCCTCCGGACTGCGATCATAGACGACCAGCTTGTGCCCGCCGAGCATCAAGCGCTCGGTCATGTTGAAACCCATACGGCCTAACCCGATCATGCCAAGTTGCATTCGGTCTCCCCCTAGCCCTTGGATTCCTAACCCCCGACCCGATAGACCTAACCCCCGACCCCTTCCCTAACCAAGGAAGGGGAGCTTCAACTCGCTAGTTTCTAGAGCATTCCGTCCACTTGTAGTGGCGCATGGTAATGCGCCCTCTGCGACGCTGGACCAATGCCCGCGCCTGACGCCAGTGGATCGCCCCTTCCCGGCTTTAGGGAAGGGGAGGGGGTTAGGTCTGTGCCAGCGTCACTGCCTCCGGACCCAGCACCGCCAACGCCGCCATGACGTCGCCCTCAATGTGCAGCCCGATGACGCGGCGGCCGTGCTTCTGCAGCGACTGCAGGTCGCCTAACGCCTGCGCGTCCTCCAGCGTGCCAAAACTGTATGGCTCGCCGGGTACGGGTACATCCTGCGCGTGCTTCGCCGTGACTTGGATGAATAGGCCGGAGTTAGGCCCGCCCTTGTGCAGCTGACCGGTCGAATGCAGGAAGCGCGGACCGAAGCCCAGCGTCGTCGCGACGTGCAGGCCGTCGCGCAACGCGAGGCGTCGCCGCTGAAGCTCACGCTCAATCGCTTCGTCGTAGGGCAGATAGGCCATGATCGCCACGTAGTCGCCCGGCTTCACCTGCTTGAGGAACGCGGCGACATTTCGGTTTACCGAGCCGCCCGCTCCGTCATGGCCGTTCGCCCTGGCGCCGCTACCCTTGCCGTTTCCGCTCGCGGCCATTGAGATCAGCTGTACCCCATCCTCCCTCGCAACCGTGGTCGGACGCGGCAGGCTGCCTTTTAGCTGGAACTCATTTAGCAGCCGAACCGTGTTGTCCTTGCTCTCCTGCACGTTGGGCTGGTCAAACGGGTTGATGCCCAGGATCGCACCCGCGACCGCGGTGGCGAACTCCCAGCGGAAAAACTCCGCCCCCAGGTCCTTCTTGTCGTTCAGCTTCAACCAAATGACCGGCTGGCCCGCATCCGCCAGCGCCTTCACGCATCGCTCCAGGCCGGCGTCGTGATCGCTCGCGAGGTAGATATGGACGAAGACGCGATCCTTGCCATACACGGATGGATCACCGGCATCCTCGCCCGCAATCGGAATCAGTCCCTTGCCCTCCTTGCCCGTGCTTTCCGCCAGTAGTTGCTCCCCCCACAGACCAAAACTGTCGAGCGAAGGCGATGGCAAGAAGGTGACTTTGTCATGACCGGCCTTCGCCAGCCCGCCCAGGACGGTTCCCAACCACACGCCGGGGTTCTCGCGCGGCACGAAAGTGGCGCTGCAGCTAGCCATCATCGTGCTTGCCCGCTGGAGGATCGCGCGCACATCAACGCCAGCCAGCGCCGCCGGCACCAGTCCAAACGGGGAGAGCGCCGAGTAACGTCCACCAATTTCAGGGTCGCCGTGGAACACGCGACGGAATTTCCGCTCTTCAGCAAGCTTGTTGAGCGATGAGCCGGCATCGGTGATCGCCACGAACTGTTTTCCGGAGTCTCCGGCGCCGCTGCGCCGAACCTTGTGCCAAAAATAGGCAAAGAAGGTGTTCGGTTCGGTCGTGCTACCAGACTTGCTCGATACGATGAATATCGTCTTCGCCAGGTTGACGGAGCGCTCGATCGCCAGCACGTTGGCCGGGTCGGTGCTGTCCAGCACGTGCAGGTTCAGGAAACCGCTCCGGCGTCCGAAGGTCCGCTCCATGACCAGCGGCGCCAGGCTGCTGCCGCCCATGCCGAGCACGACCGCGTCTGAATAGCCCTCGCCGCGCACCTGCTCCACAAAGCTGTCGAGGTCGTCCATCGCCTTTAGGCCATCGTCGATTGCGGCCAGCCAGCCGAGCCAACCGCTGAGCGATTTATCATTCGGTTTGGCATCAGGCTTCCACAGCGTGGCGTCTTTTTTCATGACACGGTCGGCGACGTGGTTCTTCGCCGCGGCATCGAGCGCCTTGTCAACTCGGGCTTGGAGGCCGCCCAACGACGCCGTCTGGTTCTGCGCGAGGTTGGCCCTGATGGCGCCCCGCTTTCGCTCGATCTGATCCGCGAGCGTGTTGAAAGACTTCGCAAACGATGCCACGCCCTCGTCTTCCAACTGTTGAGTGACCTTCTTCATATCGATGCCGACTTTCGCCAGCCGCTCCATGAAGCGGTGGGCCTCCGCCACATCCTCGTCGATGGTGTTTCGGACCACGCCGTGATCGCGGAATGCGTCGATCGTGGCCGGTGGCATCGTGTCCACGGTGTCGGGCCCGATCAGCTCCTCCACGTACATAACGTCGCGGTAGGCCGGGTTCTTGGTGCTGGTGCTCGCCCACAACGGCCGTTGCACCCTGGCGCCCCGGTCGCGCAGATCCTTGAACTCATCGCCGTAAAAGATCTGCTTGAAACGCTCATAGGCGATCTTCGCATTGGCGATTCCCGCCTTGCCCTTTAGCGACTCGAGTTGTTTCCGCTCTTCTGGACTCCCGGCGGCGGCGATCTTCGCCTCCAGCAGCCCATCGCCCAGCGTGTCCACGCGGCTGACGAAGAAGCTCGCAACGGACGCGATGCGGTCGATCGGTTCGCCGCGTAGGACACGCTGACGCAGAGCGCGAACGAAAGCGTTGGCGACTTCTATGTAACGCTCGACAGCAAAGATCAGCGTGATATTGATGTTGATGCCGTCGGTGAGACTTTGCTCGATCGCCGGCAGACCGTTCTCGGTGGCCGGGATCTTCACCATCAGGTTGGGCCGGTCGACAATTCCCCAGAAGCGCTTGACCTCCTTGATCGTTGCGGCGGTATCGGTCGCTATCAACGGGGAAACCTCAAGCGAGACGAAGCCGTCGGCGCCGTTGGTGCGGTCATAGACTGGGCGCAGCAGGTCGCAAGCACTCCGTACATCGTCCGTCGCCAACCGCTCATAGATCCGGTTGGCGTCTGCGCCTTTAGCCACGAGCATACGGATGTCGGCGTCGTAGTCGTTGCCGGCCGAAACCGCGTGCTCGAAGATCGTCGGGTTGGCGGTGACGCCGCGCAGGCCGTCATCGTCGATGAGCTTCTGCAACGTACCGTCCTGCAGGTAGCTGCGGCGGATGTTGTCATACCAGAACGCTTGACCAGCGTCTGCCAGTTTCTGCAGCGGGTTCTTGCTGGTGGATGCCATTGTTTACCTCCGAACGCGCAACCGTCAGCGCCCCATCACCTTGCGAGCGGCCTCCACCACGCGTTCCGTGGTAAAGCCCAACTTTGTCATCACAACCTCACCAGGAGCCGACGCGCCGTAGCGGTCCAGGCCGATCACGATGCCTTGATCGCCGACCCATTGGTGCCAGCCGAGCGGCGACGCAGCTTCGACCGATACGCGGGCCTTGACGCCCGGCGGCAACACCAAGTCACGGTAACTCTGTGGCTGCTTCTCGAACAGCTCCCAACTGGGGAAACTGACGACCCGTGCCTCGATTCCGTCGGCGGCAAGCTTTTCGCGGGCGTCGACGGCCAGTTGAACTTCGGAACCCGTCGCCATGATGATCACATCCGGACGGCCGCCCTCCGCATCCGCCAGCACATACGCGCCACGTTGCAGGCCGCTCGCCGGCGCGTATTTGTCGCGATCGAAGATCGGCAGCTTTTGGCGTGTCATCACTACCGCGAAGGGACCGCCCTTACCCTGAACCGCGATCTTCCAGGCCTCGGCTACCTCGTTCGCGTCCGCGGGCCGGATCATTACCAGGTTCGGCACCGAGCGCAGGCCGACAAGCTGTTCCACGGGCTGGTGGGTGGGCCCGTCTTCGCCCAGCCCGATGCTGTCGTGCGTGTACACGAACGTCACCGGCACGCCCATCAGCGCGGCGAGCCGAACCGCCGGGCGCATGTAGTCGTAGAAGTTCAGGAACGTGCCGCCGAAGGGGCGAATGCCGCCGTGCAACGTCATGCCGTTCATGACTGCTGCCATGGCGTGTTCGCGCACACCGTAATAAATGTTTCGGCCCTCGTAGCGGCCGTTCGCCATCACGCCCATGCCCTTGAGGTCGGTATCGGTCGAGCCCGAAAGGTCGGCCGAGCCACCAACCAGTTCCGGAATGTGCGGCGCCAGCGCATTTAGCACCTTGCCCTGTGCCGAGCGCGTCGCCAGCGGGCCGTCCGAGGGCTTGAACTGCGGCACGTCGGCGTCCCAGCCCTGCGGCAGGTCGCCGCTGTGGATTCGATCCCACTCAGCCGCAAGCTGCGGATACGCCTGCTTGTAGGCGGCGAACTTCTGCTGCCACGCGCCCTCGAGGTGCTTGCCGCGATCGATCGCCTGGCGGGTGTGCTCCAGCACATCACCGGGAACGGCGAAGCTCTCGTTGGGATTGAAATCGAATCGCTCTTTGACCAGCTTGACCTCATCGCCGCCCAGCGCCGAGCCGTGCGCCTTGGAGGTGTCTTGAAAGTGCGGCGACCCGTAACCGATGTGGGTGCGGCAGACGATCAGCGACGGCCTGTCCTTGACGGCCTGCCCCTCGCGGATCGCCTGTTCCACGGCGAACGGGTCCATGCCGTCGATCTTCTGCACGTGCCAGTGATACCCCTCGAAGCGCGTGACCGGGTCGTCGTTCAGACTCAGATCGGCGGGTCCGTCCAGCGTCACAAGGTTGTAGTCGTAGAGGTAGATCATGTTGCCGAGTCCGAGGTGACCGGCCAGTGACGCGGCTTCGTGCGATAACCCCTCCATCAGGTCGCCGTCGGAACAGATGCAATAGATGTAGTGATCGACGATCTCATGGCCGGGACGGTTGAACACTGCGGCGAGATGCTTTGCCGCCATCGCCATACCAACCCCGTTGGCGAAGCCTTGCCCCAGCGGCCCCGTGGTCGTTTCAACACCTGGTGTGTCGCGGTACTCGGGGTGACCGGGCGTCCTCGAGCCCCACTGGCGAAACTGCTTGATGTCGTCGAGCGTGAGACCGTAGCCAGTCAGGTACAGCAGGCAGTACAGCAACATCGAGCCGTGACCGGCCGAAAGGACGAAGCGGTCTCGATCGGGAAACTTCGGGTTGCTGGGGCTGTGCCGCAAGAATCGAACCCACAGCGTGTAGGCCAGGGCGGCGGCACCCATCGGCAGGCCGGGGTGGCCCGAGTTGGCCTTCTCGACCGCATCCGCCGAGAGCACCCGAATCGTGTTAATGGCGAGTTCGTCGATGTTCGTTGTGGTGGTCACAATCGCTCCTGCGGATAGCAGTCAGCCGTGAGGGGATCATATTTAGTATCGCGTACGAACGCCCGCCTAGATCACTCCTATGGTACAACCGCGCACCGGCACTGTCGGCGCCAGGGATGTGCTGCGATGCCGCCGCACTACATTAGCGTCTGTTTCGTGATTCTCTGGCTTCACCTATCACCGCGGCCTTGCTCCTGTTTATGATCAGCTTACGGCACGGTTGACGGGCATCTAATCGTATTCCGTATGAGACCCCGGTAACGAGCGGCGGAGGCAGAGGTGGTGGGTTATATCCACGGGTCTGGTGACCTTATCCCAATGCGGCGAGCGGTCCTTGCCGGTGTGCTCGCCGGTGCGATCGCGGGCCTGATCGCGGTCGCACTGACCGTGCCGTTGCGCAGGGCCGTTTCGGTCACAGACCGAACGATCATCAATGGTTTCAGCGTCACCCTCGGCGCGATCGTTTTATGGACGGCGGCCGGTATTGCTTACGCCGTTCAGGCGAGTCGGAGCACGAGCGCGCAGCGCTGGCTTCTAATAGCCGCCGCCGGCGCTGCGGTGGCGATCTCCGCGTTCGTCGCCGCCGACATTGGCCCGCTGGCGCCCTACCCCCCGCATTTCGCCTCGCTTGCAATTCCGATCTGGCTGATGATCACGGTCGGCGGTGCCGCGCTTTTCCCCTGGTTGATTCGTTTGCAAGTGTCATTAGCAGTGGCCGCGCCCGCCGCTCTGGTCGCCGCGGTGGCCCTGGGCCTGGTCGTCTACGCAAAGGACCGTGAGCCCGCCGTTCACTATAGCCTCGCACGCGTTCCCGTGTCCTCCAACCTCCAGCCGGCGCCTTCCGCATCACCAGTATCAACTGCCGCTCCCGCGGCGACGGTTACTACAACCTCAGCGGCCGAGAGCGCAACGCCCACAGTCACGACCGCTCCGGTGGGGTCGATGCATTTCGTAGTCTCCAACCAGTCAGAGGTGGCATACACCGTGCATGAAAAGTTGGCGAAGCTCCCCAGCCCCAGCGATGCGATCGGTAAGACGAAGGCAATTACCGGCGATCTCTACCTTTTACCGGAGGGACTCGTACCCGATAAGCCATCATCATTCACGGCCGACCTTTCTAAGCTCACGAGTGATGAGCCTGTACGAGACCGCTTCGTTCGCCAGTCCACACTTGAAACCAGCAAGTATCCCACGGCCACCTACACGGTCACCGGCATTTCCGGCTTCCCGACCTCCTATAAGGAAGGGGACCAGGTAAAACTCACGCTTACCGGCTCATTCAAACTGCACAACGTTGAAGCGCTCCTGACCTGGACAGGCACGGCACATTTCGCCGCCGGCACCCTCGAAGCCGTGGCGAGTACCGACTTCGACATGCGCGACTACAAGATCACGCCGCCCAATACGAGCATCGCCGTCGCCCAGTCAAAGGTTCATCTCGACCTGCACCTGGTCGCTACCGTAGCGCCAGAGTAACCCACTTCTCATCGCGCCTTCGCGCGCTGCCGCATAACTCCTGCCGTGAATTTACCACCCTCGCTATGATGAAGGCGGACCAGTACCGGGTCACCCCGCTGCCATCGGGCTATCGCGCGGCAGAAAGGGATATTCAATGACGAAACGGGCAGTGCTCGCCTTCAGCGGTGGACTCGACTCCAGTTCGATTCTGACCTGGATGGTGCGCGAGCAAGGCTGGGAAGTCGTCACCTTCACCGCCAACCTC
Source organism: Chloroflexota bacterium (assembly GCA_036741355.1). Lineage (GTDB taxonomy): Bacteria > Chloroflexota > Dehalococcoidia > CAUJGQ01 > CAUJGQ01 > JBBRGK01. The sequence continues at coordinate 37,354 of DAINSK010000006.1, forward strand.
GGTCAGAGCGAGTCCGACAGCCTTGCGATTGCCGCGGAGAAATCGAAGGCGATTGGCGCCATCGCGCACGTCGCTGTCGACCTGCGCCGTGAGCTACTGGAGGAGTTCTTCGTGCCGGCGATGCAGCTTCATGCGAAGTTGGAAGGCCGGTATTTGTTGGGCACGTCGCTGGCGCGGTTCCCCACGGCGCGCGCTGCAATGATCATCGCCAACAAATACGACGCGACCATCCTCGCGCACGGCGCCACCGGTAAAGGCAACGACCAGGTCCGTTTTGAGACCACCTGGCTCGTCCTCAACGCCAACCCGATCTACCACATCGACGAACTCGAAATATTCGCGCCCTGGAAGGACGACGCGTTTCTCACGCGTTTCGGCGACGGCGGCAGGACCGTCATGCGGGCCTACCTGGAAGAGATGAAGGTGTCGGTGCCCACGGGCGGCTCCGATCGGCCCGACCCGTACAGCCAGGACGAGAACCTGCTGCACATTTCGTCCGAGGGGGTTGCCCTCGAAAGGCCGGAGGAGTCGCACGTCGACAAAGTCATCTATACGCGGCTGACCGACCCGCGTCGCGCTCCCGACACGCCGGACTTCGTGCGGATCTTTTTTGAGCACGGTGTCCCAGTCCAGTTAATCGTGGAAAACGAGCACGGCGCGGCCATCGAGCCGTATGTGGAGGGCGATGTCGTCGAGGTATTCACCGCCGCCGATCGGCTGGCGGGTCGCCACGGCGTTGGTCTGCTCGACATGGTCGAGCACCGCTACATCGGGCTGAAGTCCCGCGGAGTTTACGAAGCGCCGGGACATACGTTGCTGGAGGTAGCGCACGCGGACCTCGAAGGCATCGTTCAAGACGGTCCGGTGCTCGATGTCAAATACGAGCAGGCCCCGCGCGTTGCGCGCCTGATCTACAACGGCGGTTGGTTCTCGCAGGAGATGTACCGCTACCTGGCTGCGCTCGCGGAAGATCAACAGCGCGTCACCGGCTGGTCGCTCGTGCGGCTGTACAAAGGCGCAGCTTTGCCCGTCGCGCGCTCAAGCCCGTTCACGCTGTACGACCCGCAGCTCGTTTCGTTTGATGACATGACCGGCGCCGGTTTCGACCCGCGCAAGGCGCGCGGCTTCATCGACGTACAGGCGCTCCACATGTGGGCCACTGAACGGGCGCGCCACGTCAGCACCGACGAGAACATGGGCCGGCCCCACCCCCAGCCCCTCCGCGACGCGGGGAGGGGAGCTTAGGCGGGTATATTGCCGCTAAAGACGTACGTCTTCAGTCCGGCCTCGAATCGTTGCTCGTCGTCCATGATTGCTGCCCCTTTCTTGGCGGTCCAATGACCGGTCTATAGGGTTAGTTGTGCCAGTACGGGGGCGGCGATCAAGCGGGCAGTGGCCGATCGGGTGCCGGCAATTCGTGCGACGCTACTACGGCGACCGGGGGAGTCGCTGGTGGAAGTGGTACCCGCCGGGTGATTGGGTTTGATGTCGAATATCTGTCACGATTACAGGTGGGGAGACAGCCATAAATTCGGCTTGTCGGCTTGCCGAGTCGTGATGCGGCCCGACCGACAATTTCGGGGTGGAGGACCGATATGTGGAGAACATCGATGACGTCACCGGCATTTGAAGATCGGCGCCAGGCGGGACGCCGGCTCGCGCAACGCTTGGAGCACTACCGTGACGATCAGCCGGTCGTGCTGGCGCTGCCCCGCGGAGGCGTGGCCATTGGCTACGAGATTGCGAGGGCACTCAATGCACCGCTTGACGTAATCGTCGCCCGCAAAGTGGGCGTACCCGGCCATCGTGAGCTTGGCATGGGGGCGATTGCACCCGGCGGCGTGCGTGTAATCGACGAAGCTACGGTGCGCATGCTGGGCATCACGCAGGCGCAAATCGACCGCGTGGTGCAGGAGGAAGCTGCCGAAATGGAGCGCCGTTTGCGCATGTTCCGAGGCAACCGGGCGGCGCCGGACCTGCACGACAAGACCGCGATCATCGTCGACGACGGCCTGGCAACAGGCGTTACGGCCCGAGCCGCGATTGAATGGACCCATCGGCAGCAGCCCCGGCGCACGGTCCTGGCGGTTCCGGTATCCGCCCCCGAGACCGTCGCGGCGCTCAAGTTAGAGGTAGATGACCTGGTCTGTGTCGAAATGCCAGTAAACTTCGTTGCCGTCGGTTTCTGGTACGAGGACTTCGACCAGACGACGGATCGGGAGGTCATCGACCTGCTCGAGCGGGCCGGGCGCGAGTACCAAAGCGATGTCGACGGGAACGCACAGCACTCAGCGTAAGGCGGCGCTTCCTGCTAATCGAGCACCATGGCAGCTTGTTCAATTGGGTTGTCTGCCGCGTCGCCCAGGAAGGGGCGGTAGCTAATCACCTGGCGGGTAGCTGCCGATTGCAACACCGCCTCGGCTACCGCCAACGCCCGCACGCCGTCCGCGCCGCTGACAGCCACCGGCTGCTCGCCGCGCACGGCCGCCACAAACGCTTCCAGCTCCGCCCGCAGTGGTTCCACGTCCGGTAGGGGGTAATGCACCACCTGGCCTTCCGTCATCCCGCTCGGTCCGCCCATGTCTGGCTCCAGACCGTTTGCATAGAAACATAGCTGTCGCCGCAGTGCATCGGCCACGAAGCTACCTCGCTCACCGACTACCACCAGTTCCCGCGTTTTGTAGGGGCTCAGCCAGTTGATGTCCAGATGCGCTGCCGTTCCGTTCACCATCCGCAACAGCGCCAACAGCATATCCTCGTGGTCGGTATGGATGTTGCGCTCCGTCTCAGCGTAGATGCGTAGCGGCTCGGAGCCAGAGAGCTGCAGGATCAGGTCGAGGTCGTGGGTGGCCAGATCCCGTACGACGCCCACATCGCGGATGCGAACCGGAAACGGTCCGGTGCGGCGGGCCTTAATCTGGAAGATCTGCCCGGCCGCCCCCTGGTCGAGGTGCTGCGCCAACGCCCGCACCGCGGGATTGAAGCGCTCCACGTGCCCCACGCTCAGTACACGGCCGTGCTGGGCGGCAGCGGCGACCAGCAGCCGCCCTTCAGCCGACGTCCCGGCGATCGGCTTCTCGACCAGCACGTCAACGCCCTGGCTGAGCAGGCGCAGCACCAGCGGGTAGTGCAGCGAGGTAGGCACGACCACCGAAGCGGCGTCGAGCGCCACGTGGTCAAGGAGCGTCTCAGCGTCGGCAAAGGTCGGCGCCGGGGTTAGCCCGGTGGCGCGGAGGCAGGCGGCGGGGTCGGGGTCGCAGACCGCCACCAGCGCCACGTCGGGCAGCGCCTGCAGGAGGCGGATGTGGTTGTATCCCATTCCGCCGGCGCCGAATACAGCCATGCGCAGGGGCGGCGGGGCAGGAGATGGACGCACCGGATGGCTCCTCGGCCGCAGGCGGCCGCACTTTCGATGATGGGTTGCCTACGCCCGACCAGCACCCCTCAAAGTGGCTAATCCGGCCGTATGCCCCTTCCGCGTGTGCAGCCAACGCCGGCGGTGCGTCACGCCAACTGCAGTTTCCGATTCGTTTTGAGGGAATTGGCATTATGCATGGGCAAACGGGGCTGAGTCTCGCCGGTCAGGCCTTCACGTTTCGAACGGTTCGAGGATGAACCACCAGGAAGTCTGCACGCGCTCGAGCCATACTGCACGCGATCGATAGCGTTCTTTCGGTCGCTCGACTTCGGCGTCGACGGTGATCTCGTATGTCGCGCCGGGCTTCGGCCGAAACCCAAGTGCATCGTCGGGCACTCCGAGCTGAAGTGTAGGGTCGCCACTGATAGGATGCGCCCGGTGTCGTAGAACGGCGGCGCCGGCGAATCGCGCGGACCCGTCAGTTCCGGCGATCGTGGCCGTCACGCCGCGAACCTCAGCTGCCGTTCCATTCTGCATCTATCTTCTTAGTTGCCGGTGCGCGGCATTGCCCGCTTTGTGCGTAATTCAGGGGGTCGCGGCCGGCGCCGGCTGTCCGGTCTGCTGCAAATAAGCAACAGCGGCATCCAGGCCGGGATCCCGGCCGAACGCCAGGTCTTCCGCGCTCTGTGGGGCGAGGATGTCCGGATCCACGCCGATGCCTTCAAAATCTTGCCCGCTGGTTCCCACCAGCACGTGGTCGGTTGTCACCCAGATCGACGATCCGTCGGAGAGCGGGGCTTCCGTCGTTCCCGCCATACAACCTTCCGTGTGATCCCCGATCAGCACGGCGCGGCCCGACTCGCGCATGGCCTCAGGAATAATCTCCGACGCCGACGCACTTCCCGGGCCAATCAGGATCGCCAACCGGCGTGGCGGCGTGATGGCGCTGCCATCGGCATTTAGTACGGCGCCTCCCCCGTCGCGCATCCGCTCTTGCATGATCACCCCAGATCCAATGAACAGCTTGGCGATCGCCTCGGGCGCGCCGCCGCCGTTCGCGCGCACGTCCAGCACCCAACTGGTCACTCCCTGACGCTCGAAGTTCGCGATCGCGTCGCGAATCGCCTGCGACTGGGCGTTGGAGTCTTCCCACGTAAAGAAGCGAATGTAGCCGACGTTTCCGGCGACGATCCGTGCTTCGACGCGCGGAAAGTGGTAGCGGCCGATCGTAATTGGTATGTCGCGCGTTGTCTGCTCACCGGGACGCTGGACCGTCAGCGTCAGCGTCTGTCCCTCGGTCTTGATGTGGGTCGATGGGGCGCTGGGGCTGCTATCGCCGTCGTACGCGAGGATCGAGTCGCCCGGTTTGATACCGGCGCGATCGGCGGGTCCGTTTGGCACCGTGTAGATGATTGCCCAGGGAGGGTTGTCGTTGTAGGTGCGCCTGTAACCTGTGCCGACGACGTCGTCGCCGTTGAGCACCGCTCGTTGCGCCGCCGCCGATGCTGGCGGCAGGAAGTACGTATGGCAGTTGTTGATGAAATCGACCATGCCGCCGATCGCAGCGTATGCCAGCCGGGTAGGATCGATCGGCGTCGCGGCTTCCAGTAGCTGGTAGCCGGCGGAAAAGCGCATAAAGGCGCTATTGACGCCACCCGAAAAATCAGGCGTAGGCGGCGGAGCAAAGTTCCCGGCGTCCTGCGCCGTCGCCTCCGCGGTCTCCCACGCTGCAAACATCAGGTCCGCCCCGCTTACCGGGTTGAAGTAGCGCCCGTAGATGGCACTGAGCGCTTCGCGGACAAGGCCGACTTTGCTGACCGCCAGGTCGGCGTTCGCCTGCGCACCGGCGTCCGGCGCGGCATACGCCGTGGCCGGGGCACCGAGCGGACCTACACGAAACAATCCCAACGTCAGAACGACGAGGACGAGGAAAACGGCGGCCGGGGTTCGGCGACCGGCGGTGCATGTGGATTGGCGCATGCTATTGTGGCTCCCTACAATGTCTCAGTACCCCGTCAAGCATACCGCCCGCACCGCGATCGAACGCCAATGGAGTGCACAGAATGCCGTCTTTTAACGCCGAAATCGCGCGAGCAGTGCTCGATGCGTTGGACGGCGGCGACGCCGTCGTGACCGCGACCGTCATCCGCGCCCCGGCGGGTGCCACGCCGTGGATCTCGGCGAAACTGCTGGTTCGCAGGGATGGATCTACCGTCGGCTCGGCCGGAGGCGGCGCGTTGGAAGAGGCGATCCGCAAGGCTAGCCTCGAACAGTTCCGCATGCAGGGCACCAGGCTCGCGCGTCTTACCGCCGCGGGTGAAGAGGTCGACGATCGGAGCGTGGACTCCGATTTCGACGTGATGATCGAGGTGGTCCAATCACCTCCCGTGCTTCTGATCGTCGGCGCCGGGCATATTGGGCGTTCCCTTTGCAAACTCGGGGCGGAGGTCGGCTTCGAGGTCACGGTCCTCGACGATCGGCCCGACTACGCCAACGAGGAACGCCTGCCAGAGGCCGCACATGTGTTGTGCGAGGGCTTCGAGCCGGCGTTGGAACGGTTTCCGATCAATCGCAACACGTACATCGTCATGGTCTCCAGAGGCCACAAGCAGGACGAGTTGAGCCTGCGAAAGGTCGTGGTCTCGAACGCGGCTTACGTTGGCATGATCGGCAGCAAGCGGCGTACCAGCACCGTTCTGCAGCACTTACTGGACGAAGGGTTTCCCCGGGCGGCGCTGGACGCGGTTCACACGCCCATCGGCCTCGATATCGGGGCCGAAACCCCCGAGGAGATCGCTGTAAGCATCATGGCGGAAATCATCATGACACGTCGCGGTGGCACCGGCCGGGTGATGTACTACCGGCGGGGAGCGTCGCCCCCGCGTATGTAAAGTGAGAAGCCAGACCGTCTTACGGCTGAATCGGTACAGGGCATGACCGTATGCGCTCCGCCAGCTCCTCGACACTCGCGCCCTCGCTGAGCCGGATCATCCACGACATGCGCTCAGACTGGGAGGAAGTGACCTGATAGCCGTTTACCAACAGAAATGCACGCAGTACCGCCAGCGCGGTGCGCTTATTGCCTTCGATGAACGGCTGCGTCTCCGCGATTCCATGCGCCAGCAAGGCCGCTTGATGGGCAAAATCGGCCTCGCCGTACTGCGCGTATCAGCGCGGACGTGCCAATGCACCTTCAAGGGCATCGCGACTGCGCAGTTGATCCGCTGCCTCTTGTTGGGAACAGCCGAACACTTCCGCATAAGAGAGCAGTGCTTCTGCTATCCCTGGATAGCGGGTTTCAGTCTCGGCGATTTCATCGTTTTCCGACAGGTGAGCTACTCCTTGGAAGGTTCGGCTCTTCGTGCGGCTCATCACCGCGGTCATATGCTGCAAGCATGTTTAGCGCCTCGCGGTCTTCGGCGACAACCTTCCGGATTGCTGCACGAAATTCCTGGCTGACGTGGGAGGCGGGTGTGATTACCACTTCCCCTGAAGAATTTTCCTCCACGACGACGGACGTACCTGCCGTGAAGCCAGACCGTTCCAGTTCCTTGGGCAACGAGATGACATTGCTATTACCTACACGGCGAATTTTTACAATGTGCATGATGTCCCTCCTGCGTATACACAAGTATACACGAAAAGGCACCGTCGCCTTACCCAGCGCTCCGCGCCATATCAGATCACCTTCGCTGACCGGAGGTCCTCGATCTCGCCGGCTGTGAGCGCCAGCAGATCACCGAAGACGCTGTCGTTGTCTCCGCCGGTGCGCGGCGCCGACCGATATATCGCGCCCGGCGTGCGCGAAAGCTTTGGTATAACTCCCGGCATCGCCGCGCGACCGAGGTTCAGGTCCGGTATCTCGACGATATCGCCGCGAGCTTCGTAGTGGGGGTCAGCAAAGATCTCTTCGATGCTGTAGATCGGCCCGACGGGTACCTGCGCATCGTCCAGCGTCGCGATGACCTCGGCGATCGTCAGGTTCCGCACCCACGCGCGGATCTCCGCGTGGACCTCGTCTGCGTGCTGTTGACGAATATGCACTTCGCTGAAGCGCGGGTCGGCCGCAAGTTCGGGACGACCCATGGCGAGACACAGGCGAATAAACAAGCGGTCGGAGGGCGCAATAATCAACACCCACTTGCTGTCGGCGGTGCGGAACTGCTCGCCCGGCACCGTCCAGGTGCGCGTGTTGCCGGCACGCTGGCGCACCTTGCCGCTATGACCGTATTCGCCCGCGATGTTGTGCGACAGCCGGAACATCGGCTCGTACAGCGATACGTCCACCACCTGGCCCACCTGGCCGCCCATCGCGTCCCGCCAGTAGAGCGCCATGAGAGCGCCGAGCGCATTGAAGGTCCCGGCCAGATGGTCGGCGAGCATGTAGCCCGGGTGTACGGGCGCTCCTTCTTTCTCGCCGGTGACGTGCAGCAGGCCGCCGACCGCCATCGCAACGCGGTCATAGCCGCCTTTGCGGCGATAAGGGCCGGTCTGGCCGTAGCCGGACACCCGCACGTACACGAGTCGCGGGTTGAAGGCAAACAGGTCTTCGGGACCTAGACCCCACTTTTCCATCGTGCCCGGCGTGTAATTCTCGACGAGCACGTCGGCGACGCCGGCCAACCGGCGCAACAGGTCTTGGCCTCGAGGAGTGCGCATGTCGAGCGTGATCGAGCGCTTGTTGCGCGACTCTACGGCGCGACCGAGCGCCACCGTCGGCGCCAGTTCGCGTCCGGCGAGCGCCGGATCCTCGATCTTGATCACATCGGCGCCGAAGTCGGCGAGCAGTGATGGTCCAAACGGGCCGGCGATGATCTGGCCGGCGTCGATGACCCTCAGCCCTGCGAGCGGCATGGTCTGCGGGCGACGTGCCGCCGCTGCTGCCAGGTCGGCGTCGGAAAGCAAAAGCGGCATAGCCGGGGAACGTCCTGTCATTTGAGCGCCGGGTGGCGCGGGCTACTGAAGTGCATGCGGGAGGTTCGTGCTCTCCTGGAGTCTACGGAGGCCCATGCACAGGCGTCAACGAATGACAACGGTCAAATTTTCGTGTCACCGGCTCAAGATCTACGGCCCTGCAACCGACAATACCTGTGTGACCACGCTCTCTTTGCCGCTCTCCCGCTCATCCCGATCGCTTGTCTTCGGCGGTAACGGCCTCCTCTGGCTGGCGCTGCTGCCTACCTCCGTCGCGGTCGTGATCGTTCGCCGCCTCGCCGCAGGGGCCGTCGATTCCGACTACTGGTGGCACCTAGCCGCCGGTCGCTGGATGCTCGACCACGGGCGCATCCCGACCACCGATCCGTTCTCGATCACCCATGCGGGCCAGAGCTGGTATGCGCACGAGTGGTTGGCCGAGCTCGTTATTGCTACGGCGGACCGTATCGCCGGCTATGCGGCGGTCATTACACTGACGGCGGCCATCGCCGGGGTAGGCGTTCTCCTGCTCTGGCGCGCGGCGCGCTATTACGGTCTGGCGGCCGGTACCGCCGCGTGGATCGCGGCCGCGGCCATCTTCCTGGTCGCCAGCTACTACAGCGCACGGCCGCAGGTATGGGGCTTCACGCTGTTCGCATTGCTGCTGCATGAGTTAGCTGCGCATGATACCGGCAACCGTAGACGGCTCTGGCTGCTGCCGGTCGTGTTTGCACTCTGGATCAACATCAACCCCCTGGCGCTAATCGGCACGGCGACACTTGCGGTCTACGTCTTGCACCGGGCCCTGTCCTGGCTCACGGCCGTGGGACCGCGAGCCGGCGATCAGCGGCGCGCCTTTCAGCATGCGGCGCTGGTCGCGGCGGGGTCCGCGTTGGCACTGTGCCTGAATCCGCGGGGCCCTGCCCTGCTCTGGTTCGCGCGCGTTTACCTGAACAAGCTGCCGCTCGCGCATCGCTATATCCAAGAGTGGCGGCCGCTTGCATTCTCCGGATTCAACCTCGTGTTGTATGTCGTCGGAGGGGCGGTGATCGTCCTGGTTTCGCTTGCTATGGTGCGACGGCGGGCGGTCTGGCCTGGAGCGCTCGTACTGCTGTTTGCCGTCGCGGCCGCCCGCTCGGCAAGATACGTGCGCTGTTCGACATAAGCTCAGTCGTGGCCCTGGGCTGGGTGTACGGTCGCCCACTCCAGAGCGGTATGGGGTTGCGCCGCGCACAGCTCGCTGGCCACTTCGCGGCAGCGGTGGCCATGGCAACGTGTGCGGTCGCCGTGATCGCCGCAGTGGGCAGCGGCTCGACCCAGTTTCCGTCGCGTGCCCGATCCCCGGCCGGGCAACTTCCCTGTGGACGCCGCAAGCTGGCTTCACGCCAACCTGCCCGCTGCACGGCTGTTCAACGAGTACAACTGGGGCGGATACCTGCTCTACAGCTTCGCCCCGCAGCGCGCCGTTTATATCGACGGTCGGGAGGAGATGTACGGCGATCCGTTCCTCGGCGACTACATTCAGACGCTCTCCGCGCAGCCGGGCTGGCAGAAAACGCTTGCCTCGGCGAACGTCAACGCCGTGGTCATCGAACCAACGTCGCCGCTCACTATGGCGCTCAGTAACGATCCCGGCTGGCAGCGGATTTTCATCGGCGGAACGGCGGCATTATTCGTTGCCCGATCGCCCTAACCGTCTCCGGCCGTACGCTCCTGGCGCGGTGAAATCCACGGCTCCTCCACCTGGCCGGCGCGCCTGTTTGCCAGCCGGGCCGCAACGAACAGCCAGTCCGACAGACGGTTCAAGTAGCGTGCGGCCGCGTCGTTGATCTTCTCGCCGCGCGCGAGCGTCACCGTGCGGCGCTCAGCCCGGCGGCACACGGTGCGCGCCAGGTGCAACATTGCTCCGGCCGCTGAGCCGCCCGGTAGGATGAAGCGTGTGAGCGGTTCCAACTCGGCCTCAAAGCGATCGATCTCCGCCTCCAGGCGCCCGATCGACTCCTCGTCCATGCGCTCGATCCAGGTGGCCCCCGCATCCAGCGGCGTGGCGAGGTCGGCGCCGAGGCTGAACAGCTCGCTTTGTGTGCGACGCAACGCGGCCTCGATTTCAGGGTCCTGAACGTGAGTGCGGGCGAGGCCGATCAGCGAATTGAGCTCGTCAACACAGCCGTATGCCTCGACCCGCAGGTTGTCTTTGGGCACGCGTCCACCCGCGAACAACCCCGTCTCGCCGCGGTCTCCGGTCTTGGTGTAGATCTTCACGTGGACAACTGTCTCCCGGGGACGTCAGTCTTTCGGCTCCGTTTGCGTCTGTGCAGGGTCTCCCTGCGGCCGCTTGCGCTGAGATCCCGCTGCAGTCTAACTATACGAGACGAGACAAGTTCGTGGGGTTGACAGTGACCAATAGGAGACTTGGCTGAAGTACCGCGATATCATCAGAGAAGTCTAGGCCAGTCGCAGAAAGAAGTTGAGCAGCGCATCGAAGAGGCGATCACGCTTCAGCTCGAAGTACTGCATGACGACGCGCCGGTCTCTCAGTCTGCGATCGAAGTTCCGGCCAAGCAGCTCGCTGGGGTTCGATCGCTCACTACTGACCATGCGTAAGACCAAGGTCCGGGGCAAAGAGGAGCTGCGATCGCGGCAGTGCCGCTACGAATGCCCGTGCCATGGCGGGCGTGCTGGTAACCGTCCAGTCGACTACCGCATGCACCTCGCTTTCGTACTTCCGCCACTCGAACCAGTTGATCATCTTGAGCCCGGGGAAGTCCTGCGCGATTTGCGGATTGAATACCTGCTTCCACCACAACTGCTTGATGCGTTGCTCGTCGTCCCCGGCAACGGTCGTATTGTAAAACGCTGCCGTCTCCACCACCGCCATAGGCTTGCCATGCCCGTCCACATAGTCACGATAGAAGTTCGGCAGCAGCGGATCGGTGCTTGTGACGCCGCGGTAGGTTCCGGTCAGTAAGCCCGCGAACTTTCCCGTTGCTGGTGCAACATTCTTACCCCAGGGAGCGACGTCGCCCCAGTGGTAGAGCGACATTCCGACCCAGTCAACGGCGTCGTCACCCGGGTAGTAGGGCGCGTACATGTCGTCTAGTTGATCCACTTTGCCGTCGCCGTTGGTATCCAGGAGTGCAAAATCCGGGCTCGCGGGTTTCGCCTCGTACGGGCCGTCGATGAAGGGATAGCCGCTGCCTTCGTTGGGTGCCCACAGCATTGCTGAGCCGGGTGCGTTCTCATGCACCGCAGCTGCCACGGTGCGAAATGCTTGGACGTACGCGGCCGGCTGTTGCGACCAGGGATACCACGAGCCATTCATTTCATGGGCGAAACGAACAATGACCGGCACGCCGGCCGTTCGATTGTAGATGTCTAGCCGCTGGGCGAGATCCTCGGCGGCCTCTGGGGTCACGGCGGCGAGGCCGTACACCGGTTGGAGCGTGAGCACCGCAATCCCGCCTTGTTCGGACACCTGATTAATGACCGCCTCGACGTTACGGACATCCTCGTTTGAGAAGGGGAAATTCACGAACTGCACATAGACCGCCGCTTGCAGGCCCAACCGCTGGCTGAAGGCGGCGGCGCTATCTGAGCTCCAGTCGAGGTTGACCCCGAAGTAGATCCCATGCTCGGGCTCTAGCCGCGCAAGCGGTCGCGAGGGCAACGGATCGGCACCAGCGACCGGCCTACCGTATGGCACCACCGCAAGCATGGCGCCGAGCAGCGCGAGCGATAACAAGAATGCTGGTCGGCGCCAGGGCGATGCGGAACATCGAGGCCACGGTACACCGGCTCGGCGGCGGGGAACGATCATACTGTGACCTCCACATTTCACAGCCAGTATCGGTCGATGGTCGGGCCGGCAGTATGCAGTATAGGGATGAACCCCGAAAAAGCGTCGTCGGTTTCGCGGTAGATAACCTCTTCGACCGCCCCCTGGGTCGGGTTGCTCAACCACGAGCAACCTAAAGTTCCGTCGCGGCTTACCGATAACTGAAACGGGAGCAGGGAACGCACGAGCGGGCCCTGTCTCTTGATTGCTCAGCGGGAGTCCCTGTATGCCAACGATGCTCTACCGACCCTGGGTGGCGCGGCTGCTCTCCGTTCTGGCCGGCGGCTACTTCGTCTACTACCTCGTCTGGCGCGCCTCGGCGACCCTCAATCCCCAGGCGCTGCTCTTCTCCCTCTTGCTGCTGGCCGCCGAGGCGCACGGCGTCCTCAGCTTCTGCCTCTTCGCATTTATGACCTGGGACACTTCACGCCGACCAGCCTTCGCGCTGCGCTCCGGGCTGGGCGTCGAGGTGTTCGTGCCGACCTTTGACGAGGATTTGGACATCCTGGAGGCCACGCTCGTTGGCTGCAACGGGATCAGCTACCCCCATACCACCTACGTGCTCGATGACGGCCGCCGGCCAGCGGTGGAAGACCTGGCACTGCGGCTGGGCTGCGGCTACTTCACTCGCCTCGACAACCGCGGTGCCAAGGCCGGCAACCTCAACGCCGCGCTCGCCCGCACGAGGGCCGAGTTCGTGGTCATGCTCGACGCCGACACCGTGCCCCAGCCCGACTTCCTCGAGCGGACCTTGGGGTACTTCGTCGACGACCGGGTCGCGCTGGTGCAGCTACCGCAAGAGTTCTACAACCAGGACTCGGTGCAGCACCTCGAAGAGGATTGGCACGAGCAGGCGCTGTTCTACCGAGTGATCCAGCCGGGCAAGAACCGCTGGAACTCCGCCTTCTGGTGCGGCAGCCCTTCGGTCGTCCGTCGTTCGGCTGTCGAGGAGGTGGGCGGGGTCGCGATGGAGACGGTCACCGAGGATATCCATACATCAATCCGCCTGCATGCTCGCGGCTGGAAGACGGTCTACCACGACGAGGTGCTGGCCTACGGCATCGCGCCCCAGACGCTTGTGGCCTTCAAGGTGCAGCGGTTGCGCTGGGCGCAGGGCACGATGCAGCTGCTGCGCAGTCGCGAGAACCCGCTCATTGTGGGCGGGCTCAGCCTTGCACAGCGGCTCAACTATCTCGCCTCGATGGGCACCTACTTCGACGCCTACCGGAGCCTCGTGTATCTGGCAGTGCCCTCGCTGGTCCTGCTGACCGGTATCATGCCCCTTCATGTGGGCGGCCTGAGCTTCGCCGCGCACTGGCTGCCGTACTTCGCCCTCGGTATGCTCGCCAACGTCGCCCTGGGGCGCGGCACCTTCCGCTTCCTGGCGGTCGAGCAGTACAACCTGCTGAAAATGTTTACCTTCCTGCGGGCTTCGGCCACGCTCCTCTGGTCTCGGGCGCTGCGCTTTCGCGTGACGCCAAAGGGGACGACGGCCTCGGTCTACGCACTGGAGCAGCGCGAACTCTTGCCGCTGGTGGCCACGCTTTCCGGCATCAGCCTCAGCCTGGCCCTCGGCATAGTCAACCTCGGTTGGAGCCTCACGGCCAGTTATCGGCACCCGGAGCTGGTGGCGATGAGCATCGCCTGGGCTGTCGCGAACGCGGGCTTGGTGGCAATCGGGGTGCTGAAGGTGCGCGAGCGCTTGTATGCGCGCCAGAGCTACCGGTTCTCCGTGCGACTGCCGATGGAGGTCAGCACGGAGGCGGGTGGGCGCATCGCCGGGACAGCCGAGAATCTTTCGCGCTACGGCGTAGGGCTGACCGCGGAGGGCGGGCTGCGCACCGGCCAACCCGTGACGGCGAGAGTGCTGCTGCCTGACGGCCCGCTCGAGCTCCAGGGCGAAGTGGCTCGACTGGAATTGCTGCCTGGCGGGCGGCGGCAGGCGGGCCTGCGGATCGGTGAGTTATCCCCCGCTGCCCGGCAGCTGCTGCTGGCCTACCTGTTCGTTACCCTCCCACGGCTGCAAACAGCGTCCGTCGCCGTGCCAGCGTCGGCCGCTGATGGAATCAGCGCCCAGCGCCTCTCCGCACCGGCGTGAGGTCACGGGGCCCTGTCCGCTATTATGTCCTAATGCGATCGGTAAGCTTGTTGTTATGGTTTGGCAACAATTTGGGCGTATTGAGTGCGCTATGGTTATGCGAGCGAGAAGAGTAGAAAATCCGGCGACCGCCTTTTCCTATACTTTGTAACTAATGTGTAACCAAAGTGTTACTTCAACGCGGCCCGGCCCTCTGGACAAGGCGGTCGTCGATGACGATGATTCCTGCAGAGGGCCCACTATGTTCAAGCGCCGACGCAAGGCTGCCACGGAAGACGATCGCCTCGACCGGGGCAGCCTCGACGTGCCCGCCGGCGCCCTCGAACCGCGTGAGCCGCCATTCGCGGCCGCTGACGTAACCGACGAAGGGGCGCCGGCGGGTTCGATGAAAAAGGTCAGCTCGCTGCGACAAAGCGTTATGCAGCGGCTGGAGACCGATCCCGAATTGCGCAAACCGGCGCCCGGAAAAATCAGCCGGTTACGTTCGCGCTTGCTGCACGAACGCCCTGACCTGCTCCTGATCGGCGCAGTTTGCGTCGTCGTGCTGGTGCTCGGACTCGCCCTGGTTCCGGTAATTTTGCATCGCTCACATGGCCGGACCTCAACTTCGCAAGCGGCCGCGATTCCGGCCACGCCTGAGCCGGCCACACTTTCTCCAACGGCAGTCGCGGCGCGGCCGCGTGCCGCGGTGACCGCGGTGTTTTCCAGCGCTTCGACGGCGACGCCCACGCCGCAACCTTCGGCTACGCCGCCCGTGACGCGGGCGGCCAATTCCGCTGCGTTCGTACCGCCGCCATCTCCCGCATCTGCTGTCCCCCCGTCCGGATCGCCCGCCCTCAGCGATCTGGTGACCAGCGCGGCGAGTCGATCGGCGATACCACCGCCCGCTGCCGCGGCGCCGGCCGGAGCCGGCGTGGCCGCCGTGCCACCCCCTGCAACAGCTACACCCGCCGACCTCGGCCCCGCGCTCGGCAATGCGGCCTCGCAGGCGCAGCGGGCGGCAGCCGTGGCGTCCCAGCGGAGCCAGTCGGGCGGATTTGCGCCCGCAACAAGCTCACCACCCGCGCCGGCACGATAAGGCGCTGACGAGAGGAAAAGCATGGTCCAGACGGTAGAGTTGCGGGGTCCGCTCAACGGGGCAGAGCGCGTCGATTCATTGGAGGCGATCTGGCCGGAAGCGCCGAACACCGTCGAGGAAACGGGCTTGTCGTCACTATTTCTCGAGGAGCTGGCGCTGAAGACGGTCCATTATGCGGGCCCGTCCACCCTGGAACACATCGCCCGCCGCATGGGGTTGTCAGTCTCGATCATCGAGGACATTTGCGACTCGCTACGCAGCGCCGGCCTGGTTGAGGCGGCCGGCGTGTCAGAACACAGCGGCCAGCAGTATTCGACACTGGGTTACAAGTTCGCGCTCACCGGTCGCGGCGAGCAACGGGCCGCCGACGCGCTTACCCGCTCGCGCTACGCCGGCCTGGCGCCTGTCGTGCTGGATCAATATATCGGGCTCGCGGTGCGCCAATCGTTGCGGTCTGCACCGGCAAGTCCCGAACAGATATCGGCAGCCATGGCGTCATTTGTTTTGCAGCCGCACGTGCGCGAATCGCTGGCGCACGCATTTCATTCGGGCCGCCCGGCGCTGATCTACGGCGAAACAGGGAACGGCAAGACCGCCATCGCCGACGCCTACGCACGCAGCTTCGTCGAGAACGTGCTCATTCCCGGTGCGCTGTATGTCCCTGGGCATACGATTCGCATCTTCGATGCCGCCGTCCACCGCCGTGTGGATCCGGCCACCGACCGCGATGTTCCGGCTTCCACCGATGAAGAGATAGACGGCAGCCCCGAGCCGGGGATCCTACGCCGTGTCAAGCGAGCTGTTGACCATCGCTGGCTGCCGGTGCGCCGGCCGGTTGTGGTCGTCGGCGGCGAGCTCAACGCCGACGGCCTGGAGTTGGCGTACGACGAGACGGGCGGCTTCTACATCGCGCCGCCGCACCTCAAGGCACAGGACGGCATCTTCATCATCGACGACTTCGGCCGGCAGCAGGTGCGGCCCGAAGAGCTGCTCAACCGCTGGATCGTTCCGCTCGAGCGCGGTTACGACCTGCTGACGCTCAAGAGCGGCGAGTCCCTGAGCGTACCGTTCGAAACGAGCGTGTTGTTCGCGACCAACCTGTCGCCGGCCGATCTCGCCGACGAGGCATTCCTGCGTCGCATCCCGTACAAAGTGCGGTTGACCAACCCCGGCGAACCGGAAATGGCCGAGATCACGCGGCGCGAATGCCGCGGGCGGCAGATTGAGTGCGACGAAGCCGGCGTGGAGGCCATCGTCGCCGCCATCTTCCGGCCCGGCCGGCCGGCGCCCAAGGCCGTTTATCCACGCGACCTCATTTCCATCATCGAAGACGGCGCTCGCTACAACGGCCGCCCGCTGGTGTTGACGCCCGAGACGGTCGCGGACGCCTGCGACGTTTACTTCCTCGACGGAGCGAGCTGATGACGGTGATGCGGTTGCGGACTGCCGTGTTGCCTGCCGGAGAACGTGCCGCGCTGGTGACCGGCGCGTGCATGGCGGCGGTAACCGGCTTCGCCGTGTACCGCGCCGACAACCCGCTGCACTTCGCCATGCTCGCGTCGGCCTCCCTGCTGCTGGTGGCGCTGGCTGCATGCGACCTGACGACGATGTTGCTGCCGAACCGGCTGACGTATCCCGGCCTGGCCGCCGCGGTGCTGCTCGCCGGCGCCTGGCCGGATCACTCCTGGGTCTCGTCACTCGCCGGTGGTGCTGCCGGCGGGGCGATCATGCTCGCTCTGTTCCTGTTGGTTCCGGGTTTCGGCGCGGGAGACGTGAAGCTGTGCGCCTTGATCGGCCTGCTGGCCGGCTGGCCGCACTTCGGCGTCGCCCTGATCGCGGGAGTGATGGTCAGCGGCGTCGTCGCGCTGTTAGGACTGTTGTCGGGCAGGCTGGGGCGTCGCGACAGCATGCCCTACGGGCCGGGTCTGATCGCCGGCGCGCTCTATGTCCTGCTCTTGGTTCGGCCTTGACTGAGGCGGCGATTAGGCGCTCGTTCAGAGTGCCAACCGCCGAGTAACTGCCGTAGAGCGGCCGAGAGGGGAGGCTACCATGGCGAACCTGATCCGGAATCGCTGGTTGTGGCTCGCGTTGTTGGGCGCGGCGCTGTTGTTCGGCCTCGCGGCCGGCGAGCGTCTGCCCGGCCCGACGATGGTACACGCCGCGGGGAGCGGGCAGCGTATCGTTCAGCCCAGCAAGCGGCGGAACCGTGGTGACCGTGACCTTCTCCATCGCTTGAAGCCGGCACTCGCACACGCGCACCTGCACCTTCACGGGGGATCCGCAGGTGCGGGCTGCCACTTTAACCGAGGTAACAGATGCGTAAGTCCGTGACCCGCGATAGTGCCGTAGCCTCGCTGATCTGGCGCTGTGTGAGCACGTCGGTGCTGGTCGCGCTGTTCCTGGTGTTCGCGTTGGCCCACTTCAGCGCCTGGCGAAAAACGGGTGAATTCAACGGCCTGGGCCTCGTCGCCGACGAAGCAGTGCTGGCGGTGCTCTTCCTGGTGCGCCGCCCCGCCAGACGGACCTCGTCGGCACCAGTTGATTGGCTGGTCGCGATCGCCGGAACGTGGCTGGTCCTCGCGCTGCGGCCCGCGCCGCATCCTGTGCCCGGAATGGGGTTGGTTGGCCTCAGCATCCAATTCGTCGGGCTGGCCGGAGCGGTTGTCTCGCTGGCCACGCTGGGGCGCAGCATCGGCGTCGTGGCGGCGGACCGCGGGCTCAAAACCGTCGGGCCGTATGCCGTTGTTCGGCACCCCGCCTATCTCTGCTACCTCGTCATTCAGCTCGGCTACCTGCTGCAAAACCCCAGCCCGTGGAACGTTGGCGTCGTCCTGATCGCTACCGCATGCCAGCTCGCCCGCATCCGTGCCGAGGAGCGGTTGCTCGCGGCGGAAGAGGGCTTCCGCGCGTACTCGGCCCGCGTCCGTTACCGGCTGATCCCGGCATTCTATTGAACCGGCGCCGGCAAGGCGTGCGCCGCAGCGCGGTCGTATCGCTGATTATTGTAAGATTTCTGTGATTGCAATATTTCTTTGATGGTACTGTAACCACATTGTCGTCAAGGCTGTAGTATGGTTACCAAACGGGGAGGACGAACGATTTAGTAAAACCGCGCCGAACGGTCGTATTCCCCCTAATGTGGAACGTTACGCATCCGATAACTCTCATGTAGAGTGACGGACAAAGGCCCTTCATCCCGCTACCAGATTGCAGTCAACACCGTGTGCAGCACCAACTGCAGGCAAAAGCCGGTAGCAGGGTAAGTTGCCGAGAAAGCGGAGGTAGACCAGAGAAACGATTTACACACCGTGTCCCCCAGACCTGGCAGCATATGTACTCGGGACAAAGTCCCGAGGAATAAGAATGAGAGAGGGAATCACAACAATGTCGACTCTAACCGCAACGTTCAACTGGATAGCCGCGGCCATCGAGAGCATGAAGCGTGAAGCGGGCCAGGGGCTCATCGAGTACACGCTGATCGCGGCGTTGATCTCCGTCGTCGCCATCGCGGCCATGATTGTCGTCGGCACGAACGTCACCGCCGTCTTCACCGATGTCTCCGGCAAGCTGGCGGGGGCGGTCTAACACGCCGCCAAGGCGTTGAGAGCCCGCCGCTGCATCAGAGAGTGCCCGTTCCGCCCTGTCCCCCGGCGCGACGGCCGGGAAGCAGGGCGGGACGGGCACTCTTGCCGCGGTCGTAAAACGCGCGTCGATCGATTCGCAACCCGGGAAAGGCTCAGCACCCTAATGAAACGACGGCAGTGCCAAAGGCTGAACGGGAGCGAGGGACAAGCGCTGATCGAGTTCGCCTTGATCCTCCCCCTGTTCCTCCTGCTCCTGTTCGGCATGATCGACTTCGGCCGCGCCTACTCCGCCTCTGTGACGCTCACCAACGCGGCGCGCGAGGGCGCCCGCTACGGCGTGATCCAGCCGGCGAACACCTCTGGCATCGTCAGCAGGGTCCAGAACACGGCCGGGCCGTACAACGACAGCAACTTGACCGTCGCCCCATCCTGCAGTCCAAGTTGTAGCAGCGGCAACGATGTGATCGTGCAGACGACGTACCAGTTCTCGTTTATCACCCCGCTGGCCGCAATCGCTAACTTCGTCTCGGGCGGGGCGCTGCCCAGCACACTGTCCCTAAAGTCCTCCGCCAACATGCGGATTGAGTGAGGTCCCAGTATGGCTGCAACCTGGACTGCCCGACAAACGGCCAATACATCGAAGAACCGGCGAGCGCTGCTGCTTTCCCTGGTACTCGGTCTGCTCGCCGCGTTCCTGCTCTTCCGCCTGGTAACGGCCGCGCAACCCAAGAGCGCGGCACCCGTTACCGTGCCGGTGCTGGTAGCGAAACAGGACATCCCTGCCCGCACCGTGGTCACCGGCGGCATGGTAGCGGTCAAGCAGGTGCCGGCCAGCCTCCGCCTGGCCAGCGCCTTCACGGATAGCAAGGTTGCCATAGGACAGGCCGCGCGTGCTCCCATCAGCGCGGGCGAACAGGTGCTCACGAGCCAGATCACCAGCAACACGGTGGAACTTGGTTTCTCAGGCCAGGTGCCGGCCGGCATGCGGGCGGTTTCGATCAACGTCCAGGAAGTGGTGAACTCCGGCAACCTGGTCCAGCCCGGAGATAGCGTGGACGTCATCGGCGTCTTTCAGGTTGTCGGCAAAACGGTGGACGGCAGTACCGTTCTGGTGAAAGACAACAGCGGGGATCAGCCGAAACGGCTGACCAGCGTGACGCTGGCGCAGGACGTGAAAGTGCTGGCGGTGGCGCAATCGTTCGACGATACGCCGTCAAAAACTCCGAGGACGGCAAGCAAGACGGGGCAGGGTGACGTTAAAACGGTCACGCTGGCGGTCACGCCCGAGGATGCGCAAAAGGTGTTCCTCGCCGACGAAGACGGCACCCTCCGGCTGGCCCTTCACCGCTTCGACGACCACGAAACTCCGGCTATAGCGCCGATTGATAACAGCGTCGCCGGCGTCACCGGCTCGTCGACGTCCAATGGTCCGCAACCTGGGAGTCCGCAACGATGAACCGCCGCCCGACCGTCATCATACTCGACCCGGATCCGGGTACCCGCGCCGAAACCCACCGGACGCTGACGCTGGCCAACCTGACGGTGCTCACGGAAGGCGGGCACGGCATCGATGGTCACACGCTCGTCGCCGCCGCCGCTCCAGACTGCGTGGTGCTGGCGCTGGAACCACCGGTAGAGCGCGGCCTGCAAACGCTCGAAGCGATCGTCGCGTCGTACCCCACGGTACCGGTGGTCGTGTACTCGTCGGTCGAGGATGGCGCCTCGGTGCGCAGGGCCATGGTGGCCGGCGCCAGCGACTACCTGACGTTGCCGCTGAACGGCCGCAATGCCAGCGAGGCGATTCACGGCGCCCTTAGCAGGGTGAAGGTACCGCTAGGAACGGGCGTTACCGGCGATTTGGCGGACTCGACCGGTCCAGCCCTCTCCGGCCGTGCCGGCATGGTGATTACCGTGTTTGGCGCCAAGGGCGGGATCGGCAAGACGACGATCTCGACCAACCTGGCAACCGCGCTCGCCCGCGACACCGGCGCCTCGGTAGCCCTGGTCGACATGGACACGCGCTTCGGCGACGTCGCGATCATGCTGGACGTCGGCGTCGAGATGAGCCTGGGCGAGGCCGCGCGCGACGTGGACAAGCTCGATCGGACCACCATTCAACGCTACCTGACGCGGCACCCGTCGGGCGTTTCCGTGCTGCCCGCGCCCACCGATCCAGCCCATTGGGACGCGATCGCGCCCGAGCAGGTTGAGCGCATCGTTCACCTGCTGGCACAGACGCACGATTACGTCATTCTCGACACGCCCGGCGCATTCAACGAGCTTGTGGCGCTGTCACTCGACCTCGCCAACGTGGTGCTATTGGTCACCAGTCTGGAAATGGCGAGCATCAAAGACACGTCTGTCGTGCTCAAAATGCTGCGCTCGTGGTCATTCCCGGAAGACAAAGTGCGTCTCACCGTCAACCACGTCAACCAGGCCAACAGCATCAACGAAGCGGACATCGCGCGGACGCTCGATTACAAGGTCTTCTGGTCGATCCCCTACGACGAGGCAGTGTCGAAGAGCAACCAGGTGGGTCAACCGTTGGTGCTGTGGCGCCCGCGGTCGCGCGCCGCGACCAACATGGCGCACCTGGCGGTGCTCGTGGGAGGCGGCAGTCCACGGCCCGTGCAGCTTGGCCGGTCCGGCATGCTGCAGCGGCTGCTGATGCGGAAGTCCTAGCATGGACGACGACAACACTGAAGCCCTTGATCTCGCGGATCGCGAAGACGCAACGCGCCGCGGTGATGGTTCCACCTCGGCCGAGGCCGGCGAACAGCCGGCGCTGCGCGCCGCGCGCTGGTATCAGCGCAGTCGCGAGGCCGCGCCGCCACCGCGCAGCCGCCGCCAGATCCCGGTTGAGCTCGAAGCCTCGCACACCGCCTCGGAGGAGGCGCCCCAGCCCCAGGTCAGCCTCGGAGCGGCGGCTGGTCTCGAGGACGCCAAGCTGCGCGTGCACCGCCGCCTGATCCAGGAACTCGAAGTTTCGCGACTGGACCACATGGACGCGGACGAGGCGCGCGCTGCCGTCTCCCAGGCTACACGGCAGCTGCTCGCGCAGGAGGCGCCCGAGATCTTCGGCCTGGCGCGCGACGCGGTGGTCAGCGCCGTCACGGACGAAGTGCTGGGGCTTGGTCCTATCGAAACGCTGCTCCGCGACCCGAGTGTCTCCGAAGTAATGGTCAACGCCCCGGACCTGATCTACTTCGAGCGCGACGGCAAATTACAGCGCAGCCCGGCCCGCTTCCGCGACAACGCCCACATCATGCGCATCGCCGAACGGATCGTCTCGCGAATTGGCCGCCGCGTCGACGAGTCCTCTCCGATGGTGGACGCCCGCCTGCCCGATGGCTCGCGCGTCAACATCATCATCCCGCCGGTCGCCCCCAACAGTCCGACGATCACCATCCGCAAGTTTCGCGCCGACAAGATGAAGCTCGAAGACCTCGTTGCCGTCGGCTCGATTCCCGCGGAGCCAGCCCTCTTCCTGAGCGCCGCCGTAAAGATCAGGCGCAACATTATGGTTTCCGGCGGTACCGGCTCCGGCAAAACGACCTTGTTGAATGCCCTTTCCGGCGCGATCGGCGACGACGAGCGCGTCGTGACGATTGAGGATCCCACCGAGCTACGGCTGCAGCAGCCGCACGTCGTATCGCTCGAGGCGCGACCGCCGAGCATCGAAGGCAAGGGTGAGGTAACCCAGCGTGACCTCGTCCGCAACGCTCTGCGCATGCGGCCGGACCGCATCATCATCGGCGAGGTGCGCGGCGGCGAAGCGTTCGACATGCTGCAGGCGATGAACACCGGCCACGAAGGCTCGATCAGCACGATTCACGCCAATTCGCCGCGTGACGGTCTGGCACGCATCGAGAGCATGGTGATGATGACCGGCATGGAGCTACCGCTCCGCGCGATCCGCGAGCAGGTAACGTCCGCGATTCACCTGGTGATCCAGCTGTCGCGCTTCAGCGACGGCAGTCGCAAGGTTACAAACGTTACCGAGATCACGGGCATGGAAGGCCAGACCATCACCATGCAGGACATCTTCGCCTTCAAGCACGAAGGGATCGACGGGCAGGGACGCGTGCGCGGACAGCTGCAATCGACCGGCATCCGCCCGACGTTCTCCGAGCAATTCGCGCTCGCGGGGATTCAGTTGCCCCCGGATATGTTCATGGGCGGCAGTGACCGCTGGGGGTCGTAGAGAGCAATGATCCTGCTGACGGCGCTGATAGTTTTCCTGTGTATCGCGACCTTCGCGTACGCGTTGTTGAACAGCAGCGCCGAGACGCACGCCACGCTCGATCACAGGCTGCAGCTCTCTACCGGCGTGGCGGTTGCCGGCCAGTCTCTCGGTTCGGCCGGCGGGGGCAGACCGGCGCTTCGCACCAACCGGATGGGCGGAAGCGGCGCTCTCTCCAGGGCGCTGGGAAGCGCCGGCTCGATGCAGAAGCTCGGCGCGCAACTGGAGCGGGCAGGCTGGCGCATCAGCGTAACCGAATTCCTCGTGCTTTCACTGGTCGCCGGCGTCGTTGCCGGACTCGCGGGTTCCATGTACATGCCGGCGCTGATGTTTCCGGCCGGCGGCATTGGGATGCTGCTGCCGCTGTTGCTCATGCTGCGGTCGATCGGCAGCCGCCGCAAGAAGTTCGTAAATCAACTCGTGGAGACGTTGCCGCTCCTGGCGAACGGCCTGAAGGCCGGTGTCTCGCTATTACAGGCCATCGATCAGGCGACAACGCAGCTCAAGCCGCCGATCTCGGCGGAACTGCGACGCGTCCTGCGCGACATCCAGGTCGGCGCGACGCCGGACGACGCCTTCCAGGCCCTCAACGAACGCATCAAGAGCAGCGACATGGACCTCGTGATCAACGCCATCCAGGTGCAACGCAGCACCGGCGGCAACCTGGCTGAGATCCTCGACAAGGTCGCATACATTATGCGCGAGCGCATCCGCATCCGCGGAGAGATCAAAACACTCACGGCGCAACAGCAGTTCAGCGGGTATCTGCTGGCCGGCGTGCCGGCGTTCCTGCTTGTGGCGTTCAGGCTACTCGCCCCGGTGTACATGGCGCCGCTCTTTGACACCCCATCCGGCCACGTGGTGCTGGGTATCGTGGGCGCCGGACAGTTGATGGCCTTCTTTATCGTGCGCCGCATTGTGAACATAGAGGTGTAGCAGCCGTGCTGGCCGTCGTCGTCTGTGGTTTTCTAGCCGTGTCAATTCTCGCCCATACGCTGATGAGCCGGCCCACGCCGGTCGCCCAGCGCCGGTTGGCGGCGCTGGGCGCCGGCAATGCGTCCAACGCCGCCACGGCGCCGGCAGACGATGGACCGGCGCGCGGCGAGCTGATGATGATGAAGTTCCGCAGGCTCGTGCCTGCGCAACTGCTTGACCGCATCGAAAGGCTGCTGTACGCGGCGGGCATGCCCATGAAGCCTGAAGTTGCAGTACTGATCTGGGTTGGAGCGGCGGCCGGCCTGCCGCTTCTGTACTTCGGTCTGGCAGGAAGTTCCGACACCGGTAAAATGATGCTCTACGGCGGGGGCCTGATTGTCCTGGGTGGATATTTCCCGATGGCGCTCGTCAAGAGTCGAGCCGGCAAGCGGCGGAAGCAGATCCTGCGCTCGATGCCCGACATGATGGACCTGCTCACGACCTGCGTGGAGGCCGGGCTCGGTATCGACGCGGCGCTTGCCCGCGTCGGCGAAAAGGCCAAAGAGCCGCTGGGCAGCGAGATCCGAACCACACTTAACAACATCTCTATGGGACACAGCCGGCGCCAGGCGCTGGAGGCGCTCGCCGCCCGCAACGGCGTCAACGAGCTTACGACCTTCGTGACCGCTGTCGTGCAGGCCGAATCCATGGGAACCAGCCTCGGCACGACGCTGCGCGTGCAGGCGGAAGCCGTGCGCTTGGCCCGCAAACAGCGCGCCGAACAGGCAGCACAGAAGGCCCCGATCAAGATCATCATCGTGCTCGTGTTGCTGGTATTTCCGGCGATGTTCACCGTGATTCTCGGACCTGCCGTCATCAGCTTCATGCAGAGTGGGGGAATTCATTGACCCGATTAATGCGCGCCACCGTTTTCGCGACCAGGCGTCTCTTGCGGAGCGATCAACGCGGACAGGCGCTGGTCATCTTTGCGGCATCCGCTTTCGTCATCTTTGCCGTGCTGGGGCTCGTGCTGGATGGCAGCAACCTGCAGCTCAACCGGCGCAAGCTGCAGAACGCCGCCGACGCCGCCGCATACGCCGGCGCCTACCGACTGCCGGTGAACCCCAACCAGGCGACGATCGACTCGGTGCAGTGGCTCACCAAGAATGGCAGCAATATCACCGAGGTTGTGACCAACGCGGTCAGCACAAGCCCGAACGGGATTCCCAACGACACCATCACCGTCTCGCTGCTGCGCAACGTCTCCTATTCGGTGATGAAAGTGATGGGACTGACCAGCGGTAACGTGGTGGCGACGGCCCAGGTGCAGGTGCAGGCGGCGACGGGAATGTGGCTCTCGAACCCCGACTTCATGACGTACGCCGTCTGGAAGTGGAACATCGTTCCTGGCCAGCAGATGGACACAGTAACACATAAGATCGGCGAAACGGTCGACTTCAGCTCGAATAAGTGGATAACGGACAACATCGAGCAGCCGAACAGCAATCCGCAATGGCAGGTGGTCGGCGCGGACTTCAAGGGGTTCATGAGCCCCCCTGGCTCAGGCGCGCTATCGGTCAATATCGGCAATCCACTCCTTCAGGGCGGTCAGCAGTGCGGCCAGCAGCCGGTCGCCGCCTTGCAGGCGGTCTACAACAACCCCGACTCGAACGGGCAGTCGATCATCGTCCTGCCCATCGTCAACCTGGCAGTTCAGGGCCCCGGCGGGATAACATTTACGGTTGAGGGATTCGTGGCAGTAAACATACGCGTGGACCCCAACATCCCGCTGGGCTGCCCGCAGGATTTCTACGGGACGATCGTCGGGTTTACGGGGGCCGATGCTATTTATGGCGGACAGCAGCCCACCCCCGACCTGGGTTGCGCGTCGGGTATCGGCGTTTGCACGGCCAGACTCGTGCAATGACCGTTGCCTTCAAACGCGCGCTGCCCCGACTTACATCGCCCGACGTCGCCGTTCGCACCTCTGAAATCGACGATGTGGCCCTCAGCCGTCTGAACGGCCTGCGGCTAACTCGGGAGCGACCGCGTGTCGATGCGGCGACCGACGCGTCCGAACTGGTAGCGGATGCGCCCGCCGCTCCGTGGGACGCAGTGGACCGACGTCGGTCCACGCATCCGAGATGGAAGCTCATCGCGGCTGCGGTGCTGCCGCTGGCGGCGGCGCTTCTGCTTGTGCCCGCGCTGGCTCGTCACGGTGGCGGCCACGCGCCGGCTTCTCGAACCGTTGCCGTTGAAACCGGCACGGCGAACGATTCCAATCCGTTCCCGGTAGACAACCCCGATTCGCCGGTGGCCTACTCACCGCCCGCGCCGGCCAACGCCCGGTCCGTGGTCCTGCAGGCGCTGCAAGACGCCGCGGCAGTGAATGTGCCAGCAACTCAGGCCCCGGCGCCGCCTGAGCAGGGTCGCGCGGCCGCGGCGCCCGCGCCCGCGCCCGTGGGCGGATGGGTGCAATCCGCGGCCCTCAATGGAACCGGTGGTCCTGTGCCCGGATCGACGACCTGGGGGCCCGGAAGTTCCCCTGCGCAGGCTGCCGCCGCTTCCTCCGGCCCGTCCCGAGTGGCCCCGCCTGCTCAGGCCGTGATCGTCTGGCCGGCGAACGGCCCGGTCACGAGCTTGTACGGCCCTTCGCATCCGCTCGGCATCGATATCGGCCTGAACTTCGGTACGCCGCTGCGGGCGGCTGCATCGGGGCGCGTGTCATTCGTCGGCGGTGACCCATGCTGCAGTTACGGCTATTACGTCGACATCGACCACGGCAACGGCGTCATGACGCGTTACGGACACCTGATTCAGCCGTCGTTCCTGCGCACCGGCGCCCAGGTGCGCATCGGGGACACGGTCGGCTATGCCGGTTCGACGGGCAATAGTACGGGTCCTCACCTGCACTTCGAGGTGCGGCTGCACGGCATGCCCGTCAATCCGCTGTTGGTCTTGCCGTAAGTCGTTTACCTCTATCCCCCTCCCCTTTCCCCGCCTCGGGGAAAGGGGCGATCGTGCGGAGCAGGAACGGGAGGTGATCGAGTTAGTCGCGCGCCGCATAAGCTCTCCTCCCCGCTTCGGGGAGGGGTTGGGGGTGGGGTCGGGTAACTAGTGCATAAGTATGGGGCCGGTGGCGAACGGTCACCTCTTATACTTGGTTGCATAGCGGACGGGGTGAGATCGGTTGGTTGGATTTGGGCCGGTGTGGTGGAGTGCAGGGCGGTTGGTCGGACGCCTGTTGGGTAGCTGCGCAATTTGCGTTGTGGTGCTCGCGTTAAGCGTTGGTGCAGCCGGTGTTGGGCATGGGGCGCCGGTTGCTGCCGCGGCGGGTGATGTTGGCGTTTGGAAGGTATGTCCTCCCGGCTGGAACCTGGTTGCCGGTCCGGACGGAAGCCGGTTGGCGTTGCACGGCGAACCGCTGTTACTGCTCGACGGCGACCAGGAGACCTTTGCACAAAGCGACTCGAACGCTGCCCAGGCGGGGCAGGGCTATTGGGTCTACTACCCGCAGGGAGCGATGCTGCTGCTGGTCGGTACGCCGCTTGACGTATCCACAGTCCACATCGACGCCGGCCATTGGGCGACGATCGGCAACTCCGGCACGCGACCGGCGGCCGTTCGTGGCGCCGACATCGCCCTGACCTACGAGCCCAATGGCGGCTTCTCTCGCGTCACCCTAGTCCCTCCTGGTGCGGCGGCGTTCGTCTATTCCGCCGCCGACACCGACGTGTTTCTCGATCCTTTTTCCGTCGCCGTTCCAGGCGCCGGACTGCCGGGCGCGGCGGCCCCTCCGCCGGCGTTGCCGGGCGGAACGGCGTCCGCGGGTTCACCAACTGATGAGCTGAACTACCTGATCGCGCTCGGTCCGGTGCTGTCGGACGTCGAGGCGCGACTGGGAGACTTCGCCGACAGCCTCAACGTCGCGGATGCTTCGCGGCCATCCGACCCGATCTGGTCGTCGCTTCGAGGTGACGCGGATGCAATGGCCCGTGATCTGGCGAAAGTGCAAGGGCAGAGCGCGCCACCACGTTACGGCGGCGTGCAGTCCGAATTGGTTTCCGCGCTGCAAGACCTCACCGACGGTATGCGCAATACGACCGAGGGGTTGCTGGCCGGTCAGCCCCAGCGCGTGTCGCTCGGCGCCTCGGAGCTTTCGTCCGGCGCCCAGAAGCTCGACACCGCCCGCGCCTTACTGCCGATGTAACGGCGCAACCTCAGGCCGGCCCGCCGGTGAGCGCTGCGACCAGCACGTCGATCACGCCGAGCGCCTTCGCCCGTACGGCCTCTCGGCCCACGTTGGCATGCCTACCGCCGACTGCCTACTGCCTACCGCCGCGAGTGTACCACCGGCTTCCGGCGCTGCTACGATCCGATGAGAGTAAGCTCGGCGGAGGGCGGCAATGACGAGTGATCAAGCGACCGTAGCCCGCTTCACCGACGACCTGCTGGCGCAAACGGCGCAGGTCTGGGAGAAGGTCCACGCGCATCCGTTCGTCCGTGGCCTCGGCGATGGCTCGCTGCGCGTCGAGAGCTTCCGCTTCTATATGGTTCAGGATTACCTGTTCTTGATCGAGTTCTGCCGCGTGCTGGCACTGGGGGCGGCGAAGTCGCCTGACCTCGAGACGATGGGCCGCTTCGCCGCGCTGCTGCACGAGACGTTGCATACCGAGATGGCGCTGCACCGTGCCTACGCCGCCCGTTTCGGAATCACTGAGGCAGAGCTCGAGTCGGCGCGGCCGTCGGCGGCGACCCATGCCTACACCCGCCACCTGTTGCACGCCGCGCAGAGCGGCAGCTTGGGCGAGCTTGCCGCGGCTCTCCTGCCGTGCCAATGGAGCTACGCCGTGATTGGCCGCCTGTTGGATCGGGCGGCGCCGCGCCCGCACCACGAGCTTTATGCGGCGTGGATCGCGGCTTACGCCTCGCCCGAATTCGGTGAGCTCGCGGCCTGGCTGCGCGCCCTCGTAGACCGCCTCGCCGATGGCGCCGGCCATGCCGAACGCGCCCGCATGGCCCAGCACTTCATCGACAGCGCCCGCTATGAGTTCCTCTTCTGGGACGCCGCCCACAAGCAGGAGATGTGGCCGGTGTGAACGGGACGGCGAGCCTACGTCCACGCAAATGGCTGCCGTGCTCGGCTTCTACCGGCCGCGCCCGGCACCGCCCAAAAGGGCTGCCGGCAGACCGGGAAGACGGCGGGGAACGGCGTCAGGGTTCCAGTCTGGTTATGCCAGGCACCCGATCGAAGTCCTTGTCCCAACTGTAGATTTCGGTTAGTTGGTGCGACTGCATATACGCGATATTGAAGGCATCGGCGAAAGAGAGTGGGTATTGCACGAATAGGCGGAGCAGCAATGCGAACGCGGCGTCGGCTTTCCGCTGATCGTCGCCCGTGAAGTAGCGCACCGGTATGTTCGTGTCGAGAAAGCGTGCCGGCATAGCGGCTTACCGATCCTCCTCCATTACTTCATCTGCCACGCCCTGTTCGAAGGCATCGCGAAGAGCACGGAAATCCTCCGGCCTGTTCAACGGCTTGACGGCCCCGAACCCGGCCAGGAGCTTGGATTCGGCGCGCTGCAGAACCGCCCGGTCGCCCTCGACGGTAAAGACTACCCTGTCGCGAGGTTTGAGGCCAAGAGACCGCCGCACGGCAACTGGGATCGTGACCTGGCCCTTTTGTGTGATCCTCGTGGCGCTCGTCATGGTAATACCTCTGCGTCTCTCCTTACTAACTATAAGAGTAATACCAGTGTAGCAGGTAAGCGCGGGATGCCCGTCAGGAGCTATTGGTGCCCCAGCACCGCCAGGTCGCCCGTTGCCTCCAGAGTAGGGGGCAACGGGATGAGGGACAGGGGCCAGCGTCCTCTACCGCACGACCTTCCGCTCCCGCAGCTCGGATATGCGGGCCTCGTTGTAGCCAATCGAGCGCAGGACCTCGTCGGTGTGCTGGCCGAGGCCGGGTGAGGCGCTTTGCGGGTGCAGCGGCGTTCGGCTCATCTTGACCGGCACGCCCAGCATCTTCAGGGTCCCGGCGGCGTGGTGCTGCATCTCCTGCACCAGGCCGGCCTCCAGGACATGGGTGTCTTCGAATAGCTCGTCGGCAAAGCGCACCGGCCCGGCCGGTACCCCTGCCTCGTCGAACAGTTTTAGCCACTCTTCGCCGGTCTTCTGCCGAAAGATCGCTTCGGCGTCCACGACCAGCTTTTCGCCGATCGCCCGCGACTCGGGGCTGCGCAGGTCGCCCACGCCGGTCAGCGTCAAGCGCGGGTCCACCAGTCCCAGCACTCTGAGCAGCTTATTGCGAAGCTGCAGGTTCAAACAGGCGACGGCGATGAAATCGTCCTTTGTCTGGTACACGCGGTAATAAGGACTCACGCCGGGGCCCAGTGCCGCCATGCCGCGCAATTCGCGTACCGCCTCGGCGATCTCCTGAAAGGTTCGGCCGCCGGCCCGCAGCGAGCGGATCGCCGCCAAGACTCCCTCCCGCTGCTCGGTATCCAACACCTCTATCGAAATGAAGCTCTGTGCCTGTACCGTCAGCGCCGCGCCAAAGAGCGACGTGTCCACCTTTTGCCCCACCCCCGAGCGCTCGCGGGCGTAGAGCGCCGCGCAGACCGCCCAGGCCAGGGTCAGACCGGCCGAGATATCGACCACGGCGGCGCCGCCCACAGTTTGCGGCAAGCCTTTCTCGTCGAAGCGGCCCGAGGCGGCCATGATACCGCTCATCGCCTGCAGGATCAGGTCGTAGCCCGGTCGATGTGCGTGCGGACCGTGATGGCCGAAAGCCGTGTTCCACACATAGATGAGCCGCGGGTTGATCGCCGAGAGGGTCTCGTAATCGATGCCGAGCTTGGCCGGCACGTCGGGACGGTAGTTGATCAGCACGACGTCGGCGTCGCGGACGAGCGCGTGTACGATCGCCTGTCCGTCGGCGCTCTTGAGGTCGATCGCAATGTCGCGCTTGCCGCGGTTGAGCGGTATGAAGGCGCGGCTCTCACCCGGCATGAACTGCGCGAAGAGCCGCCACGACTCGCCCTCGGGCGGCTCGATCTTAATGACGTCGGCGCCCATATCCGAAAGCAGCATCCCCGCCAGCGGTGCCGCGATCATCTCCGAGAAGTCGAGGATTCGCACGCCCGCCAGTGGACCGGAGTGGGGAGTGACAGGGGACGGCGATTGGCTGGCTACACTCATTAGAAGGCATGCTCCGAGGTGGTGATGTCCCAGAGTATACCGCCTTATGATCGTTAGAGCCTCGTACTGCCCGACCGGCAGAGCGGGCCCCTATCTCCCCGGCCCTCGGTGGGCGCCCCCTATCTCCCCGGCCCTCTTTCCCCCAATTCTAGGGGAAAGAGGGAGCTTGGGCGGAGGTTAGCGAGTGAACTCGGAGTTATCGGGAGCACGGAACGCTGGTCATTGTCCGAAGTCAGCTCCCAAGGATCGCCCCTTCCCCCCAGAATTGGGGCGGAAGGGGACGGGGGTTAGGGGGCCGGCAAGCGGGCGGGGGATAGAGGTAATCGCATCCCTACCGCGAGCCGCGCAGACGCGGGTCGAGGATGTCGCGCATACTGTCGCCGAGCAGGTTGAAGCCGAGGACGGTTAGGCTGATCGCGAGGCCGGGGAACAGCGCCGCCCAGGTGTTGATGGGGAAGCTGGTGCGCGAGGCGGACACGTCCGCGCCCCACGACGGGTTCGGCGGTGGGATGCCGAGGCCGAGGAAGGAGAGCGCGGCCTCGGCCAGGATCGCCGTGCCCAGCAGCGTCGTGGCGATCACGATCGCCAGCGGCATGACGTTGGGTGCGAGGTGACGCCAGATAATGCGGTTGGCCGAGGCGCCGGTGGCGCGCGCCGCTTCGATATAGGCGTTCTGCCGCTCCGAAAGTACGGCGCCGCGCACGACGCGCGCCACTCCGGGAATGATGCCAACCGCAATGACCAGGATCACGTTGTTGATCGACGGACCGAGGACGCGGATCACGATCAGCAGCAGGATGATCTGGGGAAACGCGATGGCGGTATCGACGGTGCGCTGGACGACGCTGTCGAGAATCCCGCCCGCGTAGCCCGACGTCATGCCGATCGCCAGGCCGATCAGGGTACCGATACCCACCGCGAAGAACCCAACCTTGAGCGAGATACGCGCTCCGTTCACCACGCGGCTAAAGATGTCCTGGCCCAGTTTGTCGGTTCCGAAGATGTGCGCCTGGGTCGGCGGCCGCGCCGGAACGCCGGCGAACTTGTTGATCGGATAGGGTGCGATCTGCGGTGCGAACAGTCCTACGACGATCAGCAAAAGGATGAGAAAGGCGCCGAACGTACCGAGCGGGTTGCCGATGGCGACTTTTCCCGTGCGCCTCAGCAGGCTCGCCCGGGCCGGCTCAGCTTTGCCGGCGATCGCCGGCACCGGGATGACTTGCGCGTCGCTACGGTTCGCCACGTTCCGCCTCTGATGTCGGTATAAACAGCGCCGACGGCTACATATCCATCGGAGGTTGACTAGCTATATCGGATGCGCGGGTCGAGCACCGCGTAGAAAACATCCACCGCAAGGTTGATCAGCACCACGGCCGTCGCTGTGTACATGACAAGGCTCTGCGCTACGGGGAAGTCCTTCTGCAGCAGCGAGGTGAAGATGTACTGGCCGATACCACGCAACGCAAAGATCTGCTCGATGATGATGGAGCCACCGAGCAGGCCTCCTACCAAGAGGCCGAGAACGGTCACGACCGGAACGAGCGAGTTCTTGAGCGCGTGCCGCCAGATGACCACCTGCTCGCGCAAACCCTTGGCCCGCGCCGTGCGAACGTAGTCCTGGCGCAGCACTTCCAGCAACGAGGATCGCGTGAGGCGCATGATCGAGGCGATCGGCCCCAGCGCCAGCACCAGCGACGCGGGGACGAACTGGCGCAGGTTACCGGACGGATCCTGGAACAACGAGATCTGTATTCCCAGCGCGGGGGCGTATCCCCAGAGCTGTGCCGGAATCATCAATACCAGTGTCGCCACCCAGAATGCCGGCACTGAGAGACCGATGATGGCCGCTAAGCGTACGGCGTAGTCGGCACCCGAGTTGCGCCTCACCGCCGAAACAAGCCCCAACGGGATGCCGATCACCACCACCCAGGCAACGGTCAACGCCATGAGCTCGAGGCTGATCGGAAAACGGGATTTGAACTCGTGCGTGACCGAGCTCTGCGACAGCACCGACCGCCCCAGGTTCCCCTTGACGAACTGTCCGAGCCAATCCGCGTACTGCACGATCAGCGGCTTGTCCAGGCCGAGCTCGCGATGGACCTGGGCCACCTTCTCCGGAGTGGCGTTGATCCCCTGCTGCAACAACGCCGGGTCGCCCGGCGAAACCCGTAGCAGCACGAACACGGCGACGGAGATGAGCCAGACGATGCCTACCGCCATGATCAGACGGCGAACGACGTAGCGCTGCACGATGTTCGATCCCCGCGCAAAGAGGGACGGGCGTTGCCGCCCGTCCCTTTCCCATTACCGATTCAGCCAGATGTTCCTGAGCTGGTAGTACCCGAGGTTTGCGCCGATGCCGTGCGGGTAGTTCTGGATCTCGGGCGCCACGACGGCGTACGCCTTGCTGCCAAAGAAATTCCAGAACGGCGGATCCTTGGAGATGATCAGCCGCTGCGCATCATAGTAGGCCTTGATGCGCGCCTGCTCGTCGAGCGTGCTGGCCGCCTTGTCGACCGCGGCGTCGACCTCGGGATCCGTGAAACCGGTGTCGTAATGGTTGTTGCCGGTAATACCGTTGGTTTTGTACCAGAGCAAAGGGGTTTCCGGCGTCGAGTACTCCTGGTTCAGCGACAGGCTCGCGGTGAGCTTGTTCGAGAAGTAACCTGCAACCCACGTACCGGCGTCCGACGGCTCGGGCTTGGCCGTGATACCGGCCGCCTGCATCTGACGCACAAAGATGTTGACGTAGTCGGGAACCACGCTGCTCGTCGGGTGCTGGAAGCTGAACGTGAGGTTCGGCTGCCCCGCCGCCTGCAGAAGCTGCTTCGATTGCTGGATATCGAAGGGCGCCAGCTTGTTGAACTCGTCGTCTGGCAGTGCGTACTGCTTCATGGCGTACGTGATCAGGCCGATCCGGACGCCGTCGCCGTGGGCGATGAGCTGGATGTATTCCTGGGGATTCATCGCCCGCCACACGGCGCGGCGAATGCGCGGGTCGTCCCAGGGTTTCACCTTGACGTTCTGCCAGAACGAGTTGAAACCAAACGAGGGATCAGTATAGAACTGCGTACCCTTCTTGGCGCTCTGCAGTTCTTTGCCTTCGTCGACGTTTGTCGGACCGTACGCGTCGAGCTGGCCTGAGCTGAAAGCCGTGCGGTAGGTCGTTTGGTCGGCAAAGGCACGGATCGAGTAGGTATCGATGTACGGCTTGCCTTTGTCCCAGTAGTTGGGGTTCTTTTTGAAGAGCGCCTGGCCGCCTTCCTCCACGCTCTGGAGGATGAACGGGCCGGAACCGACGGCGGTCTTCTTGATATCCGGACTTGCCAGCCACTCGCGCGGCACGATCGCCGACTCGAGGTTGTTGCCCACGTTGTTCGTCAGCCAGGCATACGGCTTCTTCGTCGTCAGGCGGAAGGTGGTCTTATCGACCGCCTCGTACTTGTCGATCCACGTGCTCGCCCAGGAGTAGCCGTTCGACGCGACCTTGGGATCGAGGACGCGGTCGAAGCTCTGCTTGACGTCCTCGGCGTCCATCGGCCGTATCGGAACGTTCTGCGTGTTCTGCGCGATCACGGCATCGGGACGGAGCGTGAAAATCGTCGTTAACTGGTCAGGGCTCAGCTCCCATTTCGTCGCAAGCTGCGGAGTGATGCCGAGCTCGGGAACGATGATCGAGTTGCGAATCAGGTAGTCGTACACCTGCGGGACGATGCCCGCTCCACCGTAAACGGAGTTGTGCGGGTCCACGCCGGCGAAGGGCCCCGTGAAGCCGACGTTGTATTGTCCGCCGAGCTTTCCAGGCGCCGCGGCTGTTGCGGCCGCGGCTGCCGGCGTTCCGGCGGCCTTGGTACCGCTCGCCCCCGCGGCGGCCGTGCCGCCCGCAGCGGTAGCGGCAGCACTGGCGGCCTTGGTGGCGTTGTTCTTGTTGTTGTTACTGCTGCCGCAGGCGATCGCGAAAGCGGCCAACCCCGCACCGCCCAGCACCCCTCCTCTCACCACTGCGCGACGGGAGGCTCGTCTCCCTAATACGACTCGATAACCAGCGCCAGCCATCCGGACCCTCCTCTCGATGGCGCACCGCTGCCGCACAGATATAGCGGGCAGTCCAGTGCGTGATGAACTGGATGCTAGTCCATGCTTTACCCATTGTCTACTACGTTTACTGATAAGCGGGTCTATCGATGTGATAAATAACGAGGCACGCCGGCTGGGTCAAATATTGCGATCGACGCGCGCTAGGCCTGTTACCGCCCACGCAACCGCGGGTCGAGCTCGTCGCGGATAGCGTCACCGGACAGGTTGAAGCCGAGCACAGTGAGCGTGATCGCGCAGCCGGAGAAGAGGGCCTCCCAGGGGTGGAGGTCCAGGGCCACGCGGCCGGAGTTGACCATCTTGCCCCACGTGGTCGCCTGAGCGGGGCCGAGGCCGAGGAATGACAGCGCCGCCTCCGCAAGGATGTACGCCCCGATACCGATTGAGAAGATCACGAGCACGGGCGCCACCACGTTTGGCAGCACGTGCTGCAACATGATGCGCAGGTTGCCGGCGCCGTAGCAGCGCGCCGCCTCGACGAAAGGCATGTTCTTGATACTCAGCACCGTGGCGCGGACGATCCGCACCGCGGTCGCCCAACCCAGGACGCCGAGCGCCACCACGGTCAGCCAGAGCGGAGGTTCTTTCACCACCTGCACGATCAGCAGCAATAGCAGTAGCGAGGGAAAGGCCTGGAGCGCGTCGACGAAGCGCTGGACGACGAGGTCGACCTTGCCGCCGAAGTAGCCCGAGATCACGCCGACCATCGTCCCCGCCAGGACGGCAATGAGCGAGGCGCCGATACCGATGATCACCGCGATGCGGGCGCCGACAATAATACGCGCGTAGATGTCCCGACCGAATGTGTCAGTACCGAACCAGTGCGTTCCTCCCGGCGATTCGTAGCGGTCGGCGATCGCGGGCGTACTCAGGTTCTGATTCTGAGCGATCTCCAACGCGTTGGCGGTCGGGTTGAACTCGGGGTTGATGTGGTCGAATACCTGCTTGTCACCGTAACGCTGGATCACGGGCGACAAAAGCGCGATGACGAGCACGAACAGCATAAGCAGTACGCCGACAGCGCCCAGCTTGCGGCGCCGCGCGAAGGTCATCGTGCGGCGTAGCAGACGTGCGCCGCGACTCGCATCGCGCGCCCCTCGCCCGATCGCCGGCAGTACCGATGCTGCTTCAGACCGGGCCATCTTGTCTCCGTTTCACGTCGCTCGGGTGCAGATGCGCTTCGCCCCGACGCTCCGAGCTTCAGGCCAACCGGATACGGGGATCCATCCAGGCGTACAGGATATCGACCGCGAGGTTGGTGGTGACGACTACCGTGGCGATGATGATGACTGTCCCCTGGAACGGCGGGAAGTCTCGCACCAGCAGCCGCGAGAAGAGATATTGACCTACACCATGGATGTTGAACATGTTCTCCAGGATGATCTGCCCGGAGATGAGGCCCGAGATCGTCAACCCCATGACCGTGAGCACCGGAAGCATCGCGTTCTTGAGCGCGTGCCGCATGATGACCCGCCGTTCGCGCAACCCCTTGGCGGCGGCGGTGCGAACGTAGTCCTGGCGTAATACCTCGAGCATCTGCGAACGCAGCAGCCGCATGATCCCGGCGCCGCCGGCGATACCGCCGGCGACGGCCGGAATCACGTACAGCTTGGCGGCGGCTGCCGGATGGGCCCAAAAGTGCGGTCTGCCGACGATGTCGATCGTCCACAGGTGAAAGTGAATGACGATCAGCGTGAATATGACCGCCACGAAGAACACCGGCGCGGCCACCGCCAGGATGGAAAACCCTCGTAACACGTAGTCGAGCCAGGTATCCTGCCTGATCGCGCTGATGATGCCGACGGGGATGCTGACGCTAAACGCGATCAAAATAATCAGGACACCCAGCTCGAGCGTGTAGGGGACGCGGTCGCCGAGCTCAGTCCAGGTGGACCGGTGCGTCTCGAACGAGCGACCGAGGTTGCCGGTCGTAAGCTCTCGTAGGAAGCGCCCGTACTGCACGTAGAGCGGTTTGTCGAGTCCCAGCAGCTTGCGCGCCGCCGTGATCTGAGCGCTGTTGTCCTGCGTCACCGCCAGGCTGGCCGCAGCCTGCGAGACGGCGTAGTCGGACGGCAACGCGTGCAGCGCAAGAAAAACCAGCGTGGCCACCATCCAGACCACGACCACATTCAGGAGCAGACGCCGCAGGATGTACTGGGACATCGTTATTCCGCTCTACACCGTTGCTGCCGGCCTGCCCTGGTACGACGGATCCTTCGTGTTAACCCACACCGATTGGCCGATCAGGTGCCCCGCATACAGGTTGTAGCCGACCGCCGACTTACCTGCCTGGGCGGGCTGCTTCAGCGGGCCGCCGCCGTCGGTGGCCACGCCGTTCGGCATGTAGTTCCAGACCGCGCCGCGGTTGATGTAGTTGTAGAGCACCACGTTACCGTACTGCGCGTTGTCGGTCAGGATCTTCTGGATATCCTTGACCTTCGCCACGGCCTGCTTGAGGTCGGTGATTTGCAGGGCGTCAATGATCAGCTTGTCGAGGTCCGCGTTCTTCACTTTGTTGAAGTTGGCAGGCGAGGCCGAGAGGAAGGTGTTGCGAATCGTCTCGCGCGGATCGGGGTTGTTGACGATCGACGTCCACGCGAACCAGTTGGGGAACTTGCCGTTCGGCAGGTTGGGGATGATCTCGGTGTTGTAGTCCGTGGTCGTGGACTTGAACTGCGTGACGCCGAGGTTGTCGTTGAACATCTTGGCGATGATCTGTGGCGTATCCGGCCAGCGGTCGAGCCACGTCTGTGGGATCTTGACGTCCACGTCGCCCAACGCCGGTCCACCGCCGGCCGTCCACAGCGCCCGCGCGTCCTTGTTCTCCGCCGCGCGGTCGGTGCGGTAGCCGTTGACGTTGTTCAGGTCGGTCTGTGGGACGGCATAGCCTTCCGCTAGCCACGGCACCGGACCGCTCACCTGACCTAGCCCCTGGTGGAACGTCTGGATCAATGCCCGCC
The DNA here is from genome assembly GCA_036741355.1 of Chloroflexota bacterium. Lineage (GTDB taxonomy): Bacteria > Chloroflexota > Dehalococcoidia > CAUJGQ01 > CAUJGQ01 > JBBRGK01. The sequence goes on from DAINSK010000006.1 coordinate 75,634, forward strand.
GGTCGATGGCCATGTTCATCGCCTGTACGAGGCGGATGTCCTTGAACTGCACATTCATATTGAGGTGCAAGAAGACCGTGTTGGCAACGCCCGACAGCACTTCGTACATGTTGTTCTTGTTTGCGTCGAGCACCGATTTTGTCACACTCGGATCGGGAGCGGTCCAGCTATCGAGCTGTTTCTGCTCGAAGGCGGCGCGTTGGGCGTTGGGGTCCGCGAACAGCGTCGTCCAGACCTGGCCGTCAAGCAGCGGCTGGTCCTTGCGGAAGTAGTCCGGGTTGCGTTTCAGGAGGACGTCTTTACCGGCGCGGAACTGGGTGACGATATACGGTCCGGTGCCGACGACCGCGTCTTCCGTGAGGGTCTTGGGGTCGTTCTCGAACTTCTCGGTGGTTTCGCGGTTGGGGATCGAGCTGAAGTACGCCGCGAGCTGTCCTATGAAAGTGCCCGATGGGGCATTCAATGTCAGCTTGACCGTGTACTGGTCCGGCGTCTCGATCTTGGTGATCGCCTTGTAGAACGTCTGGTGCTGCATATCGGCGATCGGCTGGCCGTCCTTGGTCTTGGCCTGTGCCTGGCGCTCGATGTGCCACTTGACGTCGTCGGCGACGAACTCGCGCCCGTTGGTTGTGGGCTTGTTATGCCACTTCACGCCTTTGCGCAGCGTGAAGGTGTAGGTGGACGGATCGACGATTTCGTACTTCTCCGCCACGTCGGCCTCGACCTCGCCCGTGTCGGGGTTTGTGAACCGAACGAGCGTGCTCATGGCCTCCGTGAAGAGACGCAGGCTCGGGTCCCCAAGCGCACGGTGGGGATCGACGAGGTCGTAGACCTGCGCCGCCGTCCCGCGGCCGACGCCGCCCTTCTGCGGTGCGGCTGCTCCGCCGGCCGCGGCGGCCGCCGGAGACGAAGCGGCCGCCGCACGCGTCGGCGACGTCGCTGCGCCCGGAGCGGCAGTGCCCGCTTTCGTCGCGCTCGCTGCCGGGGCGACACTGGTGGCGGCGCCTTTGTTGTTGTTGTTACTTCCACCGCACGCCGCGAGGAAGGCGGCCGAGCCGCCGACGGCAATGCCCGTACCTACAAACCGCCGGCGTCCTACCGCGCGGTTCCAATATCCCAACCCGCCGTTATGTTTGCTCAACTCGCTCTCCTCCACTTGGCTCGCCCCGGTATTCATATTCCGGAACGCGCACGCCGCACGCCCGTACTGTTTCGAGCGTTGGACAACTATAGCAGCCCTCTACCAATTAGGAAATACAGCGTACTTTTCCGAGAACCGAACTAATCGGTCCAGCAGGTTCGGTTACCGCTCCGCGGTGGACCACCGAATCATCACTGCTATTGACAGCCGACGAGCCTGCCAATACGATCCGAGCACCTAACCGTCCGGAGGCCAAGCGACGATGGAGCAAGCGAATCGCCCGCGCAGTGCGACGATTGGATCGCCGCGTCGCGCGCCCGCACACGATAGACCGCCGTCCGCCTGACCGGGCTCCGCTTGCCGGAGCCGGCACACCGCTCGTAGAGAGCCGCGGACGACCAGTGTCCGCGGTTTTTTGTTGCCCCTCTCGTCTGGCCGTGGAGAGCCCGTGTCACCGTACTGGAATCTGCTGTTCAAGTATCTCCGCCCGCAGTGGCGGCGTGTTAGCGTGCTGGCTGTGCTGTTGCTCGCCAGTATCATGCTGCCGCTCGCGGATCCGCAGATCCTGCGGTGGTTCATCGATAGCGCCACGGGCGGCGCCTCTACGCGGACGTTGGGCGGGATCGCCGTCGCGTTTATCGCCGTCGTACTGATCGCCCAGGCCGTCGCGGTTGCAACCGCATACGCCGGCGAGCAGGTCGGGTGGCACGCCACGAACCTGCTGCGCGCCGACCTCGCGCTGCATTGCCTGCGACTCGACATGCCCTTCCACAACCGTCGAACGCCCGGCGAAATGATCGAGCGCGTCGACGGCGACGTCACGGCGCTCGCCATCTTCTTCTCGCGGCTGGTGATAACCGTGCTCGGGAGTGGCCTCATGCTGCTCGGCGTGCTGGTGGTGCTGTTCCGCGAGGACGTGCGCGTCGGCGCGGTGCTCGGCATCTTCGCGGTGGCGGCGCTTCTGCTGCTCAATCGCTATCGCGAGGTGGCCGTTCCATCGGCTACCGCGGAGCGCGAGGCCAGCGCTAACCTGTTTGGCTTCCTGGAAGAGCGATTGGCCGGGATCGACGACATCCGCGCCAACGGCGCGGGCGCGTATGTGATGCAGCGCTTCTATCACGTGATGCGCGCCATGTTTCAGCGCAAACGCACCGCCTGGCTGATGCACTCCAGCCTGTGGGTACTGATGGAAGTGTTGTTCCTGATCGGCTCCCTGATCGCGCTCGGCATGGGGGCCTACTTGTACCGCGCGGGCGCGATCACGATCGGGACCGTGTTTCTGTTCTTTCAGTACACCCAGATGCTGCGTCGCCCGCTGGGGCAACTTACTCAGCAGTTGCGGGAGTTCCAGCGGGCGGGAGCCGGGGTGTCGCGTATTCACGAGCTATTACTAATGAAGCCCGCAATTGTCGATGGACGCGGGCAACCGCTGCCGGCCGGGCCGCTTTCGGTGGAGTTCGAACACGTCGAGTTCACCTATGGCGAAGAGGGAAAGGTGATCGATGATCTGTCGTTCCACCTGCAGCCCGGCACGGTCCTCGGACTACTCGGCCGTACCGGCAGCGGCAAAACGACGCTGACCCGGTTGCTGTTCCGGCTTTACGAGCCGGGCGCGGGGTCGATCCGGCTCGGCGGCGTGGATGTTCGTGACGCCCGCATCAGTGACCTACGGCGCAGCGTCGGTATTGTTACCCAGGACGTGCAGCTGTTCAAAGCGAGCGTGCGCGACAACCTGACATTCTTCGATCGCGGCGTCGACGACGCACGCATCGTCGAAGTGCTCGATTCACTGGGGTTGGCCGCATGGCGGAGGTCGCTCCCCGATGGTCTCAACACCGAGCTTTCGTCGGGCGGCGGGCTGTCGGCCGGAGAGGCCCAGCTTCTCGCCTTCGCCCGCGTCTTCCTGCAGAACCCGGGGCTGGTATTGCTCGACGAAGCTTCGTCGCGGCTCGACCCGGCCACGCAGCAGTTGATCGAGCGGGCGGTAGACCGGCTGTTCTCCGGGCGCACGGCGATTGTGATCGCCCACCGCCTGAGTACCGTGCAGCGGGCCAGCCAGATCCTGATCCTCGAACAGGGGCGCGTCCGCGAGCGCGGCGACCGCGAGGCTCTGGCTTCCGATCCCCGCTCTCGCTTTGCCGGCCTCTTGCGGGCCGGCATGGAGGAGGTCCTGGTTTGAACACCTGGCGCCTCGCATGGCGGCTGACGCGATTCTATCCCTGGCTGTTCGCCGCCAGTGTCGCCACCTGGTTTCTGTTCTACTCCATCCCGCTTCTGACCGGGCTGGTGACGCGCGCCTTCTTTGACGCGCTGACCGGCAACGGCCAGGCGGGCCTGAGCGTGTGGGCGATAGTCGCCCTGTACGCGGGCGTCGAAGCGGCCCGCATCGCCACGTTTTGCGGCGCTGTGCTGACCTGGAACACCTATTGGCCGACCGCCGAAACGCTGCTGCGCAAGAACCTGCTCGGGTGGATCGTCCAGGGACCCGGTGCAAGGGTGCTGCCCGATTCGACGGGCGAAGCCGTCAGCCGCTTCCGCGAGGACGTCGAAGAGCTAATGAACTTCATCGATACCTGGCTCGACCTTGGCGGGGAGCTGATCTTCGCCGTCGTCGCGCTTGTGATCATGGCGCGCATCAGCCTGCTGATCACGGTCGTGGTCTCGCTGCCGTTGATGTTGACGGTGCTAGCCACGCGCGTGCTGACGGCGCGCATCAAGGGCTATCGGCGGGACTTCCGGCGCACGACCGGCGACGTGACCGGTTTCGTCGGCGAGATGTTCGGCGCCGTGCAGGCCATCAAAGTGGCGTCCGCCGAATCCCGTGTGGTCCGCCGCTTCGCGGAGCTTTGCGAGGTGCGCGGCGCCGCGGCGGTCAAAGATCGGCTATGTACCGAGCTACTGCAGTCGTTCAACCTGAACACGGCAAACCTGGCGGTCGGGGCGATCCTGCTGCTGGCGGCGCAGTCCATGCGATCGGGTAGCTTCACGATCGGCGACTTTACGCTCTTCGTCGGCTACCTTGCCTCCCTGTCGCAGGTGCCGCGCTGGGCGGGCTGGTTGCTCGCCCGCCAGAAACAGGCCGGAGTGTCGATCGAGCGCATGGGGCGGCTGCTCGAAGGCGCCGGAGACGGCGCGCTGGTGGAACACGGCCCCATCTACCTGCGCGGCGCGTACCCGGAGCTGCAAAACGCCGTCCCGACCGCGGACAGCCGGCTGGACTCACTGGAGGTTCGAGGGCTGACGTACCGCTACCCCAAAAGCGGACGCGGCATCGATCAGATCGACTTCAGCCTTCCGCGCGGCTCGTTTACCGTCGTCACCGGTCGCATCGGCTCCGGCAAGACGACGCTGCTGCGGGTGCTCCTCGGCCTTCTATCCAGGGATGCGGGAGAGATTTGCTGGAACGGCCGGCCGGTGACCGACCCGGCGGCGTTCCTGGTGCCGCCGCGCTGTGCGTACACTGCGCAGGCGCCCCGCCTCTTCAGCGAGACCTTGCGTGACAACATCCTCATGGGGCTATCGGAAGACGCACTCGACCTGCCGCTCGCCCTGCGGCTTGCGGTACTGGAACCCGACGTCGCCGCCATGGACGCCGGTCTGGATACGGTCGTGGGCCCAAGAGGAGTACGGCTGTCGGGTGGGCAGGTGCAGCGCGCGGCGGCGGCCCGCATGTTTGTGCGAGAGTCCGAGCTGCTGGTATTCGACGACCTCTCCAGCGCCCTGGACGTGGACACCGAGCAGACGCTCTGGAACCGGCTGTTCCAGGCGCGGGAAGCGACTTGCCTGGTCGTCTCGCACCGCCGCGCGGCGCTGCGCCGCGCCGACCAGATCATCGTCATGAACGAGGGCCGCGTCGAGGCAATCGGAACGCTCGCCGCATTGCTGCAGCAAAGCGACGAGCTGCGCCGCCTCTGGCACGGCGAGACCGCAGCAGATGAGCGTGGCAGCGCGGTGCTGAGCGGGTAATGATCGGCAGTTCTTGCGTCGTGACGGCTCACTCGGAGCGTCCGGAATGCCGGAACCAAAGCAAGAATTTGTCGGCGGCATCCTTTACGTGGTATCCCGGTAAGACTAGTCGTGACTGTGACGTGTAGAAAAGGAGCCAAATGACAGAGCCATTCGAGATCGTCTTTCTTGGTACGGGCAGCCCGCTGCCGAGCGCCGACCGCTGTGGCGCCGGGAACGTCGTGGTGGCCGGCGGTGTCCCCGTGCTGGTCGACTGCGGCTGGGGCGCCGCGCGCCGGCTTATCCCCTCCGGCGTGCGCCCGGGGACGATCGACACCGCGTTGTTCACCCACATGCACACCGACCACATCACCGACTTCCCGGACTTTCTCTTCCTGCGCTGGACGGGCGGGGCAACCCGGCCGCTGCGGGTATTCGGGCCGGAGGGCACGCGCGAAATGGTCGAAGGATTTCTGATGGCGCTCCGCCGCGACATCGGATTCCGGCTTGCGCACCACGGCGACAGGTTGCATCCCGACGGCATCAAGGCGGACGTCGTCGAGGTTCCCGCGAAGAAATCGGCGGAGCGCTTCCTCGACCTCGGCGGTCTCTGCGTCGAGAGCTTCGAGGTGGACCACTTCCCGGTAGTGCCGGCGTTTGGCTACCGCTTTAGCTTCGACGGCCGTTCGGTCGTGCTTTCCGGCGATACGTCGTTCTGTCACTCGCTGCTGGCGGCCTCACAGGGCGCCGACATGCTCGTTTGCGAGGCGCTGAACCTGCCGATGCTCAAACAGCGGATCGCGGGTCTGCGGTCGATGGGCATGAAGCGCGAGGCGGAACTGTTCGACGACATCCCCAGTTATCACATCGCCACCACGGAGGTCGCCTGCCTGGCGCGCGACGCTGGAGTCGGCGAGTTGGTCCTCTCGCACATCATTCCACCCATTTCGAATGACGCGGCCCAGGTCAACGCGTTCATGAGCGGCATGGACGATACCTACCGTGGCAGCATCCGCGTCGCCCGCGACATGCAGCGGATTCCAGTCAAGAAGCAGGAAGGCTAATGGCTGATACCAACATGTTCATCCAATCGCTGTGCAACCGCATCCGCGCCATGAACATCCTGTGGGAGCGGGCGATCAGCGACATGTCTCTAGAGCAGGTCAACCACCACGAGCGCGATGGGGTGCTGCCGATCGCGTTCAGCTTTAGCCACTTCATGCGGGGGCAGGATCGGTCGGTGAGCCGCGTGTTCCTCGGCGAGTCACCGCTCTGGGAAAGCGGCGGCTGGGCGACGAAGGTCGGCGTCACCGTGAACGCGTTCGGCCGCGAGGAAAGCGTCGAGGAGATGCAGCAACTGCGCTTCGGCGACCTCAGCGCGTGGAAGCTGTTCCAGGAGCAGGTCCTGGAGCGCACGGCCAGGGCGCTGGAGACGATCACGGCCCCGATGCTCGCCGAGGTGGTCATGCCCCAGCTACCGCCCAGTATGCAGAACACTTACTGCGGTATCGTGGTTGGGCCGGGCAACCCGATCCGCAAGCTGGAAGTGCTGGAGTGCTTCGTCTACCAGCACGGCCTCCGTCATATGGGCGAAGTCGAGCATGGTCGGGCGCTGGTTGGGCTTCGCGGTATGACCAGCTAGCGCGAGGCGTCACGCTACCAATTACACCGCCCGACCAATCGCCGGCCCGGATCGCCCGCCGCCCGACCAATGCCCGACCCCGCGCCGGTGGATGATAACGACCTTTCGATCAAGCCTGCTCAAAGGCTGCTGACCGCCTGGCCGGATAGTGCCCTTCCAGGCAGAGCCCCGGTATAGCTGCCGCCGAGGATCGCGGGGCTCCCGTTAACGATCACGTCGCTAACCCCGGTGCAGTACTGGTGCGGATTGGCGTATGTAGCGCGGTCCGAGACCGTGGCAGCGTCGAATACGACGATGTCGGCAAAATAGCCCGGCTCCAGGCGCCCGCGACCTTTGAGTCCCAGATTGTCCGCCGGCAGCCGGGACATGCGGCGGATCGCCTCGGGCAGTGTGACGGCGCGCTCTTCTCTCACGTACTTGCCGAGCATCCGCGCGAAGTTGCCGTAGGCGCGTGGGTGCGTGGCACGGGTCAGAAACACGCCCTCCGTCGCCATCGACGAGGCATCCGAGCCCAACGATACCCACGGCTGTCGCAAACCGAGCGTGACGTTCGCCTCCGACATCATGAAATATGCCGTGCCGATGCGGGACTGGTCACGCTGCACCAGGTTCATGATCGTGTCGATGGGATGCGTACCTTCGATCTCCGCGACCTCGGCCAGCGTCTTGCCCTGGTATTTGCGCAGGTCGGGATTACGCGTCTGCAGGATGAGAATATTTTCGGGTGTCCCCGACGACACATAAAAATTCTCCCAGCCATCGCGACTGGATTCGATCGTGCTGCGGATATCGCGCCGCACCGCCGGATCGGCCAACCGTTCGATCAGCTTTCCCTGGCCGCCTTCGTGGAACCACGGCGGGATGCAGTTCGAAAGTCCCGTCGCCCCGGCCGTGTACGTGTACATGTCGGCTGTAATCGGATGCCCCGCGGCCCTGGCGTCGTCGATACGGTCGATCGCGCGTGCCATGAGCGGCCAGGCGTCCTTGCCCGACGCTTTCAGGTGATATATCTCCGCCGGCACTTCGGCTTCGCGACTGATGCGAATCAACTCCTCGATACCGCCGCTCAGCAGCTCCATCCCCTCGTTGCGAATATGGGAGATGTACTTACCCCGGTAGGGCGCCACCGCGCGGCACATCTCGATCAGCTCTTCCGTACTCGCGAAGAATGCCGGCGGATACACCAACGACGAGCCGATACCCAGCGCCCCGGACGACATCTCGTCGCGGATCAGTCCCCGTACGGTATCCATCTCGGCCGCCGTCAGGGCTCGGTTCTCGTGCCCGGCGACGTAGAGCCGCAATGTAGTGGCGCCAATATACGAGGCGACGTTCTGGCTGATTCCCTTGTCCTGGACGTAGCGCAGGTACTCGGCAAGCGATGACCACTCCACGGTGTAGGACAGCGCCGGATCGACGCTCTGCTGGCGCCGCCGCCCGTCCTCGGTGAACGGGCCCATCGAATGGCCTTCGCCGAAGATCTGTGTCGTCACGCCCTGGGTGAGCTCGCCCAGCGAGCGGCCGTCGTGGAGCATCGTCAGGTACGAATGGCTCAGCATATTAATGAAGCCGGGCGCAACGGCCATACCGGCGGCGTCAATCTCCGTTCCGGCGCGGGCGCCCGCAAGCGCGCCAATCGCGGCGATGCGATCGCCGGATACGGCGACGTCCGCCACATACGGCTCGCCGCCGCTGCCGTCGTAGACCGTGCCGCCGCGAATGATGAGGTCGAAGTAGCGCTCGGGGGCGCCGGCATCGCTCATGCTCAGCCCTCTGCCGCTGGATTTGCGATCACCAGACTACACCACTACACACCCGCTGGAACGCGGTCAGTACCGCGGTGATGGAGCGGAAACCTTATCCCTTTCTTTACGCCTGAGTGATTGTGCGTCGTGTGCTGATATCCCATAGTGGGACGTTACCAGCCTCCGCGGCGTGCTGTCGCGCGAGCCGGCACATTACACGGAGGATCCCAGCAATGCACAAACCCCTCGTTCGCTCTAGTCTCGCCCTGGCAGTCATTGCGATGGTTGCCGTCCTCGGTCTGCAGCGTGGCGGAACGGCGTTGGCCGGCGCGCCCGGCCGTCCGGCGGTCACGCTCACCATCACCGACTCCAGCTTGAGCATCCCCGCCACGGTCCCGGCCGGCTACACGGCGATCACGATCGTCAACAACGGCACGACGCCGCACGATGCGAGCTTCGTCCGCGTCAATCCCGGCGTCACCATCCAACAACTCATCGCCGCCGCCAACAACAGCCAGGACGTAGCAGGCTTCGTCGCGTTCCTGAAGGTTGCCCAGTTCTACGGCGGCGTGTCGGGGGTCGAGCCGGGTACGAGCAACCAGCTGGTCCTCAACCTCACACCCGGCACCTACGGTGTGGCCGACCCAGAACACTTCGACGCGGGCCTGTTCGCGAGCTTCACCGTGGCCGGCCCGGCCAGTGACGTGGCGCCGCCGCTCGCCGATGCGACCATCACCCAGCGCGATTTCGCCTTCGACGCGCCGGACACCATCGCGGCCGGCACCCGGACGCTGGAGGTACGCAACATCGGCGCCCAGTCGCACGAGCTGCATCTCGCTAAGCTCGACCCCGGCCATACGCTGCAGGACGTGCTTGAGGCGGTCCAGCAGAGCGGACCCGACACGCCGCCGCCCCCGTGGGCGCACGATGTCACCAGCGTCGACGGCCAGGGGCCGGGGCTGACGCAATGGGTCACGCTGAACCTCACTCCCGGCACCTACGCCATGCTCTGCTTCATGCCCGATGTGAACACCGGTATGCCCCATGCGCTCGAGGGCATGGTCGGAACCTTCGCCGTGCGGTAGCAGCCGGTCCTACAGGTGGGGGTTGGCGTAGATCACCTTCCAGGAATCGTGCCCGGCCCCGGGTTAGAGAGTGAAGGCTACGTTGCGGTCGAACAGAGGATCCGGCTGTGACACTGACCCTAACCGAACAGCTGCGCCGCGGGCAGCACCACATCCTGGAAGGCGCCCGGCGACAGCGTGCCGCGGCGCCTCACCGTCGTAATCTGCTCGTAGCTCTCTCCGACCGGCTGCCGGTGGACCAGGACGCGCTTGCCGCCGAGGTCAAAGATCCAGGCCTCCGGGATGCCCGCTCTGGCGTAGAGCGGCAGCTTGACGTGGCGGTCGTAGCGCAGCGTGGTGTCCGAGACCTCGATCAGCAGCAGCACGTACTTGGGTTCTCCAACTGGACAACGAACCACTTCGCGAGATCGTTAACACTGCCCGCGTGCCGGCTGCCGATTGGCGCCATCTGGATGATCTCTCCCTCTACCAGCTCGACGCGCTCGTCTGGCTGCAGGATGCCGGCGTCCGTCAGGCGGTAGTACTCGTCGACGCTGAAGCGCCGCCGCGACGGAAGCTCCGCCTGTTCGTCCCCCTTTGGACGCCGTGCGATCGCGATGTTGGCCATGCCTGGCCTCCTCGACTGCCTCCAGTATGCGCCCCCGCTCCCAGCCCGAAAGGCAGAGCGCACCCGCACGGGCCGCGCACACGTTGGCTATGATGCGCCCACGAAAAGCATCTTTGTCATGGAACCGCCGGGGGAGCGGCCTGCGGTTTCATTCCTCGACCAGATTCTCGATGACATCCGGATCGTACCTATCGAGTAGTATGAGCTCCTCGTCCATTTCCGAGTCACGCAGCGCGGCCTGTACCTGGGCGCAGGCACCGACCACGTATAGGTCATCGTCGAGGTCGAGCTTCTGTCGGGCGAAGCTGATCGCCCGCAAACCGGCCGGCGAGAGGTAGGTCAGGTTCTCGGCCATCAGCACCACCCGTCTGGGTTGGAGCTCAGGCAGCCGCGCCATTTCGGCGCGGAAGACCGGTACCGCGCGGGAATCCAGCGCACCGTTGAGCGTCACCTTCACGATCCCGCCGTGCTTTTCGATCGCGGCATGGAAGTGCTCCTGTCCCGCATCGGGCGCGAGCTGGACGCGCACGCGTAACGGCTCTTGCGACACCGGCAGCCTGACCGTAAGCCGTTCGGCGTCAAAATCGGTGTAGGGCTGGTCATTGATCCAAACCGCTCCGATACGCACGCTCCCCGCGGGGAGCAGGTCCGGTGCCACGCGCAGCAGGTTGTCGGGAAAGCCGCCGGGCTTTGGCTTGAAGTAGAGATCGAGTGGTTGCTTGGTGATCAGGAGGTTCGTGTATGTCGCAGCCAGATAACACAGCTCGAAGGAGTGATAGCCACTCATGGAATGGCTGCCCTTCATCCGCTCGTTGCCGAGCAGGTAAGGCAGGCCGTTGGCGAGCACGTTGAAGTACACGCCACCTGAGTCGTGGTCCGGAAACCAGGCGTTGTAGAACGCGGCCGACTCGCGCGCCAGTTGCAGATACTCGGGCTTGTTGAGCGTGCCGGCGAGGATCAGGAAAGCAAGCACGGCCTGTTCCTGTTGCCACCAGGCTTTACGATCGTGCCATACGTGGCGGTGATCTTCCTCATCGGGGGCCAGCTCGCGCTCCATAACGTCGTACCAGCCACCGCGCTGGAGGTCGCTCCCTACCGGCGGCATGATTTCGGCGATCTTTTCGGCGAAGCGTACGTAGCTCTCGTCGGGTCGCAGGGAATGCATCCGCATCAGGTTCCAGGCGATCTTCAGGTTGTGGCCGACGACACCCCGGTTTTGCTGCCAGCTCCACTCCTTGTCGTGTGACCAGTCTTCGAAGAACTTCTCCTGCACGAAGGGGCTGTGCTCGTAATCCTGAAAATGCGCGACGATCGTGTCGAACATCTCCGTCAGGAGGCGCGAGTAGCGCTGGTCCCCGGTTGCCAGATAGGCATTGATCAAATACGCGGGGGCGTGGTCACCCACCGAGTTCCAGTTCTTGCGGGCGCGATCCTGGCCGAGAGACTCCGCCCGCGGGTCGAAGGTCACCGGATCGAGGTGAGAGAAAAAGCCGCCGTTGTCGCGGTCGCGGAAGTACCGTTCGAAGAACGTGACCGTCATCTCGATGTCGCGGGCGATGACCGGGTCACCGGTGATGCGATACGTCTGCGTCGGCCCAGCCAGCGCGTAGATCTGCTCGTAGGCCGGGATGGCATCGTAGTCATCGCCGGACTCTGACGCCAACACTTTCCGCTCGTGGCGCCCGGATAGTTCTACCGCGTGGTACCAGTAGCAGATCCCTTCACCATCATCCTTCCAGCGCAGGTGCTCACGCAGGTATTCGGTTCCCTTTTCGGCCACCTCGAGGTACTCGTCATTGCCGGTGAGCAGATAGGCCGAGGCAAAGCCATAAACCATGCGCGAGATCGTGTCGGTCTCCTGGCGGATGTTGGAACCGAGCTTGTCGCCATACAGCGACAGCAGTGTGCTGTACTCGCGATAGTGGATCTGACCGTCGGGAAACTGGGCATGATAGTAGAATGCCGCGAGTAGCCGGATCTGCTGGATCCACCAGTCTTTCTCTTCAGGCCGGAACTCGTCCGCCTCACGGCCGACAAACACGAGGTGCTTGGCGTCAAAGACATAGCCGTCGCCCTGCGGATAGAAGATCCCATAGACGAAGAGGTAGCGCCCGGGCTCGAGCATCGCGCGCATACGCCCGGTGCAATCGATGTAGGCCTCGCCCAGGTTGCGCATCAGTTCAGCGGCAGCGGCTGCGGTCAGGTGCACCCGAAACTCGCGCCCACCGTGGGTACGAATGCCAAAGCTATCGGCCTCCGCATCAAAGCTGGTGACGTAGCCCGCAATCAGATCGGAGAACGAAAACCGCATGTTTTCCGCCACGATGTCCCCTTTAGGCGCGCTGCGTGTCTCCGCGTCGGGCGCCTGATCCTCCCGGGAACTGCTGTTCATCCCGCGACAGCAGGACCACGACGCTGCGCCCTTTCACCATGCAGGCCACCCCGGAGATGGCTACCTCGGCGCCTGGCTCGGCTGCATCCTCAGGGGACGGCAGCGCGGTGTCGAAAGCACGGTGCCAACGCCGGCCTGGAACGATTGGCAGCTCGAAATCCAGGTCCTGATCGTCCATGTTCAGCATGATATGTAGATCGGCCTGGTCTTGTTTGCCGCCGAGGGTGAGCGCCAGAACCCGTGACCATGGATTATCCCAGCCGGGGGAGTTGAGCGCGCAGCCGTGCCAGGTGGTTTCCGCGAGGCCGCGCGGGTTGATCGCACCGGTAAAGAAGTGACGGCGATGCAGAACGGGATGCGCCTTGCGAAACGCGATCATGGTGCGGAAGAAACGAAAGACGTCCTGATGCTTCTCCAGCAGCGTCCAATCAACCCAGCTAATCTCGTTATCCTGGCAATAGGCGTTGTTGTTGCCCTGCTGTGTTCGCCTGAACTCGTCGCCGGCCACGAACATTGGCACGCCCTGCGACAGCAGTAGCAGGGCGGCAAAGTTCTTCACCTGGCGATTGCGCAGCGCTTCGATTGCGGGATCGTCGGTTGGTCCCTCGATACTGCAGTTCCAGCTCAGGTTCTCATCTCTGCCGTCGCGGTTCCCCTCACCGTTGGCCTCGTTGTGTTTGTCGTTGTAGCTGACTAGATCGTCGAGCGTGAACCCATCGTGACAGGTGACGAAGTTGATGCTATTCACCGGGAGCTGGCCGGACGTCTGATAGAGGTCGGCGCTACCCGCGATCCGCGCCGCGACGGCTCCCACGACGCCGGGGTCGCCGCGCACGAAGCGGCGCACATCATCACGGAAGCGGTCGTTCCACTCGGCCCAGCGGTGGCCGGGGAAGATACCGATCTGGTAGAGGCCGGCCGCGTCCCAGGCCTCGGCGATGACTTTCGTGTCGAGCAACTGCTCCGAGAGCTCGATTTGCCAGACCACCGGCGGGTACTCCATCGGCCGCCCATCTTCATCCCGTGTCAGGATCGAACCCTCATCGAACCGAAACCCATCGACATGGCAGTCACGCACCCAGAACTCGAGGCAGTCCACGATTATCTTCTCGACGATCGGGCGATTGCAGCTCAGCGTATTGCCACAGCCCGAGAAGTCTCTGTAATACTGCTTGTCTTCGGGCACCAGGAAGTAGTACGTCTGGTTATCGATACCTTTGAAGCTGATCGTCGGACCCTCGTGGTTTCCTTCGGCAGTGTGGTTGAAGACGACATCGAGGATGACTTCGATCCCTGCTCGATGCATTGCCCTGACAAGGTCGCGGAACTCATCCAGGTGCTTGCCGGTTTCAGGCGCGACGCAGTACCAGTTATTTGGCGCAAAATAGCCGACCGTGCTATATCCCCAGAAGTTCTTGATCGACCCGCCGGCCGGGTTTTCGCGCGTGAACTCTAATTCATCGAAATCGAAAACGGGTAGGAGCTCGACCGCCGTCACGCCGAGGGATTGCAAGTAGGGGATCTTCTCAACGAGACCGTCAAAAGTACCGGGATGGAGGACATGCCCTGTCGGCGATGCCGTAAAGCCGCGGACGTGGAGCTCGTAGATGATCGACTGTTCCATCGGCCGGTTGAGCGGAGCATCGCCCTCCCAGTCATAGGCCTGGACGTCGATCACCACGCTCCGCATCGACGTCGCCAGATTATCCTCGGGACCGCAAGCGGCGCCCGGATCCCAGAGCCTGGACGTATTGCCGTGCGCATAAGGGTCCACCAGCACCTTGTTCGGGTTGAAACGGTGACCTGCACCATGCAGGTCGCGGGGGCCATCGACCCGATAGGCATAGTGGACGCCCGGGCGCGGTCCCCGTACATACACGTGCCAGAAGTGGAAGGTGCGGTTTTCCGCCTCGTCGAGGGTGATGACCTGCATCGGCTCAGGGTCGTTATACGTGGCGAACAGCAGTAACTGCACCGAAGTCGCATTCTGCGAGTACAGCGAGAAGTTGACTCCCTCCGCGTCCGGCCTGGCGCCAAGAGGGTGGGCTCGGCCGGGCGAGGTTGTGTAGCCGGTGTGCGGGGCGACCGCGGTCATGCCTTGCATCCTTCGAGCTGCGAACCTAGAGCGCCAGCTGGACGAACTCAGCGCCTCGGAATCAGTCGCGCTGCCCCTGGGCGGTGTTGAGCGGGGGCGGCTGCTCCTGGTCCACGTATCCCTGGCTGATCTCGATGACGTTATCCTCCGGATCCGCGACCCAGACCGTGCGCCAACCGGGAATGACGTCGTCGAAGCTGAGCGGACCGAGGGTGATCCGTGCATCGTCACCCATCTCGGCTAGCTTCGCATGGATGTCGTCCACCTTGAAGGCAAGGTGGCGCCAACCCGCATATTCCGGGCCCGCTCCGCCCACCGGCGCAACAGGCGCATCCCCTTTAGCCTGAAACAGCTCCAGGTACAGCTCTCCGGAGCGAATGAACACGATCTGTTCGCTGGCGCTCATCGGGATCACCCGTCCGCGGCTGAAGCCGAAGTGCCTGGTATAGTAGCGCTCGACGGCCAGCGGATCCTTGCACACGAGCGCCACGTGGTGGAATGTCTGCAGGCTCATCGCCGCTCCTCCGTAGAGCGCGGCTCGGCGAGGAGGTCGATGATGCATCGCGCAAACTGGTGGCAGTGCTCACCCGTCCGCGCCGTCACCAGATCGCCATCCACGACCACGTCTTCATCCACGTAGATCGCCCCCATGTTGCGAGCATCGCCCAGCAGGTTGTTGTGGACGACGACGCGCCGTCCGCGCACGAGCTCCGGTGCAGGCGCTGCCAGCCACATGCCATGGCAGATGATGCCCTTCAGAACGGACGGTTCAGCGAACGCGCGCCGCAGGAATTCGGTCGCCGGTGGCGTTCGCTTGACGTCTTCGGTATAGCGGAGGCGATCGGCGACGATGCCCGACGGCACGATAATCGCGTCATACGAACGCAATGTCTCGTCGTCCATCTCCTCGAAGCTTTCGTGGCACTCGAAGGGCACCTTGTATTCGTGGCCGGTGAAGGTCAACGACGGTTGACCCCAGAGCCGTGACAGGAAGTGTAGCTCCGCCCCCTCCTCGGGGAAGCGGTGCTCGTAGTAGAAGATCTCCTTCTCGTAGAATTCGCTCTCGAGCAGCACGCCGATCTTCTTGCCCCGCAGCTTCACGCAGTCTTCCCTCCACCAAAAACATGAGGCATGTATCGCGGATACCCTTCTGAACGCCGCTGCTTCGGTTTACTACCCAAGTGATTGGTTGACGAACGGCGCGAACGGCGCTACGTCATGGAAGTTGGCCATATAGGTGATCTTTCCGTCGCGGACCTCGAAGTAGTTGGCGACCCGGGCCTTGATCGGCACGCCCGTGGCGTTGGCCGCATCAATCGTCGATACGACGCAGGCAGTGTCGCCTTCCACCACGACGTGCTGCGGGGTGTTGATGAACTTCGTATAACCCTTCTTCAGGCCGTCCACCGCGCCACGCAGGATGCCGATGCCCTCGACGTGGCCTGCTAGTTGCTCATCTATGACGATGTTGTCGTTGAACAAGGTAAGCCAGGTATCCCAATCGCCGCGGTTCACGGAGTCGTAGTATCGGGTGATGATCTCTCGCGTGCCCATGGCATCTCCCTCGTTCAACCAGTCCCAGAGTCTGGGCACGGCCGCGACGCCCGGAGCGCTGCGGCAGCACGTCTCGAACTTACAGGCTTGCCGAGCCCGGCATCGCCCGCAGTTCGTCGACGGTGTATATCACCACTTCGGCGCCACCCGTTTCCGGTGAGCGCCGCACCACCCACGTCTGGTACGCGTCGAAGCCGAGCCACTGGCTCCCCGCGTCAGGCGGGTTCCAGATGCGCGCCTGCCAGTTCACGACGACCTTCGCCTGGTGAGTGCCGTCGCCGCGCGCCGTCGCCGCGACGCTCTTCACCGCGTGTTCTTCATCGAAAAAGCGCCGGGTCACCGCATCGTACCACTCACGGAAGCCGGCGTGGCCGCGGACCACGCCTTCGGGGAAGCGCATCTCCAGGTCGGCGTCGGCCAGCATGGGCAGCAGATCCGCGATCGGCGCGTGAACGTCAAGCAGCCGGTACCAGCGGAGCGCGGCGTC
Organism: Chloroflexota bacterium; assembly: GCA_036741355.1. Lineage (GTDB taxonomy): Bacteria > Chloroflexota > Dehalococcoidia > CAUJGQ01 > CAUJGQ01 > JBBRGK01. The sequence continues at coordinate 92,327 of DAINSK010000006.1, forward strand.
GCGGATCTCCGCGTCACTGAGTGGTTCGGTCCGAGCCATTCTGGCCCTCCCTGGGGCGGTGCGCCTACACGCGACTGCGCCGGTTGCTGCTGATTTCGCTCATTAAGCACCTGGGCGATTTGCCGCCCGGGCGTGAACGAAGTAATCGTACTAGGGATCGGCGAGTATAAGGTCTATGAGGAAGGGCCCCTGGTGCTTGAGTGCCCGACGGATGGACGGCCCGATCTGGTCCCGCGTTTCCACGCGGGCGCCGGGCACACCCATTCCCTGTGCCATCGCGACGAAGTCGATGTTCGGGGCGCGGATGTCGAACGAGGCTGGGTACCGCCTGCCGGTGAACTCCCGCTCATTCCAGTATTGCTGTAGGTTCTGCTTCAGCAGGCGGTAGCTGCGGTTGTTGCAGACGACGAACTTTGCGTCGATGTGATAGTGGGCCGCTGTCCACAGCGCCTGGATAGTGTACATCGCTCCACCATCACCGCTGAAGCCAATAACGGTCTTGTCAAGGTGGGCGAGCTTTACGCCGATGGCGCCGGGGAAGCCGACGCCCAGAGAACCGCCGCGGGTCAGGAAGTAGCGGCCCACCTCTGAGACCGAGAGGTACCGAGTCAGCTCGGGCGAGGTCGTGAGCGCCTCGTCGAAGACCACCGCGGCGGGGGGAAGCTGGTTGGCAAGTTCCTCCATGAACGAGCCAGCATGCATCGGCAGGGCATTCCGCATTGCGGCGTCCGCGTTGCGCTCAGACGCCAGCTTGTGCTCCTTGGCCGCCGCCAATGCACTGGCACGTGACTTCGCCGCCTGCTTCTCCTCGTCGGTCATCAGCATGTTGAGCGTCGCGGCGAGCGCAGCCAGCGTGGCTTTCGGATCGCTTACGAGACCGAGGTCCACGCAAAAATTCTTGGCGATCTCGTAGGGGTTGAGATCGACGTGCACCACCTTCGCGCCAGGTCTGAACACGCTGTCGAGCATCGGAAAGACCTCGGGAAAGACGTACGTCCCACAGATCAGCACCGCATCGGCTCGGCTGCAGATCGCGCGGCTGACCTCACCGAACATGTGACCCAGCTGGCCACAGTACTGCGGATGCACCCCGCTGATGTTGACCTCACCGGCGTCGGCAGCCCAGACTTGTGCGCCCAGCAGTTCGGCCACACGCGTCAGCTCCGTTACAGCGCCGGATTGGGCGACGCCGTCGCCGACGATGATCAGCGGCGCCCTCGCGCCGGCGAGCAACGAGGCCGCACGTGCGACGAGTTCCGGCACGGGCGCTACCCGCGTCTCCGGGATGACCGTGGGCACAACCTCTTCGGTGCAGGGCGCATCCAGCACATCCATGGGCAACGCCAGGAACACCGGGCCCATCGGCGGCGTGGCGGCAATCTTGATCGCCCTGCGCAGCATGCGCAGTAACGAGTCCGGGTGCAGGACGCGGCCGGCCCACTTGGTCACGGGTTTCGCCATGCCAACCAGATCCGCGGCCATCTGCGCATCCATGGCGTCGTACCGGACCCCTGCCTCACCGGCGATCACGACGAGCGGCGCGTGGCCGCGCATCGCCTGATAGAGCGCACCGATGCCGTTGCCGAGCCCCACACCGCTGTGGAGCTGAACCACCGCCGGCTTCCGGCCCGCCCGGGCGTACCCGTCGGCTGCCATGACCGCGATCGTTTCCTGCAACGTCAGAATGTAGTGGAGCCGGGGATAGTCGCTCAGTGCGTCGAGGAAGCCCTGCTCGACGGTGCCGGGGTTGCCGAATACGTACTCCACGCCGTCGGCGAGAAACTGTTCGAGTATGGCGAAACGGCCGGTCGTGCCTCCCATCAGCCTGTCCTCTTAGAAGCCGTAGCGCCGCAGCCCGTGCTCCAGCACCTCCACGAGCTTGTCACCGCATTCGTACGAGGACTCGGTCGAGCGGCTCGTGATGAAGGGATAGTCCACGATCACAGAGGTTTCTTTACCGACGTTGCCGTGGAACTGGCCGTCCGGCGCGACCGCGTCGCGCAGAATGTACTCCAACGGGTAGAACGGCGGCCCGAAGTTATGCCCATCGCCTATACCGTTATGGTCACCGGTGAAACCGGTGCCGTCTCGGTAGTCGTACTCGATCGGGTGACCGGTCACATGCCGGTCGCGAATGATCGATCGCCGGTCGTCCTGGTTACGCGCGAAGGCCAGGCAGGCTACGCCGTAGCATTCTGTTGCGACCGGCTTGTCGAGGTTGACGAACCGCACGATCAGGTCGTGCAGTCGCTGATTGTTCGCAAGGTCAACCATTGCCCCGCTGCCGCCGACGATCACCAGGGCATCGTACTGCTCGATCTCCGGCGTGAGTTGGTCCAGCCTGCGGAAGTAGGCCTCGGTATCCCTCAGGTAGTTGGGGGCGCTGCGGTAGGGGTGCTGCGGCAGCCAGCCGGCAAGGCTCTTCGGGTCGTCGAGGCGGCCCGAGGCCTCGATCTGGCGCGTTTTCTCGGCGTTCTCCGGTGAGGTTACACACTTCCCCAGCGGCGGGTCCACGTACGTGGTGTCCATGCTGACGCCAAGTACGGCGGCACGCTTGCCGGTCGGGGTCATAAAGCTAACTTCGTAGCCGGCGCCATCACAGGCTGCGAGCGGCCCGATCAGCTCCTCACCCCAATACCCCCACTCCGAGAGAACAAATAGCACTTTTTTCGCCACGTTCAGTCCTTCCACACCTGCGCCGAGCAACCTATGCTGGCTGCGAATCGGGCAGGTCCATTTTAATCGTCTGGCCGCGAACTTGTAAGCCTGAAATAATGTACAGGTGAGACGCCTGCTCGGCGCCCGCGCATCCCCCTGAGGTCACCCCATGCTAGCACGCAGTGAGTTCTCCATCGCCTTGATCCATAGCCCGCTCGTTGGGCCGCTCACCTGGAAGCCCGTGGCTGAGGAACTGCGGCGACGCGGCGTGGATGCCGCCGTCCCCGCGCTCGAGGACGACGAAACCGCGGGCGCGCCTTTCTGGCGCCGGCACGCAGAGAGCGTCGCACGGGCCCTCGCCGCCATACCGGAAAACCGCCCGTTGATTCTGGCCGGACACAGCGGTGCGGGGCCGCTGCTACCGGCCATTCGGCAGGCCACCGGACGTGCGATCGCGGGCTACCTCTTTGTCGACGCCGGCCACTTTCACATGCTGGTGGATGCGCCCGCTGTAGCCGGCGCGATGCTGGAGCTGATCGGCGAGCTGCTCCGGGCGTAGACGAAGGCGACCTGGGCCCTTTCTCTTATGTACCGTCATTTGGGAAGCGTTGAAATACCACGGTGCTCCACATCTTAACCGTTTCTTACCTGCGCGTCTGGCAATTTCCTATACAATCGCCGCGGGCTCCGCCGATCCTTAGAATACGTGGCAGATGCCATAGGGCCGGTGAACGTACAGTTGGCGCTGGATCAAGAACCCGCGGCTACGCGCCCCACCGTCTCCCGGCCGATTGTTGCCCTGACGCGACAGGCGGAGCATCCAAGCGGAGAATCGAGCTGGGCGCATCTCTACGCCGCCTTTATGCAGGCGCCGACGATCATCTGCGTCCTCCGTGGACCCGATCACATCTTCGAACTGGCAAACGCACGCTGCATAGAATTTCTCGGCGGCATTAACCCCACCGGTATGACGGTCGCCGAAGCGGCACCAGAACTTACAGCGGGCGGCCTTGTCGACACCTTCAACCACGTCTATGCGACCGGGCGTTCCGTTGTCGCTTCCGAACTCGACGTGCGGCAACATACGCGCGGAGATGATAAGCCTGACGAGCGCATTTACAACCTCGTCGTCGAGCCCATGCGAGATCCGATTGGCGACGTTACACGGCTGCTCGTTTACGCCATCGATATCACCGAGCAGATCAAGAGCCGGCGTGAAATCGAGCGGCTCGCGCAAGAAGCCTCGCTGCGCTCCGCAGAGCTATCACAACTGATCGAGCACATCCCCGCCGGCGTAGCGCTCTTCGACCGCGATGGCACCGCCATCCTGGCCAATGCGGCGGCGATGCATATTGGTAAACAGGATCTGCCCGCGTTCGGGCTGTTCCCCGATCAAGCGGGGGCGCTCCTGCCTCGCGATGCCGCCACGGGGCGCACCTTTGCGCCTAAAGAAACGTCAGTCGCCCGCGCACTTGCCGGAGAATACATCGGCCCGCATGAAGTGCTCATCCGTCGCCCGGGTGAAGAGGAAGACGCCTGGCTGGAAACGTCGGCCGTGCCGTTGCGCGACGGCGAAGGCCGCATCACCGGTGCGGTCACCATGTTTACTGACGTCACAGAGCAGCACAAATTCTTGCGTAACATCTCCGCGTCGGAAGAGCGATTGCGCCTGATGCACGAGGCAATGGCCTGCGGCGTCGTCATTCGCGACGCCCAGGGAAACCTCATCCACGCCAATGCAGCCGCAAAAGAGATTCTGGGCCGTACCGACGATGAAATGCCCTTGGGGAGCGACACCTTCACGGATTACGCAGCCATACGGGAGGACGGCACGATCGTGGCGCTCGACGAGGGCGCGCCGATCGTTGCACTTCGCACCGGCTTACCCGTTCGCAACGTAACCCACAGCATGTTGCGTCCCGATGGTGAACGGCGCTGGGTACACATAGACGCGGTGCCAATTCCCGGCGATGACGGCAAACCCGTTCAGGTCGTTACCAGCCTCATCGACGTCACGGCGCGCAAACAGGCCGAAGAGGCGCTGCGCAGGCAGAACGGCTTGCTCGCCGCGCTCCACGAAACCAGTATTGCCCTGATGAACCGGCTCGACCTCAACGACCTGCTGGAGGCGATCATCACCCGGGCCGCGGCGCTGGCCGGCGCCGATCATGGCTATGTTTACCTGGTTAAACCAGGGTCCGCCGACACAATGGTGTGGGTCGCCGGGCTCGGTCTCTTCAAGGACCAGCAAGGGACGACCATCCACTTTGGCGAAGGCGTCGCGGGCGTTGTCTGGCAGACGGGGCGCGCGGTTACGGTCGCAAATTACCAGACGTGGAAACATCGTCTGCTGGGGCCGAAACGCGCCAAGCTGCGCACGGCGATCGGCGTGCCGTTAAAGTCCGGCGACGACGTCGTTGGGGTCATCGGCCTGGCGCACATCGAGGCCGGACCAGTGTTCGGATCGGCCGAACTGGCACTGATGGAAGAGATCGCGCGTCTCGCTTCGATCGCCCTCGACAACGCCCGACTGTACGCCGCTGCCCAGGACGAGTTGGCGGAACGGACGCGTGCGGAAGCCGAAAACGCCCGCCTGTTCCGGCAAGTCAAGGCGGCTGAGGACCACCTGCGCCAGCAACTGGATTTCACCAGCGCCATCACCAGCAGCCTCGGCGAAGGCGTCCTCGCGCTCGATCGAGATGGGGTGATCACGTTTGCCAATCCAGCGGCCGTGCAGTTGCTGGGCTGGACCACGGGACAATTGCTCGGACGGCCGCTTGATTCGCTACTGCTCGGGATTACGGCCGGAATCGCTGCCATCGCTATGCCGGGGGGCGATCGGCAGGGAGACCCTCCGCTCGACTCGAACCTGTTGCTCGAGGCGTTGAAGGCGGGACGTTTTGCTCGCAGTGACGATGCCGTGCTTATGCGCTGCGATCGCTCACGCTTACCGGTCGCCTGTTCAGTGTCGCCGATCGTGTCGAGCGGTGATGCCGTCGGCGCCGTCTTCGCTTTTCACGACATCATCGAGCGCAAAGCCCACACTGCCGCCCTGGAACACCAGGCGCTCTACGATAGCTTGACCAGTTTGCCCAACCGCGCCCTGCTCCGTGATCGGCTGCAGCACGGTCTGGCCAGCGCCCACCGGGACGGCAGACCATTCGCGCTGATGATCATGGATCTGGACGGCTTCAAAGACGTCAACGACACCCTCGGCCATCATTACGGCGACCTGCTACTGCAACAGGTGGGCCCACGCGTGCAGGGTGCGCTGCGTGTGACTGATACAGTCGCCCGGCTGGGCGGCGATGAGTTCGCCATCCTGCTGCCGTCCGCCGAATCGGAAGCCGCCTCTCGCGCCGCCGAAATGATCCTCAAGGCGCTGGAGGAGCGATTTCAGATCGACGACCTCACGCTGCACATCAGTGCGAGTATTGGCGTAGCCGTCTATCCCGAGGATGGTGCGGATGCAGAGACCCTGCTTCGCCACGCAGATGTTGCCATGTACCAGGCAAAGCGCCGCAAATGTTCCTATGACGTCTACGACCCCGCGGAGGACCAGTACAACCCCGGCCGCCTGGCGTTGCTGGGAGACCTCCGTCAGGCTCTGCGACAGGAATCGTTGGCGCTGTACTACCAGCCCCAAATGCGGCTCGCGGACGGCCGCGTAACGACGGTCGAAGCACTTGTACGCTGGCCGCACCCGCAGTATGGACTGCAGTCACCCGACGAGTTCATCCCGCTGGCCGAACAGACCGGACTGATTATTCCACTCACCCACTGGGTCTTGAACGCCGCCGTGTCGCAATGCGCCGCCTGGCGGAGGCAGGGTCTTCCGGTTGGCGTTTCCGTCAACCTGTCCGGCCGCAACCTGCGCGATCCGCACCTGCCGGAGGGTGTAGCCGGGGTGTTGTCGGCGGCCGGTCTGGAACCCAGCGCGCTCACACTCGAGCTCGCGGAGAGCGCGATCGCAGACGACCCGAGCCGGGCGCGGCAAGTGCTGACCAGCCTCCACGCGCTCGGCGTTCGCCTCTCGATCGACAATTTCGGCACCGGCTATTCGTCGCTCGCGCAACTCAAGCGGCTGCCCGTCGATGAGATCAAGCTCGACCGTACGTTCATCGGCCAGCCGGCAGAGGACGGAAGCGACTCTATCTTTGTACGGGCGACGATCGAACTCGCGCACACTCTGGGATTGCGTGTGGTGGCGGAGGGGATCGAGGACGGCGAGATGCTGGAACGCCTGACAGCGTTGGGCTGCGATACGGGCCAGGGGTACTTCCTCGGTCGCCCGATGCCCCCCGAAGCGCTCACGCCGATCCTCCTTGGTGAGGGGCAGCCGGCAGTCGGAACGGGAACCAGCACCTCGCCGAGCCGCTAACCGGCGCCGCCCGACACTTCGAGTATCGCGCCTGTGGTAAAGCTGGACGCCGCCGTGGCGAAATAGAGCGCCGCACCCACGATCTCCTCGGGGTGTCCGCCTCGCTTCAGGAAGATGCTGGATTCGGCGCGCTGGTTGAATTCCTCCAGGTCCCACGCCTTCGAAATGTCGGTCAGGAAGGGACCGGGCATGATGCAGTTGACGCGCACCTTCGGGCCAAACGCGTGGGCGAACCCGGCGGTCATCGCGTTCACGCCCGCCTTGGCCGCGGCGTACGGGATGACGTTCATGCGCGGATGGATCGCCGCGGTGCTCGACACCATGATGATGGAGCCGCCATCGCCCTCGGCCATGCGCGTCCCGACGAGCGCGGTCAGCCGGAACGGCCCTTTCAGGTTGACGTCCATCACCTTGTTGTACAGCGCCTCGCTGACGTTGCCGACGTGGTCGTAGAGCGGCGACATGCCGGCGTTGTTGACCAGCACGTCGATCTTGCCGAAGTGCTGATACGCCCTCGCCGCGAGCGCCTCCACCTGGTCCCACTCGCCGACGTGGCAGGCAACCGGCAGCGCGCGCCTGTTCGTCGTTTGCTCAACCTCGCGGGCGGCCTCCTCGCAGCTTTCGAGCCTGCGGCTGGCGATAACAACGTCGGCACCGGCGCGGGCGAAGGCGAGCACCATCTCGCGCCCCAGCCCCCGGCTGCCGCCCGTCACCAGCGCAACCTTGCCAGTGAGATCGAATAGGTTTGTGTCAGCGGCCATGCGGTCCCCTTCGCCGTTATCGTACCGCTGAACGGCCGAGCGCGGTGAGCCCCCTAACTCCCCGGCCCTCTTTCCCCCAATTCTAGGGGCAAGAGGGAGCTTGGGCGGTGGGATTGCGGTCCAGTTCGGAACAAAGTGGAGATCGGAGCGCTTCATAACGTCTGTACACGGCAACCATGGATCGCCCCTTACCCCCGCGGCGCTCAGTGCACATTCCGGACTACCGACCGCCTCACCCCACCGCCTGCCTGACCGCCTCCAACCTGGCGTTCGCGCCGGCAAGCTCGGTGCTCAGCGCGGTAAGCTGCTGCCGCAGCGAGACACACGGGTCCGGCGTCGTCGCGGGAAAGGCGCGGGCTGCCTGCGCCACTCGCCGCCAGCCGTCGGCGTCCAGATGCTCGTAACTCCACACCGACACGCCGGTCACCCCGTGCATCGCGACCAACGCCAGGAACGCCGCGAGGTCTTCGTCCGTGGCGCGCGCTCCCGCGGCGTCGATGTAGGCGGGGTAGATCGGCTGCCGCGCGAGATCGTAGGTAGCAAGCGCTTCGTAGAACTGCCTCACCGTGTACTGCGGCGTCCAGCCAAGCGCGGACCAGTAGAGCTGGGGCAACATCGCGAGGCCGGCATCGGTGAACTGCCGGTACGGCAGGCGCACGTGCAGCCCGATCGCCGGCAACGGAGCGTAGGCGAGCGGAAAGTCGGGCGGTGAAGCCGACTTGATCGCATGCGCCAGCGCGGTGGCGTCGGCGGCCGTTCCCGGCTGCTGCTCGTCCTCCTGTTCCACGTCGAGCACGTGGGCGTCGGGGCGGGCCTGTTCGATCGTTTCGATCGCCCTCTGGGCCTCGGCCGCCTCCGAGTAGTCGTAGCAGTACCCCCAGGTGACGGCCGTCAGCCCCCGGCCACGCAGCTCGCTCACGATCTCCGAGACCGGCGTCTGACCGTTCCGCCCCTGGGGAAACCAGTTGCCGCCGTCCGACGCCTTGACGATCACGCCCCTCGCGCCGACATCCTTGATTCGCCCCGCGATCGCGTCGTAATCGCCGCCGTCGCAGTTCACCAGGTTCCAGATCCACACCAGGGTTCCGTCGAATGGTGTCATGGGGTGACTCCTTTCCGCCGTCAAAGCACCGCCGTGATCATCGCGTCCGTCGGGTCTGTGGAATCCCACAGCTGAACCGCTGCCATCGTCGCGGCCGCCATCACGGCGGCTCCGATCATCGGGCTGACCGGAACGCTGAGCGTGGGGCTGTCCGGCGTGTCGCCAAAACGCACCGTCGCCGTATTGCCGCCTCCGTTGTACGCGACGATCGTGCCGCGCCGCGTGTGCCCCTGGTGGGGAGTAGGGTGCGTCGTTGGTTTGCCGGTGGCGTGCGGGTGGTGGCCGAGCGTGGACACACTGCCGAATCCGTAGCCGAAGCCCGCGCCCGTCGTCGGGCTGACCAGAGCCAGGCTGCCTTCGTAGAGGCGCCGCAATAGCTGTTCGGCGACCGAAGGAGAACCGGACTGCGCGCCGGGTGGCCCCGCTGAGAAGCCGTCCGAGTGGGCGGCCGTTCGACGGGCGCTGTGACCGCCGCTCGACCGATTGCCGGTGCGTGGATTGACCGAATGTCCGATCCGTCCGGATCGCACGGGTAGTGTGAGGCGGCCGCGTGCCGGCGACAGCCCGCTGCGCGACATCCGTGACCGTCCGGGCAGTCCACCGCCCGAGCCCGCGTTCGGGTCGTTCGGATCCGGCTCGGAATGTGCGCTGTCCGCGGCCTTCCCGCCGTCGAGGTTGAATGAGCGGAACATGGACGGGCTCCTTTACCCCTACGCCTAACGGGGGGTACTGGTACCCCTACGCCTAACGGGGGGTACTGGTACCCCTACGCCTAACGGGGGGTACTG
>DAINSK010000006.1:102116-109697 GCA_036741355.1 Chloroflexota bacterium
GTACCCCTACGCCTGAGCGCGCAGCCGGGTACTGGTCACGCGTTCATCAGCCCCACCGACTGCGTGTACACGCCGCCGGGGAGAAGAGTGTCGTAGTGCGTCTCAATCGCGCGCACGCGCTTGACGGTTGCGCTCCATCCGACGCCGGTCTCGGAGATCGCGATCGGATCCCACAGCTCCAGCCCGGCATTCGGCGCGGCCGCGATCTCGCCCGCGTCGGTGATCATCTGCGCTTTTCGCAGCGGAACCGCCGCCCGCGCGGCCGCATTTGCAACCGCGACCTGGCGGTCGCTGACCACAAGCGGGTAGTCGGCTATCCGCAACACGTCCGCCGCATCGATCGCTTCCCCGACGAGCGACGGAGCGGTGTCCGCGCCCGAAGCATTGCCGAATACCAGCACGTGGTTAAGTGGTTCGGGGAAAAGCGCCAGGCGCGCGGCGAGCACTTGGTGCGCCGACGGCCCGTAGCTGTACACCGGCAGGTCGGCCGCTTGCGGCGATTGCAGCACACCGCCGGACGGCGTGAAACTAAGCACCTCCGGCACCTGGTCGAGCAACTCGTGCAGCCCCTGTGCGCCTCCGGTCGACGAATGCAGCGAGAAGGCGGGGTTGGTATTGAGCAACGCCGATGGGTTTTGGGGCGCCGTAAAGTCGACGCCCGCGCGGGCGAGCACCCATTGAATAAAGTACTGCACCGTATTGGAGCTTGGCGCCCACGAATACAGCCGCCGCGGCTTCCAGGCCGCGAGCAGATGCCAGGCGTCGCCGGCAGCGATCTCGGCGTACCGCGCGCCCGCGTGCGACGAAAGCTGCATCGCCGAGATCCACAGCGGCGCAGCCGGACTGTACTCCGCGCCCGCGCTCGTCACATAGCCAAAATCGAGGTTGATGCGCTCGCCGATCGTGTTCGGGTCCTGCGCCATGGCAGTCAGCGCCCCGTCCGAGTTGTCGAGGAGGATGGTCCCGCGGCTGCCGCTCTCGCCGTCTGTGCGAACCGCACTGACGATACGGCCCGAGAGATCGCTGGTTTGCGGCGCATCCGCGTAGTACACAGCGGCGTTGTTGACGAAGAACAGCCGTCCTGTACTCGGGTCGAGCGCCGGTTTCAGCGGGCTGGCGCTGTCGACCGGCAGGGGCTGCGGGTCGCGGTAGAAGCCCTGCGTCACGTTAATCGCGCGGAACGTCGACTGCAGGTAATTGCGTTTCGTCGCCAGTCCGGCCAGCGGATTCTGGAAGTCCTCGAAGTAGGTGAACCGTATCGTGTCGAGCAGCACGGCGCCGGCGACGTTCAGCACGGTCCCCGACGACACGCCCGGCGTGTACGGCTTCACCAGCAGCGCGTCAACATGGGTGCTAAGCGTTCCGGCTGTTCGTTGGTCGCCGTCGCCAAACAGGAGGCCGCCGATCTGGCTGGATCCCGCGGTGAAGGCGGCGCTCACGAACATCACCAGGTCGCCCGGCTGGCTCGGCTTCGAATAATAGCTGGCGATGCCGGTTGGGTTGGTGAACGACTCTGCCGATTGCACGGCCGCCGAGTAGCTGTTCACCCCGGTTCTCACGACGACCGCGACCTTGGTGCTGGTCAGCGCGGCGATGAACAGCCGCCCGTCCGGCGCCAGGGCGCACGCGAGCTGCTGCACCGCCGCCGGCAGCGTGACTGTTTCGCTGACCGTAAAGCCGGCGCCCTGGTTGATGCGCACCCGCACCGTCATTTCCCCCGTCCCGTTCTGACCGCTCGTCACCACTGCCGTCGTGCTTCCGCTCTGGGACGCGGCGAGCAGGTTATCGGTGCAGACCCAAAGCACACTCGTATTTCCGGCCGCCGGGGGCGTGCCCGAGAACGGTGTGGACCTCACAGCGCCCTGCGCCACCGTGTAGACGGTCAGCAGCCCGTTGCCGCCGACCGGCGCCGTGGCCCCGGCACCGGCCACGCCGTACGCAACCGGACCATTGGGACTGTAGCGATCCTCGCCGGCCGACGTCCTTCGCCGCAGCAGTCGCACCGCCGGCACGAAGCTATTCGCCCGTTGAGCGGCCTGCAATGTGCTGGTCAACGATCTCATCCTGTTGCCGATCGACTCATCGGTTGTCCCGTGACCACGCCGCAGGCGCCCGCGCGCGCAACCTCCGCCTCGCCGAACGCCAGGGTGCAGTTCGGGAAGGTCCACCAGCTCCACATCACGGAGACGGCTCGGTCCGCCGCGAGCGCCGGGTGCGGCAGACCCAGTGCGTGACCGAGCTCGTGGGCGAGAGCCCCGGTTTGCGCCGCCCGGCTGCCAGAATTCGGGTCGAGCGGACTCTGGCCAAGCGCGAAAGCGTCCAGCGAACCGGATGACTGCACGATCAGCACCGGCAGGCTGGGCCTTTGTCCGGATACTTGTAATGAAGGGTCCCCCTGATTCCCGCCACGGGGCGGCGCGCTGGACGTGCCGATCACGTCACCCGGACATGTATACGGGTCCGATGACAGGCATGCATAGACGGCGTAGACAATGCCATCGTCGCGTTCGTCGGCCTGCCGGAGTTCCGGATAGTAGACGGCCAGCTCCGCGCGGATCCTCTCTTGGGTGTCCGGAGCGGCCGTGTAGTAGGCGCGGGTGTGCATGCCGCCGATGGCGATCGCCGGCACGGCGTCGAAGGGGCGAAGCCCGATCTGCTCCGCCCACCAGGCGAGCGCCGTATCCACCGCGGTGTCCAGCGCCGTCTGATAGTCCAGGTCCCAGCCGGCCCCGTCTGCCGGCACGAACACGATCGGAAACAGCCTGCGAACGTTAGTGGTGGTTGTCATCGGCCCTCACTCCTGTTCCCGCCTAACCCTCGTCTCCCTACCCATACGCCTAACGGGGGGTACTGGTTCCCTAACGCCGGGAAGGGACGATACTTGGGAGCAAGGTTCGGGCGGGGAACCTCACCCCGAGTGCCCTCACCCCCGGCCTCTTCCCTTACCCCTACGCCTAACGGGGGGTACTGAAACGAGGGAAGGGGAGCTTGTAGTCGGTTGTTGCTGGAGCTGTTGGTCCACGTGCGGGAGCGCACGGTCCGACGCTGCACCCCTGCCCGAACCCAGCAACCCTAGATCGCCCCTCTCCGTTTCGGAGAGGGGAAGGGGGTGAGGTCGCCGCCACGGCTGCCTGCGGCGCAGCCGCCTACCCCCGCCACGGCGCTTCCACCGTGTACTTCGATTGGCGGGGCTCCGCGGGCGCGTAGGCCCGCTGCGGCGTCACCTTCGCCCGTACTACTGCCAGGTAGCCGCGAAACTCGGCTGCCTTATCAAACGCCAGGTCGCGGTACCGCAGCCATGTGTCCGGCCCCGTGACATTGATCTGTCCCGCCGTTCGAAAGCTGTATTCCTGGGCCGCAAAGTGAACGGTGCCGGCGATTATCGCTTCGTCGTCGGCGGGATCGACCGTACATTGGCTGCCCGTCACGGTGTGCCGTTGTTGCGTATAGAGGTTGACGTTCAGGGGGCCGGCCGTACCGGGGGCACCATCCAGGAACAAGGTCAGCGTGTTACCGAACTGCTGGAACTGCACGTATGCCGGCGGCCACTGCCCCGTGGGGTATTCGACCGTTACCACCCGAACCAGGTTCACGATGCCGGTCACGTCGATCGTCCGCTGCCCTACGGCCAGCGAGAGCGACGTGACCAGCACTTCCAGCGGCTTCCACAGTTGGTACTCGGCGACGGCGTGCAGCACGTGGCGCTGCAGGTCGGCGTCGGACCAGATGGTGGCTCCGCCCGACGGGGGAGGGTTTGGGTCTTCCAGGTCCTGGCGGGCCTTGGTGACGTAGTCGGTGATTGAGGTTGCCATGGTGCCCTTCTCCTACCCCAACGCCTAATGGGGGGTACTGGTGCTAGTTCCAGTACCCGGCTGCGCGCTTGGGGCCGGTAGCGCGCAGCCGGGTACCCGCGCCGTCATGGGTGGACGTCAGAGACGAAGCGCGCGGCCGCGCCGCCGACGAGGGTGCCTGGTGTGCCGTTGGCGGAGGTGTCAGCGACCTGGGCGCCGCCGCCTTCGGCGAATAGCCATTCGGCCAGGGGGCCGGCCGGGGCCACGCCGCTCTGGTAGAGTGCCGTGATTTCTGCGGCCGAAAGCTGGCGGCCGTAGACGCGCGGCTCGCCGAGCTCGCCGTTGAGCCACCACGTTCCCCAACCGCTGTTGTAGTAGTTGCCGAGGGTGAAGTTCATCGTGCTAGCGGTCGGCGCCGCGAAGGGAGACGTGGCTTGCGCGTCGAGCGCGCCGTTCACGTAGAGCTTCACGCCGCCCACCCCGGCCGTGCCGTCCCACGTCGCCGCGAGGTGATACCAGCGGCCGGTGGTGAAAACCGTAGTGCTGTTAGCGGTGGCTCGGGTGCCGGCGTCGTTCGTGAGGTCGAAGTAGACGAGGTTGCCGGATGTCCCGAACAGCGTGAGGGTGAAGGGTGAGGGGCCGCCGAGGCCCTGTCCGCGTCCCATGATGTGCTGGTTCGTGCCGATGCCGAGGAATTTGACCCAACAGGCTAGTGAAAGGGAGCCGGCGGGCATGATGGCTGGTGCAGTGCCCATCTGTATGGCGCCGCTGGCTCCGTCGAAGAGGAGCGAAAACTGGCCGTCGTCGACGTCGCCGCCCAGGGGTACGACCAGGCGGCGTGCCGCGGGCGGTGCGGTGCGGACGGGGGTTTTGAGTTGGACGGACATTCTACCTCCAGCTCAGGTAGATGGAGACGGTCGGGGTCGTACCGCCGGTGAGCGTCTCGACCAGGCACAGGACGTCGTCACCGTCGGTGACCAGGTCGAAGCAGAGGTCGAAGTTTGGCGTTGGGGCCAGCGACTGAAGCGCGGCGGTGCCGGCGTGGCCTGTGCTGCCGCCTGAGCGCAGGTAAGGACGGATGGTGCAGCCGGTTGGGCTGCCGCTCGATTCGACGAAGACGCGGCAGCGGGTGCGGTTACCGGGGTTCGGCGCCCATTTACTGTCGTTGGCCGCGGGCTTGGTGGTGCCGTCTGCCGTGGCGATCGCTGAGCGGTGCAGCGCCGCCGCCAGCGGATCGGCGCGGGGGTCTTCCTGCGTAATGAAGTTGCCGGTGAGGGCGTCGAACTCTTGTGGCATGGATGTCGCTCCTTTCCGTCGCAGGACCTAACCCGGCTGCGCGCCCCCGCGTGCCCTCACCCCCGGCCCCTCTCCCAATACTGGGCGAGGGGAGCTTGAACACGAGGGTGGTCTGCAGCTACTGGTCCACGTGCGGGAGCACACGGCCCGACGCTGCACCCATGCTCGTACACGGCACCCCGGGATCGTCCCTTCCCGCAGCGGGAAGGGACAGGAGGGTTAGGCCCGGCTGCGCGCCGACGCTGCCCCCCAGCCCGCATCCTGCAACCCTGGATCGCCCCTCTCCATCGAAGTCGATGGAGAGGGGACGGGGGTGAGGTTCCCCGGACCACGACTGCCGGCTGCGCGCCCCACTGCCCGAGATTACGGCGTCACACCGATCAGCCGGCCAGCACAGAGGGTGCCGAACATTGCGAGGCTCGTGTACCACTTCACGCGCCAGCGGATCGCGTCTTTCGTCTCCAGTTCGCCGATACGGTCGACGGTCATGCCGCCTCCGCCCTGAAGGCCGCAGATGCGGCCTTCTCCGAACTGCAGCGCGTAGACCGTGGTCGCGACGTTGCTACTGCCCTGGGACTGGGACTCCGAGATGTAGTCCGACACGCCGACCGCCACGCCGTTATAGCGCTCCTGCCAAAGGCCGAAGGCGTTGACGTCGCCCTCGATGAAGGCTCCCGCCGCGCGTACGAGCTGGGTGAGTTGCCGGCGACTGCGACGCGACATGAGCAGCATGTCCGGCTTACCGGGACGAACGGTGTCAACCAGTTGGTCCATCAACGCCAGCGTTAGGGTGTTGCCGTTGGTGCCGGCGCTGATCGTCTGCGATCCAGGCGCCGCGGCGATGAGCGGGTCGAGTCCGGCGAACGTATTCGACGCGCCCGTGCCGGTGACGAACGTCGATTCCCAGGTCTGGCGAACCGCTTTGGCCTTCAGCTCCAGCACGACCGCCTCGATGTCCTGGACGTTGGAACGCGTCTGCCGAATGTAGTTGTCCACGTCGGCGTCTCCGCCCAGGATCGCGAGCGTCGCCTGCAGCTGGGTGAAGGTGGGCGTCGACTCTACCCAGGTGTCGCCCACCGCAAAAAATCCGGCCGTGGCGAGCGAGTTTTCCTGGTTATAGACGAGTGCGTTGCCGACGATATCGATGAATGGCAGAACCTGCAAAACGGGCGATTCCTTGACGATCGTCTCAACCACTCCCTGCAACACGATGTTGTTCGAGAGCTTTGCTGCTTCAGTCAACGTGAGTGCCATTTGCAATTCCCTTTCATCTGAAAGTCTCTCCCATAAACCTAACGGTGGGAGCCGGCCGACGGTCATCGGGGGCTCGCCCCCGTTCACGCCAGCAGAGCTGGTCTAATTCATGCCCCTGGAGCAAAGCTTCAGTGTTGCTATTCCTGCTCTTGCCTGGCTAACGCCACACCCCGCCCACTGCTTTCTTGTTTGCTAGCCAATTCGCGCTGGCCGGGGGGTTCTCCAACCAGTACAGCCCCGTCTTCAAGCTCCCCTTCCCTGGTTCCAGTACCCCCCGTTAGGCGTAGGGGTAAGGGAAGGAGCCGGGGGTTGGGTTCTCGACAGCCTCGGCCCTCAGGCCGATGCCCGGGCTGTCCCAAAAATCAACTTCTCCCGGGCGGTCATGGCCGAGGTGTCCGGCGGCGTGCGGCCGGGGGCGCCTCCGGACACGCGGGGAGGCGGCGCCGTGGTCGTGGCCCCGGGAACACCGGCTCCGCCGCTCGTCAGTACCTTGTCGCGGATGTAGTTCACGACGGCGCGGGCCCTGTCGATCGCCGCGTCTACTTGTTCGACGGTCTGGCCCTCTATCAGATCGGGCGGCAGCGTCGGATCGCCGTCCAGTCGCGATTGGCGGTACGCCGCGACCGCGAGTCCGTGTTGCGCCGTGGCCGCCTCCGCCGCCTTGCGGTGCTGCTGGGCGAGTTGCTGCGCCTCCTGCACCTGGCGGTTGGCGCCTTCCAGCGCCAGGCTCAGTTCGGCGTTTACACGCTCGAGGTCGCCCGCATCGGACTGGTGCGCGGCCACCGAATCGACGAACGCCTGGAACTGCTGCTTGAAGGCCAGCGGATCGGAGTCTATGAGCCCGTAATCGGGCGGGCTGAAACCGGAGATGTCCATAAGCGTTCTCCTTCGTTCATTTCAAGTCTGCCCCTACGCCTAACGGGGGGCACTGGTCCGACGGTTGTCCCTGTCCAGCTTGGCCAGCACGTTCCCTGCGTCGTAGCCAGGGTCCCCTTCCATCCCCGGCAGAGTCAAACATATGTTCTATTGTGTCAAACGGCGATGCGCGTCCCGAAACCAAATAACTAGACATAACCTTCGACCAGAGGCTATGAGTGCACTATCTATTATGTAGTAGTCGTCGTATCCTGCTGACGAGGAAATTACTTTCTATAGGTGGGAGCTATATGTTCAAGCTAGGTAGCCGGACCAGGCGGGCGGCATTCGTAGGAATCGCCGCATGTGCAGTGCTCCTTGCCGC
>DAINSK010000007.1:0-39325 GCA_036741355.1 Chloroflexota bacterium
GAACGCGGAACGCGACTTGGCCGAAGTCGTCCTCGTTGAGGTCTTCCACCCACGCCAGCACTTGGCTCGAGCTCGATTTCTCCCCACACACGCGGCCTCTCATATCATTGATGATATACGTTCACCGTTGAATGTCAAGCCCGTGCAGGCGCTGGCGGTGGCGGCGCGCGTTCGCAGCCGGCCCGAGACGGCGCTCACGCACCTGGCCGTGGCCGAGCTGCTGCTGGCGGGCGACGGTGCGGAGCAACGGGAGGCACAGGAGCATCTGGACCTTGTCATCGGCGAGTTCCGCGCGATGAAGATGCGGCCGGCGCTCGCCCAGACGCTCTCCCACGGGGATATGCTGAAGGCGTGAGCACGGATGCGCAGCGATTGTCATTAAGTAAGTCATCCCTATTATAAGTATCTGAACCGATCAGCGGCCACGCTTGACAGCGAACCGCCCTGGGGGCTTACATCGGTCACGCAGATGTGATCGAAGGCGATTCACCCGCCCATGCTGTTCGAGGCCGGCAGACCAGTCTTTAGAGGGAGTACGCCATGAGTCAGGCCCATCCAACCGCGCTCATTGCAGAGCTGCGCGGGATAACGACGCCGACCGTCGCCAACGCGATCGAGCTGTTTGACGTCCGTGCACGCAATCTCGGCTTTGCCAGCGGCGCGGTTTGCTGCATCTTTCCTGATCTCCCGACGATGGTTGGATACGCCTGCACGGCGACGATCAAGGCGAACGAACCGGGTGACGAATCCAGCCGCGTTCCGGCACACGTGTTTTGGGACCATGTCCTGTCGATGCCCGCGCCGCGAGTAATCGTCATCCAGGATTTGGACGATCCCCCCGCGGTGGGTTCCCTATGGGGCGAGGTCAACAGCAGCATCTTCATGGCGCTCGGAGCTGTCGGCGTCGTCACCGATGGCGGCGTCCGCGACCTCGACGAAGTCGAGGCAATGGGGTTTCAGTTTTTCGCCCGCGACGTGATCGTCTCCCATGCCTACGTCCACCTGACCGGGGTCGGCCGGCCGGTCACGGTTGGCGGATTGACCATCAACCCCGGGGACCTGCTGCACGGCGACAAGCACGGGGTTCTGCACATTCCTCATGACCTGGCGGCCGGCATACCCGAAGCGACACGACGTGTCGAAGAAAGAGAGCGCCCGATCATTGACCTCTGTCACTCCAAAGACTTCACCCCCGAAAAGCTGCGTGAGCTGGTTGCCCGTGCACCCGCGCCGATGAAGGCGATCGCGATGGAGGGCGGCAAGTCTGAGCGTGATTTCCACTGAGGCTTTCCCCGGACGTGGACACCCGAGTCGATGAGTCTTGGAGTTACTCTCATGGGCGGACCTCAGCGGTTTAGCGCTCAAGCGCTGACCGAGTTCACGAGCACCGTGCTCGCTCGCTATGGCTTGCCGCATGAGGATGCCCGCATCGGCGCGTCTATTCTGATCGATGCCGACCTGATGGGTATCGATTCGCACGGCATTGCGCACCTCAACACCCATCGCGGCTACGCACCCGGCCTGAAAGCCGGCATGGTAAATCCGACGCCGAACATCCGCGCAGTGCGTGAGACCGCTTCTACGGCGCTCGTCGATGGCGATCGCGGCTTCGGATTAATTGTCGGCTACCGCGCGATGCGGCTCGCAATCGAAAAGGCGCGCGATGCCGGCAGCGGGCTGGTAAGCGTGACCAACAGCCGCCATTTCGGCGCGGCCGGCTACTACGCGCTGATGGCCGTGCCGGAAGACATGATCGGGATCGCGATGTGCAACGCCGGTCCGTGGGTTGTGCCGACGTTCGGCAGAAAACCGATGATCGGCACGAACCCGATCGCCTTCGCCGCACCGGCAGGCAACGAGCAACCGTTCCTGATGGACATGGCCACGAGCGCCGTGGCGATGGGCAAGCTCGAGATCGCCGAACGCGAAGGCAAGGCCATCCCGGATGGTTGGGCACTGGACGAATCCGGCCGTCCGACGGTCGATATCGCCCGTGTTCGGCGCGGTGGCGGCGGGCTGATGCCGCTCGGCTCCAGCCCGGTCACGAGCTCGTACAAAGGCTACGCGCTTGGGCAGATGGTGGATATCCTCTGCGGCGTACTGTCGGGCATCGGTTTCAGCATGATCCTCGACCGGCCCACGTCGGCAGCGGGACAGTTCTTCGGCGCAATCCGCATCGACGGCTTCCGCGATATAGATGAGTTCAAGGCGATGATGGACGACCTGCAGCGCACCTTCCGTACCGCCGAAACTGTCGACGGCACCGATCGCGTGCTGCTACCGGGCCAGCGTGAGTTCGAAACCCGCACCGATCGCGAACGCAACGGCATTCCCCTGCACCGCACGGTCGTGGAATCGCTGGAAAGCCTGGCGCTGGAGCTCGGAATCGAGGCGCCGGAGCCTGTTGACGGACCTAACCCCCGGCCCCTCCCTTACCCCTACGCCTAACGGGGGGTACTGGAACCAGGGAAGGGGAGCTTGTCGTCGGTACCATTGCTGGGGGCGCACGCCCATTCGCCCGAGTTGACGCTGCACCGATGCCCGTACACGGCACCCCTAGGTCGCCCCTTCCCGGCGTTAGGGAAGGGGTAAGGGGGTTAGGTCTCCCCGCCCCCGTATCGTCACAATCTCGTCCAGAAGCGCGTCGCATTCAGCATCGGAGTTATAAAAGTGTGGCGAGACACGGATGCCCGCGCCGGGACGGTAGTCGATGATGAAGCGCCGCCGGATTAGCTCCTGCGAAACGGCCTCTGCGCCGGCAAATTCGATCGTCACATGGCCACCGCGACGGGCATCATCGCGCGGCGTGTTGACAGTGAAACCGAGGTCGCCGGCGCGGTCGATCAGGTGCCGGGTCTGGCGAAGTGATTTCTCGCGAATCCGGTCAACGCCCACTTCACGAATGATCTTGTAGCCCTCGCGGGCGGCGTATAGCGCAGGGATACCAGGTGTACCGCCCATGAATCGATCGATGCCGTCCGCATACACCATTTCGCCCATATCGAATGCAAACGGACGGGCGTGGGAGAACCAGCCGCACTCGCGCGGTGTGAGTATGTCGATGAGATCCGGCCGCACGTAGAGATAACCCGCGCCCGGACCGCCGCAGAGCCACTTCACCGAACCGCCGACTACAAAGTCGACGTCGAGGTCGGTGACGTTGAAGGGAACGGCGGCCGTCGCCTGGTACGAGTCGAGCAGCACGAGCGCACCGACGGAGTGCGCCTTCTGGACAACCGCGGCGACGTCAATCAATTCACTGCTGCGAAAGAGCACGTGCGAGATCGGGACGATGAGTGTCTGATCGTCGATCGCGTCGATCAGCCGCTCGAGCGGCGCCTGCAATTGCGTGTCGGTCGAGATGTAGTGAACCTCGGCCCCAATCCGGTCCTGCGATTGCCAGAAGTAATGCATCGTGTGGAACTCGGTGTCGGCGTAGACCACTTTGCGACGCCTGCCCGTGTACTCGAAACAGGATGCGACGATGCTGACGAGCGTGCTGACGTTCTGGTGCATCATCACTGAGCCTGGAGGAGCGCCGATGATCTCGCCGATCAGATCGCCGGTTTCGCGGACGAGCGGTAGCCAGCTATTCCACGCCACTACGCCTTCGGAGGACCACAGGTCAACGTAGGTCGCGAGCCCCTCTCGGACAGTGTCGGGCATCGCTCCCAGCGAGTTGTTCACCAGGTATACGGACCTTCCCAAGATCGGGAACCGGCTCCGCCATCTCAGCAGATCGTCTGTGGCCAAGATCGTCCTCCCGCCCGCGTGTGCTGAGTCCACCAAGTTTAATCCTTCACTGAACTTCATGGCACGGTTCTGTCGTGCGATGCGGATTGTACCTATCGCAATGAATAGTCCCCGCTAATCGTCCTCTAAGAACACATACCTACGATAACGATGCCGGCGAGTCCCTCGCGTTCGCCGGCTCACCGATGAACGCGACTTTCATCCGGGCCGGGCCCGGTCGGGATGTACGAACGACTATGGTGGCCCTCGCGGTCGACTTCCCCCGCAACGCCGCTCCTCCCGCCGCGGTGGACGAGCGCTGTACGCGGCTGGTGGTCACGTACCAGCGACGGATCTTCCGTTTCGTCTACGCCATGGTGAGCTCCGAACAGCTCGCGGAGGACCTGACCCAGGACGTCTTTCTACTGGCCTACCGTGCCCTCGTCCGCTTGCCCGCGGACGCAAACGAATCCGCGTGGCCGTTCACCATCGCGCGCAATCGCACCCTGCAAGAGTTGCGGCGGCGGCGAATATTGCGCTGGGTTCCGCTGATGGGCCCGCGCGACGATGAAGACGTCCATCCAGATCAATCAAAGCCACTCGCCGACGCGGTGGCGGACCGTGACGAGTTGCGGCGGGCGATGAAGGCCGTTCCGCCCAAGGATCTTGCCTGTCTGCTGCTCAGCGTCGACGGCCACAGCTACCAGGAAGTCGCGGCGATCACCGGCCTTTCGACTTCGGCCGTCCGCGCACGCGTCTTTCGCGCCAGGGAGCGACTGCGCGTGTTGCTCTCCGGCGGCCAGTCGCCTTCTCTGCGGCCGGCCCATACAAGTGTTTGAGTTTGCGCTGTCCAGGCCCTTGGAACGTTCTTCAGTTGCACAGCCATAGACGATGCCCCATCTTGGTAGGCGCCGGCATTTAGCCGGCCATGCAACGGAATGAGGTCAGAATGGCCGAGGACTTCAACAGCGTCATCAATCAGGTGTGGCGCGGTTCCATTGACATCCACGTACACGCATCGCCCGATCCGGTAGCTTCGCGGCGCTTCGACGTCGTCGAATTGGCCGAGGCCGCGAGAGCCGCCGGCATGCGCGGTTTCATCTTCAAGAGCCACGAGTACCCGACCACGCCGGCCGCGTACATCCTGACCAAAATGGTGCCCGGTATCGAGGTTTTCGGCGCAATCTCGCTCGACTATGAAGTCGGCGGACTGAACCCTGCGGCGCTCGAAGCATCTGCGAAGATGGGGGCGCGCAAGGTGTGGATGCCGACGTTCAGCGCGGACCACTGGTCGCAAACGCGCAACAACCGGCCGGGTATCCGCGTGCTCGACGACAACGGCCGCCTGATCGGCGTGATCGACGACCTCCTGAGCATCGTTCAGCAATACGACATGATCCTCGGCACGGGCCATCTCTCGACCGAAGAGCAGCTTGCCCTTGTGAAGGAGGCCCGCGGCCGTGGTATCAAGACGGTCGTCACCCACGCCGACTTCTGGATTCCGGCCGAAGCCCAGCGTCAGATGACAGAGATGGGTGCCTTTGTCGAGCACGCCTACATTGCCTGCACACCCGGAGGCGGCGGCATACCGGCATCGAACATCGCCGCCTCGATCCGAACCCACGGACCGGGACAAGCGATCCTCTCCACCGACCTCGGCCAGGCGTTCAACCCGGCGCCGGCCGAAGGGTTGCGCATGTGGATCGCCGCGATGCTGCGCGAAGGGTTCACGCCGCGCGAGGTCGAGGTGATGGTGAAGGACAATCCGGCGCAGTTACTCGGCCTCGCCTGAAGCCACGGAACGAGCGCCAGAGCCAGCGCGCGGGGTACGATCGTGACGCGCCTAGCCCGGACACAGGGCGGGCAGACGTGGATCGTAGTGGAGGAGCGCATGGCGCTGCCGGCGCAGGTGGTGCGAGGCCAAAGCAGCGAAAGCGTGCCGGCCGGGGACGAAGAAGCGGTAGACGTCCAGCGACAGTTCCTCGTCGCGTTGTTGGTCGTCGCGGCCGGCATGGAAGCCGTCGTCGCGATCTTCGTCCGCCGCCTCTCGCTCAACCGCATTCCTGACGTCATACCGTCTCCCCAGCCGGTCGCCAACGCCCTTGGGATCACCGAACACGGCTTAACCTGGTTCGTGATCGCGATGGCCACGCTCGTGCTCTGCCACGCGGCAGCCTTCGCGGTTGCGTTGCGGCTGACGAATCCTCGGTACGCCCTGGTCGCGCTCGCCGCGAGCGTGCTTCTCATCGCGACGATGGTGCCGATCTTCCCGGGCGGCGCCCAGGACGTCTACCACAACATCGTGGACGCGCGCACGCTCTGGACCTATCACCAGGACCCGATCACCACGACGCCCGCCGCGCATCCTTCGGACCCCTTCGTCCGGCAACTGGCTTATTGGCAGGACCTGAGCTCGAGTTACGGGCCGGTCTGGTATCTCGTTTCGGGGATCCCGCTGCCGTTTGCCGGCAACGACATGATCGGTAACGTCATCGGACAAAAGATCCTGGTGAGCGCTTTTCTCGCCGGCACCCTATACCTGATCTATCTACTAATGAAAGAGTGGCGTCCGCAACGCGCGACCGCGGCGATCGTCTTGATGGGCTGGAGCCCGCTTGTACTATGGGAGATTCCGGGCAACGCCCATAACGATATCGTGATGATGTTTTTTGCCGTGGCGGCGCTACTCGTCATCCAGCGCGGGCGCTGGCAGTGGGCTTTTCCACTACTGGCGCTGGCGGTTGCGGTCAAGTTCATCATGCTGCTGCTCGGACCGCTGCTTCTCGTGTGGCTGCTCTTCCGTAAGCCGCGGATCGATCGGCGAGAGATCGCGCTGTCGATCGGTGCCGGCGGAGCCATCCTGGCGATGATCTACCTGCCGTTCATTGCCGCTTCGCATAGCTTCGCGAACTACGAAGCGCTTCAGTCGCGCTTCATTAGCTCGCCGGCATCACTCACGATCGCCTTCTTGATGCAGTACACCTCCCTGCAACGTGCGGAAGACTATGGTCGCGCGCTCGCGCTGACGCTATACGCATGCGGTTATCTGTGGGCGTTATATCGCTGCCGCGGCGGCTTCGAAAATCTCGTAACGTCAGCCTGCTGGGCGACGTTCTTCACGTTGGCGCTGCCGACCTGGTGGTTCTGGCCGTGGTATGTAGTCTGGCTGTTACCGATCGCCGCGATGGTCGCGGGCCGCCGCGTCGCCACGCTCGCACTTCTGTTCGGGTCGACTGCGCTGCTGGTCTACCCGATCTATTATTGGCGCGACGTGCTGTTGAACGGGCCGAACTGGTATTCCAATCAGTTCGTCATCGTCGGCGCGGTATTTGGGCCGATCGCGCTCTATCTCGCCGGCACCTACGGTGGCAGCTTATTCAATGTTGAGGAACACGTTGACACCGACCTAACCGCGGCGTAGCTCTTCTACCGACCGAACCGGCGTCCCGTCTTGCTTTGCGATCGGCACCGTGACCGGATGGGTTGCATTGCCAAACGTCGGCTGCCATGACGAGTGCTTGCCCGCACCGCCGGCCACGATGACCAGCAGGTCCTCGGGTCGCTCGATTATCCGACACATCGCCTTTGGGTCGCTTGGCTCGAAACTATTGAGCCGAGCCAGTACGCCTTCGGTGAACTCGGCCCCCAGCATGTGCACCGGGAAGCGTGCGTTTTCGAAGATGAACCGTTTGACGTCTTCCTTGCTGTAGCCGTCGGCAGCAATCGTCGCGGCGTGCTCGGGACCGAGCGTGAGCACCGGGCTCCCGTGGCTAAGGATATTGTTGCTCCCGGCCTGGCCCATAGCGCCGGCGATCGTCTTGAGGATCCCTTCTCCGGTGTTGCTGTAATGGTCCTGGATGTTGTGCGGGCCCTCGGCGCCGACGATCGTGACGGTGCTCGTTTCGCGGTCGAAGCCGCGCTCGACGTGGAGCGGTCCCCAGGGGTTTCGTTCCTCGTTCTCGGCGATGCAATAGCTGTACTTGGCGGGGCTACCCTGAGTCGAGCGATCGCCGCTGCCGGGAAGCCCACCCCCGACGTTCATCAGCACCAGCCGGATGGCGCGGCCGATCGTCGCGTTGGCGCGGAACCCCTGTCCGAAGCAGTTATAACCAGAATTGATCTGCAGTTCCCGCGCGATCGGTCCATTGACAATGAGTAAAGGAGCTACCGGGTGTGTCGTCGCCTGGACGCCGTCGGGATTGAACTCGGGGTCCGCAATCGCCGTGATCGCCGCGATCAGCACCGGTAAATACTGCGCCAGACAACCGGCCATGACGGCGTTGACGGCGATCTTCTCGACTGTCGCTTCGCCCTGCCGCGGCGGCAGCACGCCGATAACGTCGAGCGGGTCGCGATCGGTCCAGCGGAGCATTTCGGCTACGGCGTTTTCCGTTGGCGGGATGATCGGCAGACCGTCCGTCCATCCACGCTCATAAAAGACGGTGTTGATCTCCTGAAAGGAGTCGGGCAGTTGCAGTGTCCTGGCCTTGGGGCCGGCTGGTGCCGTCACTTTGCTGCTCCCGCGCAAACGGCGCGCACTGTATCGGCAACGAGGGACGCTGCCTTGGCCAGAACGTCGGGTTCACGCAGACCGCCGAGGGGGTGCTTGGTAATCACGAATGGCAGATCGGGGAGACCGCGCGATCGCGACTCCAGTTTGCCGAGCGAGAGAAACTCATCCGTGCCGATGACCGCGGTTGGTACGCCTTCCTTCTCGAGCACGATCGCTGCCTGGACACTCCAGGCGGTGCAGGAGCCTCAATCAGCGCTGCCGACGAGGACGGCAGCGGCCTCCTTTTTGAAATCTGCGATCGCCTGCGGCGAAGCCGGTCCTGCCACCGGCTTCCTTCGGACGATGATGTTTGCGACGCCGTACTGCTGCTTCAGCAGTTCGGCAACGGCACCCATCAGCATGCCGGCGTTGGCCTTGCCGTTATCGAGGATGCCGATGGTCTTGCCCCGCAGGTCCATCTGGCGTGGGGCCAGCTTTGCGCCACTGGCCTTCGGCGCCGCCGTGGGATCGTATACGGTGATCGTGCGTTCGTTCATCGCGTTTCTCGCTTCCCGGCGTCCCGGTCCGGCCCACACCGGCCGGGAGCGCCGCGATCGGATCGTAGTCACGCGGCACAGGCCTGTCAACGACGGAATCGGGGCTCGGCATGGTGAGAGACGTTGACCTGCTGATCGTCGGCGGAGGCGCCGCCGGCCTGTCCGCGGGTCTGTATGCGGCACGCTCACGCATCGACGCCGTGTTGATCGAGCGCATGGGCGCCGGAGGTCAACTGGTCAACGTCGACCGGGTCGAAAACTACCCCGGTTTTCCGGACGGCATTTCCGGTTACGAGCTAGGGCCGCTGATGGCGCAGCAGGCGCTGGACGCCGGCCTCGCGTTCGAGTACGGCGAGGTGACCAGCCTGCGGGCGGGACGTGACGGTCAAACGCATGCCGTCGAAACCGACGGCGAATCCTACCGCGCGCGTGCCGTCATTCTCGCCGGCGGCTCGACGCTCAGCAGGCTCGGTGTACCGGGCGAGTCAGAGTTCGAAGGCAACGGCGTCTCCTATTGCGCCACCTGCGACGGAGAGTTTTTTCGCGACCAACCGGTCGCTGTCGTCGGCGGCGGCGATTCCGCGCTCGACGAAGCGCTCTACCTCACCAACCTGGCAAGCCAGGTAACGATCGTCCAACGCCGTGATGCGTTTCGCGCCGCTCAGATCACCCAGGAGCGCATCCGCGAGCGCCCAAACTGTGCGGTCGTTTGGAACAGCACAGTCACCCGCATTATCGGCGATGAGACGGTGAATGCGGTGGAAGTTCAGTCTAAAAGCGGCGCAGTTTCGAAGCTCGACGTATCCGGCGTATTCATCTATACCGGCCTCACGCCGAACACGGCATACCTGCAGGGCGTGGTAGACGTGGATCCCGCCGGCCATATCGTCACCGACGTTCGGTTGGAATCGTCTGTTCCCGGCATCTTTGCCGCGGGTGACCTTCGCCGGTATTCCGCGCGGCAGGTCGCCTCCTCGGTCGGTGACGGTGTGACCGCGGCGATTTGGGCGGAGCGGTTCCTGCGGGGGCCGCTCGCACGATAGCGGGGCGTAGATGCTGGTTACCGGTGCTGCTATATGCGTTCGTCATGCGGCGTATGGACGGGCCAGCGGACCGGATGCACGGTCTGTCGAAGCGCCGTGAGGGGAATATCGAACGCCAATTTGGTAACGCGATAGCTACGTGCCTGTACGCTTACCGGCTATTGGCGGTTCTAGTGCATTCCAACGCACCGCACCACTATCAACCGCTTACGGAATAAGGGAGCGTGCTCAAGAGCGGCGAGCGACTACTGAACCGAAAAACTGCTCGACATTCCGGTGTCCGTAGTGCCAAAGGTCGTTGACGAGGCGCCGCTAGCCAGCGTGTTTATCATCTGCGTTTGGAACGATGAGTTGGCGACAAAGCTGACCGTGACGCCCACAGGAACCGGCTGACCGGGGGTCCATGCGGCATTCGAATTGACAAAAACGACCTTTTCGTGAAAGTACGTATTCGTGGTGGAAATCACGGATGCGCTCACGCCCGACGGGAGCGTATAAACGATGGTTGCTTTCTGTACGCCTCGTTGAACCACCGCCGGGCTACCCAGGGCGCCAATCTGTGTTGATACAGTAATGCCGTTGATCGTGACTATCGGATCGTCCCAGCACCAGGCGAGGTCGGCGAGAGCGCGGTGCGGCCTCAACGCCGGCGAAAAAAGGGCCAGGGCAAACAGCGCGAAGATCACGGCGAGCGAGCCGTGGACCAGGCACGCGAGGCGATGCGAAGAGGGCCCTGGCGCAGGGGAAAAGGTCGCGTTCATCGGCTGCTCCCCTTGCTGTCTTATGTCTAACCGTAACTATAACGCTACTGGCCTGCACACCGCAGCGCAACCTAGTTATGTAGCTCTCTTATAGCTAATTGTAGCTATAACGCTATTGGCCTACGCAATGCAACCTGATTATGACCGCGTTAATTCCTCCGGCAGATTCTCCGGAGTCACGCGTAAATTGCCCGAAAATGGATGGTTCTGCACGGCGATACTTGGACCAAACAGTAGATAGCCGATCCCCCTCTAATACCCCCTGAACGATGAGAACGACCCAGAGGGTCGGCGGTACAAAGTCGTTGCAATTGAACACTCTGATTTGCCGGGGTCCGTCGCCGCGGCGAACTACCGTGATTTCGCACTGGCCGCCGACGCTCCTTCGACCGCCTGAGCCGCCGCTTCCCAGGCAGAGATCAGTTGCTGTAACTGATCTTCAGCGGCGGCGTACGCGGCGCCGATCTCGCCCGTCCGGTGGGCGTCTTGCATCGACGTCGCCCGGTGAAGCTCCTCGGTGAGGTCCGCGATACGTTGCTCGGCGTCTGAGACCCGCGACTCCAATTGCTCGACCTCCTTCGCCCTCCGGGCAAGCTCACGCGCCTCCGTCTTGCCATCGCGCAGCGGTGCCGGCTCCGTTCGAGGCGTGTCCAGGAGTACGGGTTGACGGCTTTCTGGCAGTTCCAGAGCCGGACCGTTCAAGTCCGTGACTCGACCGTCGTGCACCAGCCAGGTCTTTGTGGCGAGGTTGTGAATTAGCGTGCGGTCGTGCGTCACGAACAGGATCGTGCCCTGGTAGGCGGTCAACACCTGCTCCAGCGCCTCGCGCGAGCCGATGTCCAGGTGATTGGTTGGCTCGTCGAGCAGCAACACGTTGACGTCGTCGGCGGTCAGCTTGGCCAGCGCCAGACGGCTGCGTTCGCCTCCGCTCAACGTGCTCACCGGCTGGTCGATCATATCGCCGCGAAAGAGGAATTTGGCCAGCATGTCCCGGGCCTCTTGTAGCGGCATGTTGCGCGTTGCCAGTAGCTCGTCCAGCACGGTCCGTCCGGTTTCCAGGTGATCCGTGCCTTGCCGGTAATAGCCGGTCCGTACGTTGGCGCCCAGCACGACGCGGCCGTTTTCCGGGTCGTGTTCAGCCATAATCGTACGCAGCAGCGTCGTCTTTCCAGTGCCGTTCGGACCAACGATGGCGACCCGATCGCCTCGTTCCACTTCCACGCGCTCCGGGAGCCGCAGCAGGATGTTGCCTATGTTGCCCGGTTGCGCGATCACGAGGCGTTCGAGCGCTATCGCTACGCGGCCCGTGCGAGCTACGCGTCCGAGCTTGATATGGACCGACGCCTCCTCATGTGGGCGCTCGATCCGATCGATGTGGCTGAGCTGTTTCTGCCGGCCGAGCGCCCACTTGGCGCGCTGACCCTCCTTGTAGCGGCGGATCAGCTCTTCTTCTTTGAGGATGTGTTCCCGCTGCCGTTGGTATTGGTCGCGCTGCAGCGCCAACCGCTCGGCGCGCTGGATCGCGTAGGCGCCGTAATTGCCACGATAGGTAGTCAAACGTTTCTGCCGGAGGTCCCAGATCTCAGTCGCAATGTTGTCGAGGAAGGATCGGTCATGCGAAACGACGACGATCGCACCTGGCCAGCGCTGCAGAAAACCCTCCAGCCACGTTATCCCATTAATGTCCAGATGGTTGGTGGGTTCGTCGAGCAGCAGCACGTCGGGGCGCGATAGTAATACGCGCCCCAGCGCGATGCGTGACTTCTCTCCGCCACTCAGGCCGGCAGCGGGCTGGACCCAGAGCCGCTCCGGCAGCCGCAACCCCGCCAGGATCTGCTCGGCCTCCGCCCGGTAGCGGTAACCGCCCTCGGCCTCGAACCGGCGCGAAAGTTCATCGTAACGGGTGGCTGACGCCTCTACCGCGGCACCCGCGGCCCCGGTCAGGTCGTGTGCCGCCTGCTCGATCGCAACCTCGAGCTCGGCCAGGTGAGCGATGCCCGAGAGCACCTCTTCGCGCACGGTCAGGTCGTCGCTCACGCGCGGGATCTGCGACACGTAGCCGAGCCGCATGCCGCCCGCGAGCGATACCTGTCCGCCTCCGGGGCGTTCTTCGCCGGCAACTACCCGTAGCAACGATGTCTTACCGGCGCCATTGGGTCCAACCAGACCCACCCGGTCGCCAGCGTCCAGGCTTGCGCTCACGTGCGACAGCACGTCTTTGCTGCCGAAATTGAGTGAAACGTCTGCGACCGTAAACAGCGGCATGGTTGTCAACATCCGGCTGAAGCTGCGCATCAAAATGCCGCATGGCGCCACGACGTCGCGGCAGCATGCGGCCGTGGAATTCGTCCCCACTCGCAGACCGCTGTCCGGTCCGCAAGCTCTCCTCACAAGTGTATCGACGAGCCCGCGAAGGCGTCAAACCTGCGCCGGGTCGGATCCCTCTTGATTCCGCATCTCCCTCCTTGCGATATTTTTACCACCAGTGCAAAATGCCTATATATAGAACTTCCGGGGACCACGTTATCAGCGAACTCGTCCACCACGTCTAGGAGCTGCATGATGGTGGCTACTCAAGATCCGTTCGCCTCGTACAAGGAGTACGGCAAGGAGAAGGGCTACGACCTCCGCTGGCTGGAAAAGCGGGACGTGTGGGGACAGCAGCTGGACGCTAGTGAGAAGAAGGGAGGCCTGCTGCTCCAAGACGTCGACAGCGGCGTCGCGGCAGAAGTGCCGGACGAAAGCAAGAACATGACCGGCCGCACGCGTGGCTCGATCGCGCGTGCGGGGGTGCCGCGCGTCGGCAACTATCCCGTGCGAACCAAATCGGACATCTGGCTGCGCAACGGTTCCGAACTGTATGAAGAAGCGGTCGCCCGCCAGTGGTCTTCGGCGACGGACATTCCCTGGGACTCGATCAAGCCGCTGCCCGACGACATTGAGCGCGCCGAGTGCCAGCTTGCGACCTTCATTACCGAGGTCGAGTTCGTTGCCGGCGACGTACCGGGGAAGTGGATCTCTTCGGTTACCCCCGATTATTACTAGCCGCGCATGTACCTGCTCTCGCAGGTCATGGATGAAGCACGTCATTTGGATGTCTTCCGCAAGCGTGCGCTCTCGAACGGCGGCGGCCTCATGCGCCGAAATGGCACGCTGCTGGGCGCCGTCGGCGGCAATATCGACTCAGCCCGCGATTTCACGGAAATGTCGGCGCGGCTGCACATCAGCGGCGAAGGCTCCGTACTTACGCTCTTCCGCATGGGTGAGCTCATGGCGCAGAACGATGCCGAGAAGATGATCTATCGCCTATGTGCTCAGGACGAGTCGCGGCACGTCGCCTTCGGCGTCATGCACCTGCAGTACCTGGGCAGCATCGACACCGACCGGCGCGAAGAGATCCAGGGGTACCTGGACGAAGCGGAGCGTGCCCTCGTCATCGGGGCGTCGGGACAGAACCCTGCCGCCCGCGGGCTCCCCAGCAACGCAGCGCTTTCTGTGCTGCTCGGCGGCGGCGAGGACAAGATCGACGAGGGGATGAAGATCCTGCTTGCTATCCGACAACGGCAAGTCAAGGAGTACGTCCAGCGCGTGCGGGTTGCTGGATTTGGCGAGCGGTTCGAGAACGGCAGGGCGAGTCCGATGCTCGAAGCGTACATTTACGCCAACTAAAACAGCGTCGGGTTCAGCTTTAAGAGCCCGGCCATGAATCTTGTACCGCCGCTTGCAACAATTGCCTGCGGCGGTCTTGTGTACGGCGAGCCGTCGCCGGCCGGTATCCAAGCGACACCGGCGCCGCAAGTAAAGAAAGGCAGCCTCGTGGCTCAGGAGCGACCCAAAGAAGAATCTCCGGAGGAAGTCCCCCAACTCCCAAAGCTCGACATGAGCTGGAAAACGATGACGATCCAATGGGGCACGAGGGCGCGGATCGACCCACAAGGCGGCCTCACGCTGGGGGCATTGAATACCGGCGCTTATGCCGAGATCCCAGACTACTGGGACGACCGCACCCGCATGCCTCGGGGCGCGTTCAGCCCGCCCGGTCAGGTCGGCGCCTCCATCGGTGGATACTATTTACGGCACAAAACCGACCTCTGGGCCGACAACGCCGCCGAGCTATATGAAGAAGGCATTTCGCGGCGCTGGTCGTCGGCCGACAGCATTCCCTGGGAGCGCTCGCGCGGATTGTCGGACGACGTCGAGCTGGCGATCTGCCAGGTGTCCACCGAGCTCAGCCAACAGGCATCGATCGAAATCGAGGTCGTATCGAGCTGGCTCCAGATGATGAGCTACGGCTACCACGAAGTGAAGCTGTTCCTCGCGACGGAGAATTTTGACGCGGGGCGGCATTTCGAAGCATTTCGCAAGCGTTCGTTGGTCAATGGCGGCGGCGTGGGGATCGAGAGTCCCGGCCAGGTAAACAGGCTATTGCTTGAAAGCCGCGCCGGCTGGACCGAAACCTCGATGCTGCTCCATATCCTTCGAGGCACCTTCACACGCACGGTGTACCGGTATCTCGCCGCGTACGCGCCCACCGACGTCGAGTTATTGCTTGGCCGCCGCGCCCTGCAGGACAAGTCGCGCCACATCGCCTATTCGATGCAGCACCTGAAGTACGCGGTCAACCACATCAAGGGGCTCGACCGAAACCTGAGCGGTGGACTGGCGCAGGCGGAAGCCATCGCCGGCCGTGACGACGCCGATCCTGTGCTCTGGGAGGCTCTGGCCTGCGTATTCGGCGGCGGCGTGCGCGGTATGGACGAGGGTATGAAGACGGTTGCGACCTTGCGCCGGGACTACGTGCTCGACTACCTACACTGCCTCGACTGGATCGGCGTCGACCGCAGATCGTCGCTCGCTTCGAACTATGCTTCGTTGGTCGCTGGGTAGCGCAGTCGCGAAAAGACGTCCCCAAGATCGCCGAGAGAACACCGATGCCCATTTATGTATACCAGTATGTATACCAGTGCAATCGCTGTGATGTCCGCACCGAGGCGTTCTTCCGCCAGATGAACGTGAGCCGACAGGTTATGTGCGACGCCTGCGGCTCGCCTGACGTCGAGCGCGTATTTATGCCGTTTGCGATCTACCGCTCAGAGCTCACGAAGCTCGAACAACTCGATCCGATGTATTACCGCAAGGTCGACCAGGCGATCGCGAACACTCCCGAGGCCGAGCCGATGCGCCACATTCAGCGCATGACTTCCTTCGACAAAGCCGACGACCCCGGCAAACCGATCAAGTTCTGACCGGAGGGCATCTTCATGCCTGTCTTTCCATCGACCGGGTGGCTTCAGCGGGTGGCGGACCTTGCAAAGGGCGACGAAACCTACCGCAAATTCGGTCGGGTCGACGCACTGGTGGGGCTGAGCGTTGGCGGGCGGTACTTTTGCCTCACCTTCGATGTCTTCGACATTCGCGATATCCGCGAAGTGACGGGCGAAGAGCTACGCGACCTGGATTTCTACCTTGAAATGGAGCCGTCGCTCTGGCAGGCGATGATCGAGAGCATTAAGCAGAACGGCCACGCCGGACTGGACTATACGCTGAACACGATCGACCTCAAGCTGCCTGAAAGCCTGGCGATCAATGCGATGGGCGACGGTTATCGGATGGATAAATTCTTCCGCTTCAACCAGAGCTTGCAGCGGTTTTTCGACCTCTCGTCGAATCTCGAGACTACGTTTGCGCTTCCGGCATCTACCAGCGGTTAGTGACCAAGCCTTTAGATGGTCAACATACCGGTAATCACCGTCACCGCCTGGCCGCCTACGCGAACCGCGGAGATCGATTCGCCCTCGCCGTCGATCTCGATATAGACGGTTCCTGGCCGCCCGATGATTTGGCCTTGCTCGACCATGAATGCCGGCGTCTGAACGATTCCATAACGCACGAGGTAGGCGCCCATCGCGCCGCTCGCCGAGCCGGTGACGGGGTCTTCAGCGATCCCCGCTGCCGGCGCGAAGTGGCGGGAGTGGGCGCGCGCCTCGCGGGAGTATCCGCCTTCCGGCGTGAAAACGTGCAGGCTGAGGTAGTCACCTTTGGCGGCCAGTTCCTCCAGCCTCTTCATGTCGGGCTTCAGCCGCTCGAGCACGTGCAGGCTGCGCACGGGAAACATTAGCTGCGGGGTACCGGTGCTGACCGTTTGCACCGGATAGTCCGAATCGATCCCAGAAATCGAGATCCCGAGTGCCTCCGCGTACGGCGCGGCGTCGTACTCCCGTAGAAACTGCGGCGGTTTCTGCGTCATCCAGATGCGGATCAGCCGGCCCTGCTCGTCGGCGTCGAGGTCGACCGGCAGCACGCCCACCTGCAACTCCTGGGTCACGCGCGTTCGCGGCCCTCTGAGGCGGACCCGCCCTTCTTCGACGAGCGCGTGCATTGCGGCGATCGTCGGATGGCCCGCCAGCGGAATCTCTGTCGTCGGCGTGAAGAACCTGAGCCGGAAGTCCGCCTTGTCCGACGCTGTCACGAACGCCGTTTCCGAAAGGTTGACCTCGCGGGCGATCGCCCGCATCGTTGCCTCGTCGAGACCCTCGGCGTTTGTGATAACGCCCGCCGGGTTCCCGGCCAGGGGCCGATCCGTAAATGCATCCACGATCTTGATGGGGATATTCACACCTGACCCCCGGGCCCCGTGGGCCCCCTAACCCCCGGCTGCGCGCCGCTGCAACCCAGTCCGACCTCTGCTTCCAATAATCGTCCCTTCCCGCACCGGGAAGGGACAGGAGGGTTAGGAGCCGTGCCCGCACCTGCCGCCCCGAGATCGCCCCTCCCCGGCCTTCGCAAAGGAACAGGAATGTTAGGTACCGCTCTGGGTCGTGACCCGGTGGCCCAGACCGGCGAGGTACTGGTGCATAGCGACGGCCGCGCGACGGCCATCGGCAAGGGCTGTGACGACGAGGTCGGCGCCGTTCACGTTGTCGCCGCCCGCGAAGATTCCGGAGCGGCTGGTCTCTCCCGTCTCCGGGTCGACTTCCAACAGGTGCCAGCGATTGGCTTTCACGCCGGAGTTGGACGATGGGATCAACGGGTCCGCGTTATAGCCGATCGCGATCGCGACAGAATCGGCCGGGAGCACGAACTCCGAGCCCTTGATCGGCACCGGACGGCGCCTACCCGACTCGTCGGGCTCGCCCAACTCCATGCGCTGGCATTCCACGCCCGAAACGTGTCCATCGTCCCCGATGAACCGCAGCGGCACCGTTAAGTACTCGAAGCGAACGCCTTCTTCGCGTGCGTGTCTTCGCTCCTCGCCCCGTCCCAACATCTCGGCTTCCGTGCGGCGGTAGACGCAGGTAACGTCCTCGGCACCGATCCGCACAGCCGTGCGTACGCAGTCCATGGAAGTGTCGCCGCCACCGATGACAAC
Organism: Chloroflexota bacterium; assembly: GCA_036741355.1. Lineage (GTDB taxonomy): Bacteria > Chloroflexota > Dehalococcoidia > CAUJGQ01 > CAUJGQ01 > JBBRGK01. The sequence continues at coordinate 17,955 of DAINSK010000007.1, forward strand.
GACCTGCCGGCCGATAACCAACGGCTCTCGCTGCCCGGGCGGCAACTGTTCGGGCGACAAATTGCCGCGTACGAGGAAGTCCGTTGCCGCGTAGATACCGGTGTACTCTTCCTCCCCGGGAATGGTAAGCGCGTTGCCGACACCGGCTCCTGTGCCGAGAAATATGGCGTCAAACCCATCGCTAAACAACTGGTCGAGACCAACATCGCGGCCAATCCAGGTGTTGACGACGAAGGTAACGCCGATCTTGCGCAGGAACTCAATCTTGGCGTCTACGAGTTCCTTCTTCATTTTAAAGTTCGGTATTCCGTAGACGAGCACGCCGCCGGGTTCCGGCCACGATTCGAACACCTCGCAAGCATGACCCTGCTTCACCAACTCCTCGGCCACCGCAAGACCGGCCGGTCCCGAGCCAACGATGGCCACGCGCCTGCCGGTCGATGCCGGGATCATCGGGATCGGCTCCAGCCCTCCATGGAGGTCGCGCTGAGCGTCGGCGAGGAACGCCTCTAGCTTGCCGATCGTCACCGCCGGCTCTTTGCGACCGCCCGGCCGGATCGCGAATCCGACCACGCAGTTCCCTTCGCAAAGCTTCTCCTGAGGACAAAGCCGGCCGCACATGTCGGGCAGGTTCGACGTCTCACGAAATACATTGGCGGCGGCGTCGATGTCGCCGAGTTCAAGAAGCTTGAAAGCGCCGGGGATATCATTGTGGACTGGACAGGCATCCTGGCAAGGCGCACTGGGGCACTGAATGCAACGGTTCGCCTCGACGATCGCCGATTCAAGGTCGAAACCACGATAAACTTCGTCCCAATTCTTTACCCGTTCCTCTGCCGTCTGCTTTGGGATGGGCTGGACGGGAATATTGAGGCGGCCGTGGACCTCGTTGACCATTGCTCCCCCCGCGTTGGAACCCTGTATTGTGAGTCCGTTCAGTTTACTCGACAAAAAGTGCCTCTTGGCTAACCGCTCCGTCGATAATTCGATAGGCACGAATGTCGGGAGGATCCCATGTAAGCGATACCAGCAGGTAATAGGCGTCTGGATAACCGGCAAGGTTCAGATCGGTCGGACTGGGGTATGCCGGCGTATGCGTGTGGGAGTGATAGATCACCATCATCTCCCAGCCGTTGTCGTCTATCTCCCGGTAAATTTTCAGGAGTTCGCGCGAATCGATGTTGTAGCGGTAGGGGCTGTGCTCCGCGTTGACGGCTTTGAATAGCCTCATCGCAACCCCGTTGTCTCCGGCAATCACTCCGCAACACTCGTTCGGGTTCTCCTCTTGCGCATGTGCGACGATCTCATCGACGTATGAACGCGGCAGTGTCAACGGCACCGAGCCTACCACCAGACCTTGCTGTCGATGTCTTCGGGCAGATCGCTGAAGTCCATCGTCCACAGCGCCGTCGACAGGTACTTCCAACCCCCGTCGGCGAGGATGACCACGATCTCGCCGGATTCCATTCGGGATGCGACGCGCTGCGCCGTCTTGATCACCGCCCCACAGGATATGCCGGCAAATATGCCTTCCTTCTGCATCAACTCCTTGGTCGCGGCGAACGCGGTGCGGCTATCGACCACGACACGCCCGTCGAGAACTGACTCGTCGAGTACGGGAGGAATGAAGCCTTCTTCGAGGCTCCGCAGACCCTGCACGAGGTCGCCCGGATGCGGGACGGTCGCGATGACCTTGATGTTCGGGTTGTATTCCTTGAGGTAGCGACCGGCGCCGGTCAGCGTCCCTCCGGTGCCAAGTCCGGCGATAAACACGTCCACGTCGGGCAGGTCACGTACGATTTCCGGACCGGTGGTTTCGTAGTGCGCCAGCGGATTGGCGTCGTTGCCGTACTGGTAGGGCATGAAGAAGCGCTGCGGCGCTTCGGCGACCATCTGCTTAGCCACGGCGATGGAACCGTTCGTTCCCTTCAGCCCTTCGGAATAGACGACCTCGGCGCCGTATGCCCGCAGCAACTGGCTGCGCTCTTCGCTGACGCTCTCGGGAATGACCACCATTACCTGGTAGCCCTTGACGCGACCGATCATCGCCAGTGCGATGCCCGTGTTGCCGCTCGTCGGTTCGAGCACGGTCTTGTCGTGGGTCAGGCTGCCGTCCTGCTCCCCACGCTCGATCATGTACTTGGCAATGCGATCTTTCACGCTGCCCGAGGGATTCTGTCCTTCGAGCTTGGCATAAATTTTGACGTTCGGATTGGGGCTCGTTTGCGGCAGGCCCACCAACGGCGTATTGCCAATCGCGTCGAGAATGTTTGAGTACAACACGCTCCCCTCCGAGCAGCGGGCGGCGTTCGCGCCACGGGAACTTTGCGAGTGAGGAGACCGCCCGTTCTACGTCCCGCCGGCAAGCGCCGGCAGGATTGAGACGACGTCGCCGTTCTTCAGCGGCGTATCGAGCTTTTCAAGGTAGCGGATGTCCTCGTCGTTCACATAGATGTTGACGAAGCGATGAAGCTGGCCGTCGTCTCCCTGGACCTGGTGCAGGAAGCCCGGATAGTCGCTGTCGAGGTTTCTGAGCAACTCGTCCACATTGCCGGCCTCGGCGCTAACGGTTTTTCTGCCACCGGTGACCTTCTGCAGCACGGTGGTAAGTCGGACTTCTACGGCCATCTACTGTTCTCCCAGGGTTGGCGGCCTCCCGGCGGGGCGGCGCCGCGGATATTGTGAGATTATCCCGCCGCCACGGGAGCGCCTTCCTTGTGCGGAGGACCGCCACAGAAGGCGTCATAGTCGATGAGTTCGGTGACAGTCGGGTTGTCCCCGCAAAGAGGACACTTCGGATCGCGGCGCGTCTTCACCACCCGCATTTCCATGGAAAGCGCATCGTAGAGCAGGAGCCGGCCGACGAGCGGGTCGCCGATTTCGAGAATCAGTTTCAGCACCTCCGTGGCCTGGATGGAGCCGACGGTACCGCAAAGGGCGCCCAGCACCCCCGCTTCGGCGCAGGAAGGGACCATGCCCGGTGGAGGCGGTTCGGGGAAGAGGCAACGGTAGCAGCCCTTGCCGGGCAGATAGGTCGATGCCTGGCCGTCGAATAGGAGGATGCTCCCATCTACTAGCGGCTTTTTCGCCAGATAGCAGGCGTCGTTCACCAGGTACCGGGTGGCGAAGTTATCCGCTCCGTTCACGACGACGTCATATTGGGGGATAATCTGCATCGCGTTTTCCGACGTTAGCGGCACTTCGTGCGTTACTACGTTGACGTCAGGGTTATACGCATTGAGCGTCTCGCGCGCCGATTCGACTTTTGGCCGCCCAACGTCGTCGTTCTGGTGAAGGATCTGCCGCTGGAGGTTGGTCAGGTCTACAATATCGAAGTCGACAATCCCCAGCGTTCCGACACCCGCGAGTGCAAGGTAAAGGGCAACGGGCGAGCCCAGACCGCCGGCTCCGACCACCAACACCTTGGACGCCATCAGCTTGCGCTGCCCCACCGGCCCAACCTGCGGCATGATGATGTGCCGCGAATAGCGGGTCACCTGGTCGGCGCGAAGCGCGGTGCCGCTACCACCCGCAATTGCGGGAATAACCGCGACTTCATCGCCGTCGGCAACCGGAGTTTGCTGCCCCTGCAGGCTGTTGATCTCGCGGTTGTTCAAATACACGTTGATGTGTGCCGGGATCTCGCGCTTCTCATCCCACAAAAGCTCGCTGAAGCCTGGATAGGCGTTATCAAGCTCCGCCAGTACCTCGGCTACGGTTTCGCCGCCCATTTCAACGCGGGTGCGATTGCCGGTAAGTCGCCGGAACGGCGTTGGAATATATACGCTGACTGCCATTTCGGACTGTCTCCTCTGTGCTGGAACCGGTGCGCGAGCGCCCGCGTTCTTCAGTACACTACACTGCGCCAGTTTCGGCGAATAGCTTGCCCGTCATAGCCCCATGCTCAGGTATCGCTCGCCCGTGTCCGGAAGCATTGTCACCACGCGCTTGCCCGGACCGAGCCGTTTCGCCACCTTTAGCGAAGCGACGACGTTTGCTCCCGATGAAATGCCAACCAGCAGCCCCTCTTCCCTCGCGAGGCGGCGCGACATCTCGATCGCATCGTCATCGCCGACGGCGATCAATTCCTGGTACACATCGCGATTGAGGACACCGGGAACAAAGCTTGCGCCAATGCCCTGAATCGCGTGCATCCCAGCCCGATGCCCGCGTAAAACCTGCGAACGCACCGGCTCGACGGCAACGATGAGAACGTCCGGGATCCGCTCGCGGAGCACTTCGCCCACGCCCGTGATGGTGCCGCCCGTTCCGACTCCGGCCACAAAAGCGTCGATCCGGCCGTCCGTCGCCCGAAGGATCTCCGGTCCAGTGGTCTGTCGGTGAATTTCCGGGTTGGCGGCATTCAGAAACTGTTGCGGCATGAAATAGTCCGGATGTTCTGCGAGCAACTGTTCGGCCGCGTATACCGCTCCGGTCATTCCCTCAATCGCCGGGGTGAGAACGAACTGGGCGCCGTAACGGGCCAGCAATCGACGGCGCTCAAGGCTCATATCCTCGGGCATCGTCAAGATGAGTCGGTAGCCTTTTACCGCGGCAACCATGGCGAGGCCGATGCCGGTGTTGCCGGTCGTCGGCTCGACGATGGTTGCGCCGGGAGCCAGTAGACCCTTCCGCTCGGCGTCTTCCACCATTGAGACGGCGATGCGGTCTTTGACGCTTCCGGCCGGGTTGATCGATTCGAGCTTGCCCAGCACCTCGGCGCTGCGAGTGCCTGGCAGTCGGTTGAGTCGCACAAGCGGCGTGTTGCCGACCAGGTCAAGGACGCTGTCGACTATGGAAACGGTACGTGTGGCGACATCCTGCATGCGCGTTCGAAACTTCCTGCCCAATCGGGCTTAAATGTAGTACCGGCCGCCGGCCGGGCGTCGCTCTTTTGCCGCGAGCTCGGCGATCGTCGTTCGGTGCAGGATCCCGCGAGTCACGTCGTAAACCTCTTGCCAGACATCGCGCTGTGGACACCCGCCGTGCTTGGCGCACGCGCTGCTCTCGTCGAGACACGAGCTCGGCGACAGCGATCCCTCGAGCGCTTCGAGGGCATTGTCCATGTGGATCTCGCCGGGTTCGCGGACCAGCTCGTGCCCGCCCTGCGGGCCCCGAATGCTGCGAATGAAGCCGGCACGGCGAAGCGTCGTGAGCAAATGATCCAGGTACGGCTCCGGTATCCGCTGGCGCGCCGCGATTTCGGCGCTCTGCAGCGGCCCTTCGCCGTAATGCAGCGCCAGCTCAATGAGGGCGCGAACTCCGTAGTCGCCCTTGGTGGAAACCCGCACCGAAAACCCCGCCGCTATACCTGACTAAATCCATCAACATTGTAGATGAAGAAAGTAACGCTTGCAAGAGAATGTGCCGCGGCGTTACGGGGCGCCCCGTCCGGCAGCGTCGAGCCCCCGTCGGAGGTCCTCGATAATGTCGTCGGCGTGCTCGATGCCGACTGAAAGACGGATGAGGCCGGGGAAGATGCCGATGGCCTCGCGCTGTTCGGCCGTGTAACCGCGGTGCGACGTCTTGGCAGGATGAGAGATTGTCGTACTGACGTCGGCGAGGCTTGGCGCGAGGCGAATGTGCTTCAGTCCCTTGACGAAGCGAGAGGCGGCGGCTTCGCCCCCACGCAGCTCAAAGGCAGCCATTGCGCCATACCCATTACTCAACAGATCGCATGCCCGCTGGTGATGCGGGTGGGACGCCAGGCCCGGATAATGAACGGCCTCGACTTCTGGACAGGCGGCGAGGAAGCGGCAAGTTTGAAGCGCGTTGGCCGACGCCTTCTGCATACGCACGGCCAGCGTCTTGATCCCGCGCGCCGTAAGCCAGCAGTCAAATGGGCTGGCTGAAGCGCCAAAAGTCACGATGTAGGTCCGCGCCTGCTGTACGAAATCAACCGAGCCAACCAGAACGCCGTTGGTGACGTCGCTATGCCCGCCCAGGTACTTGGTGCCGCTATGCACCACGACGTCGGCTCCAAAAGCGAGCGGACGGCAGTGATACGGAGAGGCGAAGGTGTTATCCACGATCAGGCGTGCGCCGGCGCGGTGAGCCAGCTCAGCGAGTGCAGGCAGGTCGGGGATGCGCACCAGCGGATTGCTGACCGATTCCACGATTACCGCAGTCGCGGGCTGCGCGAGCGCCGCGGCCGCGGCATCGGTGTCGGTCAGATCGACGAAGTCGGTGCTGACCCCAAGCGCCGCCAGGGGCGTGCGAAGCATTCCCATCGTGCGGCCATAGAGGTCGTGGCCCGCGACCAACCGGTCGCCTTGCTTCAGCCCCGACATAATTGCCGCTGCGATTGCACCCATGCCGCTGGCCGCCGCCACACCGGTCTCCGCCCCTTCCAGCCGTGCGACGAGGTCTGCAAGCACGGTCTGGTTTGGATTGGCGTCACGGGTGTAGACATAGCCCGATACGCGCCCTTCGTACAGGTCGTCGATCGTCTCCAGGCTATCGGATTGGAAAACGGCAGCCGTCACGATCGGCATCGTCAACGGCAGCGTTACAGACGCGGGCTGGGGCTCGATCTCCGCGCACAACGTCTCGAAGTGACGCTCAGAAACACTGTGTTCATCCATTCGCGCGAAGTCCTCAGAGTAAAGCTGGTTCAATTCACCCGCCGGCCACCGCCGGTACGATACTTACTTCGTCGCCCTGCTTGAGCGGCGTTTTTAGGCCGGAGAGGAAGCGGACGTCTTCACCGTTGATGTAGACGTTGACGAATCGGCGCAGCTCTCCCTGCTCATCACAGAGGCGCTCTTTCAAGCCAGGAAAGCTCGAGTCGAGGCCGTTGATCGCATCTTCCAACGACGAACCGTCAGCCTGAACGGTCTCCTGATTCTTGGTCAGCCCTCGCAGCGGGGTGGGGATTCTGACAGAAACAGCCATTCGCTTGAATCTCCTGCAGACTAGCCTTCAACGACGTCACCTTCGATCGGGTCCACGCGCACGCCCTTGGCCTGCGCCCAATCGAGCCCGCGTTCAATTTCCGCGGAATCGCCTTCGAGCTCCAGCACGACCCAACCGACCTGCTCGTCGACGTCGGCCATGCGGATATTGGTAACCAGTTCGAACTGATGGCCCAGCTCGTAGATAATCGGCAGCGTGATGAGCCGTGGTGGAAACGTGAAGCGGACGCGCTTCGAAGCCATAGTGCTCGCTCTCCGCCGGAAGCTACCGGCCACATGTGATTGCTCTGTTATCCGGCCGCCGCGGCCGCCACGCGCTCCCCGAGCTGGGACTCGAAGGAGTCGACGTCTGGTGACACGTGAAGCGCCTCTATGACGTGATCGGTTACTGCCTCCTGAGTTTTCAGCCCCGCGCCCGTAATATACGCCACGGTCAGCTCATCGCGCCCAATTGTCCCCTGCTCGACGAGCTTCTTGAGCGAGGCGATGACGACGCCGCCCGCCGTCTCGGCAAAGATGCCCTCTGTTTCCGCAAGCAGTTTCATCCCTTCGATGACCTCTTCGTCGGTGACGGAGGCGCAGGCCCCGTCGGTCTCCTTCATCTGTTTCAGCGCGTAATAGCCGTCGGCCGGGTTTCCAATCGCAAGCGACTTGGCGATCGTCTTCGGCTTCACCGGGCGAAAATTCATTGAGCCTTCGCGAAAGGCCGTGGCTACCGGCGAGCACCCGTCGGCCTGGGCACCTGACATGCGTGTATGCACGCTGTCGATGAGACCGACCTTCTCGAACTCTTTCATGCCCTTATAAATCTTGGTGAACAACGAACCGCTGGCGATCGGTGCCACGCAGTGGTCCGGAGAGCGCCAGCCGAGCTGCTCTATCGTTTCGAATCCAAGCGTCTTGCTGCCTTCGGAGTAATACGGGCGCACGTTGATGTTAACGAATGCCCAGGGGTATCGGCCGCTCAACTCCGCGCAGAGTCGATTGACCTCATCGTAGTTGCCGTCGACGGCCACCAGCGTCGGGTTGTAGATCGCCGAGCCCAGCACTTTGCCCTGCTCCAGATCCGACGGAATGAACACATATGCGTCCATACCAGCCCGCGCCGCGTGTGCCGCAACACTGTTCGCGAGGTTACCCGTCGAGGCGCACGCCAATGTCGTGAATCCGAGCTCCCGCGCTCGCGAACTGGCGACGGCTACGACGCGGTCCTTGAACGACCACGTGGGGTTCACCGTGTCGTTCTTTATGTAGAGCTCGCGCAGGCCCAATCGGTCTGCGAGGTTCTTGCTGCGGACGAGCGGCGTGAACCCCGCGTGCAAGTCAATCCGCGACTCGCCATCCACCGGCAAGAAATCGACGTAGCGCCACAACGTATTTGGTCCACGCGCAATGCGCCTCCTGCTCGTTGAGGCGGCGATCGCCTCATAGTCGTACGCCACCTCGAGCGGGCCAAAGCAAAACTCGCAGACGTGCAGCGCTTGCAGCGGATATTCGCGGCTACATTCGCGACAGCGGAGTGATCGGGAAAAGGTCATGGCTGCGTCCCCCTAGGCATGAAAAAACCTCTTCTCCTATGGGTGGAGAAGAGGTGGGTGTGAGGCGTCCGTACCAAAGCGGTACTTCGTCTCTTATCTCGCCTGGAGTGTGCCAGGCCGGAGTTGGCACCGCTTCCCGTAAAACGGGCTCGGTTGCCGGGCTTCGTAGGGCCGTTTCCCTCCACCTCTCTTGATAAGAGGACCCGATATTCAGTTGTTAGCCGATATTGTACGAGACACCTTAATCGCTCGTCAACAGACGACCATTCGCATGGCTTTCGCCGCGTTGACTCAAGCTGTAATCACGGGCTAGACTTTGGCCGAGCGGGCGGCGGATTTATGCGTGAATTCACGGTTCCGCGGCAGTTATCTTCGAGTGATTTTCAAAGAGCGGAGCAATCGTGTGGCGAATCAGGTAGGCAAACGATACCAATGCACAATGTGCAACACGGAGATGATCGTGACCAAAGCGGGCAACGGTAGTCTCGGGTGCTGCGGCCAGCCAATGCAGCAAAAGCAGTAGGTGAGGTAGGATGGCGAACCAGCTCGGTAAGCGTTTCCATTGTGAGGACTGCGGGACGGAAGTTCTCTGTATCAAGCCCGGCGACGGCGCAGTACAGTGCTGCGAGAAGGCGATGACCTTGCTTCAGCCGAAGGTCCTTCCGTCGGCCGACTAGTGCAACTACAGGTCCGGCAATGCGGCCGCGGGCGGCCCAGCCCCCGCGGCTTCGTCATACCCCCAGCTTCATGAGTGATGCCATGTCGACGCCGCCGCGTCACGACCGACAACCAGCCCTATATGACGTCATCGTCGTGGGCGCCGGCCACGCCGGATGCGAGGCCGCTCTCGCTGCGGCTCGGATGGGCGTCCGTACCCTCGTCCTGACCATGAACCTCGAAACCGTGGCGCTAATGCCGTGCAACCCGTCGATTGGAGGACCGGCAAAGGGCCACCTTGTCCGCGAGATCGACGCGCTTGGGGGCGAAATGGGCCGAGCGATCGACCGCGCGTCCATCCAGATCCGCATGTTGAATACCGGCAAGGGTCCGGCTGTCCAGGCCCTGCGGGCGCAGGCCGACAAGCAGCTCTACATGAGCGAGATGCGGGGGGTCATCGAACGGCAACCAGGCCTTGACATCGGCCGCTGCCTCGTGGAGTCGGCCGTACCCGCGCCGGCAGGGGATGGCAAACCCGCTCACTATGAGGTTCGGGGCTCTCAAGGCGAGCTCTTTCGTGGCCTTCGGGTGATCCTGACGACGGGCACTTCGCTCGCCGGCCGCATGCTCACCGGTGAGAACTCTGTAGCGGGAGGGAGACGTGGCGAGGGGGCCGCTACTGCCCTGTCGCAGAGCCTGCGAGCCCTCGGAATTCGCCTTGGCCGTCTCAAAACCGGCACGCCCCCACGCGTGCACGCGCGAACAATAGACTACAGCAAGACAGAGCTGCAGCCCGGCAGTGAAACGCCGCTGTATTTCAGCTTCACGCCGCCCTCGAAAGTGCCGGAGTTTCCGGAGCCGAACACGGCCTATCCGGGTGCCAGCCTCGACGGGTGGCGTCCACAATTGCCCTGCTACCTCGTGCACACGAATGCTTCCACACACGACGTGATCCGCGCCAACCTGCACCGCGCGCCGATGTTCAACGGGTCTATCACCGGCGTCGGACCGCGATACTGCCCGTCGATCGAAGACAAGATTGTTCGCTTTGCCGAAAAAGAGTCGCATGGCCTGTTCCTGGAGCCCGAGGGATGGCAGACGGACGAAGTCTACGTGCAGGGCGCGAACACCAGCCTGCCGGAAGACGTACAACTCGCGATGCTGCGCACCATTGCGGCACTCGAACACTGCGAAATGGTCCGCGTTGGCTACGCGGTTGAATACGACTACGTCGTCACTGACCAGACGCGCGTGACGCTTGAGTCTAAATCTCTCCCTGGCCTCTACTTTGCCGGACAGATCAACGGCACCTCCGGCTACGAAGAGGCGGCGGCACAGGGCTTGATGGCCGGCATCAACGCCGCGCATGCGGTTCAGGGCCGAGCGCCGCTGGTTTTGCGGCGTGACCAGGCGTACATCGGCGTAATGCTCGACGACCTCGTCTCGCAGGATCTACGGGAGCCGTACCGGCTGTTTACGTCGCGCGCCGAATACCGGCTGCTTCTGCGACAGGACAACGCCGATATGCGTCTGTCGCCAATCGGCTACAAGATCGGATTAATTGACGGTCCACGTGCGCGGCGTGTCCAAGAAAAGCGCGAGGCCGTGGAGCGGGAGGCCGCAAGACTCAACCGCGAGTTCCTATCCGATACGGCCGAAATGCAGCAGCGAGCGGATGCGCTCGGCCTTGGGGCGCTGCGCCAGGGACTGACGGCCGGAGATGTGCTCCGCCGCCCGCACGTTGGCTACAACGCGCTCCTGGCCTTAGGCGTTGGCGACGAGTCCCTTGCTCGCGACGCGGTCGAGCAGGTAGAGATTGAGCTCAAGTACCGCGGCTACCTGGAGCGCCAGGAACGAGAGGTCGAACGGGTGCGCCGTTACGATGGCCGGCCGCTGCCCGATCAGCTGGACTACGAAAGTCTTCGAGGGTTACGCACCGAGGCGCGCGAGAAGCTCGCCCGGTTCCGACCGGCAACAGTGGGTCAGGCCGGGCGCCTGGCTGGTGTCACGCCCGCCGATGTCGCGGTGCTGCTGGTCCACCTCGAGCGGCTATCGGTACCGGCGTAGCTCGCCGTGTCGATTCCCCTGGTCCTACACAACGCCGAGATCCACACGATGGCTCCTAATCAACCGCGCTCGACGGCGCTGCTGGTACGCGACGGCACAATCGCGGCGATCGGGTCCGACCCGGACGTTCGAGCCGAATCAGGGCCACGCTTTGACGATATCGATTGCGGTGGCGACCTCGTGGTGCCCGCGTTTATTGACGCCCACGTCCATCTGCTCAGCTATGCAGCTTCGCTGGTCTCCGTGGACGTTTCTCCTGCGGCCGTGGGCGATCTGAGTAGCCTGCTCGCAACCGTAGCAGCGCGCGCAGAGACAACGCCGCCGGGGCAGTGGATCCGCGCCTACGGCTACCGCGAAACCGAGCTCACCGGCCGCCGTCATCCGACGCGTTGGGATCTGGATAGTGTCGCGCCGAGGCACCCGGTACGCTTGATTCACGGGTCCGGCCACGGGTCCGTACTGAATTCGATGGCGCTTCAGCGTGTCGCGATTACCAACGAGTCAGAGGAGCCACCGGGTGGGTTTATCTCCAGGCGATTGGATGATGGCGACCCCGACGGCTTGCTACTCGAGATGGAACATGTGCTGGATGGGCTAATTCCGCGCTCTGAGCCCGAGGAGCTGCATCGCGGCATTGCCGAGGCAAACCGTCGCCTGGCCGCCAGCGGCATCGCATGCATCCAGGATTTGGGCGTCCGCAACGACGCTTCGACGCTGGCCTTGTTCAAGCAGCTCCATAACGACGGCACATTATCTGTCGAAGTAGTGCCCGCGCTGGGGATCGATGCCTTCCTCAGCGACGAAGTGCGTGGTTGGACCGGATTAGTAAAGGTCGCAGTCAACGAACTAGACGGCTTAAGACCCGATGTTGCGACTCTTTCGAGGTGGCTTTATTCGATCGATAAAGCGGGGGCCCGCGCCGCCGTTCATGCGGTGAGCGCAGGCGCCATCCGCCACGTCTTGGACGCATTTGAGGGGGCAGGAGTTGGTTGGCGGCGGTTGTCACCGTGGCACCGCATCGAACATGCCGCTATCTGTCCGCCCGACCTTGCCCATCGCATCGCGGCGCTCGGCCTGGTTGCCGTCTGTAATCCGGGCTTCGTGTTCGAGGGCGGCGATCGGTATTTACGCGAGGTTCGAACGGAGGACCAGCCGTTCCTGCACAACCCGTCGACGCTCGTCTCGGCCGGGGCAGTAGTCGCCGCCGGCTCCGATGCTCCGGTCAGCGCTCCCGATCCCGTAGCATCTATACGAGCGTCGTTAGTGCGGCGTTCCAGTTCGGGGCGGCGCGTCCCCGGCAAGCTCCTGAACCTCGAAGCGGCTCTGGCGTTGCATACCTGCAGCGCGGCGATCGCTGGAGGTCAAGCGGCAAGCCTTGGACGGCTATCGAAAGGCGAGACGGCGAATCTCGTGCGGCTGCCCCGAGCGCTTCTGGAACCGGTTATTCGACAGACGACCGCCGGCAAACTCCGCGCAATGCGGGCCGGCGCTTGGGTAGAAGGGTAGACCACGTGCGATTTTTCATTCGGGGCGCTGTCCTTGCGGCCGTTCCGCTGGTTGCCGGATTGCTGCTGGGCGCGGCGCACACGCTGCCCGCGACCGCTCAACAGCCGCCGACGTCGATCACGATCATCGGCGCCCCGGTCAGCCTCTACACGGGATGCAACACCTTCGTCGTGCGCGCGCCGCCGGGCACCTCGTGGCGCGACATCGTCGCCCGTATGGCGACCCCCAACAGCGTCCTCGGAATATGGCGGTATGATAACTCCTCACAGCGCTATGAGGGCGTCTATTTCAGCAACTCAGAGGCTCCAACCAACGGCGCCACGAGTACGATTGCGTTCACGTTCGCGATATGGACGTGCGTCAACGCGAATGGGTCGGTCAGTTAAAGCTCGACCGGCTTTGGTAACGAGGAGCACCTGAATGTCGCTCAAAGAACGGCTGAACGACGACTTGAGGACTGCAATGCGCGGCGGCGACAATCAGCGCCGAAACACGATCCGGCTTGCCCTCTCTTCGATCCGGAACGCCGAGATCGCGGCCCGAAAGCCATTCGACGAAGACGGACCCGTCGTGGACGTTCTTCGCAAAGAAGTGAAACAGCGCCGCGATTCGATCGACGAGTTCAGAAAGGGCAAGCGCGAGGACCTGGTTGCAACAGAACAAGCCGAAATGGAGGTGCTACTTGCGTATTTGCCGCAGACGCTTGATCGAGCGCAGATCTCGGCCGCTGCTCGCGAAGTGATCGCAGAAGTCGGGGCGACCAGTGTTCGCGACAAAGGCAAAGTGATGGGGCCGTTGCTGAAGCGGCTGGCCGGGCAAGCCGAAGGCCGTGACGTCAACGAAGTCGTGAGCGAACTGCTCACCGGCGGCTGACGTGAGCTCTGATATGATGACCGATGGCCGTTGTCCCGACGGCCCGCACATGGTGTTCAGTCAGTGACTTTCTCTTCGCAACGACCACAAGCAAGTGTCGTTCTACGCGCCGCCAGCTTCACCGTGCTGTTGACCCTGTTGTTGGTCGCTATCCTTTTCCCTATCTTGCCGAGCCAGCTGCACATTCACCAGGGTGAAATCGCTTCGCAAACGATCCGGGCGCCGCGCCAGTTCTCGTATAACAGCGACGTCCAACGCCGCCAACTGCAGGACCAGGCGGTCCGAAACGTCCCAACGGCGTTCTCGTACGACCCAAACATCCAGAACACCCAACTCGCCAAGCTCGGCGACGTACTGAGCCACATCACGGTCATCCGCCAGGATGCCGGCGCCAATCGTGCCCAGGCAATCGACGCCCTCAACCGGCTGGGCGTTGCGCTGACGCTGGATCAGCGTACGGCCATCGCCGGATATTCCGACGATGAATGGAAGCAAGCGGGCGACGAATCGATGCGGTTGCTATCGAGCGTCCTGGAAGAGCCATTCGCTTCGACCGAGCTGGCGGGGCGCCTTGCGAGCCTTCCGAACCGTGTCAGCGTTGGATTGACCGCGAGCCAGGGCGACGCAGCGGTCGGGTTGGCTCGCGGATTTATCACCCCGACCGAGCGGATCGACGCGTCCGCCACGCAAAGAGCCCAGGACCAGGCGATCGCGGCGGTGCCGCCCCAACCACAGGCTTTCGCCAAAGACCAGGTAATCGTTCGCGAAGGCGACGTGATCGACGCTTTTAAACTGGAGGCGTTGCAAAGCGCCGGCCTGCTCACCGTGCGGCTGCGATACACGGATCTTGGCGCTGCCGCCTTGCTGGCGCTCGTGGCCGCCGGTGTCCTGGCCGCGTTCGTCTCGCATTTCCGCCCCGACGTGCTTCGGGCCACGTCGCGTGCCCTGTTGCTCGGGCTCATCGTCGCGGGAATCGTGGCGCTGGCGAAGATCTACATGCCGGTCGTCCTTCCCGACTCGGGGCATCAGTTTTTGCCGTTCGCATTTCCCGCGGCCGCGGTGCCCATGCTGGTCACGTCGTTGTTCGACGTCGAGCTTGGCGTAGCTGTCGCCGGCATTGCTGCCCTGCTGGTAACGTTCACGGCGCTGTATTTGCCGGATCTCTCGGGAATCGTCGGACTTACCGCGCTGCAGCCGCTGGAGATGGCGTGCGCGTTCTTCTTTTCGGGCCTCGCCGGCCTGCTGGTCGTGAACCGGGCCGAGCGTTTCAACCGCTTCCTCAGCGCGGGAATTGCCGTCGCTGCCACCACCGCGATCGTTTTGTTCGGTTTCTGGATGCTCGACACGCTGCATACCCTCCGCGATGCGGGATTTTTGCTTATGTCCAGTGGGATCAACGGAATTGTAAGCTCGCTCCTCACGGTCGGCACCTTCGTTCTGCTCGGCAGCGTTTTCAACATCAGCACCCGCCTGCAGCTCATGGAGCTTGCCCAGTTGAACCAGCCGCTGTTACGCCGGCTGCAGGAAGAGGCGCCCGGCACCTTTCACCACAGCATCCTGGTCGGCAACCTTGGTGAGCGCGCTGCCGACCTCATCGGCGCTGACTCGCTGCTGGTCCGCGTCGGCTGTTACTACCACGATATCGGCAAGCTATCGCGCCCCGCCTTTTTTATCGAAAACCAGTTAGGCGGCGAGAATCCGCACGACTCGCTCGACCCAATTACCAGCAATCACATCGTCCAGGAGCACGTCCGTTTCGGGGGTGAGCTGGCGCGCAAGCATCATCTGCCGGACCGAGTGCGGGCCTTCACAGTCGAACATCACGGCACGCGGCTTGTGGCGTTCTTTTATCGCAAGGCCGCGGCAGACGACGCGCAGATCGATCCGGCGTTGTTCACCTATCCGGGGCCGCGTCCGCAGAGCAAAGAGACGGCGATTGCCATGCTTGCCGATTCGACCGAAGCGGTCGTCAGGAGCAGCCCGGACCACGGCTTTGAGAAGATAGACGAGCTCGTGGAAGGCGTGATCGCGGAGCGGTTGGCGGAGGGGCAATTTGACGATTGTGACCTAACGCTGCGCGACCTACGCACGATCGCTGACTCTTTCAAAATAACGCTGCGCGCTATTTACCATCCCCGTATCGAGTACCCCGCACCCACGGAGGCCGAGCGACAACGCACCGCGCGCCGCGTGGCCCTCGCTCCGGAACCGGCTGAGCTTGTGCCGGCGGCGTCGAACGGGCATCTTCCGGAACCGATTGCCGAGCCGGCGACACAACAGCCGGTTCACGATTCGGCCACGGTCGAGCCCGAAGACGCGGAGACGCCTAATCCCATTCCGATGCCATAATACCGGGTTCGAGCACGCCGCTCTCACCCCTCCAGCAAGCGCGGCAGTGCCAGGTCCAAGACCTTCGCAAGGCCGGAGACCGGGAGATCAATCAGATCAGCAAGGCGCAGATTGGCGCCGCCTACCCGGCCCACGAGGGTCTCCGGCACGTTCTTTGAGGCAGCCAATTCCAGAAGCTCCGCAGCTCGCTCGGGTGGGAGTGAGACGACGATGCGGGACTGACTCTCCCCAAAAAGGCCTGCGTCGATACGACCGCTGATGTTCATACGCGTCGCATCAATTCCAACGCTGCCGGCGCAACAGCTTTCGGCGAGCGTCACGGCCAGTCCGCCGGCGGAGCAGTCGTGCGCCGAAGATATCATCCCTCGCCGGCCCGCTTCCAGGCATACCTGTTGGACCCGCTTCTCCAGATCCAGATCGATCGTGGGGCGGCCGGCGACGGTGTCGTGCAGAACCGCCAGGTACTCGCTGCCCGCGAGTGCCGCGGCATCTCCTCGCAGGCCTCCCTGGCCGTCTCCCGACCCGAGCAGGTACACCAGGTCGCCGGCCGTGCCAAAGCCCATGCCGACCCGGTAACGAACGTCGTCGATGATGCCCAGCATGCCGACGACCGGAGTCGGATAGATCGGGCTGCCGTTGGTCTCGTTGTAAAGGCTCACGTTGCCGGATATCACCGGCGTGGAGAATACGCGACAGGCCTCGGCCATGCCGCGAATCGACTGCTCCAGTTGGAAATACACCTCCGGTTTTTCCGGGTTGCCGAAGTTCAGGCAGTCGGTCACGGCGACCGGTTCGGCTCCGGTGCAGACGACGTTGCGCGCGGCTTCGGCAACGGCGATCGCGCCGCCGGCGTACGGGTCGAGGAAGCAGAAACGGCCGTTGCAGTCTGTCGCGAGCGCGATGCCGCGATGGGTGCCCTTCAGCCGCAACACCGCCGCGTCGCCATCTCCGGGTCCCACGACGGTGTTTGTCATCACCTGGTGGTCATACTGGCGGTAGATCCAGCGCTTTGAGGCGATGTTCTCCGAAGCAAGCAACCGGACGAATACTGCCTCCGCGGGCGTCAGCTGTCGCCCGAAGGTCGTCTTTGCTTCCGGCTCCCCTGTGGACGGTGGCCGGCTCGTCGGCGTCGCGAAGTCGGGCAACGCGGCAAGGTCAAAGTTCCCCAGGTCGCGCAACCACTCGGGCTTGATGCCCTGTCGTATGTATTGCGGCGGGCTTGTGAGTTCGGGTACGGGCACGCACGCGACCTCAGTACCGCCGTCCATGATGCGGGCCATGCCGTCGCCGGTAACTTCACCGATCACGTCGGAACTCAGCTCCCAGCGCTCGAACAGCGCCTGGACCTCTTGCTCGCACCCGCGTTTTGCAATGACCAGCATGCGCTCTTGCGATTCGGAGAGCATGACTTCGTACGCAGTCATTCCCTCCTCGCGGCGCGGTACACGTGACACGTCTATCCGCAGACCCGTTCCCGACTTCGAGGCGCATTCGATCGCGGCGCTTGTCAGCCCGGCAGCGCCAAGGTCTTGCAACCCAACGATCCAGTCGGTCTGCACGAGCTCGAGGCAAGCCTCCATCAGCAGTTTTTCCATGAACGGGTTGCCGACCTGCACCGCAGGACGTCGCTCTTCGGACTGCTCGTTCAACTCGACGCTTGCGAAGGTCGCTCCGTGGATACCGTCGCGTCCGGTGTCGGCGCCCACGAGGATCAGAGGATTGCCCGGACCGTCGGCGCGCGCCTTCACGAGCTCGCCGACGCGCGCGATCCCAACACACATCGCATTCACCAGCGGATTACCGTTGTACGACGAAGAAAATCCTGTTTCGCCCCCCACGGTCGGCAGTCCGATACAGTTGCCGTACCAGCCGATGCCGGCCACGATCTCTTTGAATAGATGCCGGTTGTGCGCGGCCTCCTCCACGTCCGCGGGCGTATCCGAGGCTGGCTGGAGCGGTCCGAAGCGCAGCGAGTCGAGCATGGCAATCGGCCGGGCGCCCATCGCGAAGATGTCACGAATAATGCCGCCCACGCCGGTGGCGGCGCCCTGCAGCGGTTCGATCGCAGACGGATGGTTGTGCGACTCCACCTTCATCGCCACCAGCCAGCCGTCGCCTATTTCTACAGCGCCAGCGTTCTCTTCTCCCGCCTTGGTCAGCACACGGCTGCCTTCGGTTGGGAAGAGGCGCAATAGCGGGCGGCTGTTCTTGTAGCCGCAGTGCTCGCTCCACAGGGCGCCAAACATGCCTAGCTCTACGTCGTTCGGTTCGCGGCCAATCCGCTTGACCACGAGCTCATATTCGTCGCGCGAGAGTGCAATTTGGTCGAGGACACGTTGTTCGACGGTCATGACCGGAGCGTACTATGCTGCCACGACGCGCCACAATCGGAACCCGCCAGGTGAAATTGCAGAGGGCATCAGACAGCCGCCAGCACGATGCCGCCCACCACGAACATTGCCCCCAACCAGATCCGCTTCGCCGGCCGTTCGCCCGAGAGCCAGAGGCCGATCAACACCGACACTTCACGCAAAGTCGAGACTCGGCCCGCATGTGCCCGCTGAAAAGCAAAGAGGATCAGCAGGTAGGCGGCGGTCGAACCGACCGCAACCTGGATCCCCGGCTTGATTGAGCCCAACAACCGGAGCTGGTCACGGCCCAGGCAGGCTGTAAGGATGATGCCGGTAATTAGCAACACGACGCCCAGATATCCGGGCGCCGAAACCTGGCTTACCGCCCGGGCATCGACCACTGAATAGCTGGCGATTCCGACCCCGGCCAGCAGCGCAAAGCCGACCGCGTGAATCTGCCCGAGCCGCCGCCCCGCCGTCGCCACGAGCGCCATGCCGGCCGCCAGAGCGACCGCCCCGGCCACGGCAAGCGGTCCCGGAGGTTGCGAAAGGACGAGCCAACCGCCGAGCGTTACCAGCAGCGGCGCCGTCCCGCGCCCGAGAGGATACGCGACTGACAGAGCGCCACGGACGTACGCCGCCGAGAGGCAAAGAGCGTAGCCTGCCTCAGCGAGCGCGGAGAGGAATACCAGGAACAACACGCTCCAGGGCCCGGCGATGATCCACGCGGGCGCGAGGATGACGCCGGCGATTAGATCGGCAACCGCAAGGGTGGCAACGCGATCGCCGGCAATTTTAAGGGTGCGATTCCAGAGGGCATGGAACGTCGCCGCGGCGAAAACCAGCGCGAGCGCTGCCGGCGACATGGCGACGCTCCTACTCTGCCCGGCGGGGCGGGTGCATCACGCGAGCGGCCTCCCGCCACGGGCTTATCAGTTACCGCGATTAGCCGGTTTATCGACTGAGCGCAAACGACTCGATCATCGAACGCCAAATCACGAGACCGTCGCTTCCACCGGTCAGCTCTTCGGCCGCGCGTTCCGGGTGCGGCATCATCCCGAGGACGTTTCGGCCCTCGCTCATGATGCCGGCGATGTTCTCCAGCGAACCATTCGGGTTGGCCTCGGGAGTGGTATCCCCATCCGGCGTACTGTACCGAAATGCGACGCGCCCGGCATCGTTCAAGCGGTCGAGTGTCGCCTGATCGGCATAGTAATTGCCTTCGCCATGCGAGATCGGGATACGTAGGACCTGGCCGGGCGAGCATGCACCCGTAAATGGCGAATCCGTACTTTCGGTGCGCAAATTCGTCCACTGGCACCTGAACTGCAGGCTGTCGTTGCGCATAAGCGCGCCGGGCAACAGTCCCGCTTCGCACAGCACCTGGAAGCCGTTGCAGATACCAAACACCGGGCGGCCACTCGCCGCAAAGCCGGCCACCGCGCCCATGACGGGGGAGAAACGTGCGACGGCTCCCGTTCGCAGGTAATCACCGTGCGCGAAGCCGCCCGGCAAAACGACGCAGTCATACCCTTCGAGGCTCGTTTCGCGGTGCCAGACGTAGTCCGCCCGCTGTCCGAGGACCTCGGTCACCACGTGATGACAGTCGACGTCCGACCAAGTGCCGGGAAAACGTACGATCGCAAAGCGCACACGAACACCTCAACTTGGCGTCGCTATTGCTGACTCTTGGACTCATTGTCCCGTGTCGGGGTCACCGGCGACAAGCCGGCGACAGGCGCATCGGCACCGATCGAGGGAGTACACTCGATCAATCGAGAGCGAGATCCGCAAGATTTTGAGGACCACCCACCACCATGGCGCTCGCCCGTAAGTATTTGCCACTCAACCGACACCTGGAAGCGCTGGACCCCGGCGTAGAGTCGATTTCGATCACGTTTTCCGAACTCGAGACGATTCTGGGTACGCCGCTGCCACTCAGCGCCTGGCTTGCACATTACTGGGCCGGAAGCTCGGTTGCCCGCTACAACTGGGAGCGCAGCGGCTTCGCTGCAAAACTTGATCGCCTTGGGCGGCTCGTCGTCTTCACGCGGCGCCCCCAACGGATCATCTAACCGACCGGAGCCGGCCTGTTATTTTGGGTCTGAGACGATCGCGTCGACGGCTCGCCAGGCAGCCGCTTCATCATCCGGATCGAGCTCCCCGGCCCGCACCATCTCGATCAGATGCTGCTTGATCTCGCCAATCCAGTGCCCCGGCCCCTTGCCGAACCGCTCCATCAATGCCGTTCCGTCAAGCGGCGACGTTTCAACCGGCTTTTCGAGTACAGCGGCGTGGTCGGCAAGGTTCTGGACGCGTCTTCTCGCACGGGCAACCGCTTCAGACCGGGCGCTCGTTACGTCGGCGTACGAGAGGTCCAGTAGCCGCTGCCACTGGTCACCGGCGTCGAGGTGTAGGCGCCGAACGGCGCTATCCGTCCAGTTTTCCTCATAGCTATTTGCCCGAATGTGCAACCGCACCAACGTCTCCACCGCCGACGCCAGCTTTTCTTCGAAGCCCAGCACTCGCATACGTCGACCGGCGCGGTCGGCGCCCAATAGGTCATGATTCGGGAACCTGGCGATACCTTCTTCCACAATCAGCGTGTCAGGCTTTGCGACGTCGTGCATGAGCGCCGCCAGCCGCGTAATCAGGTCCAGTTGGGTAGCGGCAACGACGCGCAGCGTATGGCTGTATACGTCTTTGTGCAGGTTGTACCGTTTTGGCATGGAGCGAAGGCGGTCGATATCGGGAAGCAGGTGCTTGAGGACGCCAAGCCGCACCGCCAGATCAATAGCCTCGGACGGGTGGTCGGACATCAACAGCGCCGCGAGCATCTCTCCCCGCCGTCGCGGAGGGAGCTTCTTCAGCCCGGCCCCAATCTCGCTCAGCCGCTTCGCGACGTCCTGCGGCACATGCAGGTCGCATTCGGCCGCGGTAACGATAGCGCTCGCCAGTACGAAAGGATCGCTCGCAAACGGATAGGCTTCGTCGTTGAGGTAGAGGGCGCCCTGATCCGCGAAGAACCCCGCGGGCAGCGCGGGATTCGGCGGCACCAGCGTCGGTTGTCTGGTTGTAGTCATCGCTACCGAGCCATGGACTCCGCGGATAACGTG
>DAINSK010000007.1:39425-99931 GCA_036741355.1 Chloroflexota bacterium
TCGGTTGTCTGGTTGTAGTCATCGCTACCGAGCCATGGACTCCGCGGATAACGTGGGGGCCGCGGGACCTTCCAGGAACCGCGCAACCTCGGCCGCAGCAGACCCCTCGTTGCACCCCAATTCGAGCTAAAGACTATGGTAGCATGGCCGATGCCGGTGTCCGGCCTGCAGTGCGCGGAGGGAGTGAGCGTGGCGATCACGTATGAAAAAAAGGGCCGCATCGCCTACGTGACGATCAACCGCCCCGACGCACTGAACGCCATCGACCCGGAGACGAATGACGAGCTTGCCGCCGCGTTCGCAGATTTCCGCGATGATCCCGAGGTCTGGGTTGCAATTCTAACCGGCTCGGGAGAGCGCGCTTTCTGTTCGGGCGCCGATCTCAAGACGCTCATTCCCCACTACGTGCGGCTCTCGGAAGAGGGCAGACTTGGCAGCGTGAGCCTTGGTGGGATCACCCGTAACTTCGACTGCTGGAAGCCGCTGATCGCGGCAGTCAACGGCTACGCGCTGGCCGGCGGGCTAGAGCTCGTCCTGGCCTGCGACCTCCGTATCGCGTCCGAGAACGCCCGCTTCGGACAGCCGGAGGTGCGGTGGGGTCTGATTCCGGGCGCCGGGGGAACGCAGCGGCTCCCGCGCGCCCTGCCGCTGGCAAAAGCGCTGGAGTTAATGCTAACGCCGACGCAACTCACGGCGGACGAGGCACTCAAATTCGGGCTCATCAATCGCGTGGTGACGGGCGCCGAACTGATGAACGCTGCCACCGATCTGGCAAACACGCTGATCGAAATGGGTCCGCTCGCGATTCGCCGCACAAAGCAGGCGGCGATGCAGGGGTTGGACATGACGCTTGCCCAGGGCCTCGACCTGGAAATGGATCTCTTCCGCGCCACGCTCGCCTCGGAGGACGCCGTGGAAGGCCCCAAAGCATTTGCCGAGCGGCGAAAGCCCGAATACCGCGCCCGCTAGTTATGTCGTACCAGGTTGACGCGGATCCTATAACACTCGTATAACACTAAAAGCGAAGTCTTAGCGAAAGGATATCGGCGTTTTGCGGATTCGCAGAACGCTGCTCGCGCTGGCCGCGATCCCGGCTCTGGGCTTGTCACTGTATGGCATCCAGGCCGCGCACGGCGCGACGGCGATCCACCTGCCCTTCCCGGCCGGTACGGCAATCTCGATCATCCAGGGTTACAACGGCGGCACCCACCAGGGCGTCGAACGGTATTCTCTGGACCTCACGCGCGACGACGGCAAAACATCGGGCTCTCCCGCACTGGCCCCGGCGGCCGGTACCGTCGTGTGGTCGTATCCTCCCGGAACTCAAACCGGCTGCATCGGCATTCAGATCGACGGCGGCGACGGCCTCCACGAGATGCTATGTCACGTGATCCTGAACCACAGCTATGCCAACGGTGAGCACGTCGGTGGCGGCCAGGTGGTCGGCTCGGTCGGCGCGCCCGGTACTGTGGGCAATAACGGCGTATCCCACATTCACCTGCAGCTCTACAGGATCATCAACGGCGACCGATCGCCGGTCCCGTTCGCATCTCCCGGTGGCGTGCCGCTAGACGGAGTGAGCCTGCCGCCGTCGACCGGTTTCAGCCAGTGGGCATGCTCGGGCGACCGTGGCGCCGGGTGCCACATCACGTCGCAAAACGGCGCCCCGACCGCCTCGTCGGCGACGCCGGGCGGCGGGACGATCACCTCGACCTCGAATAGCTCTACGGCGGGAGCAACCGTTAGCAGTCCCCGCCAGGCCGGGTCGGGCCTCGCGATCGGCGTCAGAGTCCAGGTGAGCGGAACGGGCGACTGCCTCCGGGTGCACGCGTCGGCGTCGATGTCGGCGAGCCAGGTCTACTGCCTGCCGGACGGCACGCAGGCCGTCATTACCGACGGACCTCAGACAGGTGATGGCTACACGTGGTATAAGCTCGGTGATCTGGGCTGGTCCGTGGCCGACTTCCTGGTGCCGTTAAACGGCGGAAACTCGGTTCCCGTGCCGGTGCTACCCATCGCCCCCGCCGCACCGGCTCCAACTACAGCCGCACCCGTTGTCACTACGCCCCCATCCGTCGCAACCGCCACCGCGCCGTCATCCGCCGCACCCACCGGTGCTGAGCCTCCGATCGGCGTCAGTATCACCGTCGGGTCCGCGGTCGTAGTTGCCGGCACCGGCGATTGTCTGAACGTCCATGACCAGGCCGGAACGTCTGGAATCGTGGTGGACTGCATTCCGGACGGGACGGCGGGCACGATAACCGACGGTCCGATCGGCGCCAACGGCTACACCTGGTGGCGGATCGACGACCGCGGTTGGGTCGTGGGCGACTACCTCAAAGCCCAGTAGGACATCGCGGGGCCTAGCCAGCCTCGGTCTCCTTGAGCACCGCGTCGCGCGTCGCAATCAGTTGTTCTACGTGATCGGGCAGTGATATAGCGTAGATTCGCGTGGCTTCGGCGAGCGTCATCTGCCCACGCTCTTCGTGAACGCCGATCTTCTGCCAGTCCGCTGCCGGCAAAGCGCGCAACTCCGAGGTCAACGCTCGGGACAGCTCTTCTAGCTTTTTCACGACGCCATCGAGCGATTGTGACCGGTATCCCCGTTCCAGGACACGTGCGTCCTGGTCGTACGCGGGCAGGAACGGACGGTCTTCCGCCGCGATCCGTCGTAGCCGCTCGCCCCAGACCTCTGCCATATCGACCAGGTGCCCGGCAATTTCGACGATCGACCATTCCTGTGGCTGAGGGCGGCGGCGCAGGCTTTCGTCGTCCATATCGACCGTCAAACGGCGCAGGCTAACCGGAGCGTCATCGATTAACCGCAAGGCCAACTGCTCCACGTCACCCTCCTTCGATTCCGGCCCACGCGGCGATCCTGGAATAACTGGACGGATCTACCACGCCATCAGGCTACCGTTGCAGCGCGTGCCCGCACCTGCGGCAGCACATCCCGCAGGTACGATTCCTGGTGGTGCATGACTTCGCCCTCAGGGCAGATCGGCACAAAAATAACGTGCCGCACACCTGCCTCGACAAACTGCGACAGCCGCTCGGCACATTCTTCGGCCGTGCCCAGAACGCAGTAGCGCTCGACCAGGTTTTCAAAGTCCTGGTTGTACTGGCGCGTCAGCCTCGCGACCGCCCGGCGGTGCGCTTCCTCGTGCGTATCGGCGAGCGCTGTAAACTGGTAGAGCACCCATTGAAAATTGCCCATGTCCCGGCCCGCTTCGGCCGCATAGCTGGTAATCTGCTCGGCGGCGGAGCGATACCTGTCGGGAGTGAACAGGTACGGCATGTAGCCATCGCCGCGCCGCGCGGCGCGCCGCATCGCGGCGTCGGACCGGCCGGCGACCACGATGGGCGGGCCGCCGGGGCGCGCCGGTTTCGGCTGCATCGAGACGTCCTCGAACTGGAAAAACCGGCCGTGGTGGCTTACGTGATCGCCGCCCCACAACCGCTTGATCACGTCGATGGCCTCATCCGATCGGGGACCACGCTGTTTGACCGGCACGCCGGTCGCTTCGAACTCCTTCGGGTATTCGCCGCCCACGCCGATTCCGAGCGTAATACGTCCATGCGAAAGGATGTCGAGCGTCCCAAACGACTTGGCGACTATCGTCGGGTGCCGCAGCGGCAACAGGTAGATCGCCGTGCCAAGCGTTGCCTTCGTTGTGATCGCAGTGAGGGCGCCGAGCTGCGGCACCGATTCCAGCGTTGGCCCGTAAAAGAGGATGTGTTCGCTGACCCACAGTGAGTCGTAGCCCATCTGCTCCAGTTCGGCGCCGCTCCGCAGCGCGTCTCCGCCGACCGTCGTGCCGAACTTGAGATCTATCATGGTTACTCCTCGCCGCTCGGCATGGTCACCATACGGGAATCAACCGCACGGGTGCCAGCTAAAATCAAACAGGTCGCGCTTGTTTCGCGCGGCGAAAAAGCCCACCGCCGGTTCAGAGTCGAAAAAGCAGCGTAGCTCGTACCGCTGGCGGCCCACGAACTGGTAGCCCGAAAAGTGGCCGACCGATCCTCTTGCTAACTCAGCACAAACGTTGGCGCTCAAGTCGGGGTCGTCGCCCGCATAAACAAGGCGCATGCCATTATCTCTGTAGATCAGGTAGGTCGTTTCGGCCATGCGCACCTCTTCCGCTCTGTTCTATCGGCTGGGAGCACCGACGGGCAAGCGAAGTGCGTGTCACTGCGCGTCAGCGTTGTGCGCAGCCCACGCCCGACTGCCTCCCGATCGCCCGGCGGTTAAAACCGCGGGCTTGCCTAACGAAACCGGCCTGCGCCGGTTGGACAAGTCCGCGCGGGCGGACTTCGTCTGCTCAGCCCGCGACTTCAGTCGCCGGGCGGTGGTCGTGCAGCACCAGGCGCGGACGCTCGGCATCGCGCTCCGCAAATCTCTGCAGCGCTCCCGCCGCCGCGGCGACGCCCAGCGATCTGGCCCCTCGATCCGGCTGGCTGTACGATGCGGACAGAAAGGGCGAGGAGCGGGGGTACGAAGACAGATGGCCGAGCGCACGGCACCAACAACGGCGCAAATGCGAACCGATAAGTCTCTACCGTGGGATGTTGCCGATCTCGACCGGTTACTGGCGGGTCCGTCCCACACCGCCGCCGGCTGGGCCCCGGGACCGCCCGCGGGTAAGGTGATCGTTCCCTTCACCGCCGGCGTGCCCGACGCCCCCACGTTTCCGGTTGCCGAAATCGGCGTGGCCGTCCGAACCGTTCTGCAACGCGACGCGGCACCTGCGCTCGAATACCTGCTTGGAACGCCCGGCGGCATCGAGCCGCTACGCCAACTCGTCATTGACACGATGGAGCCGGAACCGGGCGTGAGCATGTCGGCCGCCAACGTGACGATCACCAGTGGCAGCGCCCAGGCGATGGCCAACATCTCTCAGACGTTCCTCGACCCCGGGGACCTCGTCGTCGTGGAAGCGCCCACCTACGGCGGCGCCCTGCGTTGCTTCGGCGGCTCGTCGGCGAGGTTCGCGACCGTGCCGATGGACGAGGACGGCATGTGCACCGACGCCCTCGACGACGTCCTGACCAGGCTCGAGGCAGGCGGCCGGCGGGCCAAGCTGATCTACACGATTCCAACGTTCCACAACCCGGCCGGAGCCACGATGCCGCTGGAACGCAGGCGGCAGTTGATTGAGGTAGCGGCCCACCATCGCGTGTTGATCGTCGAGGACGATGCGTACGGAGAGCTGCGATTCCGCGGCGAGCCGGTCGCTTCGGTCTTCGCCCTGGCCGAAGGCCAGGGCGTCCTGCGCTGCGGGACGATCAGCAAGACGATCGCCCCGGGTCTGCGAGTCGGCTGGATCAAGGGCCAGCAGCCGCTGATCGACGCGCTGGTCCGCATGCGTTTCGATAACGGCACGAGCCCATTTGCGCAATACACGGTCAAGGCCTACGTAGAGCACGGCGACTACTGGCCGCATGTACAGATGATGCGAGAGGTTTACCGCAACAAATTCGAAGCCATGGATGCCGGCCTGGGCGAACACTGCAGCCGGTTTTGCACCTGGCAAGAGCCTGAAGGAGGCTTTTTCCTCTGGCTGAAGCTTCCCGACGGCGCCGATTGCCTGAAACTGCAGCGAACGGCGTGGGACGAAGGCGTCGGTTTCTTCCCGGGCACCTCGTACTTTACGGATGGCGGCGGACACGATTACATCCGGCTCGCGTACAGCGCCGTCAACATGGAGCAGATCGCCGCGGGCTGTGCCGCACTCGGCAGGGCCCTCGCCAGAGAGTATGCTTGAGTGCCGCCGGTCAGGGCGGCCTCGCCGCGATCGGCTTGACCGGAGAGTTGATCGCGATCCAGCCCGACGGTTCAGGCGGGTACGTCCAAACCACACTTCTGGACCCTGAGGTCGACGCGGCCCCTGCGCTGAACCGCTTACCTGCCGCGTTCTGCTGGCCGGTTTGGATGCCGGACGGCGACGCGATCCTGGTGTCCACGATCGAGCACCACCGGCCGAGCGAGCCACCGGCGCTCTTACTGCGGCGCTCGACTGATTCGGGCGCGCTCGAAGTCCTGTATCGAAACCCGCCAGGTAGCTCGCTCATGGGCGATGGGCTGCCGCACTACGTCAATCCGTCGCCCAACGGCCAGCACGCGCTGCTGTTGACGCAATCGACTGCTTCAGGTCTGGGGCTAGTATTCCTCGACAGCTGCGGACGCGGTCCGGCCCAACCCATCGCTCGCGGCTCTCCGCTGTTTAGCGCCTGGTCCCCGGCCTCTAACGCCGTGTTGCTTCACACCGGCGGAGAGCTGTCACTAATGGAGCTAGCCACCGCCCCGGCAACCGATATCATCGCCACGAACCACGTTGGCTACCGGGTACCCGCCTGGTCACCAGACGGCAAGGGGTTTGTGGTTACGGTGCACCAGGAGCGCCGTCACTCACTGCTTTTCCACGATCAAACGGGCAAGGCTGTAAGCTCGCTGGCCCCGTCGTGGGGCAGCGCCGTCTTTGCGTGGTCTCCGGATGGAGCGCTGATCGCACAGGCGCAAAGCCGTCGTTCCCGGCCGCAGCGGTACACGGACCTTCAGCTTATCAACGTCGGCAAGACTGGCGTTCGGCACGTCCGCGTCGCGGAATGCCTCGCCTTTATCTGGTCCCCGACCGGCGATCACCTCGCGGTCCTGGTACCCGATGGCGCCGATCAGCGGGCGGGCTGGCTGATCCTCGACCGTGACGGTGCGCCGGTGCGGCGATTCGCATCGTTCCACCCGTCGTCCGAATTCACCATCTATACGGCATTTTTCGACCAGTATGCGTTGTCGCACCGGCTCTGGTCGGCCGACGGCTCGTCGATCCTCGGTTTTGGCCGCAGGTCCTATGATGGTCCGCCACCGGAATTTCTTCCATCGTGCATTTATGTCCACGAATTGGGGGACGGGCGGGTTAGAACGGTCGCGCCCGGCAGTGTTGCCTTTTGGTCACAGCAGACCGGATGATGACTGCGGGAGGCGGATCGTGATCTGCCCCTGGTGCATGCACTGCGGGCCATACGACGAAGACTACGTCTTCGACGCGGAACTATATTGCGGCATCTGTGCGCAGCAAATGCCTCGAGGGCGCGACGGCTGGCTCGCGGTTTTCGAAGCA
This sequence comes from Chloroflexota bacterium, assembly GCA_036741355.1. Lineage (GTDB taxonomy): Bacteria > Chloroflexota > Dehalococcoidia > CAUJGQ01 > CAUJGQ01 > JBBRGK01. Next base: position 46,547 of record DAINSK010000007.1, read on the forward strand.
CTCACACCGGACATGATCCGCACCGCGGAGTTCGAGCTGAATAAAATCGGCTGGAGCAAATCAGGGCTGCAGCCCGAGATTGTCGCCGGGATGGGCGAAGCGATCGATGATTTCTCACGGTTGCGCCTGAGTGAGAAGCAGGATCTGTCGGGTCAGGCGCCTGAATACTTCGCCCGCTGGCTGGACTTCGCCTGCACCTACTATCCGCCGTTCTGAGCGGCAGTGCCCTGACACACGAGAGGCCCTGGATGAGTTCCTCCGAGGCTGAGCAGGAGCGATCTCGGCGCCAGACGGCGAAGCTGGACGGACAGATCGAGCGTGCCGCGCGGCTGCTGCACCGGTCGCGTTATGCAATAGCGCTGACGGGCGCCGGTCTTTCGAAAGAGAGCGGCATACCTACCTTCCGAGGAGAAGGCGGCCTGTGGACGCGCCACGGTGAGCCGCCGATGAACGGATTCCAACTGTTCATGGACGACCCAGAGGGCTGGTGGAGGCGCCGCCTCGCCGAGCAATCGGGGCCGTCTAATGAACTCGCAGCGGCCATCGTCGGCGCAAAACCGAACCCCGGGCACGAGGCCATCGCCTCCCTGGAACGGCTCGGCTACCTCCGCACGACCGTCACGCAGAACGTCGACAACCTCCACCGGGCCGCGGGCTCGGAGCGACTGCTGGAGATCCACGGCAATCGCACGCTCATGCGCTGCCTAGACTGTGAAGGCCGCTTCCCGGTCGAAAACGTACCGATCGACGAGTTGCCTCCGCGCTGCGATCGCTGCGGCGGCATCATCAAATCAGACACGGTCATGTTCGGCGAGCCGATTCCGCGCCGAGTATTGGAAGATTGCTTCGAATCAGCCACTCACGCGGATTGCATATTGGTCGCCGGCACGTCGGCGCTCGTCACCCCTGCCGCAGACCTGCCGGTGATGGTTTGGCGCAATGGCGGTGCGTTGACGGAGGTAAACGTAGACGAGACGCCGCTCACCCGCTTTTGCGCTGCTAATCTGCGCGGCCCCTCAGGCGAACTACTCCCGCGTCTCCTCGAAGCGGTGGAGAAACGCGAGCGGTCGGTTCCCGACGAACGCGGAGCGGGGCTCCGTGAGCAGAGCTAGGCGGCGGTTTTCGTGGCAAGCAACCTCGCCAGGCCAATCTACACCGCCCAAGCTTTAACAACGGAGCAATTGATGACAGCCCCCAAGAATTCCGAGCCGGCTCTGCTTTTCGAACGCTGGACGGGCCCGTGGGAAGCCGACGACCCGGACGCAAACTTCAAGGCGGACGTTGCCCTTTACAGCCTGGTTGACCCGCTCGAAACCCTCGCCGGTCTCAGCGAACGCACCGGCATCCCCGTCGGGGCGCTAGCGCGATACGTCATCGCACGTTGGGCATCAGGGGGGAGCGAGGGACTGCTGGAAATCGGTCCGTTCACCGTCGCCCGCATGTGCGAGGCCTGCGACCGCGCTGAGTCAGCCGACAGCGACGCGGCACGCCTGGAAGCGTACCACCAGTTGCGCCAGATGCTCTCCTGGCTGTCCGCGGGAATTTAACGATCTCAGGGACGCGCAGCCAGATAGCGCGTCGCTGCCGGCACCTTTACTGCGAGAGGCGCACCGCACCCGAGCTCACAAGCCTGTTCATATCGGAACTCAGCCCGTGCTCGGCGAGGATCTCTTCGGTGTCCGCGCCGTACTGCGGCGCCGGGCGGCCGGGAACGACCGGGGTGCGCGACAGTCGCGGAGCAGGGCCGATCGTGTCGATGAGCCCTAAGCCCGGATGATCGCGCGTGAGCGAGATGCCGCGTTCTTTCGCCCAGGGATCGTCCATGATCTCGCGGACGGTCTTGAGCGCATGCGATCCGACGCCGGCCCGAGTAAGGCGATGCACCCAAGTAGCAACCGGCTCTGCCATGAAGCGCCCTTCCAGGAAGTGTTCTAGCGCCTCGTCTGCAAACCCCGACGCGCCCTCCAGCCCCTCGATGCCCGCTACGACTGGAAGCTCGCTCTCGCGCGCACCCAGGAAAAACCAGCCGTCGAACGCCTGGTATAGCCGCTGCAGCGGCCCGAAGCCCATCGCAGTCTGGCCCCGCGGCTCGTCCCAGGTCTTGCCTTTGTAGTCATGCATAAACGGCGATTGCAGCACGCAGGCGGTGTAGGCGAGGCAGGAATTGACGAACTGCCCCTGACCCGTGCGTTGCCGGTGAAGCAGCGCCAGCGCCACCGCGAATGCCCCCATGATTCCGGTACCGAAGTCGTTCAGCGCTACCGGCTGCAGCACCGGCCTCCCGTCGCCGCCAAATCGCACCGACATACCGGTCGCCGTCTGCGCAAGCTGTTCGTGCCCGGGTCTGCCCGCCCAGGGGCCCTCGTACCCGTACGCGTTCAGCGAGGCATAAACGATGTCGGGGCGGCGTTTGCGCACCTGCTCGTAGCCGACGCCGAGGCGGTCGATCACGCCCTTGCGGTAGTTCTCGACGATCACGTCCGCGTCCTCGGCGAGCTTCCAGAACACCTCCTGTCCCCCGGGCGTCTTGAGGTCCAGGATGATGCTGCGCTTGCCTCTATTGACTTCAAGGTTAAACGAGTTAGGGACGTTCGAGTTCGGCCTGCCGGCCTGGAGCAAGCTCGGTCGAGCAGGGCCGTCGATCTTGATCACGTCGGCGCCGAACTCGGCCAGCGTACGACCGCAGGTGGGGCCGGCGAGGACGATGCACAGGTCGAGGACCTTGATGCCCTGTAACGCCGCCCGCGGCGTTGAGACTGTCCTAGACGCGCGTGGCGGCTCCGGAGGCGGAGCGTCCAGCAGGCGCAGCACGTCCTCTCTATCAGCGTCCGGCGCCGGCGCGGGGCCCCGGATCTCGCCCGGCGTCTCCGATAGTCGCACCTGCACGCCCGGCTGCAGCATTCGCCCATATCGCTGGTCATCGAGCTCGACAATCATCTTCGAGCCGCGGGCGTGCGGGTGGTGCAGCCATTCGGCGCTCGTGCGACAGATGGAAAGCTCCGTACCGCTGGACGCGGCGAGGTCTTCCCACTCCTGGGCCGTCTTGCTTTTGAACAGTACCTCGACTTGTTCTTTCGCGTCCGGCTCCTGCCACCACTCCAGGGCACCGGCAGCGGTGATCAAGTCGAGCGCGTTCTTGTTGCCCAGGTGAAAGTAGACGGAGCGCCCGTCCTTCGTTTGGTGATCGCCGAACCACGCCGCTCTGGCACCCTGTTGGCCAAGCTCGACGGCCGGTGCTCCGTGGACGCGCAGTGCCCGAGAGCCAATGGCGGTAAACGTCGCATCGTACAACGGCACCTCGATGCGCTGGCCTGCGCCGTCGCGTTCTCGTGACACGAGTCCCATGACGGCGCTCACGACGCCAAGGAAGGCTGCGTAGGCCGAAGAGATCGGCACGGCTGTGAAGACGGCGCCGTCCGGGCGGCCGTATATACCGGCCGCCGTTTCTACCACGCCTTCCCACGCCGGTAAGCCGGCACGTGGGTCATCATGAGCAAAGCCGGGAAGAGACACGTAGAGCAGGCGCGAATTTGCCGCGCACATCGGTTCGGCTCCCAGGCCGAAGCGCTCCATGACCCCTGGTCGAAAGTTCTCTACCACGACGTCCGCCGTCTCGACAAGCCGCCGGGCGGTGTCGCGGGCGTCCTCTTGCGTCAGGTCGATGACAATGCTGCGCTTACCGCGATTCCAGACGGCGTTCGCGGGCGTCTCAAATCGGGCTCCGCCGGGCGGATCCACGCGGATGACGTCTGCCCCCTGGTCGGCGAGCAGCATCGCAGCCAGCGGCCCCGCGATGTACTGACCGAAATCGATGACTCGGACACCGTCGAGTACGCCGGCCATGGCCAGTCCTCCTACCGCAGAAACAGTAATCGACGAAGACGCGGATCGATCAGATCGTGCTGGCCGTCGCCGGGCGGCTTACAACCAGTGTCCATCTTGCGACGCAGTATTCGAACTACCCATTCGCTACTGAACTGTTCCCTGATCAGCCTTGTTCGCGGTCATAGACATATCCGAGCGCCCGGTGGTTCAACACCATCGCCGGCGTGATGCCGCCCATCCGGTACAGTGCGTCGTGTAGGTTTTGACCCTGGCGGGCGCCCTCGACCGGCTGATACGGCGCGTCGTACCGGCTCTGCCACTCTGCCCACAGCATGTCGATGAATGAATGGTGCAGCCAGAACACGGGATCGTTCGGCGAAGCGCCCTCGCTCATCGGACCGCCGATCCAGTTGTGAACGCGGTTGTGGTTCTCGGACGGAGCGCGGGAGCCATCGGGAGTCTTGCGAAACCCCTCTAGATTGTTGCGGAAACTGAGGCTCGGATCGCTGAAGTCGTCCCAGGGGGCGACGTCGTAGACCGGGATCGATAGCGCTCCTTCGATGTCGGCCGGCGTCGGCAGCGTCGTCTGCGGCACGCCCGCCGACTCATAGACGCCGAAGTGTCGCTGGACAGAGAAGATCGTGCCGTCCTGATCCAGGCTTACCGGGTCGATGAATTCGAGCGCGAACTCTCCTTGCCGAAACGGACCGGTGTGGACGATCCAACGGTCGTTTGGCTCGCCCTCTCCCCCCATCAGGTCGTTCCGCCATATATAGGACTCCGGCGAGTTATCGACCGTCCAGTCCCAGTACGGCACCGTGACACTCGGGTCCGTGCGCTGCAGGTCGCGCTCGAACATCAGCAGTAGCTGGCGGTGCCACGGTCCGAAGGCGGAAGCCATGTGGGCTGGCATCTCCGGATCGTAATAGGCCGCGTAATGCAATCGAACGTAGTAGTCGTAAGCGCTGAGTTTCGGACTATACAGCGATGGAAGCTGCTTGGTCTGCTTGACCGCGTTAACGAACCGCGCTTTTTCGTCGGCAGTGAGCGACTTTGCATTTCGCCTCACCTGCAGCGGTGCTCCGGCTTTCGCCGAGCCCGCGCGGGTAACCACGGCCGCTGCGGCGACCGCTGCGAGGCCGAGAAACCGCCCGCGAGAGATAGCCGGCGACCCGAGACGATTCCGTGTGCGCGGGAGCCGGGAATGCGGAAATGCGGGCAATCGCCATTGTTTCACTGTTGTCTGCTCCAATCGTGGGTGCTGCCAGAGTCGAGCGAAATTGTCGACATAGCGGCGTTCGGCTTACGACAGCGTAACCGGCGGTAGAGCAGCGGGGAAGCGGTGTCGGGGAAGCGGCGAGCTAGCGAATGGACTTCGTCTGCCGTCAATTGCCCGCGATCCGGGCCGGTGCTAAACTGGAGCAACCACGCCCCCATCGTCTAGCGGCCCAGGACGCCGCCCTTTCAAGGCGGAGATCAGGGGTTCGAATCCCCTTGGGGGTACCCGTGCGTGCGAACGAGTCGAACCCGTTATGAGGCCCGCAATAACGGGCCTTTGGCTTGTCCGGCACCCGCCGGTCAGAGACCCACCGCGCCGATGGACTTCGAGATTGCCGTTTGGGACGTCACGTTAGGCGCGACAACGTCTTTTCGTCTACCAGTTGCCATTACCCATTGCGACAGCTGAATTCGTCCCGTCCTTCGTCACCCCGCCGACCGGTAGCGGTACTGCACGGCTTCGGCCAGGTGCGCGGACGCGATGATCTCGCTGCCGGCGAGGTCGGCGATCGTACGGGCCAGTTTGAGCGTACGGTGAAACGCGCGCGCCGAGAGGCTTAGTTGGTCCATCGCCAGCCGCAACAGCGATCGTGCCGCATCGTCCATGCCCGCCTGGCAGAACTTGCGCACCTCGACCGGCGTCATTTCGGCGTTGCAGGCGAGTCGCGTCCCAACGAAGCGGTCGGTCTGCAGGCGCCGCGCCGCCTCCACTCGCTTGCGTACCGCCGCCGACGGTTCGCCCGGTGTGGTCGCGGCCAGCTTCTCGTATTCGACCCGCGGCACCTCGGTGTAAATGTCCATGCGGTCCAGTAGCGGACCGGAGATGCGCCGCTGATAGCGGCTCACCGTGGTCGCCGAGCAGGTGCACGGCTTGCCGGGGTCCCCGAAAAAGCCGCACGGGCAAGGGTTCATCGCGGACAACAGCAGGAAGTTTGCCGGAAACGTGACCGTGCCCCGCGCTCGGGAGATCGTCACGACGCGGTCTTCCATCGGTTGGCGCAGCACTTCGAGCACGTTCTGTCCGAACTCGGGCAACTCGTCGAGGAAGAGGACGCCGCGGTGGCTCAGCGAAATCTCGCCGGGGCGCGGCTGACTGCCACCGCCCACCAGGCCGGCGTGCGAGATCGTGTGGTGGGGTGACCGAAACGGCCGCTGGCGAATCAGCGGCGTGCCAGGCGGCAGCAGGCCGGAGACACTGTAGATCTTCGTCACTTCGAGTCGCTCGCCGCCGGTCATGCGCGGCAGAATTCCGGGCATCGCCCGCGCCAGCAGCGTCTTACCCGAGCCAGGCGGCCCGCTCATCAAAAAGTTATGACCACCGGCCGCCGCCACTTCGAGCGCCCGCTTGACGTGCTCCTGTCCACGCACGTCGGCAAGGTCGGTACCGCGCCAGTCGAGCTCTTCGTCGGCTTCGGGACTGATCGGCTCTACCGGCGCGATCAGCTGCAGGTTTGCCAGGTGCTCGGCGAGCTGCCCCAGCGACTTTGCCGGGATGACGGTCATCCCTTCGACCAGCGCCGCTTCCTGGCCGTCCTCCGCAGGCACGTAGACCGTCCGGTAGCCCATCTCCCGGGCGTAGCCCACCATCGGCAGGACGCCGTGGGTATGGCGCAGCGTGCCGTCCAGCGACAGTTCGCCCAGGAAGACGCTATCGCCGATGTCCACCGTGAGCCGGCCGCCGGCGATCAAAAGCCCGACCGCGATCGGCAGGTCGAAGGCCGGTCCCTCTTTGCGGATGTCGGCCGGCGCCAGGTTGATGACGATGCGGCGGGCAGACAAAGGGAAGCCCGAGTTCTTCATCGCCGACCGGACCCGCTCGCCCGACTCTCGCACGGCTGCGTCCGGCAGGCCGACGATGGTGAGCGAGGGGATGCCCATGCCGCCCATGTCGACTTCGACTTCGACCAGCCGGCCCTGCAGCCCGATCACCGTGCAGGACAACACCTTCGCCAACGGCATACGACGCTCCGCCTGCCCCACGCCGTCCGCGCAAGGCGGCGCCATCGTAGCAGTCCGCACACCAAGACGGAACCCGCGCGCAGTGAACAGAGGCCGGCGCGCTCGGCCGCCGAGTTGCCGGCACTGCTGGCCCCCGCTTGATTTTAGTTCGTATTCGTAGTATATTACGGCCATGGCTGAAGGAGCTACAATTTTCCTCGCAAAGGCACAGGAATCACTGGCAGGTGCTGCCAGTGAATATATCAACGCTACGTATAACAACTGTGCTAATAGATGCTATTACGCATCGTTTCAAGCTGCAGTTGCAGCACTCATGCGGGACGGAATTCAGACCAACCGCGATGATGGTGAATGGGCACATGCGTTCGTACAGTCGCAGTTTTCTGGTGTCTTAATCGGTCGTCGCAAGCGCTACTGTGCGGACTTCCGCGATACTCTGCAGAACAACATGATTCTGCGCCGCCGCGCCGATTATCAAGAGCAATATATTAGTGAAATCCAGGCCGAGCGTTCCCTCCAGCGCACCGAGATTTTCGTTGGAGCCATCCAGACCCAAGGGGGTGAAACACGATGAGTAGAGAAAGAATGCCCCGACTCGACAAACGCACCACCGCCGCCTTGGGTGAACTCCAAGGTATTATCCATCGACGCTATTCGGAGGTCACTTTCGCTGTAGCCCACGGTGAAGACCCGGACGGCATCTACCTCAAGGCGACGGTTGACCTCGACGATGTCGATGAGGTCATCGACCAGGAGCTTCTCGACCGGCTTTTCGACATGCAGGTTGACCAAGGACTACCGGTCTACGTCATTCCCCTGCAACCGGTGGAGAGAGTGCTGGCAGCGATGGAGAAGCACGCCGTCCGTCCCCTTCCTCGACTTCCCATGTCAGAGGGACGGCGACCGATTGTACCGCAACCCTGAGCAAAGCGGTGAACGCCCATGACCATCGAACATCTTGGCGAGACTGACCCGAGGATTCAGAGTGCGCTAAGCGAGCTCCAGGGCATGATTCAAAAGCGCTGGCTGACCGCGAGCTTCTCAATCAGTCGGGGCGAAGACCCGAAAGGTATCTACCTGGACGCAACCGTCGACCTCGACGACCCTGACGAGGTTATGGACTTAGTCGTGGACCGGCTGCTTGAGTTGCAGGTCGATGAGGCACTTCCCGTTCATGTCATACCCCTGAGGACGCGAGAGCGCCTTGCGGCGCTTTGGGAGCAGCAGCGCCGACGGAAGCCAACGATGCCTCCATCGATTCGGGCCTTTCCGCCTGTCACTTCTTAACGGTTCTGGAGCTGCCTAGTCTGACAAGACGGGTTCTGCGCCGCGGTCGCCGAGCCGACCCCAAGCCGTGAGTCGCGGCGTGGGTGCACTACCGCCCCCGGACGCTCCAAGAGCGAACCCGTACCTCGCTCCACGTGGACGAGCCGGTAGACCGTTAGAAGGGCACCGCTATGAGCCTACTCGACAAGCTGTTGCACCGCACCAAGCCGGTCGTACGACCAACCGTGGCCAGCGGGCCGTGTCTGCATATCACGCTCGTACCCAAGTGGGATACCGTGGCGGACATGGGCCATGAGGACCGCGCGAGCGGTTATACGTGCGACAGCTGCGGGCAGAGCGTCACGGCAGCAGAGGGCCGTGCCTTGCGGGAGAGCGAGGCCGAACGGCTGCGTCAGCAGGCTGGGACCGATACGCCGCCAGCGCCGTGAGTCGACCCGCTCCCCGAGGACAGACGACGGCTGCTTCGCCGGCGTGGGCACCACGTTTCGAACACCCCGACCTGTTGCAAAAACGACCCAATAAGACACAATTTAATTGGGCCGCGTATGGTGATGCCATGGCGATCCAGCGCAACTGAGATCGGGTTGTGGAGAACGTTATGGAGAACTATGAGCCGGCCATGAGCTTTGGCGAGCACGTCGCCGAGGGTTACGACGACATCGCCTGCCGCGGGGATGAGGTGGCGACGGTCGCGCTCCTAGAGCAGCTGGCGCGAGGTGGACCTGCGCTGGAACTCGCGATCGGCACCGGTCGGATCGCCCTGCCCCTCGCAGCCCGGGGAGTTCGCGTCGACGGCATCGACATCTCGCCCGCCATGATCGCCAAGCTCCGTGCCAAGCCAGGCGGCGACCAGATCTCGGTCACAATGGGCGACTTTGCGGACATCCCGGTCCCGGGCACCTACCGGTTGATCTACGTCGTGTTCAACACATTGTTCAACCTGCTGACCCAAGACGACCAGGTCCGCTGCTTCGAGAACGTCGCCACCCATCTCACCGACGACGGCTCGTTCGTCGTTGAGGCCGGCCTGCCGAACTTTCTTCACCGCTTGCGCAACGACCAGTACGTGGATGCGGAAGCCATCGAGGTCAACTTGGTCCGACTCGACGTGGGTCGTTACGATCCCGTCACACAGCGGCTCGACGAGAGCCACGTCGTGCTCTCACGCGACGGCGTGCGGGTGAACCCGATCGTCACCCGTTACGCGTGGCCGAGCGAGCTCGATCTCATGGCCCGAATCGCCGGCCTGCGCCTGAAGAAGCGTTGGGACGGCTGGAACCGAGAACCGTTTACCTCCCGCAGCAACGTTGTGTCCGTCTACGGACGCTGAAACGGCGTTCGTATCGCCGGACGATGACGAGCGCGATCTCCGGGATGGTGTACCTCCAGACGCCGCCCATGGTAGTAAGGAAACTCCACAGAGCGTGAATATCTTCCCGCACGACAACCATAGCGCTATCAACGACATATTCTATTTCACTGAGGACGAAGACCTGGACGATGCGCAGCTGGCGTACGACTGGACCCTCTACTTGAGTGACACGCTGCCTGTAAGTGGCAAGTTGACTATTAGCAAGGCGGTGGTTGGGGAGCGCGTCTGAGAAGACGGGTTTTGCGAAGGGAGAGCCGCGGCGAGGGCCACAGCCTGCCACCAGGGCGCGCCAGTGTGCCCTGAGAGGGTAGAATCCCGAAGGTGAGCGCTGCGCCAGCGCCCGGAGGCTGCAGTGAACCTCGTCGAGTTCATCCAGAAGTGGACGGCCTCCACTGCGACGGAACGCGCGGCGTCGCAAGAGCACTTCATCGACCTGTGCCGCTTGCTTGGTGAACCCACGCCGAACGAAGCCGACCCACGTGGCGAGTTCTACGCCTTCGAGAAGGGCACCGAGAAGGTTAGTGGTGGGGATGGATTTGCGGATGTCTGGCTGAAAGACCACTTCGGCTGGGAGTACAAGGGCAAGCGCAAGAATCTCAAGGATGCCTACCAGCAGCTCCTCCAGTACCGAGAGGATTTGGATAACCCCCCACTGCTCGTTGTATGCGACCTCGACCGCTTTGAGGTACACACCAACTTCACCGGCACAGCCAAACGCATCTATGCCTTTTCCTTGAGTGACCTCCCCAGTGCGACGCCAACGGCAACGTGTCCGATACCGCCGCTGGAGGTGCTGCGCCGGCTGTTCAAGAACCCCGTCTCACTGCGGCCGGAGCAAACAACAGCGCAAGTCACAGAGCAGGCGGCGAGTGAGTTCGCCATCCTAGCTCAGCGCCTCGATAGCCGCGGCGAGGAAGCCGAGGCCACGGCGCATTTCTTGATGCGGTTGCTGTTCTGCCTCTTCGCGGAAGACATTGGCCTGCTGCCCGAGAAGCTCTTTAAACGCCTGGTCGAGCGCACACGGACAAAGCCGGCAGACTTCGCCGCCCGACTTTCTCAGCTCTTCGGGGCGATGGCATCAGGCGGAGCGTTCGGTGTAGATGACATCCCGTACTTCAACGGCGGGCTCTTTGCTGATGACAGCGTGCTGACGCTCACCACAGCAGATATGGAAACCCTCGTACGGGCATGTGCTCTCGACTGGTCGAGCGTTGAGCCTGCCATTTTCGGCACCCTGTTCGAGCGCAGCCTTGACCCGAGCAAGCGAGCGCAGCTCGGGGGTCATTTCACGAGCCGCGAAGATATTGAGCTCATCGTCGAGCCCGTCCTGATGGCTCCCTTGCGCCGTCGGTGGGTTGAAGTGCAGGACCAGGCGCGAGCCATCATCGCCACGCGCGATAGGGCAACGGGTACGAACCGGACACGGTACCAACAAGCGCTCACGCGACTGCTCATGGGGTTTGTGGGAGAGATTGCCGCCCTACGAGTCCTTGACCCCGCGTGCGGTAGTGGTAACTTCCTGTACGTCTCCCTCAAACTCCTGCTCGACCTGGAGAAGGAAGTCATCACCTTCGCCGCGGTCAATGGCGTTGGCTACTTTCTCCCCAGCGTTACCCCTGCCCAGCTGCACGGCATCGAGGTCAACGACTATGCCTACGAGCTCGCGCAGGTCGTGGTCTGGATTGGCTATCTCCAGTGGCTTCACGACAACGGGTTCGGGTACGAGACGAATCCTGTGCTCAAGCCGCTGCACACTGTCCAGCACATGGACGCGATTCTCACCACACACGACGATGGCACACTCGCTGAGCCGGAGTGGCCTGAGGCAGATGTCCTTGTTGGCAACCCACCCTTCCTGGGCGGAAGCAGAATGCGCTCAGAGCTAGGCAACGCCTATGTGAACGCACTCCGAGCAATGTATCAGGGACGGGTTCCTGGCGGAGCAGACCTGTGCTGCTATTGGTTCGAAAAGGCGCGGGCGCAGATTGCGAATGGGCGTGCCAAGCGAGTGGGTCTGTTAGCGACTCAGGGAATTCGTGGCGGAGCGAATCGGCTCGTGCTGGAGCGCATCAAGCAAAGCGGGGACATCTTCTATGCCCAGGCCGACCGTCCGTGGATTCTGGACGGCGCCGCAGTTCATATCTCGATGGTCGGTTTTGACAATGGCTCAGAGACACGGCGCCTGCTCAATGAGCGCAAGGATGGCGCAGCCGCGGAAGCACTCGCGACCGCCGTACCAGTCGAGGGCATCAACGCGAACCTCACCTCGCGGCTGGACATTACGCAGGCACAGCGGTTGAAAGCGAATGTGGGCACCTCATTCAGAGGCTCTCCAAGGTAGGCTCGTTCGATATTGACGCAGGCACAGCAGCCAAGATGGTGGACGCGATTGGAAACCCTAACGGAAGAGGCAATCGAGAGGTCATACGGCCTTGGAAGAATGGCGCTGATGTGACAGGGCGCCCCGCTGGAAAGTTCATTATCGACTTCAGCAATATGCCTCAGAGTGAAGCTGCGATGTATGAAGTGCCATTTGAGTATCTCCGGCGGGTCGTTAAGCCGCAACGAAGCTCCAACAATCGCGAGCATCGCCGTCTGTATTGGTGGCACCACGGCGAGACCATGGGCGGACTCCGTGCCGCTCTTGCTCCGCTGACCCGTTACATCGCCACCCCGATGGTAGCCAAGCACCGTTTTATTCGTGTGGCTCGACAAAGCCGTGCTCGCTGACCAACAGTTAATTGTGTTCGCTCGCGACGATGACTATTGCTTTGGCGTACTGCACTCGCAAGCGCATGAACTCTGGGCTCGTGCGCTCGGAACGCAAGTACGCGAGGCAGAGAGTGGTTTCCGATACACTCCCACCACCTGCTTTGACACTTTCGCTTTTCCCGAACCCACTCCTGCGCAGCATGAGGCAATTGGAGCTGCAGCAGCCGAGCTGAATCGCCTTCGGGAGAACTGGCTCAACCCACCAGGCGCCACGGCGACCGAGCTCAAGAGTCAGACGCTGACCAACCTCTATAATCAACGTCCGACGTGGCTTATAAACGCCCACGGAAAGCTGGATGCCGCCGTATTTGACGCGTATGGATGGCCGACAGACCTCGCCGACCAGGACATTCTGGCGCGGCTCTTGGAGTTGAACCTCTCGCGAGAGCCAGCCTGAAGTGCCATGGAGCGCCGCACAACGGCCAATGGACGACGTTCGCCACAGTACACTGATGGCGATTCTCTCTCTATCCCTCGTGATGTGAGATGAACCCGACTTCGGACTGATTAAGTATGACAACGGTCGCGACAGAACTGCTCGAACTCGCTGACGAGCTGGACAACGCGCGAGCGGCCCATCAAGACCCAGAGAGCACTCAGCAACTTGTCACCCTTCGCGAGGCCGCCAACCAAGCTGGGAAGGCATTCAGTGGCTCGTGGTGGGGCTATCATTCCCGCGTGTACTATGACGGCCTTCAGCCAACCCCTCCTGGTGCTCATTTCAGCGTAGAGTGGGGACTCAAGCCCACATCATTCATACGAGAGACTGTTGGAGCGTGGGTAGAGTATACCTTTGACGATGTAGTACAGGAGATTTACAGACGGGCTGGGAACCATAACCTCGAAGTACCACAACAACATGCCGCCGCCCTTCAAAAGACCTTCACAACCGGACAAAGCCAAGCAATATCTCTCATTACCATCGCTATGGAACATCAACACGACGCTTTTCTTGATGGCATCAAAAGCGAGATTGCCTCACTGATGATCGTAACCCAAGATGCATTAATCACAGCCATGTTTCCGAAGAATCCCGTGGCATCGTATGACACGACTGCTATTCAGCAAGGTGTTCAATCTCCACCACATATAAGTGTACTAGCTCGCACTATCGCGCTTGAGTATCCATATCAGGTACTTGAGAAGCTAGCGGAACTGTGTCGCCGAACTGCGTCGCATCTCACCAGAAAAGAGCGCATCATGGCCACACATCAACCCGTCGGAGCAAGCGTCTTCATTGGACATGGCCGCTCATCATTATGGAGGGAGTTGAAGGATTTTATTCAGGATAGACTGCATCTACCGTGGGAGGAGTTCAATCGCGTACCGACCGCTGGCGTTTCGACCGCTGCACGGCTTCAAGAGATGCTTGACAACGCTGCGATTGCAGTTTTAGTTCTTACCGCTGAAGACGAACAACAAGACGGCAACATGCGCGCTAGGCTAAATGTTGTCCACGAAGCGGGACTATTTCAAGGAAGATTAGGCTTTACAAGAGCAATCATTCTACTAGAAGATGGATGTGAAGAATTCTCAAATATTTCTGGACTTGGACAGATAAGATTTCCGAAGGGTAATATTAAAGCTCAATTTGAAGAAGTACGACGTGTTCTAGAGCGTGAAGGAATAATAGCATCGTCATAGAAGACGGGTTGTACGACGGTCGGGATAACCGTCAAGGGCTCGCGGTTCCAAGAACGACCTGCTCGGCAAGGAACCTCATGAGCGGTATCTCTCGACTCAATGACTTGTGAGCTGCGCGATTAGGTATGTATCTCTGCTGCCGCTCGTATCGGTCAGACGAGTGGACGACAGCATTTCTGATAGCCTTTACTGTACTTGCTACATTGGCAATGACGTGGCCTTCCACCGGCCTGACCTCAATCTCTTCACCAAATAATACCCTCTTCTTGGTGTACATCTTTTCGCCTAAGTAGGTCTCATACGCCGTTATGAAGCTGATTAACGTCTGTACATCAACAAATTTGGTTAGCACGGACTTCAGCATTTCAGTCTCATCCGTTATCTTGCGATGGTCGAGAACGTCTTGGATTACGCGGTCTAAATGCATAGGTTTCAGGTTGAATTTAGGGTCACGAATTCGTCGGGCAAGTTGCTCGTACAAACGCTCATCTGACACTTGTACAAAGAAGTATTCCATGACTTGATAGAAAGAGAGAAATTGTATTACCGGGTCATCCGTGGCAAAGGCTCTTTGATAGAACCGGACTACCTCAGGGTTAAAGGTGGTTCGTGGCATCGGGAAAGAACGACCAATAATACGGTCACCAAACTCAAATGGACGAGTCCGTGACCGGCGTACCGCTGACCTGGGCTGGGGCCATTCATCGGCAAGCTCTACACTTAGCGAGCGCAGGTAAGCCAACTGAAATAAGCACCCTTCGAACAGTGCGGACGATTGTGCGGTCGCTGCGGCCTGAGTAGTAGCTGTTATATTATGAACGCGTATGGTCATTAGGCGAGGATTGATGTCGCGAATAGCTGGTGGTTCTTTATCACTTCGCTCAGAAGTGGCCACCCATACACGGTCTTCCAAGCGAGCTACATACGCGGGCGAAAAGCGGAAGTAGTTCTTGAAAACTGGTGTGCATGGACCAACTTCGGCATAGGTCTGCTCACCATCGTTAATATCTCCAAACGTATATAGCTGTCCAGTGAGTCCACCAACTCGGGAAGTGAGTAGGCCGCCGCTAGCACCAGACTCAGTAAGGAGATGTTCACGATAGCAAAGATTGGCAATACTGCATTCTACTGGATGCGCTGCAAGTGTATCGATACGTTCTGCTACGGAAGCATATTCAGCGATATCGTCATCAGCGACGAGAAACGGGGCATCACGAAGATACACGATGAACCCGCCTTGACCGTTGCTCTCTACCCGGTGGCCTGCCTCGGCATAACCGTTGATTATTCGACGACGCGCTTCGTCCAGTTGCATAGTGGTCCTCAATGGCTAAGCGGTTGGACTGGTAGCTTGGTAATCGGGGTCCGGTGAACTCATGCTGACGCTGAATGTCTCTAGCGTCTATCTCGGCGTAGCGAGGGTCGCGGTCAAACTTTGCCACGACCTCCGTCTCCGGCCCGGCGTGGCTGGGTCCAGGAACCGGCCTTCTCGGACCCAGTCACTGGCGTACTGGCCGTACCAAAAACGACCCTTTGGTGAGACAGCCCATCAGCCACCGCGGTGCTCAGGCACCACGCCCGGGGCGGTATCTCAATACCCGTCTCGTTTTCAACGTCTCATCGAACGCGGTCATCCACGAGTACTGAGCCAACTGCTGCAAGCTCCCTGTCCTTTGTTCGCGTAAGCGCTATTCCCCGAATCACCCAGCCGGCCGCTACGCTCGAACCGCGGGTTGCTTGGTTCGAATTAACGGGACAGCGCCCCTGCCATCCGAACCGGGTCTGGACCCTACTTCGTAGATGGCCATTCTCACACCATACGAAGCGACTACTGATTTCTGTAGTGCACTACTTCCTGTCCTGTGCGCTGTTAACGATGCCAAGAAGAACGTCGACAAAAGCGACAATGGAGAACGCTTGTCCCCATGTATAAGTCGGAACTATCCGATGGCTCGATGGATTCTTGAATGTTCCAATGAAGCCGCGGAATAGCTGGTGTGCCGCCTCTTGTTCAGCGTCGATAGTGCTGACCACCAGCTTGCCTGAGCCGACTCGAAACGACTCCGTTATGAGCGCCGTGCCGATGAGGTCATCTCGTGCGCCAATCCGCTTGCGCACCCGGTCCTCGAGAAGAACGCCCACCTGAGCCACGACGCGGTCATAAAAGGCGTCGGCGGCGAGAAGGTCACCAACGCGCTCCCGCAGCTGCGTGTCGGCCAGCATGTCGAGGGAAAGGGCTACTGCAGGGGATGCAGATGGTCGACTCTGTGCTTTGGTCCGCAGCCCTGACGCTCGTAAAACTACGCCGGCATCTGCGAGAGTGCCAGCGCGGAGATATCGCTCACGTTCGCGTTCCTTGTAGGGGACCGCTGGGTCGTAGCACGCTATGACCTCACGCTCGATGAATTCGTGCAAGTCCTCGGTAGATGGTTGCTGGGGCACGTCTGCAAGCATGGCCGGCAATATCACCGACCAGGTACCATCGGCCCCACTACTGGTCCCACCCGTCAAGAACCACGAGCCGAGGCCCAGAAGCAGGTAGAGTTGCTGCGATTCCCCACTCGTCAGGCGGAGCGCCGCCTGTATCTCTACGTTGCCCAGTTCACGTACCTCATCCGTGGCCAAATAGCGCTCATGTGCATAGGCCAGATACCGAGTGAGCAGTGCCTCAAGGTGGTCGCCCGGCGCCGTGACGAGAGCCCCCAACAGGGTTAGCTCGAAGCGCATATCGATTGCATGACCATGCTCAAAAAGAACGCTCCCGCCTAGCGCCACCAGTGCCTCAAGGACTCGCGGTTTGGTGAAGCGACGGTAGAGCGTTCGCGTCAGGGCCCACTGGTGCTGCTCTGTGAAATACTCCCAGATGAAGCCGATGACCTGCCGGTCAGGTAGAGCAATGGACGCACGGAGCGACGGGAGGTCCTCCACAGTGTGGACGGCGGCTCGGCCGAGCAGTTGCTCCTCAAGCGGCTGGTACAAACGTGCAATATAGAGTCGGCGGGATTGGTAGGTCTGGAGCTCGTTATCGCGCCAGTACTGGTAGAACTCCCACAGGTCAGCAAACGGGTTCGGGTCTTCCAAGGAGAGTTTGTCGAGTTCGGAGCGGAGCAGTTGCCGTCGCTCCTTGTATGCGGCATTGATGTCGTCGATGTTTGCTCGTCGGGTCGCAACCTCGGTCATTAGCCGAGTTTGAGCGCGGACCACGTCGAGGAGCTCGCTAACATTCATCCTGCACCCGCCTTGAAGATTGCCCTGGTTACGCGGTTGGCTAGTCTATTATGCGAACCGGCCGCCAGTTGGTTCAGTTCCGATAACAGCCATTCTCGGAACCCGCTGCAAAAACTCCCTGCGTACCACCAAATTTCGTGGTTCCATATGACCAGCAATTGCGCAGGTTATCGGACCCAGGTTTTGCGACCAGCTGTCCATTGACGGCGCGCTGTGTCATGTGCGGAGCGGCCGGTGGGTGGCCTGGCAGCAAGAGCAAGGTGCCGGGCGGCGCTGTGCTCGTCGGTGCAGTCGCCAGTGCCTTGGGCTACATTCTCGGAGGCTGACGCTTTGTAGCGATTTCTGCGACAGGAAGTTGGCGTCGCAAGCGACGGGTTCTACGACCCCGCAGCACTCCCTGAACGAGGCGTCATGTTACGAAAGATACTTAATCGCTTACGTGGGCTCAGGTCCAGCAGTCGAGCTTGGAGTCTACAAGGCTTTGATACCTTTGCCGGCGAGCACTATTCCTTGGGCGGCCGCTATGCTACCGAGCAGGCGGTGAGGAGAGCGGCCTGGACAGCGCTCAGGAGGCTCGAAAAGGCGCAGCCGTCAAGCCAGTCGGGCGGTCAGGGCCCTAATGGTATCCAGGACCGGATTTTTATCGTACGACCGGACAAAACCATCTACCGCTACGAGCCGGAAGCATAATCGCCCGCGTGGGCACCACGTATCCAACACCCCGACCTATTCAAAAACCACGAGATTCGAGACGGTTCCGTGTGAGGTTCGGTTACGGTGTCTCGCTCGCCCTACTCGCGACCGGCGCGGCAGCACATCGCAAACGCATCGCGCCCGCACGGATAATCGCCGTCACCACTTGACGCTGGGTATAGCCTGTTCATAACGCGCACCAGTCGCAGGTGCACGGTCAGTGCTGTCGTTAGCCGGCAGAGGGTGCCAGGGAGGATACGATGCCGTACTACCTGATTCAAGTTGCGTATACCCCGGAAGCATGGGCAGCCCAGTTGAAGAACCCACAGGACCGCACCACCGTCGTCCGTCCGATGATGGAACGAGTCGGGGGCCGGCTCGAATCGCTCTACTATGCCTTCGGGGAGTACGACGTGTTCGTCACCATCGAGGTGCCGGACAACGTCAGCGCCGCCGCGGTGGCCCTGGCCGTAGGCTCCAGCGGGGCATTCAAGACCGTCAAGACCACACCGTTGATGACGGTGGAGGAGGGGCTGAGCGCGATGCGCAAGGGGGCCCGAGTGGCCTACCAGCCCCCTACGTAAGCAGCGACGGCAGCCAGTGCGCCCCGCTTGTGCCACGTGGACGGGGGCCGGCCCTATCAAGCTCTGATCAGCAACCCGTACGGGGATCTCACCAGGATCAGCGGGATCTTGGTCGTCGAGCGCAGCCTGGTCTGCGGCGCTGCCATCTGCGCGAGGACCATGGGATCAGCAGCCCGGTATTGACGCCGGGCTGTTCTGAAACCGAGCTCCCAATTGCTCGGTGCCCACCAGCGCGGGAGGGTCTTAGGGGCTCACGCCTGACGGCAAGCTGCACCCGCATAAGAAAGCTCTTTTGTCCCGCCGCCTGGTGTGATACGCAGACAGTCAAGCACAAACGTTCGCTGCCTTCGAGACGCGACCGCAGCTTGTTACTGGAGCAGCAGCCGATGGGGCCCGACCCGGATGGGGTTCGAGTGGGTGCCGCCACCGGGCGTTCCGATAGGGGCGACGGGGACCAGGGGACGCACCCAAACCCCCACTGGTACGGATTATCTAGGTTGGTCGTGACCTGTCCCAGGTTGGAGCCAGGGCCGCACCAGCGGTCATACCCCGGCGGCACCCGGAGGGCTGAGCTGGTACCGGTTCAACCGGCCGGTTTCTGGCCCCACACTTGGATGACCGTGAAGGTCAGGCCCACGGTCTCGGGTGCATCCGCTGTCTGCTCGCACTCGGCGAGCGCCTCGCCGAGCTCCTGATCGCTCATGAGACCGGTTCGGACGAGGCGGGTTCGGAGCGAGGTGGCGAACTGGACCGGCAGTCGCAGATAAGGGTGCCGGTCCTGTAAGGCGAGCACCGCTGCTCGGACCCGCACGTCCTGCAACCCGGCCCCCAGCAGCAGTTGGTAGGTTCGCTGGCCGGCATTGAAGTCGCCACCGCCCTGCGCGAAGGCGGCCACGATTGCTTGCTTGAGCCTGACCCAGGCCGGAAACGGTGGATAGTACGCCCACGAGCCGGCGTCCGGCTCCTGGATTGCGACCATACCGCCCGGCCGGGTCAGGGCGACTACTTCGTTCAAGAGCTCGTCGTTCCGCCCGGCCGGAGCAAACACAAAGCGCACATGAACAAAGTCAAAGGACCCGCGTGGTAGTCCCGTCCGGTAGGCGTCGCGCTTGAGAATCTCAACGTTTGTTAGCCCGCTCTCGCGAATAAAGGCGCGGGCGGCCGCGAGTTGCTGGGCGTCGCCATCGATTCCGACCACGAAGCCGCTCGAACCGACCCGCCGGCTCAAGGGGCTCAGTATGCCCATCGCACCACAGCCGACGTCGAGACAGTTCCAACCCGGTTGCACGCCGATACGGTCAAGCATCGACTCCGTTTCCGGCTCCCACACACGGGCCTGAAGCTGCAGCCGATCCACTTCTCCGCGGCCGGCGAGCAGGTACTCATCCGCCACTATTTTTACCTCGCCCGCTTCCGATGCGTGACAGCGTTTTGCCCCTGAGCGTACGCCATTCCGTGTCCTTGGGGCAAACGTCGCCTATTGAGCCGGGATCGTGGGATCCGCTCCCGGAGGCAGCAGGAACAGGACAAAGAACTCCGCGCCGCCATTCGTGTGCCCTGTGTGGACGTGTCCCGCCATCTCCCAGAAGAAGTCGCCTGCTCCATAGTTCTTCGTGCCATCGGCGTCGCTGATCTCCAGGTCGCCGGAGATGACGTAGATGTAGGTCGGCCCCCCGTGGGAATGCTTGGAAGTGAAGCCAGACGGCCAGGTCTGATGCCGAGCCAGTCCCGTGGCCTCTCCGGCCGGTAGGCCGGTGGCCGCAAAGGATTGCTCCATGAACGTCTGCGGGCCGGCTTGGCTCTGCCGGTTGCTCTGACCGTGGACCGTCCGTGCGCCCAGGCCGTAGTGGACCCCGCCCGCCAGCAGAACAGCCGATAGCAGGAGTCCGGCTACGATAATGGAGCGTCGAAGACTATGCCGGGCCAGGACACGAACCGTAGTCGTGCGGACTGAAGGGTACGCCATGATCGGTTCCTTTCTTAGATCTGGGTACTGAACGATATCCGAGGCGCCTCTGCAACCATAGTCATGTCGGGCGCCGCACTTGTCATCACGGCGCGCCGTGATTTTGGTCAACGTCGATGATGGTGGACGTAGACAGCGGGAGAGGCTGCTAACAGCGGGCTGTTATGGGTCTTTGGAAAGCTTGGCGGTGCAACAGGACCACGGGAGATGGCCGGTTGTTAGCTCGTTCGAAGCTGCTCTTGAAGCAGTTCGTGCTGCTGCGCGTAGATGGCCGCTTGAACGCGGTTGGTCGTACCTGTCTTGCCGAAGATATGGTTGACGTGCCGCTCGACGGTATTGAGGCTGATGACCAGGGCCTCCGCGATCTGGGGGTTGCTCTGACCGGCAGCGATCAGCCGCAGAACCTCTACTTCACGCGCCGATAGGCCGCCCGGATAACCAGGGACAGAAGGCGATGTTGCCGGCCGCGATAGGAGACGTCGCCTGTCGTTCAGCACCCGCTCCGGCCATTGCTCGCCGGCCCCATGGTTGCGATAGACCTCGATCGCCGCGTCGAACGTATCGAGCGCGCGCGCGAACTGTCCTGCTGCTCCCAGCGCACGAGCCCAGTAGTGCAGACCCTCCGCTTCGTCCCACGGGAGCCCGAAGCTACGAAACCGGGCGATCGCCCCGTCGTACAATGTGTCCACCTCGGAGCCTCTCGCTGCCCCCGCTATAACCGCCTCGGCCAGCGTGACGCGGCCCGCGAGTCCGCGCCAGTCTTCACCCTGGGCGAGAATCTCGTGGCAGCGCGTCAGGTGTATCTGCGCCTGAGCTGTGCTGTTTATCTCGCCAAGCACCAGCGCCAGCAGCGCGTGGCCCGCCAGATCGATCATCAGGTCCTGGTCTGTGGCCTTTCCGAGCATCTCGTCGAGCAACGCGGCCGCATCGGCATGTTCGCCTCGGACGAAATGGAGCCGCGCCAGCAGAAAGTCACAATGTACCTCGGCCCAGCGATTCCCCTGCCGCTGCGCCACGATCCGTCCTTCGGACCATGCGGCAGCAGCACTGGCCCAATCGCCCTCCCAGAAGGCCACATGCGCATCGAGCGCCAGGTGCGACGCGAGCTCCGACGCCACGAACGGGCGAGCCGCGTCGAGTTCGCCGGCCTCGACGTGGGCCAGAGCCAGGTTGCGTGCTAACGTCAGATGTTCCAGGGGAGCCTGCCCCTGGCGGGAACCTGCCAGCGAGCGCCGGAACCAGATCTGGGCATCGCGCGGATCGCCGCGATACCGGCTGAGGTGGCCGCGCCATGAGGCGGCAGTGCCGCTTGAAAATAACGGCGGCGCCGGCGCGCCGGCCTGCGACCGCTGCTCCAGCAACGCCTGTCCTTCAGCGAGCCGGCCCCCGGCCGCGGCCAGCCACCCGAAGAGTGTGCTGGCCCTCCCCGCGAGGGTCTCGTCCCCAAGCCGACCGCCAATGTCCATCGCACGTTGGGCAGCGGCGAGGCCTTCCCCGGTCCGTAGACCGTAGAGGTCCGCGACCGCAAGACCGAGATAGAGTTCGCCCAGGCCCACGCTCTCCGGCCCCTGATGCAGCACCGTCTCTGCTGCCCGCAAAAGCTCGAGACCCCGCGGCATGTCCATATCGCGACCAATCGCGCAATAGGCTGTGCCCAGACGAGCGCAGATCTGCGCCGCCTGCTCACGTTGTCCGAGCCCTTGATAGAGACGCAGGGCCTCCTCGAGGTCTGCGGCCTCAGCCGCTTGTCCAAGGACCGGAAGGGACACGTCGCTGCGGCGTTCGAGAAGGCGCGCACGTCGTTCCGCTGTACCAGCCTGTGCCTCCAGCAGTATCAGTGCCGCTGTCCATTGCTGGTGGGCCTCCTCGTAGGCACAGACGGCAGCCGCGGCCGCACCAGCCCGCTCCGCGTAATCGATACGCTTCTCGTTCGGCGCCAGAGTCCCCGCCAGCCGGTAGTGGGAGGCAAGCCTTGCAAGCTGCGGCTCCAGGTTGGCCGCATGTAGCTCTGCGATCGCCTCAGCCGCCCGCACATGGAGGTGCTGCCGCCGCAGCGAGGCCAGATCGCCATCGACTACCTGACGAATCAAAGCGTGGGCAAAGTGGTAGGCTGCCCCTTCCTCGCGGACCAGCCCGGCTCTAAGGGCCTCGTCCAGTGCGTGCAGCATAGCCACATCTTCGAGGCCGCTAACCTTTGCCAGTAGCTGTGCGCCACAGCCGTCGCCGAGCACCGCGATGGCTTCAAGCATCCGGTTCGTCTCGGCGCTAAGCCTGGCTAAGCGCTGGCCAACCACCTCGCGTACGCCCTCGGGAATGACTTCCTCGGCAGTTACAGCGTCCGGGTCAGTCAGGTCACGACCCTGGGCCTGCAGGTGCCGGACCACTTCACCGAGGAAGAAAGCGTTGCCGTCTGTTTGGCGCTCGACGGCTTCGACTACGGCCGGTGCCGGCGTAGCGCCGATCATCGCTTCGATCAGCGCCGCGATCGCGTCGGCGGCGAGCGGCGCGAGCAGCAGCCGCTCCGACACGCCCTCACGGCGCAGTTCCGCCAGTGCCGTCGTGAGCGGATGCGCCCGGTCGAGCTCGACGGTGCGGTAGGCACCCGCCACCAGCAGCGGCGCGGAGGAAAGCCGGCGGGCGAGATGCTGGAGAAGGAGGAGCGAGGGCGTATCTGCCCAATGGAGGTCGTCGAGGATCAGGAGGAGACCGCGCGCGCGGCCATCACGTCGCGGGCCGGTCGCCGATGGGCACTGCCCCGATATGGCAACCCGCAGTAGAAAGTCCGTGACGCTCTCAAACAGACGATAGCGCCCGTGTTCAGAGCTCATGGGCGGGCTCGGGCGTATGTCGGGCAGGCGCCGGCGAAACTCCGCGGTGATCAGAGCAATCTCCGACCCAGCCGCCTCGACGTGTTCCCCTAACGTTTCCAGTGGGGCGGAGCGGATGTACTCCCGAAGGGCCTCAGCGAACGGAAGGTACGGGGGCATCCCCTCGGTCTCGTAGGCGCGGCCGGCGAAGATTCGCCAGCCCTCGGCGCGCGCCCGGCTCGCGAACTCGGCGAGCAGCCGCGTCTTGCCGATACCCGGCTCGCCCGCTACGAATACGACCCTGCCGTGCCCTTCGCCCACCGCGCCAAGACATGCGGACAACGTCGCCAGTTCCTGCTGACGTCCGACAAACGGCGATCGTGTGCTGGGGAAAGACACCACTGCCACCGTCCGGGGACAACCAGCCCCCGAGGCCCGTGGCGCAGTGTACACCCGTGCGCACGCGCGCCCCGTGGACCGATTCCTTCGTTGGTCCGATATGTCGGAGAGGCGGGCGATTGTTGTGCGTCGTGCGCGTGCAATGGCTTCCATTGAATTAGTAAGCGGAGTGATCATCCTCCCGATACATCTCGACCATCGTCAGATCGCCAGCATTCACGTTGATCGCGCCGAATCGCGGTAGATCGGTTGCTCCTTATCTGACACAATCCGCGCAAGTTTGTGGCGGTTCCGTTCGGGGCGCGCCCGGAGACCCGGAAGCTCAGACGGCGCGACAGGAACAGAAATGAGGCGGCGGTGACGAGACGGCGGACATCACTTCGAATCGGCAGGACGGTTAGCTCAGTCATCTTGGCCGCCGTGGGGACGCTGCTCACGATGGTCGGCATCGTTTACCTCTGGGCGGACGATTCCGTTTTCAACTCGAACCATTTCGCCTCGATCGCCATTTCTGCCGCGAGAAAGCCACCGGTAAAGACCGAAATCAGCCGCGTGCTGGTCGATCAGGCGGTGAAAGCCAAGCCTGATCTGATTACGATTCGACCGCTGCTGGAAACCGTGATCGAGACGATCATCTCGACGCCGGTATTCGGGCGAATTCTGGTGCCGGCCGTCGGCCAGTTGCACCATTCTGTCTTCAGCACCGATAAGCGGAGTCTGGCTTTGGATGTTTCCGACGGCTTGTCGCTCGCACTGAGCGGCCTGCGCGTCGTCAACCCCCAGATCGCCGATCAGATCCCACCGGACCTGAAAACCGGTCTAATAGAGATCGGTCGTGGTGGCGTCGCGCCCGGTCTGACGCGTACGCTCAATGACCTGCATACGTTGATGTTTGCGCTCGGAATCGTCGGCGTCTTCGCACTTGCCGCGTCCGTCGTGATCGCTACCAGCCGGCGGAAAACGATCATCGCGATCGGCATCTCGCTCACCGTGACGTCGTTGCTGCTGTTTCTCGCGATCGGGGTCGGACACCAGATCCTCGTGCGCCAGTTCGACGTGGATAGCACCGCCAGCGCCGCCGGTTCGGTTTACGACACGTTCCTTAACCGGTTGTCCACCTGGCTGTGGATCGTCGATATCGGCGGCATACTCGTAGCCGCGGCCGCCACGGCGACCTTTCGTACCACGGGGGCGCGCGGACAGTTTGAAGGGCTGTGACGCTCGGTCACGCGTTTACCGACTTCTCGACCGCTGCAACTGGCTTACGCCGCCGCCGGTGTGGCGCTGGGAGCGGTGCTGATCGCCATACCGACGCTTGCTCTGAGCGTGGCGTTGCGAGCCTGTGGGCTGCTGCTCCTGTACTTCTTTGGAACCGAACTGCTACACCTCACCGGCTTGGCGTCAGTGGAGCCGCGGCAACGGCGAACGCGCACGGAAAACGTGCGCGCGGTGCAGCGTTCGCTTTTCGTGCGCCTGGCAGCCGGTGGGGCGATCCTTATCGCAGTGTTTGTCGGCAGCACGGCGTTATATCTCAACCGATCGAGCTTCACGGAGCAGGACGTGGCCGAAGCAGAAGGGCCGCAGAAATGCAACGGCTACGTAGAGCTTTGCGACCGCGCGATCACCGAAGTTGCCTTCGCCGCGACCCATAACAGTCAGTCCGCGGCCGACGTGACCGGCTTTTACTTTGCCGAGCAGTTGCACGACATTCGCAGCCAGCTTGACTCCGGCGTACGCGGCCTGCTGGTGAAAACGCACTACGGCATCGAAACGAAAAAAGGCGTTCTGACCGATCTCAGCCGCGAGACCGAGCAGGAGCACAAGGAGCTGGTAGAGAACCTGGGACCTGAGGGCGAGGCGGCCGTGGAGCGGTTACAGGCGAGCTTCGGTAAGCCTGCAAAGGGCGACCAGAGCGACGCTTATCTCTGTCACGGCTTCTGCGAACTCGGCGCGGTATTCCTTGAAGACGCGCTCAACGACATCAACTCCTTTCTCGACGACAACCCGAACGAGGTCATCATTATCTTCTTTGGAGACTACGTTTCGCCCGCCGACACCGAGGACGCGTTCATCCGCACCGGTCTTATCGATCGCGTTTATGCTCACCAACCCGGGACGCCGTGGCCAACCCTACGCCAGATGATCGATCTCGACGAGCGCGTGCTGGTTCTATCGGAGAACGTCGGCAATGCCACGAAGCCCGATTGGTACCACGACGGCTGGAGCATCGCGCAGGACACGCCCTACGCCTTCAATTCGCCGGCCGACCTGCAGAGCGATGCAAGCTGTGCGTTGAACCGCGGCACGGCGAATTCGCCTCTGTTCCTGATTAACAACTGGGTTCAAAGCCAGACGCCGTCGCAGGACGATGCGGCGAAGGTCAATGCCTACGATACCCTGCTGGATCGCGTGCGCCGCTGTCAGAAGCTGCGCGGCCAGTTTCCAAACCTGATTGCCGTGGATTTTTCGGAAAAAGGAGACCTGTTCCGCGTCGTCAATACCATCAACGGCGTGGGCGATGCGAAACCAGAGCCAACCGCCACGCCGGCAGCAACCCCGACGCCCGCCGCATCTCGCTAGCCGGCTACCGTTTGCCGTCGGGCGTTCCAGTTAGCAGGCCCACGCAGCCCGGCGACCAAGGTCGCGAGCTTACGCTGCGAAGTCCGCCTGCGCGGACTGGCCCAACCGGCGCAGGCCGGTTTGTAAGCTAGGCCTGCGGTTTTAACCGCCGGCTACGGGCACGTATCCGTGGCCTATGCCTCGGCGCGGACGCCTTCACGGCTGCGGCCGACCGAGAGTACGCCGCGGATGCCCTCCAGCTTGTTGAGCAGCCGCGTTAGTTGTTCGATGCCGGTCGTCTCGACAGTGAGGTAGACGGATGTTTCGTGGCTGCCGGTTGACTGAGTCCGCACGCCGTTCATGTTCACGTTCTCGTCGCTGATGAGCGTCGTAATATCGCGCAACAGGCCAACGCGGTCGAGGGCCAGGATCTGCACAGCGACCGGGTACTTTTGCTCACTGCGACCCCATTGCACGGGCACGATGCGCTCATCCTCGCCGGTGTTCACGACGTTGGGGCAGTCGGCGCGGTGGATCGTCACGCCGCGGCTGCGGGTCACGTAACCGGTTATCTCGTCTCCCGGTACGGGGGTGCAGCAGCGCGCCATCGACGTCAGCAGGTCATCCTGGCCGAGCACCTGGATGTTTGAGGCGACAACCCTCTGCATGCTGGGCACGGGCGGCGGCAGAATCGGCTCCTGGCGCGCCTCCATAACCGAAGCAAGCCGTGACGCTATTTGATGCGTACTCAGGTCGCCACAGCCGATCTTGGCAAACAGGTCGTCGGCGGAGTCCTGATGGAAGAGCCTGAGCAGCTCTTGTTGCTTCTCGGCGAGGTTGACCCCCAGCCGTCGAAGCTCCTTTTCCAGCATCTCGCGGCCGCGGTCGATATTCTCATCGCGTTCGCGCCGCTTGAACCATTGCCGTACTTTTTCCCGCGCGTGGTTCGTCTTCAAAAAGGCCAAGTCGGCGTTGAGCCAGTCGCGCGATGGCCCCCGCGACGTGCGGCTGGTCACCACCTCGATCACGTCGCCGTTCGACAGCGCGGAGTTGAGCGATACCAGGCGGCCGTTGACTTTGGCGCCGACGCAGTTGTGACCCAGGTCGGTGTGGATACGGTAGGCGAAGTCAAGCGGCGTCGAGCCCGCAGGCAGGTCTTTGATCTCGCCTTTCGGCGTGTAGACGAATACTTGATCCGAGAAGACGTCCGTCTTTACCGAATCGACAAAGTCGTCGGCGGAGGACATATCCCGCTGCCACTCGAGCAGTCGCCGGAGCCACGCCATTCGCTCTTCGTAGCGCTGGTCGCGTTTGCCGCCTTCCTTGTAGCGCCAATGGGCAGCGATACCGTACTCAGACATGTCGTGCATCTCGTGTGTACGGATCTGTATCTCCAGCGGTCGCTGACCAAGGCACATGACGGTCGTGTGCAGCGATTGATACATGCTGTCCTTGGGACTGGCAATGTAGTCGTCAAACTGCCCTGGGATTGGGCGCCAGAGGCTATGAACCACGCCGAGCGCGTTGTAGCAATCGGTAACGGAATCCACCAGCACGCGCAATGCAAGCAGGTCATAAATCTCGTTGAACGACTTGCCTTGCACCTCGTACTTCGAGATCTTCTGATAGATGCTATAGATGTGCTTGGCGCGACCCTTCACCTCGGCGGCGATCTGGCTCTTGGCCAGCTCTTCCGTCAGGATAGTCTCGACCTGGCCGATGTACCGTTCACGGGATGCGCGTTTTGATGAGACGAGCTGAGCAATCTCGCGATACTTTTCGGGTTCCAGGTGACGTAAGGCCAGGTCTTCCAGCTCCCATTTGATCTGCCATATCCCGAGCCGGTGCGCCAGCGGCGCGTAGATATCCATCGTCTCGGCCGCAATTCGGACCTGCTTTACCGGGTCTTGTGCGTCCAGCGTGCGCATGTTGTGCAGCCTGTCGGCCAGCTTGATGATGACGACCCTCACGTCTTCGGCCATGGCCAAGAACATTTTGCGCAGGTTTTCGGCCTGCAAACTGTCGTTCAGACGGCCCTCTGCCGGGTGCCAATGCATCTTGCTGAGCTTGGTTGCCCCTTCCACGAGCCTGGTGATCTCCGGGCCAAACTGCTCCTGCATCCGGGCCGAAGTGACACCGCAGTCTTCCATCGTATCGTGCAACAGCGCCGCGGAAACGGCGCCGGCGTCGAGTTGAAGGCCGGCCACGGTGTATGCTGCGTGTAACGGATGTTGAATGTACGGTTCGCCAGACAGTCGCATCTGTCCATCATGTGCTGATTCGGCGAAGCGGTAGGCGTCTTCAATTATCGCGACGCGATCCGCCGGCAGATACTCCGAAACGCGCGACAACAGTTCTGCGACTTCCATAGGACTCCGGCATCGGCCACAAACGGGTCAATCCAGCGATTGTGACCTTACTATTAAGCATATCAGAGAGAACGATGTACAAGGCACCTCGGGGAACCGTCGACGTCCTGCCGTCGGAGCAGCCGTACTGGCGGTACGTTATGGGGACCGCGGAGCGACTCAGCGCCCTGTATGGCTACCAACGCATCGATACGCCGACATTTGAAGAAGCCGGGCTGTTCATTCACGGAACCGGCGATGCAACCGACATCGTGCGGCGCGAAATGTACACGTTTGAGGACCGCGACCACCGGTTGATGGCGCTACGCCCCGAAGGTACGCCAAACACGCTCCGAGCCTACCTGGAACACGGACTTTTCAACCTTCCGCAGCCGGTGAAGCTGTACTATCTCTCGCCCGCGTTCAGATACGAACGGCCCCAGGCGGGGCGTTTTCGCGAGCACCGCCAGTTTGGCCTTGAAGCGATCGGCGAAGAAGACCCGGCAGTAGATGCCGAGCTGATCGATTTCCTCTGGCAGTTCTACCTTCAGCTTGGGCTGCGCGGACTCACCGTCTTGCTCAACAGCATTGGCGACCGAAATTGCCGCCCCGAATACATTCGCATCCTGCGCGGGTACTACGCCGATAAGCTGGACCAGGTGTGCAGTGACGATCGCGATCGATTCGAGCGGAATCCGCTGCGCTTGCTCGACTGCAAAGTGCCGGGTTGCCAGCCGATCGTCGCGAACGCACCGACCATCGATCAACACCTCTGCGAAGCGTGCGCCGCACACTTTTCCAGGGTTCAACGTTACTTGCGAGACCTGCAGATTCCATTTACGGTGACGCCGCGGCTGGTACGCGGCCTGGACTACTACACCCGGACGGTGTTCGAGATCGTCCCCGAGAACTCGGGTAGCACCGGCACGATCGGCGCCGGGGGCCGCTACGACGGACTGATGGAGGTCCTGGGCGGTAAGCCGACGCCGGGCATCGGTTTCGCGACGGGGCTCGAGCGAATCGTTCTGAACCTCCAGAAGGCAGGCGTTGAGCCGCCGCCGTTGCCCGGACCCGACGTCTACGTCGCGTTCAAGGGCGAAGAAGACCGACAGCTCGCCATCCAGATTTGCGGCCAGTTGCGCCACCAGGGCGTGGGCGCACTGGTAGCGACGGGCAACCGTAGCCTCAAATCGCAGCTTCGCCAGGCTGACCGCACTCCTGCCAGGTTCGCGCTAATCATCGGCGTAGCGCCAGGCGAAACAGTGCTCAAAGACTTGCGCAGCCAGGTCGCGGAAGTGGCGGTGGAGCCCGACCAGGCCATCGCGATGATTACGGCGAGGCTACAGGGTGATGGCGAGACCGCGTGATAAACTCGGTATAGTTGAACCCGTGCGTCTCATCTCGACGCGTAGGTTCGATAGCGGAGAGTAGGAAGTCCCTTCATGTGGGAGCGCCTCGACGACATCGAAAGGCGGTACGAAGAGCTGTCCGCCTTAATGGCGCGCCCCGAAATCGCGTCTGATTTCGTGCGCTACCAGGCGCTGGCCAAAGAGCAGTCTGCAATCACCGCCACCGTAGAGTTGTATCGGGAGTACAAAAACGCGGGCCGCGAGCTCGAACAAGCGCGTGTGCTGGTCGAAGAAAGCGATGACCGCGACATGCGCGAGCTTGGCCAGGAAGAGGTCGCCCGCCTTGCGCCCCAGGTCGAACGCCTTACCCAGCAGCTAAAGCTGGCTGTATTGCCAAAAGATCCACGCGACGAGCGTAACGTAATCTTGGAAGTACGAGGCGCCGAAGGCGGTGAAGAGGCGGCCCTCTTTGCCGCCGACCTGTTTCGCATGTACGCGCGCTACGCCGAGCGCCATGGCTGGAAAACTGAGATCATATCCAGCACACCTAGCGACATCGGTGGCTTCAAGGAAGTCGTCCTCGAAGTGCGGGGAAACGGCGCCTACTCTCGCCTCAAGTACGAGGGTGGAGGCCACCGCGTCCAGCGCGTTCCCGAGACCGAGGCCAAGGGCCGCATCCATACCTCACTTGCGACGGTCGCCGTCCTGCCTGTGGCCGAGGAAGTCGAGTTTCGTATCGACCCCAAGGACGTGCGCGAGGACGTGTATCACAGCGGCGGAGCGGGCGGCCAAAACGTGAACAAGGTCGCCACGGCCATCCGCCTTACCCACTTCCCTTCCGGTATCGTCGTTACCTGTCAGGATGAGCGATCGCAGCTCCAGAACCGCGTAAAGGCGTGGAACTTCTTGCGGGCAAAGCTTCTTGACCTGGAAGAGCGACGCCAGATGCAAGAAGTGACCGACACGCGGAGGTCGCAGGTCGGCTCGGGTGAGCGCTCCGAGAAGATTCGCACCTACAACTTCCCGCAGGATCGCCTCACCGATCACCGTGTGCCGATCACGGTTCACAACCTGCCGGGAATCCTGGATGGCCAGATAGATGACCTGATCGACGCCGTTATCATCTGGAACCAGCAGCGCCTATTCGACGAAAGCAACGCC
Organism: Chloroflexota bacterium; assembly: GCA_036741355.1. GTDB lineage: Bacteria > Chloroflexota > Dehalococcoidia > CAUJGQ01 > CAUJGQ01 > JBBRGK01. Next base: position 77,778 of record DAINSK010000007.1, read on the forward strand.
GCGGCCGACTGATGTTCAGGCCCCGTCCGAATCAGCCGCCGACGGGTACCGATGCACTGAGACGGGGAACCGCCGCACTCCGTGCCGCCGGAATCGACGATCCGGCGCTGGAAGTCGAACTGCTGCTCCGCCATGTGTTGGGGCTCGATAAGAGCTACTTCTTCCTGAGACTGCCAGACCAGCTAAGCCACGAGCAGCATCGGTCGTTCCTGAAACTGTTGGGAGAGCGCGCCGCCCACAAGCCGGCCGCCTACATATCCGGGCATCGAGAGTTTTATGGCCTCGATTTTCGCGTGCAGCCCGGAGTCCTGATCCCGCGGCCCGAGACAGAGATGCTCGTGGAACAGAGCCTGGCGTTGGCCGGCTATCTGCGGGACCGAGGCAAACGGGTCCGGTTTGTCGACGTGGGAACCGGCTCCGGCGCGATTGCAATCGCCGTTGCGAAACATGCACCGGAAGCGGAGGTACTGGCAACCGACCGATCTCGCGATGCCCTGGTTATCGCGGCTTATAACGCCCGAGAGATGCGTGTTGCGGGCCGGGTCAAATTTCTCGAAGGGGACCTGCTCGATCCGGTTCACGGTCAAGTAGATATCGTCGCGGCTAACCTGCCCTACATTGCGTCGGCCGCGATAGAATCGCTCGCCCCAGAGGTGAAGGACTGGGAACCGCGCGAGGCACTCGATGGGGGCGCCGACGGGCTGGACGCGATTCGCCGTCTAATCGCCTGCTTGCCGGTGCGCGTCCGCCCCGGCGGGGCCGCGGTGCTGGAGATAGGCTACGACCAGGGGGCCGCAGTTCTCGCTCTTACGGCGTCGCTCAGCGGTGCCGGCACGACCATCGTCAAAGACCTTTCCGGATTTGACCGGGTCGCAGTAATCAAGTTGTAAAGATCCACCGCGCTACAATGCGACTGGCAGGCCGCGCTAGGACGGCAGCGGTCTGCGCCGGGAGCAGCCATCGGCGTCTTGTATCTCGTTCCAACGCCAATAGGCAACCTCGAGGATGTGACGCTGCGCTCGCTGCGGGTCCTACGCGAGGCAGGCTTGATCCTCGCGGAAGATACCCGTACGACGCGCCGCCTGCTGGACCGCTACAAGATCACCGGTCAGCTCGAGAGCTACACCGAACACAGCCATGCCGTGCGCGCCCCGCGCGTAATGGAAGCATTGGCCACGTCCGACGTGGCGCTCGTCTCCGAGGCGGGGATGCCCGGAATCAACGACCCAGGTCAAGGACTCGTGGCCGAAGCGGTAACCGCGGGATACCGGGTGATTGGACTTCCCGGCGCTTCGGCGGTGCCGCTGGCCGTTGCCGTCGCCGGTTTCCCGATTACGTCGTTCACCTACCTCGGCTTTCTGCCGCATCGTTCCGCGGAACGCCGGAAATTGCTTACCGCGAACGGCTGGTCCGGCCACACACTGGTCGGCTTCGAGACCCCGCACCGCGTTCTTGCATCGCTGCGTGACCTTGAAGCCGTGCTCGGCGACCGGCGCCTCGCCGTCTGCCGCGAACTATCGAAACTCCACGAAGAGGTCTTCCGAGGTTCGGCCGCCACGGCGATCGAACATTTCTCGACGCCGAAGGGCGAGTTCACCCTGGTCATCGAAGGCGCCGAACCCCAAAAGTGGGACCAGACCGACGCCGCCGGCCTCGGCATATTCCTCCGAGAGCGGCGCGCATCGGGCGGTAGTGCACGCGACACCGTCGCAGCAGCCGCCGCCAGATTTGGCGTCTCGCGCCGGTCGGCATACGCAGCCTGGGAAGCATTAAAGACCGAATAACGTCAGGCTATACCGGAGCCACGGACCGCATCGATTCGTCTGTGACGCTCATCACGACTGTGCTACGATCCGGTGAAGCAAACTGGATCGGGACATGCCGGAAACGATCTTCATCGGCGTCGCGTGGCCATACGCGAACGGTCCCATCCACCAGGGGCAATTCGCCGGCGCCTACCTGCCGCCCGACATTTTCGCCCGTTATCACCGAACCCGCGGAAACGACGTCTTAATGGTGTCCGGCAGTGACACGCACGGTACGCCGATTACGGTTCGGGCAGAGCGTGAAGGCAGGTCGCCCGAGGATGTCGTCGCCGAGTTTCACCAGTCGTTTCTCTATACATGGGAGCGGATGGGGATCACCTTCGACCTCTTCACGACGACCGCGACCGAGAATCACTCGCGGGTAAGCCAGAATTTCTTTCTTCGGCTGATGGAACGGGGCTACATCTACGAGGGCATGCAGGATCTGCCATACTGCGAAACCGATCGGCGCTTCTTGCTCGACCGCTATGTCGAGGGAACGTGCCCGCACTGCGGTTTCACCCAGGCTCGCGGCGACCAGTGCGATAACTGCGGCCGTCCCCTGGATCCGATTGAGCTACGGGAGCCACGCTGCAAGTTCTGCGGCAATCCTCCCGATATCCGTACCAGCAAGCATATGTTCCTGCGGCTGTCGGCTTTTCAAGAGCCCTTGCGCGCCTGGCTTGACGACGGCGTGAAGTCGGGCTACTGGCGTAAGAACGTGCTCAACTTCTCGCTCGGGATGTTGAACGAAGGGCTGCACGACGTCGCGATAACCCGCGACATCGACTGGGGCGTTCGCGTCCCAATCGAGGGCTGGGAGAACAAACGGATCTACGTCTGGTTCGAGGCAGTGATCGGCTATCTGTCTGCGGCGATCGAATGGGCCGAACTGCAGGGGTCGCCCGACGCATGGCGCAATTTCTGGCAGAATCCAGCGGCGAAGAGTTACTACTTCATCGGCAAAGACAATATCTGGTTCCACACGCTCCACTGGCCGGCGTACCTGATGGGTCACGGTGATTTGAACTTGCCCTTCGACGTCCCGGCCAACCAGTACGTCAACCTGGGCGGCCGCAAGTCGTCGACCAGCCAGAACTGGGCCGTATGGTTGCCGGACTACCTGACCCGCTATGACCCCGACCCGCTGCGTTACTATCTCTCGGCCTCGATGCCGGAGACGTCGGATACCGACTTTACCTGGGCCGAGTTCCTGCGACGCAACAACGACGAGCTCGTCGCGACCTGGGGCAACCTCGTCAATCGCGTCACGACCCAGCTTCCCCGCCACTTCGATGGGCGAGTTCCGGAGCCCGTCGACCTGGACGAGCGGGCTGAACGGCTGATTGCACGCTGCTCGGAGGTGATCGACGAGGTCGGCAGCAACATCGCGGCTTGCCACTTCAGGGCCGCCATCAGTGGCGCGATGGGCCTTGCAAAGGAGGCAAACCGGTTCCTCGACGAGACGGCGCCATGGAAAGCGATCAAGGAGGACCGGCAGTCGGCGGCGAATTCGTTGTACGCCGCGCTAGCGGTTATCGCTGCCTTGCGAACCGCCTTCTACCCGTTCTTGCCGCACTCAAGTGAGCGACTGAACGGCTACCTGGGAGAGACTGCAAGCGTTCAGGAACTGGGGTGGCGGCACGTTATACCCGAGCCCGGCCGTGCACTCCCACCGGCAGCGCCGCTTTTCAAGAAGCTCGATCCCTCCATCGTCGCAGAAGAGGAAGCGCGACTAGGCACGTGAACGGAGAGCGACCGGGGCCTTACGTCGATTCGCACGCGCATATCCAGGCCCGTCAGTTCGGCGGCGACGCCGCCGGCGTCGTCGACCGAGCCGCTGCGGCCGGCGTGGGCACGATCGTTTGCGCCTCGGACGACGAACAGTCGAGCGTCGACGCCGTGAAGCTGGCCGAGCGATTCGACTCGGTGTGGGCAATGGTGGGCGTGCATCCGCATGAGGCCGCACACGCGACCGCGGCGACGTGGGAGCGGCTGACCGAACTGGCGAATTCCACAGCGGTCGTCGCGATTGGCGAAATCGGTCTCGACTATTATCGGGACCTTTCGCCACGCCCAACGCAACGCGCTGTATTTCAGCATCAGATCGAGCTGGCCGCAACCCAACGGCTTCCGATCGTCGTTCATTCGCGCGATGCCGCGGAAGACACGTATGCTATCCTGCGTGGTTGGCGGGAGTCCGCGGGCGCCGCGGCGATGGATCCCGGGGTCATTCATTGCTTCGGCTATGATACGTCCTGGGCAGAGCGGTTCCTGGCGCTGGGATTCTTGATATCCGTGCCCGGCACCGTCACCTATCCGAAAGCGGATCGAATGAAAGAGGTCGCGGTAGCGGTTCCTCAGAGCTCCCTGCTGGTGGAGACGGACAGCCCCTATTTGGCGCCGCTGCCGTGGCGCGGTAAACGAAACGAGCCCGCGTACCTACCGGAAACGGTGAAAATGATCGCCTCACTGCGCGGCGAGCGCGCCGAGCACCTGGGAATCGTCACAGGCGCCAATGCACGCCGTCTGTTCCGCCTCGACGAGCCCGCAGGTGCGGGCGCGGCACGCAGGGGAGCCAGTTGACTACGGTATCAATTTACGGACCGGTAGCGGACGACCTCTCGCGCGTGGACGCGGCACTCGCGTCCGTCAAGCAGGTCGAGTACGAGCCGCTGGCGCGAATGCTGGCCCACGTGCTTGGTGGTGAAGGGAAGCGCCTGCGACCGGCGCTGGCGCTGCTAGCCGGAAAGTTCGGCGACTACGATCTGACAAGCCTCGTGCCGCTCGCGGCGTCGATCGAGCTGCTGCATTCGGCGACGCTGGTCCACGACGACGTGATCGACGAAGCCCCGCTGCGCCGCGGCCGCGAAACCTCGAATGGTCTGTTTGGCAACGCGGCGAGCGTCATGCTCGGCGATTTCATGTTCGCACACGCGGCCGATTTCATCGCCAGTACGGGCAGCGTGCGCCTCGTGCGCCTTTTTTCAAAGACGATCATGTCCATTGCGACGGGCGAGTTACAGCAGGACATGAGCGCTTTCGACTACGGCAAGGGCGTTCGTGACTATTTCGGCCGTATAGCCGGCAAGACCGCATCGCTGTTCGGTACGGCGTGTGAAGGCGGCGCGATCGCGAGTGCGTGCCCGGAACCGTGGATCGACGCCTTGCGGGAATACGGATTCAACCTGGGGATGGCGTTCCAGATCGTTGACGACATCCTCGATTACACGGGCAATCAGGCGATCATGGGCAAGCCGGTCGGAAGCGACCTGCTGTCCGGCACACTGACATTGCCGGCGCTGCTGCTCATCGAGCGGACCGAAGGCGAAAATCCAGTTCGCAGGTTGTTCCTGGCGCGCCGTAACCGTCAGCAGCGGCTGGCTGAGGTGCTAGAGGCCGTGCACTCGTCGGGCGCGCTTCGAGACGCCGAAGCCGTCGCGCGAGACTTCATGAATCGCGGTCTCGAAGCGATCGCGCCGCTTTCAAATGGCGAAGCCAAGACGGCCCTTATTGATCTCTCCGAATACGTGCTGACCCGGGCGAGTTGATAGCTACACCGTGTCTGCGGTTTTGCTCTTCTTGGCCTGGGTTTTCTCGTAGACCTGGATCGCCGACTGTCGCTCTCGCTCCTCTATCGCCTTCGCTTGAGCTTGCATCCGGCCCGCTTCATGCGCGTCGATCACGTCGCCTTTGAGCGGCCTCCGCTTCGGCTCCGGCTTGTTAATCTCCGGATGCTCGTTGGGACGCACGGGACCCGTGACAAGGTTCTTTACTTCCTTGCCAAGGTGCCAATACGTGCCCTTATCGGGAATGCGGCGCGGATACCCATCGCGGAACGTAAACGCGTTGAACGATGTCGGCATCATCCGTCTGGCATCGCTGCTGCACACCGGACATGACGCCGCATCCGACGCCTCGCGAATCGGTCGTAATACTTCAAAGACGCCGACACATGGCTCGCAATAGAACTCGTAAACCGGCACAAACCACCTCAACCCCAAGTCCGCCGCGGCAGTACGGGGCAGAATAGATTACCGCGGCGCGCTTCATCCTATCATGCGGGATGGCGTCCAACCATTGTGTCAGTTGCCCGGTTCGTACGCGGCGGCGGACTCGGCGACCAGTGCCAGCGCGGGCTTCAGCCGCGAGTCGTGTGTCCGCCGAACCGCATCGACGAATTCCAGCGACCGTGGATTCCGCTCCAGCACGTGCCGTACGTATCCCTGCAGCAACAGCTCCAGCTCCATCGACAGTTCAGGAGTCAACCGCAGCCGTTCCGCGTCCTCAAACGAGCCATGCTCTAGCAGGCGTAATACCTTGAGCGCGTTGACGCTCAGACGCCAAAGACGTACGTTCGAGTATCTGCACTCGGGACAAACGACGCCGCCCAGCGCGGCGCTGAACGAATTCTCCACGGGTTCGAGGTCGGCCCTGCACGCCACGCAGCGACCGAGCTCGGGCCGGTAGCCGAGGTGCGACAGCAGGTGCAGCTCGAAGTATCGAACCGCCAACTCGACTGCGACGGTGCTCGACAGCCGCTGCAATGTTTCCACGAGCAAGCGGAAGACCGGGTAGTTCTCTGCGCGCAGCTCGCTGAAGCGGTCGACGAGCTCGGCGACGTAGAGGCCGCGGGCAAGCCGCTCAAGGTCCTGCCTCAGCGGCATAAACCCTTCGATCGTCTCTCCCTGGGTGATGATGTCGAGGTTCTTACCGCTCGCAAGCAACAGCGACGTCAGGCTCAACTGCTCCAGGTGGCCCGCCTTGCGGCTCGTCTGCTTACGGATACCCTTGGCGACCGCATCGATTTTGCCGAGCTGCGGCGTGAATAGGGTGACGATGCGGTCGGCCTCACCCAGACGGCGTTGGCGCAGCACGACAGCTTCGGCCCGATAGACCCGCGGAATTCTTCCAGCCACGTTCGGTTACCGCATTCCTAGACTAGCTGCCGGCCCTCAAACGCCCTCGTCAGCGTCACCTCGTCGGCATACTCGAGATCGGCGCCCATCGCCAGACCGCGCGCGAGGCGCGTTACGCGCACGTCCAGCGGCGTAATCAGCCGCTCCAGATACATCGCCGTCGCATCGCCCTCGATGTTCGGGTTGGTCGCCATGATGACCTCGTGCACAGAGCCATCCCGGAGGCGGCCGATCAACTCACGCACCTTCAGGTCATCAGGTCCAATCCCGTCCATCGGCGAGATGACGCCGTGCAGGACATGATAAAGCCCCGAGTAGCTGCGCGTCCGTTCGATCGCGAGGATGTCGAGCGGCTCTTCCACCACGCAAATCGTGGCGGCATCACGCTTATCGGAGCGGCAGATGCTGCACGGCTCGACGTCGGTCATGTTCTGGCAGGACGAGCAAAACGTTATTTGCTCTTTTGCGTCGATAATTGCCTGCGCAAGCGCGTGCGCGTCGTCCGGACCTGTTCGTAGGATGTAATAAGCAAGACGTTGAGCGGTTTTAGGACCTACTCCCGGCAATTTATGAAATTCGTCAATTAGTCTCGCAACCGGGGCGGCCGCGAGAGAAGCGGCATTGGACAAGCAAATTCACCTCTCAATGACTGTACTTATTATACCAAACCTGCTAAGGCACAGTCACAGCATCGGGAAAGCGCAACTGCCGGCCATCGCCACTGCCACCCCTTAGAGCAGTCCAGGGATCTTAAGGCCGCCGGTCAACGAACCCATTGTCTCAGCCTGCTTCGCCTCGATCCGGTCCTGCGCGTCTTTGATCGCGGCAAGGATCAGATCCTGGAGCATATCGACGTCTTCGGGGTCTACGACGTCCTTCTCGATCGAAATACCGATGACCTTCATGTCGCCCTTGACCTGGGCGCGCACCACGCCGCCGCCAGAAGTCCCCTCGGTCACTGCTAAGGCAGCCTCCTCCTGGGCCTGGAGCAGCTTGTTTTGAAGCTCCTGGGCCCGCCTCAACATGTCGGGATTTATACCGCCGAAACCGCCGGCCCCGCCGCCGCCGCCGGACCGCCGTTGTGCTCGGTTCATCGGTTCCCTCCCTGTAACTTGCCGATCGGTTCGCGGGGCACTTTCAGGCGCGCCCCACCGGCTTTGCTCCCAACTTCAGCGCTTCGTCCAGCAGGTGGCTCGGTTGCTCGGCGGCCGAAAGCTGCAGGCGGCTGGGCACATCCGGGACGTGCGTATAGGTCACCCTGTACTCTCCGTCGAGGATCTCGTTCACGCTCCGTCGTATGGTCGATTCGACCGCGGCTGCCAGCGTCACCATTCGCGGATGCCTCATACCGATCGTCACAACCGCCGCGTCAATCCCGACGATATCACACCCGCCGCTGTTCAATAGCCGCGCGGCGCTTCTGTCGAGCTCACTGCAGCGTTCGTAAATGTCACGGAAGCGCCGCTGAGCGTCTTCGAGGGTTACCGCTGCAGGCGCGCCACTTTGCCGGGCAACCAACCTCGCACTGTCTGAATCGGATACGGATGCTGGGGTTCCGACCGCGCCGACAGTGCCATTACTTCTCGCGGACGGTACTACCTCGACAGCGGTGGCACGCGCCAGCGGCGGCGGTCCGCTCCGCGGCGTGATAGCAGACCGTATGCGGTCGACGGCGCCCGAAGGCTGTAAACCCGTCGGCTTGGGGCGCGCCTCTTCGTTCCCCGGCTGACCCGCTTTTTGAGCCGGAGGCGCGAGCACCGGAGTCTCGACGAACTCGATCAACGCCAGCTCGAGCGGCAGCGGCGACTGCGGGTCGGCGCGGAAGTCGGTGGCCGACAGTGACTTGGCGAGCCGCAACACTTCAATCACCGGCGTCTCAGCGGCAACCACGCGAAGCGCCTCAATTGCATCGGCACTCAACGCGAGCGAGCCCTCCGCTCCGGCGCGCACGAGCAGAACCGAACGCAGGTGCTGAACTACAGCCGCGGTGAATTGGCGCAGGTCATCGCCGTCGTCCCTGACCTCCGCCACCAGGTTCAACGCGTCAGCGAGCCGGCGCTGCAGCGCGGCTTTTACCACAGCGGTAGCGCGTTGATCGCCGGTCGCGGCGGCGCCGCCACGAATATTATCTTCGGTGAGCACATTCCCGTGTGCGGCCACCGTCTGCTCAAACAGGTTCTCGGCGTCGCGCAGGCTACCTGTTGCCCGACGAGCGATGAGCTCGAGGGCACCGCTGGTAATCTCGATGCCTTCAGCTTCGGCGATCTGACGCAGCCGCGCGACGATGTCCGCGAGCTTGATCCGTGTGAAATCGAAGCGCTGACAGCGCGACAGGATCGTCTCCGGCACCTTGTGTGCTTCGGTCGTCGCCAGCACGAACAGCACGTGAGCCGGCGGCTCTTCCAGCGTCTTCAGCAGTGCGTCGAAGGCGAACTGGGTTAGTTCGTGCACCTCGTCGATCAAGTAGACCTTGTAACGCGACGAGTTGGGAGAGTAGCCGACTTTGTCACGCAGGCTGCGGATCTCGTCGATGCCGCGGTTGCTGGCGGCGTCCATTTCGATCAGATCGAGCGCCCGGCCCTCCGTAACGGAGCGGCATGAATCGCACTCGTCACACGGCTGGCCGCGAGAGCGCCCTGGCTGCGGCCCGCCGCTCTCGTGCCGGTTTGCCTCGCAGTTCACCGCTTTGGCGAGGATCCGAGCGGTGCTGGTCTTGCCCGTTCCCCGCGGGCCGCAGAACAGGTACGCGTGCGCGACCCTGTCCAACGCAACGGCGCGGGCCAACGTCTGGGTCACGTGCTTCTGGCCGACAACCTCGTTGAACGTCCGCGGTCGCCACTTTCGAGACCAGACTTCTGCGCTCACGCCCTGCACCCCATTGGAACACGTGTGTCATTATAGGGTTACAGTGGTGGGCCCGGCTACCGATATTCCTTCGGCTCCCAGGTGCGCTCCGCGAGAAGTTTTTCCTCGCGTGAGCGCATTTCGCGCTCTTCATCGGGCTCGTAATGGTCGTAGCCGAGCAAGTGCAGCACGCCGTGGATCAACAGGTGTGCTAACTCCATTTCGACCGGTCGGTCGTGCTCGCGCGCCTGGCGTTGCGCCGTCGGCAGGGAGATGATCACCTCTCCAAGTTGCGAACAGCTATCGGGCGGTAGGACGAAGCCGGATTCGGCGACTTCTCCGTCTATGGCCGGCTTCGCCAGTTCCGAGAGCCCGAACGAGAGCACGTCCGTGGGCTGGTCATAGCCCCGATACGTCCGGTTCAGTTGGTGAACTGTCTCGTCGTCTGTTATGAGCACAGATAGGCTGGAGTCGTAGATCTGCTCACTCTGCAGCACCCGCTCGGCGAGCGCCGGCAGCCAGACCTCCGCGCCCGGTAAACGATACCGTTCGTCGACGATGAGTGATATCTCGTTGGCCGCCAATGGTCCATCTTCTAGCTTGGACTGCAGACTACGCCTCGAACAGTGCCGCTAGTTCGATGCGGACGCCGGGCAGCGCGACCGGCTCGATGACGCCTTCGCGGTGGACGGACTCGGTGTAACGACCGTCGGCTTGCAGCCGCCACGCGGTCAGCGTGCGGTCATACGGGTGCAGGAGCCAGATCTCGGCGTCTCCGCGCAGCTGGTATTCCAATAGCTTCGTCTCGACATCGTATCCGCCGGTCGAACGTGACCAAACCTCGACAACCAATGGCATTGCTTCTGTGTACACATCGAGTCGAGTACTGCGTAAGTCGAGCGCCGCCTGTACCGATGCTCTAGGGACAACGGTGACATCTGGGACATAGAACGAGCCATCCGATGTCCGCAGGCGCATCGTGTTCATGTAGACCAGGAACAGACTGCGGTCAAGCTGCCCCATTAGTTCGGCCGTGAGTGTCTGCATTAGGAAGTCATGCTGGGCGGTCATACCCGGTTTCTGCCGGAGGCAGCCATGGTCAAGCTCCCAGTGCCCATTGGGATCCTCCAGCGCTACCTGCTCGTACGTTTTCGCACTGATGACCATTCCGCACCGCCGTCCGAACCGAGAACACCAACCGTCTCAGTGTCTCCCGCGACTTCCTGATGATCACATCATACATTCGGTCCGGCGCGGAGCACGCCGGACCGGCGGTATAACTGTGGAAATCAATCCTAATGGGAAAAGACGTCGGCGGCTTTCTGAGCGGCGTTGAACAGGGGCTGGGGAACCACACCAAAGACCAGCACGCCGAGCGCGGCGACGCTCATACCAAATCCGATCGGAATGCCCGCGCGAAAACGGGTCGTGACGCGCGGCTCGCCCATGAACATCGTGCGCAACACGCCGAGGTAGTACACCGCCGAAACGAGTGTATTCAAGACGGCAATGATGACGAGCCATACGAACTTGGCCTGGATCGCGGCGTTGAAGATGTACAGTTTGGCGAAAAAACCGGCGGTGGGCGGCAGTCCCGTCAGGGAGATCAAACAGAAGCCAAGCACCAGCGCGAGCCATGGCGAGCGTCGCCAAACGCCCGCGAAATCCGCGATCTCCTCGCTGCCCACAGCGTCCGAGATAGCGATAATCGCCAGGAAGGCGCCCAGGTTTGTAAACGCGTACGCGGCGATGAAAAAAACCACGCCGCTTGCGCCGATCGCAAACCTGCCGCCCCCGGCGGAAACTGCAGCGAGACCGACAAGAAAGTTTCCCGCTTGTGCAACCGATGAGTAGCCAAATAACCGCTTTATGTTGTGCTGCTGAATGGCGACCACGTTACCGAGCGTCATGGACACCGCGGCGAGGATAGCGAACAGGTTCGCCCATTCGCTGGTAATCAGGTTGCCGGCGAGCGCGGTGAAGAAGACGCGCATCACGATCGCGAACGCAGCCGCTTTGGACGCCACCGACAGGTATGCGGTCACCGGTGTTGGTGCGCCCTCGTAGACGTCGGGCACCCACATCTGGAAGGGGAAGATCGCCATCTTGAAGCCGAATCCCGCTGCCATCAACGTCGCCGCGAGCAGGAAGCCAAACCGCATGCTGTCGCTGGCCTGGAGCAGCGAAGCGAAGATGTCCGGGAGCGCGGTCGAACCCGTCAATCCGAAGAGCAGCGCCATCCCATACAACAGCGTCGCGCTGCTCACCGCCCCCAGCAGCAGGTACTTCAGCCCGGCTTCGCTGGAGCGCGTGTCACGCAGGAAGCCGGCGAGAACATACTGTGTAATGCTTGTGAGCTCCCACGCCACGAAGATCGTGATCAGGTCATTCGCCCCGCTGAGCAGCATCGCGCCGACGGCGACCACGAGAATAAGCGAATAGAACTCACCCTGCCGGTCGCGCATGCGGCGCGCGTATTCGATCGAAGCGAGGATAATCGTCGCGGCAACGGCGTCGAAGAGGAACATGAAAAATAGGCTGTAACCGTCCACCAGAAGCGTGTTTTGAAAGGCCGAGCCCTGGCGACTACGCACAATCAGCAGCAGCGTCCAGACCGCCGAGGCGGCCAGGCCCAGGATGCCAACCCACGGCAAAGCCCGCTTGTCCTCGATGAACAGGTCGACAACGAGAATGATCCCCGCGAAGACGAGCAGGATCAGTTCCGGCAAAAAGCGGTCGATATTATCCAATCACCGGCTCCCTCACGACAGTCTGGCGGCGATGGGCTGAACGCCCTTCTGGATAACGTCGACCATCCAGCTTGGGTAGATACCGATCGCGAGGATCACCACCGTCAAACCGATCACCGGCACGCGCTCCCACCATGCGGTCGCATCCGTAAGACCGCTCCAGCGAGCCATCGGTGGGCCCCACAGAACGCGCTGCAACATCCAGAGGATGTAGCCCGCGCTGAGCAAGACGCCGACGACGCCCAAGACGGTCATCGGCACGTATTTGTCGAACGTGCCGAGGAAGACGAGCAGTTCCGCCCAGAATCCCGCCAAAGCCGGCAGTCCGAGTGAGGCAAATCCCGCGACATAGAAAAAGATGCCGACAAATGGCATGTTGCGCATCAACCCTGACATCTGGCCGATGTCGCGCGTGTGGGTGCGGTCGTAGACGAGGCCGACCATGATGAACAGCATGCCGGTGATCAGGCCATGCGTGAACATCTGCAGCGATGCCCCCGTGAGCCCCACCTGTTTCAGCGCCGAGATTCCCAGCAGGACGTAGCCCATGTGGCTGACCGACGAATACGCGATCAACCGCTTTAGATCCTGTTGCCGCAGCACGACGAACGCTCCGTAGATGATGTTGATCGCCGCCAATACGGCGAACAGCAGCGTGTAGTCTTTGGCCACGTTTGGCAGGATGCTAAGGCCCATGCGGATCATGCCGTAGCCGCCCATTTTCAACAGCACGCCGGCCAGGAGCACGCTTACCGCGGTCGGCGCGTTGGTGTGGGCGTCGGGCAGCCAGGTGTGGAATGGAAACACGGGCAGCTTCACCGCGAACCCGGCCATGATGAAAAAGAAGATCATCGAGAGGGGCACGAAGCTGCTCGTGATCTGCATCTGCGTCAACTGCTGGATATCGAACGTGTTGGCGGTAAACCCGAGCAACAGAATTCCGACGAGCATGAACGCCGAACCGGCGACCGTGAACAGTACGAACTTGAGCGCCGCGTACTCCTTGCGCCCCGTCCCCCAGATCGAGATCAGCAGGTACATCGGCACGAGCTCAACTTCCCAAAAGAGAAAGAAGAGCAAGAAGTCGAGTGCCACGAACACGCCCAGAACGCCCGCCTCCAGGATCAGCATCCAGGCGAAGTACTCTTTCGGCCGCAAGTCGATGCGCCACGAGATCAGCACCGAGATGAACGTCAGGCCCGTGGTCAACATGACCATTGGGAGGCTCAACCCATCGATACCGACCTTGTATTGGAGCTTGAACGCGGTCAGATCTACCCAGGTCACCTGGTCTATCCACTGGAAGCCGGACTTGTCGCGGTCGAAAATCACAAACAGCGCCACGGAAAGCGCAAACGCCGCGAACGTGAACGCAAGCGCGATCAGCTTCGGCGCCTTTTCGAACTCACGCGGCATCAGCGCCACGACCAGGGCACCTAGGAGCGGCAGGAAGATGATGATGCTTACCACGGTTTCAACTCGTCTCCACCCGCCGTCGCGCCCTAGGCCCGAGCGGCCGGCCGGTCCTATGGGCTCCCGTTTACCGACCGGCGATCATCATTACCACGGCGATGACCGCTACACCGGCCCCAAATATGAAGCCGTATGCCTGAAACTGTCCGCTCTGCGCCAACTTGATGAGCCCGCCGCCCACCTCGGTTAGCTCTGCCAACCCGTTGGCCACCCTGTCGATTACGTAGGTATCAAACGCCTCCGATATAAAGGCAACCCCTCGAACCACGACGGTCCGGGAGATAAGGTCTTCGGCGACCCAGTCGGCGTACCACTTGTTCGAGAAGAGCACATAGACCGGGTGCAAGATGCGTCCCATTTCAAACTGCAGCGATGGGCGGGCGACGTAAATCACGTAGGCAACGAGAATACCGAGCACCCCCATCGCGACTGACGCACCGGCCAGTCCCCAGTTCACCGATTCAATTGTCTTGTCCAGTTCCGCCGCGGGCAGTGCCGCTCTGAGGAGATCACCGAACCAGCCGTTGTAGTTCACGATCCAGCTAATCACCGACGGCACCGCGAGCACGAGCAGCGGCAGCACCATGACCCATGGGGACTCGTGGGGATGGACCGGCGACGGTTCGTGCCCGTCATGCTCGTCGACCGATGGTTCGGGCGAAATGTCGCTTGCTACTATTCCACCAGTGCCGTGCGACACCGATTCCGCCAAGGGTCCATGCAATGACGCCGCCGCCACCGGATGTACCGCTTCAGCGTGGTGCTCGCCGCCAGAGGTGTCCGGAATGGCCTGCCAACCCTCGGTCCAGTGGTCGTGATGCGGCATGCCGCCGCGGAATTCACCGAAAAATGTGAGGAATATCGCCCGAAACATGTAGAACGCCGTCATGAAGACGACGAGGAACCCAAGCACGAACAAGATCTTGTTGGTATCCCAGGCAGCGTGCAGGATATCGTCCTTGCTGTAGTAGCCCGAAAACGGTGGGATACCGGAGAGGCTGAGCGATCCGATCAGGAAAGTAATGAACGTGAACGGCATCACTTTGCGGAGCCCGCCCATCTGCCGCATGTCAAACGTGTTGGTCGCATGGCTGACGCTGCCCGACCCGAGGAACAAGAGCGCCTTAAAAAAGGCGTGGTTCATCAGGTGGAAGATGGCGGCCACATACGCGCCCGACCCCAGCGAAAGCATCATGTAGCCAAGCTGCGAGATCGTCGAGTACGCGAGCACCTTCTTGATATCGGGGTTTACGATGCCCATCGTCGCGGCGACTATGGCCGTAATCGCGCCGATCCAGGCGACGGTGTGCAGGGCTCCGGTTGCCGATGCGAACACCGGGAAAAACCGGGCGACGAGATAGACGCCGGCAGCGACCATCGTCGCCGCATGAATGAGCGCCGAGACGGGAGTTGGGCCCTCCATCGCGTCCGGTAGCCAGATATGCAACGGTACCTGTGCCGACTTGCCCGCCGCGCCGGCGAAAACGCCGAGCGCGAACAGAGTCAACGTCGTGGCGCCGATGGTCCCGGCCAATGCGGCGTGCTGGATCTCGGCGATGTTGAACGTGCCGGTCTTCGTCCAAATGATGAGGATGCCGACCATGAAGCCGACATCGCCCACGCGCGTGGTAATGAACGCCTTCTTGGCGGCGGCCGCCGCGCCGGGCTTATGGAACCAGAAGCCGATCAACAGGAACGAGCAGAGCCCGACAAGCTCCCAGAAGATGAAGATCATCAAGACGCTATCGGCCAGCACGAGCCCGAGCATCGACGCCGTAAACAGCGACATATAGGCGTAGTAACGCCCATAACCCGGGTCGCCGCTCATGTAGCCCTGCGAGTAGATCTGAACAAGCAGCGAAACGCTGGTAACTACCACAAGCATGACGGCAGTCAGGCCGTCGATGCGCACGCCAATGTTGAATTTGAAGCTCGGAAAGCTGAGCCAATCGTGCCCCGAGTACGCGAGCTGGACGCCATGGTGGGCATCGACGGCTTTCAGCGCCCATAACGAGAGCACGAATGCCGCGCCGATACAAACGATGGTCAAATACCCCGCGATGCTGGGCAGGCGACGCACGCCGAGCGCGATCAACACAAACGACGCAACGGGCAAGAGGAAAATTGCCCAGGCAAAGCCTTCGGGGAACGTGTTCATCAAGTCTTCTCTAGATCTTCCGTAGTACTTCGAGGGCCACGTGGGTCTTGCTGTCGGGGACGAAGATCTTGCGTGGAGCCATGTCACCGGCGGTCTTTGGGTCGCCGGCGACGACAATCTGCGACGCGACGCCCTCGGCGTTGAACAGCTCGCGGTAGATCTCGGCGATGTACCGGTTCTTCACCTCCATCAGTTCGGTCCACATGCCGTGACGGCTCCTTGGGGCGCATTTAGGCAGCCCGTGGCTTAGAACTTCAACAGGTCTATCTTGTCGATATCGATCGTGCCGCGATTCCGATACACCGACACCACCATTGCCAACGCCACCGATGCCTCGGACGCGGCGACGGTGAGGATGAAGATCACAAATACGTGGCCGGTGATCGGATTCGGCGACTTGATAAAGCGCGAAAACGACACCAGCGACAGATTCACCGCGTTGAGCATGATCTCGATTCCCATCAGGATCATGATTGCGTTCCGCTTCGACAGCGCGATCCACAGCCCGATGCCAAATAGGAGCGCGCTGACGACCAGGAAATGCTCGACCCCGATCGTCATCGTCACCGCTCCCTTCTAACAAGCAGCGGCTGAACATTAGCGCTTTCGTCGATCTCGGGCTGGTCTACACCGCGACCGCGAACGAGCACGATTGCACCGACCATTGCTGCAAGCAGGAGCACGGATGCTATCTCGAATGGCAGTGCCCAGCGGTTCACCAGCGCCTGCCCGATGGCGGCGGTGGTACTCGCGAATCCTTCCGTCTTTACAGTTTCCCAGTTCGTCTGGAAGGCTACGAAGATGACCGTGCCGGCTACGACGGCGCCCGCCAGCAGCCCGGGCCCCACGAAGTTGGTCTCCATCCGGGCACGTTCCCTTGTCGGCGTCAGCATGATTGCGAAGACCAGCAGAGTCGCGATCGCGCCCGCGTAAATCAGAAGCTGTGCCACGGCGACAAAGTCACCGGACAATAGGATGAACATCGCAGCGAGCGCCACGAAGAACAGGACCAGGAACAGTACCGCGTGCACAAGCGTGCGTGCGGCCATGACCATCAGCGCCGCGGTCACCGCGAGCGCCGACAGCCCCCAAAAACTCACGATGGGACCGAACCCGCTCAAATTTTGCTCCTTAATCGGCGAGCCATTACTGCGGCATCGCGGCGAGGGGATCGGTGATCAAGCGCGGCTTTCGCGGCTTCTGTTCACGGGTGAAGCCAAACAAGCGAGTGTATCCGGCGATCAACACCCCGGCCAGGATGAAGTTCAGCACCGCGAATATGGGAAGTACCAGGCCCGCCGAGAGCCCGTTTTCGTTCCAGATCAGCACTTCGGCCGCGACGATCAAGATATTGGCCAGGGCGAGCGGCAACAGGAATTTCCAGGCGAAGCCGAGCAGTTGATCGATGCGCAGCCTCGGCAACGTGCCGCGGGTCAGGATGAACAAACCGTAGAACAAGTACATCTTGCCGACGAAGATGAGCCACGGCGGCACCCAGCGATCCAGCCCATACAACCACCAGCCACCAAAAAAGAGCGTCGCGAGAATGCCACCGACGGCGAGCGCGTTCGCCAGCTCCACGGCGTAAAAGAGCCCGAACTTCATGCCGGAGTACTCGGTGTGGTAGCCGGCGACGATCTCGGATTCGGCCTCGGCAATGTCCGTCGGCGTTCGATTGATCTCCGCACTTGCGGAGATGAAGTAGATAAGCGCCGCCAGTGGCTGGAGCATGAACAGCCAAACGTGATAGTGCTGCTGCCAGAAGGCGATACCGTTCAGGTCCATATGGCCGGTGAACAGGACCACGCCAAGTAGCGCCAACACCATCGGGATCTCGTAGCTGATCGCCATCGCGACGACCCGCATCGACCCCAGCAGCGAGTATTTGTTGTTCGACGACCAGCCGGCCATAAAGGTAACAAGTGGTGTCGCTGCGCCAACCGCAACCAGGTACAGGATCGCCACGTTGACGTTTGCGACCACCATGTGCGGTCCAAAGGGGAGCACCGCCCAGACGAGCACCGCTGGAATGAAGATTGCGATTGGCGCCAGCCAGAACACCCATTTATCGGCCGCGCGTGGCGTCAATGCCTCTTTTTGCATGAGCTTCAGCGCGTCGGCAATCGGTTGCACGATCCCCTTGGGGCCAACGCGGTTGGGTCCGTAGCGAAGCTGGATGCGCGAAATCGCTTTGCGTTCGATCCAGATCAGGCTCAGCATCGCGACGCCAAGGAAGAGGCCGATCGCGGTGGCGCCGATCAGGCCGCTCACCACGTAGGCGACCCAGTGGTAGGTCGACCCGTCGCCCCAACCGTTGATCCAGTCGGTCAGGGCGTGGACTGCGTTGTCGAGATCGCGTAAATCCCACCACTCGGCGAGAACGACAGAAAACAGGGAACTCACCGGTCGACCTCGCCGATCACGATATCGATGCTGCCAAGCGCGACGATCGAGTCGGCTACGGTCGACCCAACAACCATCTCTCGCAGCACAGATAGATTGATATAGGAAGGGGCCCTTACGTGGAAGCGGTAGGGCGCCGTGCCGCCGTCGCTGACGATGTAGTAGCCCAACTCGCCTTTCGGCGATTCGACGCGCGCGTAGGCGTCGCCGACCGGCGGCCGGATGGACAGCGGCACGTCCACTTTGTACGGTCCGCCCGGCAACTGCGGCACCGCCTGCTTGAGGATCTTCACGCTTTCGTGCAACTCGGCCATGCGCACAAGAAAGCGATCATACGCGTCGCCGTTCTCACCAACCGGGATGGCAAAGTCGAATCGGTCATACACGGAATACGGGTCCGCTTTGCGGACATCGTACGGAATCCCGCAGCCCCGTATCATCGGTCCGCTGAGGGAGGCATCGATCGCCATCTGAGTGGGTATCACGCCGACATTCTTGGCTCGGGCGATGAGGATTTCGTTTTCGAGCAGCATCTGCTCGTACTCTTCGATCTTGCCAGGAAGGTCGTCGAGGAGGCTATTGACCGCCGGCAGAAATTCATCGGGAATGTCGAAGGCGACGCCCCCGATCCGCATGTAGTTGCACGTCAGGCGGGCGCCGCATGTCATTTCGAACAGATCAAGGATCTTCTCGCGCTCGGCGAACATCCACATCAACGGCGTCTGCCAGGCGCCGCAGTCGTTGATGAATGTGCCGATTGCCATCGAATGGTTGGAGATACGCTGCAGCTCGGCCATGATCACGCGCAGATAGTCTGCCCGCTCGGGAACGCGAATCCCCGCCAGCTTTTCCACCGCCAGGCAGTAACCAAGGTTGTTCGACATCGCCGACAGGTAGTCCATCCGGTCAGTGAACGGGATGTTCTGCGTATACGTCCGCTCTTCGGCGAGCTTCTCCAGGCTGCGGTGGAGGTAGCCGACCACCATGTCGGCGTCGATGATGCGCTCGCCGTCCAGCACCACACGCATGCGGAAGACGCCGTGCGTGCTGGGGTGTTGCGGCCCAATATTGACGACGAACGGCTCCGTTCGAATTGTCATGGTTGGTCAAACTCCTCATCTGCGGCTGCGACGGCCGTCGGGGGGTTACCTGGATACCCTCGAAGCATGGGTCTCAGGAGGCGTCTTCCGAAGGTGAGGTCCAGTTCGGACCCACCAACACGCCGTATCCCTGCTCCTGTTTGGGAAAGTGCGGTAAGCCGGGGTGCTGAGCGCCACTCGCCACTTGCAAGAAATCCTTGCGTAGCGGGTAGCCGGCAAAGCCTTCCCAGAGAAAGATACGCCGCAGGTCCGGATGGCCGGAGAAGCGGATGCCGAAGAGGTCGTAAACCTCACGTTCCTGCAGGTGGGCGCCGTACCAAACGGGCGTTAATGACGGAATCTCCGGACCGTCCCGCTCTTCGATACGCACTTTCAAAACGGCGAGGTGGTTCTTTGCCAGCGACTGAACGTGGTAGACCATTTCGAAGTGCGTCAGGTAGTCGACCGCGGTGAGGCTGACGAGGAACTGCATGCGCAGCTCTGGGTCGTCGCGGAGCGCGGTGGAAACCCGAATCAGGTCATTGGGATCGAGGTAGACGCTCATGCCAACCGTCGTAGCCGTGGCATCGGGCACAAGCTGCGTGATCCTCGCGGCTACCTGCTCACCCGGAAGCTCTAACGTCATTGCCGCTTACCTTGCCTTGACGTTTTAGCGCCAGGCCAGTGCGTTCTTGCGCCATGCGTACAGCAATCCCAGCATGAGGATGCCGATGAAGACGACTGCCTCGACGAAGCCGAAGACCGCTAGCTGCCGAAATGCGACCGCCCAGGGGTAGAGAAATATCGTTTCGATGTCGAAGACCACAAATAGCAGCGCGAATACGTAGTACCCGACGTGAAACTGCACCCACGACGGCCCCTCGGTTTCTACGCCGCATTCATAGGTGTCGAGCTTGACCGAGTTCGGGACCTTGGGGCGAATCTTGACGAGGCCGAGGAAGAAGGAGACGACCAGCGCAGTACCAGGCAGGGCAACGCCGATCGCGAGCAGAAACCCCAGGTGTCCCCAATCCGCCAGCACCGCGCGCCCCCGATTTCGTTTGTGAATTCTGTCGCTTTCGCTGGCGCAACTATAGCATGGGGGTTGGGAGCGAACAAACGCGGGGGCCGTAAGCAGTCGAGCGCCGCCGAACACCGCGCGACGAGTGGTAGCCGAGCGATGTCAAGACAGCGGACCCGCCTGAAGCGCGTGTTGACACTGTAGCCGGGGATGGCAGGCACCGCTGGGTAGCCGCCGCGTCCCCGCCCCGCTCACGCCTTCAGCACATCCCGATGGGAGAGCGCCTGGGCGAGCGCCGGCTGCATCTTCATCGCGCGGAACTCACCGATGGCAAGGTCCAGGTGCTCCTGCGCCTCCCGTTGCTCCGCACCGTCGCCCTCAAGCAGCAGCTCGGCCAGGGCAAGGTGCGTGAGTGCCGTCTCCGGCCGGCCGCGGACGCGCGCCGCCACCGCCAGCGCCTGCGCATAGCGGGCCCTGGCGCCTGCACGGTCGCCCTGCAGCGCCGCCAGCGCCCCCAGGTAGCGGGCGGTGCAGGTCATGGTGAAGAAATCAATCGTTTCCCCGTAGTCCACGTCGCCTGCAAGCGCTGCTGCCGCCAGGTTCCCGACCGTGGCCTCACCGAGCGTGACCGCGGTGATGAGCGCAAGCATCAGCTCGACCTCGCCGCCCTGGCGCTCCTGGAGCACCGCACTGAACGCCTGCAGTTGCGTCCGCACCTCCTCGCCGCGCCCGGCATGGGCGAGCAGCATCATCCGGAGTGCGGAGTTTAGCGGCATCGACTCCGCTCCGGCGAGCTGCTGGGCCAGCGGCAGTTCGCGCAGCGCCTCCTCTGCCCTGCCGAGGTAGACGAGTGGCATCATGCGCACGCCCGTTGCCTGAAACCGCCCGGAGACGGGTGTGCCGAGCTCCTCGCCCCGCCGGAGCAGCGTGTCGCCGAGCGCCAGCGCCTCGTCGAACCGGCCGTCGAGCGCCACCAGGCGGGCGCGATGGGTCATCGCCCAGAGTCCCCGCTGCGCATCGCCGCTGCGCTCGACATACCGTTCCAGTCTCCGGATTTGCTCCTCCGCGTCGTCCCGGCGCCCAGCGGACAGAAACAGGAAGAAGAGCAAGTCGATGAGCAGCAGCGAGCCTTCATCCGCGGGGTTCTCGGTCAGATGCGCGAACTCGCCGGCGGCCAGCAGCCGCTGCTGCCGGTCGCTGGGTCGACCGTCGCCCGAAATTAAGGCTGCCGCCGCTGCGTACGATAGGGCCGCGGGGTCGCCGAGCGTACGGGCAAGCGCCAGGGCCCGGGTCCCCAGCTCCCAGGCCTCAGCGTGCCGGCCGCTCAAGTGAAGGACTTGTGCCCGCCGCGCATCTGCCCAGACGCGCTCCACCGTGCCGGGCTGCGCCAGCCGGTCCAGCCGCTCGCCCCACGCCAGGTACTCTGGCGTGAGTGCCTGCGTTGTCGCGCCGAACCGCTGCAGCGCCTGCAGGACGAGGACGCAGGCACGCCCGGCGCGGCGCAGATCGCCAAGCTCCTCCGCGAGGCGCACGGCGCGGGGGGCGACCTCGTCCACGATGGCCCGCAGGTCGCTGGTGTACAGCGTCGCGGCAGCAAGGTCCAGCAGCAGCGAGCAGAGCTTGTCTTTGTCGTCCGGGGCCAACACGTCCTGCACGTCCACGGCCTGCCGCAGCAGCCGCACCGCCTCCCCGTAGGCGTACA
>DAINSK010000008.1:0-5916 GCA_036741355.1 Chloroflexota bacterium
GCGGCGTTGAGCCTGCCTTCGATGGCGACGGCTGAGGGTTCGCGGCCAGCCTCCTGAACGTAGCCTCGGAGCCGTTCGATCACAACACGGCCCTCGTCGTCGGGGCGCGTCTGCGGAAACCAGCCGTCAGCAAGGCGAGCGATGCGCTTCAACACCGGTTCGGACATGCCGCCCATCCAGATCGGGATCGGCCGCTGTATCGGCAGCGGATTGATGCCGGCCGCGGTGACGTGGTGGTACTTGCCGTTGTACGTGACGACTGTTTGCGTCCACAACTTGCGCAAGAGATCGACCTGCTCCTCCATGCGCCGCCCGCGGTTGTGAAAATTCTCGCCAAGCGCCTCGTATTCGACGGCATTCCACCCCACGCCGAGCCCGAGCCGCAGCCGCCCTCCCGTCAGGACGTCCACCGCCGCCGCCTGTTTGGCGATCAGCACCGTCTGGCGCTGTGGAGATATGAGGATCCCTGTGACGAGCTCCAGCCGCCGCGTAATCGCGGCAAGGTAGCCGAAGAGGACAAACGGTTCGTGAAACTGGCTTTGATGGGTATACGGTCCGCTCCAGCCGCCAGGCCGGTTTGGATCAGCACCAACTACGTGGTCATACACGATCAGGTGATCGTACCCCGCCGCCTCTGAGGCCAGCGCATACTCACGGACCGCCGCCGGGTCCGGACCAATCTCGGTTTGAGGAAAGACAACTCCGACCTTCACGATTCATTCTCCACTGGCGCCCAGAAGGCTATTTTGCACAGCATACGCCGTTTCCGACCAGTCGATCGCGTAATGGTGTGTGGTGTCCGGAGGTGCTGGTCGCTCATAGTAGTATCCGAGCTGAGTGACGCGAACCGCGCTCAATGGATTGTCGCGACGAGAGGACGCAACGATGTTCAAACAACGATTAAACTTCGGCATCTTCATGGCGCCATTCCACCACGTCGGTGATAATCCGACGCTGGCGCTGCAGCGCGATCTCGAGTTGATCGAATGGCTCGACCACCTGGGATTCGACGAAGTGTGGATCGGCGAGCACCACAGCGCGGGCTGGGAGCTCATAGCCTCGCCGGAGCTGATGATCGCCGCCGCGGCGGAACGCACCAAGCGGATTAAGCTCGGGACCGGTGTCACCAGCCTCCCCTACCACCACCCCCTCATCGTCGCCGACCGCATGGTTCAGCTCGACCACATGACCCGCGGCCGCGCGATGCTTGGCGTCGGTCCCGGCGGGCTCACCTCGGACGCGTACATGATGGGCATCGAGCCCGCCACCCAACGCCAGCGCATGGACGAGGCGCTGGGTGCGATCATCGAACTGCTGAAGGGAGACGAACCGGTCACGATGAAGACTGACTGGTTCGAGCTGCGTGAGGCGCGCCTGCAGTTGCTCCCCTTCACGAAACCATGTTTCCCGATCGCGGTCTCCAGCACGATATCGCCGTCAGGAATGATGACGGCCGGCAAGTATGGGGTGGGTGTGCTGTCGATCGGGGTCAGCATAGCCGGCGGCACCGACGGGCTGCGCAGGCAATGGGGAATGGCGGAAGAGGCGGCGCAGGCGGCGGGTACGGTTATTCGGCGTGAAGAGTGGCGTCTGCTGAAGTCGTTCCATATCGCCGAAACACGCGAGCAAGCGTTCAGGGACGTGGAAGCCGGGGAGCGCCGGGAGACGGTAAATTACTTCCAGGGCACCCTCGGCCAGCCTGCAGGGCCCCAATCGCTCGACGAGTTGGTCAAGATGGGGGTCGCGGTCGTCGGAACTCCGGATGACGCCATTGAAGCGATTGAAAACCTGGGAGAGCTGAGCGGCGGTTTTGGCGGTTTCCTGGGGAGAGCGCATGAATGGGCAAACCGCGAGGCGACGATGCGCAGCTTTGAGCTGTTCGCGCGCTACGTCATGCCCAGGTTCCAGGGAGTCCTTCCCGCAGTCAAGGCGTCCAATGAATGGGTCTCCGACAATCGACGAACGATTTTTAGCCCCAGCCAGGCGGCGATCGTCAAAGCCTTCGAGGATGCCGGCAAGGAGATGCCGAAAGAGATCAAGGAGCGCTTACTCCGCACGCGACCCTGACCGAGCTCGCGTCGCCCCACCCCCTCATGCATGCTGCCCGCGCAGGTAGGTCGTGCCGCGCAAACTGTCTTCGTAGTGCTGCAGCAGCAGCCGCGACTGTTCGAGCGTTAACTGCCTGTTCTGCAGAGCCCGCTCGGCCTGGCGGCGCACTTTTTCCAGCAATATCTCACCGTCGTACTGCACGTAGCGCAGCACCTCCGACACCGTGTCCCCTTTGATAACGTGTTCGAGGCGATAACCGCCTTCCGTCGCATGGACGTGGACGGCGTTGGTGTCCCCAAAAAGGTTGTGCAGATCCCCGAGGATCTCCTGGTAGGCGCCCGCAAGGAAGATACCCAGGTAGTACGGCTCCCCATCCGGTTCGTGAAGCTCGAGCACGTGCTTTACGTCCTGCAGGTCGATGAACTGGTCGATGCGGCCATCGCTGTCGCACGTCAGGTCCGCGAGCGTGGCGCGCCGCCTCGGCTCTTCGCCAAGCCTGTGCACCGGCATGATTGGGAAAAGCTGGTCTATTGCCCAGCTGTCGGGGATCGACTGGAATACCGAGAAGTTACCGAAGTATGTATCAGCGAGCAACTCCTCGAGATCTTCCAACTCCTCCGGAACGTGTTCTGCCCCGCGCAGGTGCTGCAGAATGCAAGCGCAGCACGCCCAGAAGAGGCGTTCAGCCTTGGCTCGCTGTTCGAGTCCCATGTACCCCAGCGAGAAGAGCGTCTGGGTCTCGTCCTTCGCGGCAACGGCGTCGTGATACGCCTCCTGGAGGTTCTCGGCGTCCACGGTGCGGTACGTCTCCCAGAGGTCGTGGACCAACTGGTGATCGCCCGCATCCGGCGGCTCCGGCGTGCCGCTTTCCACCTTGCGGACACCCAGGATGTCGAAGACCAGCACCGACTGATGCGACACCATTGCGCGGCCGCTCTCACTGACCAGCGTGGGAGGCGTGATGTCGCGGCGCTCGCAGGCCGACTGGACGGTCGCGATCACATCGTAGGCGTACTCCTGAACGTTGTAGTTCTTGGACGCGTAGAAGTCGGTCTTCGAGCCGTCGTAATCGATGCCAAGACCGCCCCCGACGTCCAGGAATCCCATCGGCGCGCCCATGCCCGCAAGCTCAACATAGAACTGGCTTGCTTCACGTAGCGCGGACTTGATAACGCCGATCTGCGAGATCTGCGACCCGATATGGAAGTGCAGCAGTTGCAAGGTGTGGAGAAGGCCGGCCGACCGTAGTCGTTCCGCTACTTCAACGATTTCCGAGGCGGTGAGCCCGAACTTGGAACCGTCACCGGTTGAAATCCCCCAGCGACCGTTGCCGCGAGCAGTCAACTTGGCGCGAACACCGAGAATCGGCTCAATGCCAAGCTTTTTCGTTGCTTTGAGCACCATATCGAGCTCTTCCATGCGCTCGATCACGATGAACGGTCTTTTACCGAGCTGGCGCGCCAGCAACGCCGTTTCGATGTACTCCTCGTCCTTGAAGCCGTTGCAGACGATCAACGCATCCTGGGTATCCAGCGTTGCCACGGCGATCAGCAGTTCCGGCTTGGAACCAGCTTCGAGACCGAGGTGATACGGTCCGCCCAGCGCAACGATTTCCTCGAGGAGGTGACGCTGCTGATTGACCTTCACGGGATACACACCGCGGTAGACGCCCGGATACTCGTACTCGGCGATGGCGTGTGTAAAGGACTCGTTCAAGCGCCGAATTCGGTCGCCGAGGATATCGGAAAAGCGGAGCAATAGCGGCAATGATAAGTTGCGGGTTTGGAGGTCGCGAACGAGGCGATAAATGTCGATGCGCGGACCGCCGTCGCCAGCGGGCGAGACCTCGAGGTGCCCGGCGTCGTTGATGCTGAAGTACGGCTCTCCCCAGCCCTGCAGACGATAAAGATCAGCGCTGGCCTGGGTGGTCCATTCTCCCACGGAGACGTTCCTCCAGTTTGCAGTCTGGCAGCCGTCGCCCGTGTCGGGGTTACCTTGGCCGTGCTACGGAAAGGATATTGTCCGTGACGTGGCGATCCCGGCCGGCGCAGCTACGCCAGCGCTACCGACGCGGTTTCCGGCTCGAAAACCGCGGGAAGGTCCATGCCCGGCTGCGTGGCGGCAGCGTCGTAGACCATCTCGAACGTACGCGCCATGCCAATCAGGTCGCCCTCTGTAAATCTCGAGAAAATTGACACAACGGCGCTGAATGTAATCGGCAGGATCTCATCCAGTTTGACCCGTCCCGAAGGCGTGAGTTGCAGCCGAATCGCCCGGCGATCGGGCAGGTCTCGCACGCGGGCAATCCACAGCTTCATTTCCATCCGGTCGATCAGGCCGGTCATACTTTGCCGTTCCTGACCCATGTAGCCAGCAAGCTGGGTTGCGGTAACCGCATCGGCCGCGGTGCCGATGACCTGGAGGGCGATGGCCTGGGGAAGGCTCACACCAACGCGAATAAGGTCGCGCTCAATCGCGCGGGCAACCGCGGTATGAGCCACGTATAGGCGGCGATAGGCCTCGACAGCCGGATGCGACGTGTTAACCATGCTCCCACCTGCCTTACTAATGTCGGCCGTTATGTTAGGCCGCCGTTGCGTTTTCCGCAGTTCAGCCCGATACCTCATCGGGCAGGGCTGAAATGTGTTGCGCGCCTTACTTGCCGACCATCGTATCACCAATCACGATGGAATGCTACACATTTCTTTCAGATTCTGTACTTGAACAGTTGGGACATAGACAGACCTTCTAAGGCGAATGTGCATCGCCAACACTTTGGACATCGGTTCCTGAATCGCAACATAGCTTGCTGCCGGGGATAAGGAACCTTAGGGTGAAACTGCCGCCGCATGCCGCGGCCCGGAGGAGAGATGCCCGCCCACCAGAATCCGAGTCGCTCCGCTCACGTCGAACGGCAACGACTCAAGTTCGCCGCGGCACACATGGCGACGTTCGGGGGCAGCATCGAACCGCTGCACGGACACACCTACGCTGTCACGATCGAGGTCGATGGAGAGCTTTCGTCGGAAGGCTGGGTTGTCGATTTCGGCGTCCTGAAGCGAATAGGCGTGGAAATCTGCGACCGCCTCGACCATCACTTCCTTTTACAGCGTGGGAGCGCTCTACTTGGAATGGAAAGGGGAGACGGCGCGTGGGAAATCTCATTCGCCGATAAGCGCTACCGCTTGCCGGAGGACGACGTATTCGAGCTGCCGATTACAAACACCACGGCCGAACAGATCGCGGAGTGGTTCTGGGGAGAAGTATTGGGCAATTTGCGCACCGCGGGGATTACAACGGTAACGAGACTGACGATCGGCGTGGAAGAGGCGCCGGGGCAAGCGGGCTGGTTCGCGGCAGATCTTCCCGTCGACTGAAAGGAGCGATACATGGCCGTCACATATGAAAAGAATGGCCACAAGGCGTACATCACGCTAAACAGGCCGGAGGCGCTCAACGCTTTCAACACCGACATGGGCCGCGAGTTGCGTGAGGCATGGCTGGACTTCCGTGCAGATCCGAACGTTTGGGTGGCAATCGTCACGGGCAACGGTCGTGCGTTTTCATCGGGGGCTGACGTCAAGGAACTTGCACGGGCTAACTCGGGCGCGGCGTCCGGCGGACAGACAGTCAACTACAGCGGTTTTTGGTCTTCGATGTACGGGTTGGACAGCTTCGAGGCCGGCTTGGAGGTTTGGAAGCCGACAATCGCGGCGGTCAACGGCCACTGCCTGGGGATCGGCTGCACGCTTGCGATCACGTGTGACTTCAGGCTGGCGTCGGACCGGGCGCAGTTTGGCTTCCCGGAAGTCAAGATCGGCGTCCCAACGATCATGGCGTCGATCCGGCTCCCCAAGCTTGTCGGCA
>DAINSK010000008.1:6016-94022 GCA_036741355.1 Chloroflexota bacterium
AAGATCGGCGTCCCAACGATCATGGCGTCGATCCGGCTCCCCAAGCTTGTCGGCAGGCGACTCCATTGACGCGCAGGAGGCGTATCGCGTCGGCCTCGTCCATCGGGTAATTCCGCATGAGCGGCTACTGGCGGTAGCGGATGAATGGGCCGACCGCATCCTGGAGCGCGGTCCCACTGCCGTGGCAGCCACCAAAGAAGTTACGGTTCGCTGCTCAAACTTGCCGTTGCCAGACGCGGTGCGGATGGGGGAGGCGATTCGCCGGCTCGCGCGCACGGCCGACGATGCTAAAGAGGGTCCGCGTGCTTTTGCCGAGAAGCGGAAACCGATTTGGACCGGCCGCTGAAGAACCTAAAGCGTGTCATTGGCTAAATTCATGCGTAGGAGTTCTGCACGTTACGGCGTCAAACACGAGCGGTCGAAATTGCGGGGTGTTGACATCCGTGTTATACTCCGGCCACTTCGCTCGCGCCCGAATTTCAGCAAAGGTTGCGGCGTGGTTCAAACAGCCGACTCTGGATGTTCCCTCGGGCGGTTTCGCGAAGGTGCTGTCCCATGATTGGGGGCAGCACGTGTATTATCTGCAGGGAACCGAGCGGCTGGAGCAGCGATCCGGGGAAGTGTCGGAACTGGCAGACGAGCATGACTTAGGATCATGTGCCGAAAGGCGTGGGAGTTCGAGTCTCCTCTTCCCCACCGCGCGGTAGTGGAGAAGACAGCGCAAATGCGGCCCGCCTGCCTAACCAGAGCAGTGGATCATCCTAACCCGCTGGGACTGGACCGGGTGAAGCACAGCTAGAAAGCCGAGGAGGATCGATGGGAACGCTGCTGCGGGTCAAAGACCTTCAGACGCATTTCTTCACTGAAGAAGGCGTGGTCCGCGCCGTAGATGGTGTCAGTTACGAAGTAGATGAAGGCGAGACGCTGGGCCTGGTAGGGGAGAGTGGTTGCGGCAAAAGCGTCAGCGCCCTCTCAATCTTGCGTTTGATTCCCAATCCTCCGGGCAAAGTCGTTGGCGGCGAGGTCTGGTTCGAAGATCAGGACATCCTCAAGCTCGACGAAGATGAGATTCGCCACATCCGCGGCAATCGGATCGCCATGGTCTTCCAGGAGCCGATGACGTCACTCAACCCGGTTTTGACCATCGGCCGCCAAGTGACCGAAGCGCTTGAGTTGCACCTCAGGATGGACCGCCAAGCCGCAAACCGGCGGGCGGTTGAACTGCTCGAGATGGTCGGCATCCCGGAAGCCGGCAGCCGGTTGAACGACTATCCGCATCAGTTTTCAGGTGGTATGCGCCAGCGCGTGATGATCGCGATGGCGCTTTCTTGTAATCCGAAGCTGCTGCTGGCCGACGAACCGACCACGGCGCTTGACGTCACGATTCAGGCGCAGATCCTCGAGATCATGGCCAGGCTAAGTAAAGAGCTTGGAACGGCCGTCATCATCATTACGCATAACCTGGGAGTGGTGGCCCGTTATGCGGACCGCGTCAACGTGATGTACGCGGGCAGGATCGTGGAGACGGCGTCCGCCAAGGAGCTATACGCCAATCCGCGACATCCCTACACGCTCGGCCTGCTGCGCTCGGTTCCGCGTTTGGACGAGACGCGCAAAGAGAAGCTAGAGCCGATCGAGGGACTTCCACCCGACCTCGTCAACCTGCCGCAGGGCTGCTCGTTTTATCCGCGCTGCCGATTTCATATAGACAAGTGTCTGAGTGATCGGCCGCCACTGATGCTGGTGGGTGAAAAGCATATGTCCGCCTGCTGGGAGTGGGAACGGTTGGGGGCCGATCAGCTTCGCGCGGCGGTTCAAGTCGAGTCCGCGGTATCGGCCGGTAGCGCAGCCGTTCAGGAGGGTGTGTAGGCCATGGTTCAACAGGTAGGCAGGCAGACCACAAGCACGGCCCGAGTCGGCGACATCCTTGTCAGCGTTACGGACCTGCGCGTGTACTTTCCGGTCACCGCTGGTCTGATCTTCCAACGCAAAGTCGCCGACGTTAAGGCCGTCGACGGCATCAACTTCAGTATTCGAAAGGGTGAGACCCTCGGCCTCGTGGGCGAGTCGGGCTGCGGCAAGTCGACCACGGGTCGCGCCATCCTGCAGCTATATCGGCCGACCACAGGCTCGGTGAACTTCGACGGCAACGAGCTCACGAAGATGAAGTCGGGCGATCTGCGCCGTTTCCGGCGGCGCATGCAGATGATCTTCCAGGACCCGTACGCTTCGCTGAATCCCCGTATGTCCGTCGGCAGCATCATCTCGGAGCCGCTAGCTATCCATAACCTGGCCAAGGGAAAGGCCCGCAAAGACCGCGTTCAGGAATTGCTGCGCATCGTCGGTCTGAACCCGTATTACGCGAACCGGTATCCCCACGAGTTCTCCGGCGGCCAGCGCCAGCGCATCGGCATCGCCCGAGCGCTCGCGGTAGAGCCGCAGTTCATCGTCGCGGACGAGCCGGTTTCGGCGCTCGACGTATCAATTCAGGCGCAGATCATCAACTTGATGGAGGACCTGCAAAACGAGTTCAACCTGACGTATCTGTTCATCGCGCACGACCTCTCGGTCGTCCGGCACATCTCAGACCGCGTGGCCGTGATGTACCTCGGCCGCATTGCCGAGCTTGCCGACCGAAATGAGCTGTATGAGAACCCGCTGCACCCCTATACGAAGGCGTTGCTTTCCGCCGTACCCGTGCCAGACCCGGCCGTGGAAACGAAGCGCGAGCGCATCATCCTGACCGGAGACGTTCCTAGCCCGCTGCGTCCGCCACCAGGCTGCAACTTCCACACCCGCTGCCCGATCGCGATCGAGGTCTGTCGCGAGCAGATCCCGGAGTTCCGCGAAATAGTGACCGACCACTGGGTGGCCTGCCACCGGGTGTAAGCGCACCTCACCCACTAACCCCCTCTCCATCGCGCGGCGATGGAGAGGGGGACAATTTTTCGGTGCTGAGTTCGGACTCGGCTCCTAACCTTGCCATGCCTGGTTAGCACCAGCCAACAGATGAAAGTCGCGCGTACACGCGCCAGATCGGGCGACTTTCATACCACCCTCGACTCCGTTCCCGGTGCGGGAAGGGACGATTATTGGAAACGGCGGGTTCCGAAGGAGCCTATGCTACGATGATTCGTGCATGGATCAGACCACTATTCGCAATTTCTGCATCATTGCCCACATCGACCACGGCAAATCCACTCTGGCCGACCGCCTGCTCGAAGTTACCGGCACTCTATCTGCACGCGAGATGGAGGAGCAGGTGCTTGATTCGATGGACCTCGAACGCGAAAAGGGCATCACGATCAAGGCCGTTGCCGTCCGCATGTTCTACACCGCGCGGGACGGGATCGAGTACGAGCTCAACCTGATCGACACACCGGGCCACGTCGACTTCACGTATGAGGTGTCACGGTCTCTGGCCGCGGCGGAGGGCGCCATCTTGGTGGTGGACGCCGCGCAGGGGATTCAAGCGCAGACGCTTGCCAACGTGTATCTGGCGCTGGAGCACAACCTTCAGATCATCCCCGTAATCAATAAAATCGACCTGCCCAACGCCGAGCCCCAGCGAGTGATGCAGGAACTGGCAGACGTCATCGGCTTCGACCGCGACGAAATGATCCTCGCATCGGCAAAAGAAGGGACTGGCATCACGGACATCTTAGAAGCAGTTGTGAAGCGCGTGCATCCACCAAGGGGTCGGGCCGAGGCGCCGGCGCGGGCGCTAATTTTCGACTCCAAGTACGACGCCTACAAAGGCGTCGTCGCATATGTGCGTGTTGTAGATGGCGAATTAAACGGGCGCAGGCCGCTCAAGCTCATGTCGAGCGGCCTGACAGTGCAGCCGATCGAGGTCGGTACGTTCCGCCCCGGACTGCTTCCGGGAACGGAGTTGGTAACGGGCGAGGTGGGCTATGTCGCCACCGGCCTGAAGAACGTCAAGGAGTGCCAGGTCGGCGATACGTTTACAGACGCGGCGCGGCCTGCACATGAACCGTTGAAAGGATACCAGCCGGCCAAACCGATGGTCTTCGCCGGCATTTATCCGCAGCAAGCCAACGATTATCCGCTGCTTCGCGACGCGCTCGACAAGCTTCAGCTCAACGACGCCTCGCTGGTGTACGAGCCGGAGTCGAGCATGGCGCTTGGCTTCGGTTTTCGCTGCGGCTTCCTGGGCGTGCTGCACATGGAGATCGTCCAGGAGCGGTTGGAACGAGAATACGGTCTCGAGCTGATCGCAACGGCCCCTAGCGTCGAGTACCAGGTGACCCTGAGCGACGGTAAAGAGCTCAACGTCGATAACCCGGCTGAGCTTCCACCGCCGGAAAAGGTCCAGGAGGTCCGCGAACCCTGGCTGAATATCTCCGTCATCACACCCAGCCGCTACATCGGCGCGGTGATGGAGCTGGTCACGACGCGGCGGGGCGCATTCAACAAGATGGAGTACCTGGAGCATGGCGATGGCGCGGGCAGCGCCGCCGGCGAGGCTCGGGTACTGCTGGAGTACAAGATTCCGCTTTCGGAAATCCTGGTAGATTTTTACGACCAATTGAAGTCTGGAACGCAGGGCTACGCCTCCCTGGATTACAACTTTTCCCACTATGAGGCGGCGAAGCTGGTTAAGCTCGACGTGCTTGTGAACGGCCAGCCCGTCGATGCTTTATCGCTCATTGCCCACGCCGACCGTGCACCCCAACAGGGTCGCCGGCTGGTCGAAAAGCTGCGCTCCCTCATCCCACGCCAGATGTTCGACGTGCCCATACAGGCCGCGATCGGCGGTCGGGTGGTCGCCCGCGAGACGGTTCGAGCGATGCGAAAAAATGTGCTCGCAAAGTGTTATGGCGGTGACATCACGCGCAAGCGAAAATTGCTTGAAAAGCAGTCCGAGGGCAAAAAACGCATGAAGCGCGTCGGGAATGTCGAAATCCCACAAGAGGCGTTTCTGGCCGTGCTCAGCCTTGACGACTAACAGCAGGGCGGGAGGGTGACGAGCTTGCAACACCAGGTTGCGAACTGGCACATCGATCGGGAGCGTCTAGACGAGTGGGAGTCTATCTGGGACCAGATGCACGACGTCGCCAGACAGACGCCCGGTTTTCGAACGGCAAGGCTACTGCGATCGGTCGAGCATCCAGGCAAGTACACAATCTATTCGCTGTGGGACTCGCGCGCATCCTGGGTCGAGTATTACAACACGTCCAAGGTGCAAGAATTGATCCACTCGAGCTTCCGGCTCTTGAAAGGGCCGCCCGTGACCGAGTGGTTCGACCTCGTCCGTGAGGTGCATGTAACCGGCTAGTCAGGCGAGTTCCTCGGCGGTCGGAATCACATCGGCGCCAACTTCCCCGACGGCGTTGAGCAGTCGCGATCGGATCATTGACCGCAGGGGCGCGTTGAGAGGGTCCGCGAGCACCGCTTTTACAATCTCGAACAGCCGCTCGGTTGTCAGCAGACCGTACCGGTAATTGTCTACGGCGATACGCAGCGTTTCGCTTACCTGGGCGTTCCGGTTCACCGGCGGGCTGAGTCGTTGCCCGTTGACGACGATCAGGCCGTGCTTGGGCTCTTTTGTATCGATCAGGTCCTTTTCAAGGCGCTTTTGCAGGCGAAAGTAGGGGTACTCGAGCACCGCTTCGGTAGAGGCTTCGACTTCGTAGAACGCGCGGACGCGTCCATCCGCGATCCACCCGGGCTTGTCCGGGTCTGATTCAACTTCAAACCCAATGGCGCGAAACGCGTCGCACACCGCGGGCTCGAGTCCGAAGCGGCCTTCCTGCCAGATGAGGGCCCGGTATTTCGTCAACTGCGTGAGACTCGCCTGAGCCTCCGCGACCCGGGTTTCCGCGGCCGCAAGCGCTTCCGTTGCTTCGCGCTCGGACGCTTCCAGTTCCTCAGAACCAGGCACCGACAGCTCCGAAACCCACGCGGGCGGCTTCGTATCGGCCTGCTGTCCCGTGCAAAGACGCAGCGCCTCCAGGAACTCGCTCGCGAGCTCGAACCGCTGGTCACCGTAGGCAAGCGGAGCGAAGGCGGGCAACAGGATCACGCGGCCCGCACCGACTTTCAGGTCGGCGCCGATGGCGACACCACCGTAGCTCCGCGCAAATACGCTGCCATACGTGGGGAAGCCCGGCGCATTTTCGTCGATGCGGGCGCGGTAGAAGAACCACGGGCGATGCCGGTCCACCATCCTCGCAAACGGATGCCGCGAATCGGAGGCGTGTACTTCTGTTCCTTCTGCCCGAACGAGGAACGGCGAATCCCAGCTCACACCTGCCGGCGCCGGCAGCCACGCGTACCGGTCGCAGCCCGGAAAGCCAACGACTTCCTGGTGGACGATGTTGGGACGGGTAAACACGGCGATCACACCGCCGTTCGCCAGCAGTTGTGACGCCTCGGCCCGGCGTCGCCTGATCATGTCGGCAAGCGCAACCGCGAATGGCGTTGTCGGCCGGTTTAAGATCGGCTCTTCAGCCCGGGTTTCGTGCTCTTCCTTTCGATTGACTACATTCTCTATCACCGTCGATACCGACTCCGGCTCCACGATGACCGCGTCGTAATCAAACCATGACGGCGAATTGAGCAGGGTGTAGTTGTCAAACTGCGGGTTCGGCAGCGGGAAGCCGACCACGAGTACACGCATCAATCGTCCTCTTCAAGAAATGGCTGGATTCGCGGACCAAATCCGACTTAGTCGCGATCGTCGCCCCGCCGGCCGGGCCCGCCGGAGGTGGCTGCCGGAATCGGCGTACCATCCGCCGCCGGGCGGTCTCGTGATTCGTCTTCGGGCGGCAGATTCGGCTCCGGTCGCAACGGAAACGGCGCTGTTGCTTCGCGCATCAGGGCCGCGAGTGCCGCCGGTTGCGGACGCCCGGTCACTCGGTAGTAGTACAACTGGACCACAGACTGGATGATCGCCGCAATCGGCACGCTGAACAGCGCCCCCCACAGCCCCGCGGCGCGGGCACCGAGGAAGAATGCCGCCAACACCCACAATGGGTGCAGGCCCACACTTTTGCCCATCAGCTTAGGTCGAATGACCTGTAGGACCAGTTGTTGAAGCGCGATCATCGCCACGAGCGCAATGATGACATGCACGAGCGACGTCGTGAACAACCCGATCACGATTGTCGGTATGACTGCGATAACGTCGCCGATAAATGGAATGATGAGCATGAAGCCTGCGAACATGCTCACGGGCAGGACGAACGGGATTCCGGTCCCCCACATCGTCAACGCCGTGCCCGCGGCGTAGAGCAGCGCCAGCGCCACCGACGCGCGTATATAGCCGCCGAAACTGTGGTCGATGCTGGCAAACAACATGCGCACGTCGCGACGGTATCGCTCGGGAGTGACGCTGATCATGGCCGCACTGATACGGGGAGCGTCGAGCATCATATAGAACGAGACGACGAGGATGATCACGGTGTCGAAGATCCCTTCGATCACTTTCGGTGCGAGTCCAAGGGCGTTTTGAGCGAGGCTGGCACCGGTCTTATCGATCTGCTTGCTCAGATCCTCGGTGTTGACGCCGGTGATATCGATATTGATGTGGCGCTCATCGAGCCATGACTGCAAGTCTGTGACCAGTTTGCCCGTATTCTGCCGGTACTCCGGCACCTTGTCGCCCAGGGCGGCGACCTGCTTGACCGCCGGCGGCACCACCAAAAACCCCACGAGCGCGACGACGGCAATTATGCCGAGAAACACGATTGATACGGCCGCCGGCCGGCCGAGCCGCCAGCGCCTGGCGACGACGTCTACGGCTGGATTGAGAATGAAGGAGAGCATCCATGCGAGGAAGAAGATCAGGATCGTCTGGGCGAAGTGCGATCCGAAGTGCCAGACGATCAGAAAGAGTTGCACGCCGAGGAATGCTACGCCCAGAATCAGGAGGGCACGGAACCACGGATTACGTTCCATCCAGGTAAAAGCCTTTTCTCGCTGCGGGCGCGGGCGAAGCGGTGCCGCCTCGTCAAGTACCGTGGTTGATTTTAGGCGTCGCTGCTACAATCCGCCAAGCACGAACGGTCCAGGGGGAATCCAACTGGAAGATACTGCGTACTGGCTCGCCTTCAACCGCATACCGACGATCGGGCGGGCCCGATTCGAGCGGCTGGAGCGCGCGTTCGGCACCCTCGAGCGAGCGTGGCTGGCAAGCGACGCAGATCTCAGGGCGGCCGGAATTGACGATCGAAGTGCGCGGGCAATTAGCGCAGCGCGTCCACGCATCTCGCCCGAGCGCGAGTTAGCCGCCCTGCAACGAATCGGTGTCACCGCTCTCACGTGGAACGACCCGCTCTACCCGCCACTACTCAAGGAGTCGTATGACCGGCCGCCAGTGCTGTACGTACGTGGTACAATCACTACTGAAGATGAACTTGCACTCGCCGTGGTCGGAACGCGCCGCATGACGGCGTATGGCCGCCAGGTCACGGAGCAGATCGCAGGAGACCTGGCGCGATCCGGTATAACCATCGTTAGCGGACTTGCCAGAGGCGTAGATAGGACCGCGCACGAGGCCGCGTTGGGCGCGGGCGGGCGCACCATCGCTGTCATGGCTTGCGGTGTCGATATCATCTATCCGGCAGCACACGAGCGCCTGGCACGGCAGATCGTGGAGCATGGGGCTCTGGTCAGCGAGCTCCCGCTCGGAACGCGGCCTCAGAAGGACCTATTCCCACGACGGAACCGTATCATCGCGGGTCTGACGCTCGGCGTCGTCATCACAGAGGCGCCGGAACGCAGCGGAGCCCTGTTGACGGCCAAGCTCGCTGCCGATGACAATCGTGAGGTATTTGCAGTACCCGGCAGCATCTTTTCTCCGATGAGCAAAGGAACGAACGCCCTCATTCAGGAAGGCGCGAAGTTGACGGGGACTGCGGAAGACGTGCTCTCCGAGCTCAACCTCGCGGCGGCGGCGCAGCAGGCGGAACTAGCGGCTGCCGTGCCCGCGACGGCCGTTGAATCCACGCTGCTCAGCTGCCTTACGGCTGAACCGATTCACATCGACGACGTCACACGACGGAGTGGCCTCGCAGCCGCCGAAGTAAGCGGCGGCCTGGCGCTTTTGGAGCTAAAGGGTGTAGTTCGGCAGATCGGCGGCATGCAGTACGTCCGGCTTCGTGAAACCGCGGGCGAGTATACTGCGTAAATTATTGGTAGTCAGTTAACGCTCCGTGCATGGCACGGTGATTGAACGGAAGTTGAATGCCACAGGCAAAACAAGCAAAAAAGAACCTGGTGATCGTCGAGTCGCCGGCCAAGGCGAAGACGGTGGCCAGCATTCTTGGTGCCGGTTACGACGTTAGGGCATCGGTCGGGCACGTCCGAGATCTGCCGAAGTCGCGGCTCGGCGTAGATGAAAAACGCGACTTCGCGCCGCATTACATCATCCCCAAAGACAAAGCGGACATCGTAAACCAGATCAAAAAGGCCGCGAAAAATGCGCAATCGGTCTTCCTCGCAACCGACCCGGATCGCGAAGGCGAAGCGATTTCGTGGCATCTAGTGCAGGCTGCCGACCTCGAAAATACGCCCCACAAACGGGTTGTCTTCCACGAGATCACGCGCGATGCGATCACCGACGCGTTCAAGCATCCACGTGACATCGACATGCCGCTTGTGAATGCTCAACAGGCGCGGCGTGTGCTCGACCGCCTGGTGGGCTACAAGATCAGCCCGCTGCTCTGGAACAAAGTGCGCCGCGGGACGTCTGCCGGCCGGGTTCAGTCCGTAGCGCTTCGCATGATCGTGGACCGTGAGCATGAGGTCGAAGAGTTCACGGCGCGGGAGTACTGGTCCATCGAGGCCGAATTGGCCCAAGCAGCCGGGGCACCGGAATCGTTCCGCGCCCGTTTACAGGGCTACGCCGGCAAGAAGCGGGAACTCGAGCTTAACGACGAGCAACAGACCAGTGCGATCATTGAACAGCTTCGCACGTCCTCGTATGAAGTCGCCGAGGTACGGCAACGTCCTCAATCTCGGCGGCCGGCGGCGCCGTTTACCACCAGCACGCTTCAGCAGGAGGCCTCGCGCCGGCTCGGCTTCACGGCGAAGCGGACGATGACCATAGCGCAGCAGCTCTACGAGGGCCGCAGCATCGGGTCGGAGGGCGAAGTCGGGCTGATTACCTACATGCGCACCGACTCCACCGTCATGTCTGACGTTGCGAAGGCGGAAATTCGCTCGTATATCGCCGACAGGTTCGGCAAACAATTCATGCCAGAGCAGGCGCGTACATACACAAAGAAGGCGAAGGGCGCCCAGGAAGCCCACGAAGCCGTGCGTCCAACGGGGGTACTGCGCGAGCCGGACCGCATCAAGCGGTTTCTGACGAACGACCAGTACCGGCTCTACCAGTTGATCTGGCAGCGTGCCGTGGCATCACAGATGGCGGACGCCTTAATCGACATGACGTCGGTTGACATCCACGCGAAGCCGCGCGGCGGCGACACATTCCTGTTGCGCGCGACCGCGAGCCACCTTCGCTTCCCTGGCTTCCGCGCCGTGTACTTTGAGCGGACGGAGGAAGGGGACGACGAGGACGCCGACACTCGGGCACTGCCCGACCTCAAGCCCGGCGAGGCGCTCAACTTGATCGACCTCTTCCCCGAGCAGCATTTTACCGAGCCGCCCGCCCGCTTTACCGAGGCGACGTTGGTCAAAGCGCTCGAAGAGAACGGGATCGGCCGTCCGAGCACCTACGCCACGATCCTGTCGAACCTCATGGACCGCACGTACGTCGAAAAACTCGGGCGGGCGTTAAAGCCCACCCAGCTTGGTCGCGACGTCAACGAGCTGCTGACCAGCTACTTCCCGGGCGTGGTCGATCTGCGCTTCACCGCCCATATGGAAGAAGAGCTCGACGAGATCGCCGCAGGCAACCGTGCATGGAGCCCCGTGGTACTGGAGTTTTTCCAGCCGCTAAAGCTGGCATTGGCGGAAGCCGAGAATGCCCCGGCATTGATGAAGCCGACGGACGAGATCTGCGAGCTGTGCGGACGGCCGATGGCGATCAAATGGGGACGTTTCGGCGAGTTTCTCGCCTGCACGGGCTACCCGGAGTGCACTAATAGCCGGCCACTGAAAAAAGACGAGGAAGATCAGGC
Source organism: Chloroflexota bacterium (assembly GCA_036741355.1). Lineage (GTDB taxonomy): Bacteria > Chloroflexota > Dehalococcoidia > CAUJGQ01 > CAUJGQ01 > JBBRGK01. The sequence continues at coordinate 17,128 of DAINSK010000008.1, forward strand.
GGTCAACGACGAGCTCTGCCCAATCTGCAATTCGGGCATGGTCGTCAAGACCGGCCGCTTCGGTCGCTTCCTGGCCTGCGAGCGTTATCCGGAGTGCAAAGGCACAAAGACCTTCCTCAATAAGATCGGCGTAAATTGCCCGCAGTGCGACGGCGCCGTCGTGGAGCGCCGGACAAAGGGACGGCGAACGTTTTACGGGTGCAGCAACTACCCGAGATGCGACTTCGTCAGCTGGACGCGCCCGACGGGCGAAGTCTGCCCAAACTGCTCGGGCGCGGTTGTCGCCGACGGACCGAACGGAGTCAAGTGCCTCAAGTGCCCATGGCGGAACGAGCGCGAGCCGGAGCAAGAGGTTGTCGTCGAGGTGCCCGCATAGCCGCCGCCCGGCAGCCAGCGGACGCGTCCCGGGCGAAAGCTCCTGTGCATCCGCTGATCCAGAGATACCTCGACGCGCTCTCTGCGGAGCACCGCCGTTCGGCGCTGACGCTACGCAACTACCTCACTGACCTTCGCGCCTTCGACGAATATCTCCGCTCTACCGGCCGTTGCGATCTGAAATCGGTGGACCGCGTCACTTTTCGTGGCTACCTGGCGTCACTCGCGGAACGCGGAGTAGCACGCGGCAGCGTGGCGCGCATCGTCAGTACCATCCACACGTTTTACCGTCATTTACTGGTGTTGGGATCGCTATCACGCGATCCACTGGCGGGCGTCCGCCCGCCGAAGCGCGAGCGCCGTCTGCCGCGCGTTCTGGCCGAGGAAGAGGCAGTGGCGCTCGTCTCTTCTCCGATCCCTGACGACGCCTTCGGTTTGCGCGACCGGGCAATTCTGGAGCTTTTGTACGCCTCGGGAGTCCGCGTCGCCGAGATCGTTTCGCTGAACGTCGAGGCGATCGACCTCGATGAAGCGCGCATGGTGGTGCGCGGAAAAGGTAAAAAGGAACGCGTCGCGCTGTTCGGCAACCCCGCAGCCGAAGCGATTGCTCGCTATCTGTACACAGGCCGGCCCGCGCTCACGGGGAAACGCGGCGAGCCCGCGCTGTTCCTGAATCGCGACGGCGGCCGGTTGTCGGCGCGCGCGGTCCAGACCATCGTCAGGCAGGCCGGGATTGCCTCGGGAATCGACGCCGTTACCCACCCGCACATGCTCAGGCATTCGTTCGCAACGCATTTGTTGGATGGCGGTGCCGATCTGCGCGTCGTCCAGGAACTCTTGGGCCATGCGAGTGCCAGCACCACGCAAATTTACACACACGTTACCGAGAGCCGGCAACGGCAGGTGTACGACGAGGCCTTCTACAACGCATGGCGCTCCGATAAGCGCAAGCGGCGATCTTCACCGCCAACATCATCGGCGGGAGGCGAGGGCAATGCGAATCCTGCTCATCAACGGCCCTAATTTGAACCTGCTCGGCGCTCGGCGGCCGGAGATATACGGACGTGCCACCCTCGCCGAAATCGAAGCCGAGGCTCGGGACCGAGCAACCGCCGCGGGCGTCGAATTAATTTGCTATCAGTCAAACAGCGAAGGCGCTCTGATAGACTTCATACAGGAGCACGCCGGCGGTGCGGACGGGATCATCATGAACCCCGGTGCGTTCACACATTACAGTTATGCGCTGCGCGATGCGGTCGAGGCGACTGAGCTGCCGTTGATTGAAGTGCACCTTTCGAATATCCACGCTCGCGAATCGTTTCGCCATACATCGGTAATCGCACCGGTCGCAGTCGGACAGGTCGCGGGCCTCGGCCGTCACGGTTACCCCGCTGCGCTCGATGCGCTGATCGCAATCGTCAAGGAGAAGCGCAAGGCTTGATTGAGCAACGCCTTAACCGGCTCCGGGCGCAGCTCGACGAACACGAGCTGGATGCCCTCTTCGTCTCGGATCCATTCAACCGCCGTTACCTCTCTGGCTTCACCGGCAGCAACGGCTGGCTACTTGTAAGCCGCGATGAGGCGGTCCTAGCCACCGACTTCCGGTATTGGGAACAGGCGGGGAGCCAATCGCCGCACTTTCGCCTGTTCAAGACGGTCGGACCGATGCCCGACTGGCTCGGTGAGCTGTTCGACGGATTGCGAGGCAAGCGCCTCGGCTTCGAGCAGGCGCACTTGACCTACGGCGACTACCGCGCCGTGGTCGGCATAATCGAAGGATTCGAGCCCGCGTCGCGACCGAAGTTTATGCCCGCGCTGCCAATCGTCGAGCAGTTGCGTTCGATCAAAGACGCCTGCGAAATGATCGCGATGGAGCGCGTCATTGCGCTCGGCGATGCTGCGTTTGAACACGTCGCCGCCAGAATCGAACCCGGCTGGACGGAGCTCCAGGCCTCACGCGCGATCGAGAACTACGTCAAAGATAACGGCGGCGAGGGCACCAGTTTCACGTCCATCGTCGCGGGTGGTGCGCGAGGAGCCATGCCCCATGCGCGGGCGGGTCGCGACGTTCTGCGGGAAGGGGAACCCGTCGTCATCGATATGGGCGCTCTGCTCGACGGCTACTGTTCGGACATGACGCGCACGATCTTTTTGGGAAATCCGACGAACCGGTTCAATGTCATCTTTGACATCGTCTTCACCGCTCAGCGAACCGCCGAAGAGCTGATCGAGCCGGGCATGACCGGCGACTACGCCCACAAGCTTGCGCAGAGAGTGATCGAAGAGGCCGGTTACGGCGAACACTTCGGCCATGGCCTTGGGCATGGCATCGGACTTCAGGTCCACGAAGCACCGCGCCTTGCCCCGAAATCCACTTCTGTGCTTCAGGAGGGGCAGGTGTTCTCCGTCGAGCCGGGCATCTATCTGAGCGGCTGGGGCGGTGTTCGCATCGAGGACCTGGTGGTCCTGGAGAATGGCCGCTGCCGCGTTCTCAGCAAATCGCCAAAGATCCGATTGTCAGGAGTCACTGCATGATTACGCCCGGCGAACTGAAGCGAGGCATCGCCATCGAACTCGACGGCAAGCTATATACCGTCTTGAGCTACGAGCACAACAAGGTCGGCAGGGGCAGCGCCCAGATCCGCATCAAGCTTCGCGACGTGCGCGCCGGCCACACCATCGACCGAACCTTCCAGGCGTCCGAAAAATTCGTGAGGGCCCGTATCGACAAATCGCCGATGCAGTTCCTCTACGAAGAGAACGGCCTTTATTACTTCATGAACGCGGCAACCTACGACCAGATTGCGCTTACCAAGGATCAGGTTGGCGACGCGCTCATGTACCTGAAGGAAAACGAGACCTGCGAAGTGCTGACCCACGGAGACGACGCCATCGGGATCGAGCTACCGACGTCGGTCAGTCTGAAGGTCGTGGACACCGAGCCCGGCTTCAGAGGCGACACGGCCACGGGCGGCAATAAGCCGGCCAAGCTGGAGACCGGGCTGACTGTGCAAGTACCGCTTTTCATCAAGGAAGGCGATACGCTCAAAGTAGACACCCGCACCGGCGATTATCTGGAGCGCGTAGCGCAGTAAAGCCTGACACGGAGCCGATCCCGCCATGGTCGTGCTGACCGTCGAGCAGGCCCTCGGCTACCTCCGAGAGCTGTTCGAGACCAACCCCACGCTCAGCGATCTCTGGATCATGGGCGAAATCTCGAACCTAACCCGCTCATCAGCGGGCCATATCTACTTCACGCTGAAAGACGGCGCGGGCCAGATTCGTTGCGCGTTCTTCAAGCGCCAGAACGTGGGCGTGACGCTGGAGCACGGACAGCAGGTGCTGGCCCATGGACGCGTCTCCATTTATGAGCAACGCGGTGATCTGAACTTCATCGTCGATTTTGTCCACTCGCAGGGCGCCGGCATCCTCCATGCGCAGTTCGAGCGCCTGAAGCAGGTACTCGAGTCCGAGGGTCTGTTCGACACGTCGCGCAAGCGGCCGCTCCCCGCCTTCCCTCGACGTATCGGCGTCGTCACCTCGCCGGCCGGTGCGGTGCTCCACGACATCTGCACCGTGATCGGGCGGCGCTGGCCACTCGCGGAGATCATGGTCGCACCCACTCCCGTGCAAGGGGACGCCGCGGCGCCCGCGATCGTCGCCGCCCTGCAAGCGCTCAACGAGCGCGCAAGCGTGGATGTGATCATCGTCGCGCGCGGCGGTGGCTCACTCGAAGAGCTGTGGCCCTTCAACGAGGAGCAGGTGCAACGCGCGATCTACGCCAGCCGCGTTCCCGTCGTGTCGGCAGTCGGGCACGAGACCGACTTTACGCTCGCCGATTATGTCGCCGATCTCCGCGCCCCAACGCCGTCCGCGGCGGCCGAAATGGTGGTTCCAGACCAGATCCATGTTGCAATGCGACTCGGGTCGCACGTTGCAACACTCGAATCGTGCGTGCGTCATGAGCTGGAAAGCAATCGCGACCGGTTGGACCGTGTGGCGGACTACATCGAGCTAGCCGCCCCGGATCTGAAAGCGATCGACGAACGGCTGTCCGCCCTACACGTTCAGGCATGCAACCAGGTGAAAAAGGCGCTGTCAGGAGGACGAGCATTGGTGGAGCTGCGGGTTCTGGCGTTGACCACGCTTAATCCGCTGGCAGTGCTGGAACGCGGTTACGCCGTCGTGCACCATGAGGGTGGTGCACTTGTGGCGAGGGCATCCGAAGCCATCCCGGGAGACCGGCTGTCGGTGCGGCTGCGAGACGGTTCGTTTGCCGCTGAAGTGAAGGAACGGCATGGTGACTGAGCAAGAGACCTTCGAGTCGGTCTATGCACACCTGGAAGAAACCGTTCACCGTCTCGAAAACGGTGGTCTACCGTTGGATGAGTCAATCGCGCTCTTCGAATATGGTATGGGCATGGCCAAACGCTGCCGAGAACTGCTGGACGGAGCCGAGCTTCGCATTACCACGCTAACGGAGGAATTCCGTTCGGCGGGTCCGCCTGCTCCCGAGGACGCCGACCTTTGTTGAGCGCCAGAACATGGGCATGATTCGCGCCGACCTGCACAGCCATACCCACTTTTCCCGCGACGGCCTGACCACGCCCGAGCAATACGTCCAACAGTCCGTTGAACACGGCATCACCTGCGCCGCGGTCAGCGACCACAACAACATCGACGGTGCGATCGCCGTACGCCGCCTCGCTCCATTCAAGGTCATTGTCTCGGAGGAGATCCGTTCCACCGAGGGCGAGATCATCGGCTATTTCCTGCACGACCCCGTACCAAAGCGTTTGACGCCGGAGGAGACGGTTCGCGCCATCCGCGAACAGGGTGGAATTGTTGGCGTGCCGCATCCGTTCGATCGTTGGCGCGACTCGCCGCTCAAAGAGGCGGCCCTAGCCCGTATCGCCGACCAGGTAGACGTCATCGAAGTCTTCAACGCACGTAACATGCAGCAGCAGGACAACTTGCGTGCCGCGCGATACGCCAAAGAGCGCGGAATGCTGCAGTCGGCCGGGTCCGACTCACACCATCACAGCGAAATCGGATCCGCGTGGGTGGAAATGCCGGACTTCGACTCTCCGCAAGAATTCCTCGAGTCGTTGCGCCGGGGAACGATCCATGGGAGCCTGAGCAGTCCTTTCGTCCACCTGCTCAGCACCGTCGCCAAGCTAAAGTTCAAGCTCGGCCTGAGTCCTGCGCGGTGATCTCCGTATGAATTCACTTCGCATTGGATGGTTCTCCACCGGGCGTGGACCGGGGTCGCGCGCCCTTCTCCGGACGGTTGGAGAAGCGATCGCGGGTGGATTGCCGGTAGAAATCGCCTATGTCTTCTGCAACCGCGCACCCGGCGAGGACGACAATACGGACGAGTTCTTTGGACTCGTTCACTCGCTGAACCTACCGCTTGTTACCCTGTCATCGGCGGGATTTCGCCGGCAAGCGGGCGGCAAGGTCGTCCGCAAAGGCGATCCGCTGCCACGGTGGCGGCTGGACTTCGACGGTCGGGTTCTACAACTCGTCGAGCCGTTTGCTACCGACCTTGGCCTGCTCGCGGGGTACATGTTGATCTTCGGCCCGGCTGCCTGCGAACGGCTGCTCCTGCTCAACCTGCACCCCGCGGTGCCCGGCGGGCCGATAGGAATCTGGCAGGACATCGTTCGCCAACTGATTGAAGCGCGAGCGGATCGGAGCGGCATCTCCATCTTTCGCGCCGTGCCGGAAGTCGATACCGGCCCGTCCGTTTCGTACTGCACGTACTCACTCCGCGGCGAGGGAATCGACGGCCTCTGGGAACGCTCCTCTACCCTGCCACGCGAGCAACTGTGGTCGCCGGCCGCCGAGGAGATGCCGCTCTTTCAAGAGATCCGCCGCCGTGGCGCCACCCGTGAACCACCGCTGATCGTCGAAACGCTCCGCGCCCTGGCCGAAGGACACGCCGATCCATCCGGCGAGAATCCGCCGCTGGACCTGACAGCACACGTCGAGGGCGCGCTGGAAGGGCAATTACGACCGGAAGAATGACTCGGTGCGGGCTCCACATACTTCGCGATGAATTGTGGGCCCGCGGTAGCGTAGCTATAATCGGTTCAGCCTGGCCGCCAACGCTCGCCCGGAGAACTTCATGAACTGTCGATCCTGCCACGCCCGCCTCCAGTTCAATGACAACTACTGTCGAAAGTGCGGCGCGGCGGTCGATATCGTCGACGTCGAGGTCATTCGAACCTCACAATCGAGGCAGGTTTCCACCATTCGCGCTGCCGCGGTGCCGGTCGTGGCCCAGGGAGCGACGGTAATCTTGGCCGGAACGCTGTTGCGCTTCGCCATTCGCCAGTTTCTCGGGCGGCACGAAGCCATTGGACGAAGCCTCATACCGTTCGGCCGTCGCGGTGCGCCCGCCGGCGACGTCGTAGAGGAAGTTCTCTACTATCGTCGCTCGCGCGCCCGCTAAGAAAGAACGGTTTCCGTGCCTTCAAAGCAGCCTTCCCGCCGGCATGCCATGCCGGCGAAGCGCACCACGCCGGCAACGAGAGCCGCGATGCCGCCCCGCGTGAACCGGCCGAATGCGTCGGCGCCCACTCGAGCGCGCCAGGGATCGCAAAAAGCAACTGCGACGCGCCCGCCGGAAAAGCTTCTAACCAGACCCGCGGCAGTCCGTTCCAATGCAGCAGGCGTGATTCGCTTGCAGAAGATTCTCGCCGATGCGGGAGTCGCGTCACGGCGGGCCGCGGAACGGCTGATCCTCGACGGCTCCGTGACCGTCAACGGCCGGGTAGTCACCGAGCTCGGGTCGAAAGCGGACCCGGCTGCGGACGACGTCCGCGTCTCTGGACGGAAGCTCGAAGGTCCGTCAGCCATGGTCTACCTTGCGCTCAACAAACCGGTTGGCTACGTCACGACCGCCAGCGACGAGTATGGGCGGGCAACGGTGCTTGACCTCTTGAAGGACATCCCGGCGCGCGTCTTCCCGGTCGGTCGCCTGGACCGCGAGAGCGAAGGCCTGCTCTTGGTTACGAACGACGGCGACCTCACGGCGCGCCTGACCCATCCGCGCTATGCCGTGGAAAAGCAGTACCACGTGTTCGTCAAGCCAGCTCCTGAGCCGGATGTGTTGGAACGGCTGCGCAAGGGCGTGGTCGTCGAAGGGCGGCGAACTGCGCTCGCCGGAGTCGAAAAGCTCATCCCCGAAGGTGGGGGCGCCTGGCTGCGGGTGACGATCCACGAGGGCCGCAATCGCCAGATTCGCTTGATGTGTCGGGCCGTCGGGCTGGAGGTCCAGCGGCTGATCCGCATGCGTATGGGGCCGATCGAGCTTGGCACACTGACGCCGGGTCGGTTTCGAGCCCTTTCGTCGCGAGAAGCCGCAACGCTCAAGGCAGAGGTCGGCCTAGCCGTCCAGCCGGCGCCACGCCCGACGCGCGCCAACCGCATGCCGGGCATGCGCCGGCGCGAAAAAAAGAGCTGAGCCAAGTCCGGCGCAACAATCGCTAACCACTGGCATCAACGCGAAAGCTGCGCTTACTGCGCCCGTGCCATGAAGCAGACAGCTGCTAACCGGTGAGTCACACCGTTCGATTCAAAATGAGCATGCGCAATTCATCGATCACAACCGGTGTGCACTCGTTGCATCCGTCCCTATACTTGGTGGAGCGAGTTGGAGGCGCGGCCTCCGGAGGAGCAGCGCCGCGAGCACCGCGATCGCCATTGACGGCCCCGTCGCCTCGGGGAAAAGCAGCGTGGGCAGCCGCGTCGCCGTCCTCATTGGCTGGCCCTTCGTCGACACCGGCACCATGTACCGGGCGATCACCTGGCTAGCGCTGCAGCGCGGAACCGATTTGGCGGACGCGCCAGGGCTGGCACACATTGCAAGCCAGGCGAAAATGCAGGTGCTTCCGCCTGCGCCCGGCGATAAGGAATACGCGACGGTCATCGTCGACGGGCAGGACGCAACCCCGTACCTGCGAACGCCACAGGTGGAGCAGGCGGTGTCGACCGTCTCGGCCGTGCCCGAAGTTCGGCGCAGCATGGTCGGATTGCAACAATCGTTGGTGGCGCATCACCCGGTGGTGATGGCGGGCCGGGACATCGGCACCGTCGTACTGCCCGATGCCCGCCTCAAGCTCTACCTCGAGGCCTCCCCTGAAAGGCGCGCCGAGCGCCGCGCGGCGGAACTTGCTCGACTCGGCCTGGCCAGAACCTTCGGCGATGTGCTGACAGAAACCCTGGAGCGCGACCGATTGGACAGCGGCCGCGCCGACTCTCCCTTGCGTCCCGCCGCCGACGCAATCATTATCCACACGGATTCCCTGAACGAAGACGAGGTTGTTGCGCGAATTCTCGATCTCGCCCGATCGGCGCTCGGCGTGAAGGTGTAGGGCCGTATGGCAGACGGCGCCTCGACTGTTCAACGCCCGATGCCCCGTTGGGCGCAGGCGCCCTTTTACTGGCTGACGACGCGGCTGATGCGGCTCGTACTGCGGACATTTGGCCGCTGGGAAGTGCGCGGGCGCGCGAACGTGCCGCGTACCGGAGCGCTGCTGGTCGTGAGCAACCACCTCCACAACGCCGACCCGCCCGTGCTGGGCGCCAGCATCACCAACCGGCGAGTTCACTTCATGGCCAAGGCCGAGCTGTTTCAAAAGGGCCCGCTCAGCCTCCCGATCCGGCTCTTTGGCGGGTTCCCGGTGCGGCGCTTTGAGGCCGACCTGCGGGCGCTGCGGACCGCACAGGATCTGCTCCAGGCGGGAGAGGCGATCGGCATTCTCCCCGAGGGCCACCGTAACCGTGATGGACTCGGAATGCAGCAGGCATACCCGGGCGCGGCGCTGATCGCGCTCAGGACCGACGCGACGATCCTGCCGGTCGGCATTACCGGTACCCAGCAGATACGCAGCCTCGGCATCTTGCTCAAGCGCCCGCGCATCACCGTCACGATCGGCGAACCATTCCGCTTGGAGCACTCCGGAAAGGTCAACGGCGCGGTTGTTCGAACGGCGACGGAGACGATGATGAGGCGCATTGCGAACCTGTTGCCAGAGGAGTACCAGGGCGTCTGGTCGGCGTTTGCTATCAAAGACAAAGAGCTCGCAGCCATCCGGCTTGGCCCGGAGTCCGAGACGGGCACTGACATCAAAGTGCGTTAAGCTGTTTGTAGATGACTGTTCAGCTTGTAGACATCCAAGGATCTCTGCCCAACGCGCCCATTTCCGTCCTCCCTAAAGGCAGCGGGATCGGCGGATTGGTAGACGCTGTCAAGCCGGGAAGCCTGGCTGACGAGGCTGGGCTGCGGCCCGGCATCCGTGTGCTGGCCGTAAACGGACACGGACTCCGCGATGTAGTCGACTACCAGTTCTACGCTTCAGAGGAACGCGTGGAACTCTCGATCGACGGCGACGGCCGCCCCTACACGGTCGCAATCGACAAGCACCCCGATGAGGATATCGGTCTCTCTTTCGACGCCGCGACCTTCGACGGCACTCGTATCTGCGCAAACAAGTGCTTCTTTTGCTTCCTCAAGGGTCTCCCCAAAGGGCTCCGCCGCACGTTGTATGTCAAGGACGACGACTACAGGCTCAGCTTTTTGCACGGTAACTTCGTCACGCTCACAAACCTTACGGACGAGGATTGGCAGCGCCTCGACGAGCAGCGGCTCAGCCCGCTCAACGTCAGCGTGCACGTCACCGATACGGCGCTCCGCCGATCCATGCTCGGCTACCCGGAAGCCGACGACATCATTGAACAGCTGCAGCGGCTCGGTTCACTCGGAATCCGTTGTCACACGCAGATCGTGCTCTGCCCGGGCGTCAACAATGGCGAGTATCTCGAGCGCAGCGTCCGCGACCTCGCGGCTCTGTATCCGACCGTGCAGTCGATATCGGTCGTGCCGGTCGGCGCCACGATGCAGTACGAAGAACGCATGACGGCGATCGGCAAAGATAACGTGGACGCCTGCGACCCCGACTTCGCCCGCGCCATCGTCAAGCAGGTGAAGCCGTGGCAATTGGAGTTTAGGCGTCGCTACGGAGCTACGCTCGTCTATCTGGCCGATGAATACTACCTGACTGCGGGTGCAAAAGTACCAGGCGCGGTCCTGTATGATGGCTTCGAGCAGTACGAAAACGGCATCGGCATGACGCGCCGCCTGCTGGACGACTGCCACCTTAGCCTGCGCAAGATTGCAAGACACGGTCTAACGTTCCGGACGCAGAGCGTGACGATCGGGTGCGGCTCGCTCATCGCGCCTACCATGGCGGCGCTCGCGGGCGAGGTTGCACAAGCTACGGGACTGCGATTCGACGTGGTGCCGATCGAAAATACGCTCTTCGGACCGCGAATCAATGTTTCGGGCCTGCTGGGAGCCGGCGACGCGATCGGTGCGCTCCGCGCCACTGACCCTGGCGAGATCGTCTTCCTACCGCGGACGTCGCTGGATTACTTCGGGCGTCATTTTCTCGATGATGGCCGGCCAGCTGACGTCGAACGCGCGATCGGCCGGCCGACAGCCTTCGCTTCCACGTGGAGCGAGTTGCTCGATCAGGTCATCGACTTCCAGAGGCAATCCTACATTTTGGAGCCGGGTTCCGGCCGCTCGACGAACGGAAAGTCCTGGTCTATCGTCGCCTGAGCAATCGTTATAGTTTATTCATGGAAAGTGTAAGAAGGGACGGCTATGTGCGGAATCATCGGCTATGTGGGCAGCGAGCAGGCGGCGCCCATCCTGCTGCACGGGCTGTCAGAACTCGAGTACCGTGGCTACGACTCTTCGGGCATCGCCGTGCTGGACGGCGACCACATAGAGGTGGAGAAGCGCGCGGGGAAACTCGGGGTGCTGAGATCAGCCGTCGAGGGCATGCAGCCGGTTGGGACAGTCGGCATCGGCCACACGCGTTGGGCCACGCACGGCGGCGTTACCGATAAAAACGCTCATCCGCACCGCGACTGCACCGGCGACGTGGCTGTCATTCACAACGGGATCGTCGAAAACTTCGTTGCCCTGCGCGCCGAACTGCAGGATGCCGGCCACATCTTCATGTCAGAAACAGACACCGAGGTCGTCTCTCACCTGATCGAGTATTATCTGAACCTGGAAGAGCCACTTCTGGAAGCGACGCGGCTGGCCGTGAACCGTCTGGAGGGCGCGGCCGCGCTGGTGGTGGTCTCCAGTCGGGAGCCCGACCAGATCATCGGCGCGCGCATCAGCAATGCGGGCGCGGTGGTGGTGGGCTATGGCGAGGGCGAGATGTTCGTTGCGTCCGACCTGCTCGCGCTGCTGAAACACACGCGGCGAGTAGCCTATCTCGCCCATGGAGAATTGACGAAGCTGACGCGCGATGGTGCGACGTACATCGATTCCAGCGGTGCGCCGGTCGTGAAGCAGCCGGTCACCGTTCCATACGACCCGGTTTCTGCTGAAAAGGGCCTCTACCGGCACTTCATGCAGAAGGAGATTTTCGAGCAGCCCAGCTCCCTGACGTACACCATTGGGCAATACGCTGATATCGAGAACAACCAGATCAGGTTTGAAGGGGTACCGTTCACGCCTCAACAGGTCGCGCGCATTCGGCGGGTCGTCCTCGTAGCGATGGGCACCAGTCTGCACGCTGCGATGATTGGTCGATGCTACTTCGAGCGCATTTCGCGCATCCCGGCCGAAGTGGACAACGCAAGCGAGTTCCGCTACCGCCGTCCGGTGATCGGCCCGGATACGCTGGTCGTTTCAGTGTCCCAGTCGGGTGAAACGGTTGACACTCTTGCGGCGATGGAGGAGGCGGGGCGGCACAAGGCGCTGCAAATAACGATCTGTAACGTCGACGGCGCGCAAACCACGCGTGTCGCCGATGGAGCGATCCTGACGCGCTGCGGTCTGGAAAAGGCCGTCGCCAGTACAAAGACCTACGTCGCATCGATCGCGGTCCTGTACATGCTCTCGGCCTGGCTGGGGTCGCGGCAGGGAACGCTGGACGGAAACAGACTCCAGGACCTGCTTGCCGACCTGATACGCGTCCCCAACCAGGTAGCGCGCGTCCTCGAAGCCTCCGAGTCGCCGGACGGACCGTATGCCGATCTGGTACGAAAGTACGGCAACCAGAAGAACGCGCTATTCCTTGGGCGCGGGCTGCAGTACCCGGTTGCGATGGAGGGCGCGCTAAAGCTCAAAGAGATCAGCTACATGCACGCTGAGGGATATCCGGCGGGCGAGATGAAGCACGGACCGATCGCGCTGATCGACCGTGAGATGCCGGTGATCGTCCTGGCTCCGCGTGACAGTCTGTACGAAAAGATGTGTTCAAACATCCAGCAGATCCAGGCCAGGAAGGGCCGAACCATCGCAATAGGCACGGAGGGCGAGCAAGAACTTCAGACAATGGCCGAGGACGTGATCCTCGTGCCCCAGACCTCGGAGCTCCTGCTCCCGATTATCACCAGTATCCCCTTGCAACTGCTTGCTTATGCGATCGCAACCGCGCGCGGCAACGACGTGGATCAACCCCGCAACCTCGCGAAGACGGTTACGGTGGAGTAGGCAGCTGCGCGGCCATGGGCCGCTCACGCTGACGGCTCCGTAAGCGTGGCCGGGCCGCTGATGCAGACAAAGATGGCGTCCAGCCGGTTCAAGGTCGGCAGGTCGCTGGCCTGGGTCGCGCCCGGGAAGTATCCGCGGTAGCGGCCGCTACTCGGGTCCGAAAGCTTCCATATGCTAAGCAGCGATGCCTGCGGGCTGATGCCGTTGACCAGCGTGCCGGTAGGCGTATTATCCGCGAACGTGGATGGTACGTTGTTACAGCCGGCGGTAAGTGTGACGGTCCTGGATCCGCCGCTGATCGCCACCGAGGTCGTGGCTGCCACCGCGGCACCACTCGAATCCGTAACTGTTGCAACGGCTGTGTAGGTCCCGTTGGTGTTGTAGGTGTGCGAGGCGTTCGCGCAAGGGGCGCTGCTGTTGTTGTCGCCAAAGCTCCAAACGCAGGAGACGATGGTAGCGCCGGAATTCGTCGTGCTCGCGGTGGCGTTGAACGCGATCGGCGTGCCGCTGCTGCCCGTGTACGGCCCGCCCGTATTCGCCGTGACGCCGTTCGCCGTCGCGGTATTAGTGCCCGCTGTGCCGCCGCTCGAGGTGCCGCTCGAGGTGCCGCCGATCGTAGCTGTAGTCGTAGCCGAGCACGACTGGCTCGAGGAATCGGTTGCCGTCAGCGTAACGGTGTACGTTCCGGCCGCCGTGTAGGTATGGCTCGGGGACTGTCCGGATCCAGTGGTGTTGTCGCCGAAGCTCCATGAATACGAGCTGATCGTGGCCCCGGTGTTGAACGTCTGGGCGAAACCGCCGAAGCTGACGGGCTGATTGACTGCACCGGTGTAGGGACCATTCGGCGCCACACGGACACTGCCGTTACAGGTCTGGCTGCCGCTGCCGCCCGTGCCCGTGACCGTCACGGTGACCGCGCCGCAGCCTACTCGACCGATTGAATCCGTGACCGTCAGTGTTACGAGATCGGTCCCGGTCGTGGAGTACCCGTGACTGGTTGTCGCGCCGATGCCGCTGCTGCCGTCACCGAAGTTCCATAGGTAAGTGGCGGTGCCGGCCGCGCCGCTGACGCTAGAACTGAAGTTGACCGGTGTATTGACGGGCACATTGGTCCCATTCGCAATCACGTTCACGGTGATCGGGTTCCCGGCAGTGGGGTTGCAACTCCCGGTAGTACCGCCGCTTCCGGTAATGGTCGCCGTGGTCGACACGCTGCCACCATTGCCGCATGAATCCTGCGCCTGAAACTGCACGATGTATGTTCCGGCCGTCGTGTATGGGTGAGTAACGCTTTGACCGCTGGCCGTTGTGGTATCGCCGAAAACCCACGTAAAGGTTGGAGTACTGCACGGCGAACCGCCGGTCACGCTACCAAACATTGTAACCGCGTTGCCCGTCGTTCCCGTATATGGTCCCGTGGTTGCGACTGTCAACGTCGCGGCGTGCACCGGTCGCGTCACGTGTGTACTTGCGAACAGAACCACAACCAACGGCGCCGCCCACAACAGTCGCCGGAGCAGCCGCACGCCCGGTCCTTCAATAGTGGTTCCAGCGCCGGATGAAAGTCGACTCATGCCGCACCCCCTGCGAGGATTTCCGCCCAAGCGTATAGCAACTATAGCCGTTATACCATAACGACGCGTTGGAGTCAGGTGTCAGACGGGATCTTTACGAGCTGAATTATGTCGAATTGTAGACAAACTGTCGATGCATTCGCGATCATATCGCTCAAGGGATTGAGACGGCTATGGGCACTACAGCAGTCGAAGACGCCGAAAAGCGGCAGCATTTTACCACGGTTCGCGAGATGCTCGACGCGCGTGAACGTGCTCTGTCGCCGTTCGCCGCCCGCGGAGCGACCAGCCGTGGACGCGAGCGCCCCGAGCCCCCGTCGCCGTTGCGAACCGAATATCAACGCGATCGCGACCGGATCTTGCATTCGAAGGCCTTTCGCCGGCTGAAGCACAAGACGCAGGTCTTCATCGCCCCGGCCGGTGACCACTACGTCACACGCATGACCCACACACTGGAAGTGGCGCAGATCGCGCGCACGATTACCCGCGCCCTCAACCTCAACGAGGATCTCGCCGAAGCCATCTCCCTGGCGCACGACATCGGCCACGCCCCGTTCGGACACGCCGGCGAGGAGGCGCTCGCCGATCTGCTCGGCTTGAGTTGGCGGCACAACGAACAGGGAGCCCGCGTCGTCGAAAAGCTCGAGAATAACGGGCGGGGCCTGAACCTGACCTGGGAAGTGCGGGAAGGGATCGTTAAAAGCTCAAAAGTGCGCGAGGATATCTTTGCTGAGGCATGGGGCACCGCCTCGACGTTGGAGGGCCAGGCGCTCAAGATCGCCGACGCCGTCGCCTATCTCAACCACGACATTCTCGACGCGATTAGGGCGGGTCTTCTCACCGAGGAAGCGCTACCGGCTGACGTCATCCGGGTCCTTGGTTCGTCTCATGGCGACCGGATCAATACGCTTGTCAGCGACATCGTCAACGCGTCATGGCCTGCAACCGGCGAGGTGCCGGGCGTAACCGAGCCCGCAATTGCGATGAGCGACGAGGTGCGGCGGGTGACGAACGAGCTGCGCGAGTTCATGTTCGAAAACGTCTACCTGCTCGAAGAACGCCAGGCGGAAGTTCTGCAGGCGCGCGAGATTCTCGGCCATTTGTTCAGCTACTACGTACAGCATCCCGAACAGCTACCCGAAGGATTTTCGCTGCCTGACGATCCCCTCCGCCAGCGTGTTACCGACTACATCTCGGGCATGACCGACCGTTTTGCCATCCGGCTGGCGGCGTCGCTGGGCAGCAAACCGGCGCGACAGTGGCTCGACCGGAACATGGAGCTGTGATCCTTCACCGGCAACCGCACACTCCCAGGCCAGCCACCATATGACACTCGCCCAGCAGCGAATCCTCTGGGCCATGGCGTCCGCGGCCGGCATCCTGTTCATATTCTTGTTGGCAGTCATATTCATTGGCGGGAATGGCAAGAAGCGAGGCGGCATCGTCGAGATTCGAACCGTTTCGAGCACACCCACCGCCGCGTCGAGCCTCGGCGCATCACCTTCACCGCGGGCGACCGCGCCGCGGCTTCCCACCTCTGTCCCAATTCTCGCCGCACCAACCGCTGCTCCTTTCGCAACACCAAGCCCCACGCCAACGCCTGCCCTGACTCCGTCGCCAACTCCTAGCCCAACGCCCGTGTCTCCGCCAGCTCCGACGCCCGCTGCCGGCCGCGGGCTCCCGGACCTTGTGCTGCAAGACTTCAGCGTCATCTCCGGCGGGTCGGGGGTGGGATTCATACAGGTGGTGATCGGAAACGCCGGAGACGGGGATCTTGTGAGCCAACAGATCGAAATTATTGGCGTCGATCAAACAGACACCCAGGTGCTGCACACGACAACCGGCGCGGTGACCATTTCCGCACGCGGCTCGTTGACCATTACAACCGGTTACAAGCCGGCCCAGCGCACCATGCTAACCGTAGTGATCAATCCAAACGGGACAATCCGCGAGGCCGATGCCCCACCGGGTTTCGGTGACCCGAACAATGCGCTAACCAAGACCGTTGTGCCACCTTAAACCGAGATGCAATCTCCGCCTCGCGAATTGTTAGAAACTCTGTCCAGGCCGTAACTTTCGCCGCCCCTCGGTGTTCTAACCGGTATGGGGGACGAATGAACGATAACGCGATCGAAACCGTCCGCCAGCGCGTCGATATCGTCGAACTCGTCGGTGAGCAGGTCCAGCTACAGAAGTCCGGCCGAAACTTCAAGGCGAACTGCCCCTTTCACAGCGAAAAAACACCGTCGTTCTACGTATACCCCGAGCGCCAGACATGGCACTGCTTCGGCGCCTGCGCTACTGGAGGCGATGTCTTTTCGTTCGTAATGACTCGCGAAAACGCGGGATTTGGTGAGGCACTTCGCACGTTGGCCGAGCGAGCGGGGATCGTGCTGGAAAAGACGCGGCCTGATGAGAGCTCACAGCCACGGGACCGGCTGATCGCCGCAAACGAGGCCGCGATCGCGTACTTTCGGCAAGCTTTGCAAGGCAGTTCCACCGGCGAAGAGGCTCGCACATACGTGTCGCGCCGCGGGCTCGACGCTCCGACTGTCGCCGTGTTCGAGCTGGGGTTCGCTCCCGACGGCTGGGACAACTTGCGGAGTTATCTGCTGGGGAAGGGGTTCAGCGAGGAGGAGCAACTTGAAGCGGGTCTGTTGACCACGGGCGAACGCGGCAGCCCGTACGATCGCTTCCGCCGCCGGTTGATCTTTCCGATCCGCGACGACCGCGGACGCGCGGTGGGCTTCGGCGGCCGGGCGCTTGACGACGCCAAGCCAAAGTACCTCAACACGCCGCAAACGCCGCTGTTCGACAAAAGCAACATACTGTTCCTGCTTGATCGGGCGAAAGACGCGATCCGCAGCGCCGGCGAAGCGGTCGTGGTGGAAGGGTACCTGGACGCAATCACCGCCCATCAGTTCGGCTACGCCAACGTCGTGGCTACGCTGGGCACCGCGATCACTGAGCGGCACGTGCAGCTACTGAAGCGGCTGAGCCACAAGGTCACGCTCTGCATGGATGCCGACGCCGCCGGCCAGGACGCTGCGCTGCGCGGAGAAGAGGTGGCGCGGACGCTCAGGCTCGACGATGGCGCGATGACCGAGGCCGTAGTGGCGTGGGACGGGCTGGTGCGCGTACAAGCACGGTCGCCCATAGAGCTACGGGTGTTCACGGTGCCGTCCGGCAAAGACCCGGACGAGGCGATCCGCGAAGATACGGTTGCTTGGCCGGCGTGGGTGGCGGCGGCGATGCCGCCCTTTGAGTTCCGCCTCCGACGTGAGGAGGATCGGACAAACATGAACGATCCGCGGGCGCGTGTCGAACTTGCGGACCGGATGCTGCCGCTGTTGCTGCAAATAGGCGACCCGGCGCTGCAGGCTTCGTACATCGCAAAGCTGGCGGGAAAGGCCGCCGTCAGCCCTGAGACGTTGCGGGCGAGATTGCGCACCCTCTTGCCAAACAAAGCCGCCGGACAGCCGTTGCCGGCGCGTGAGCGCGTCTCTCGGCCGCTGGAGAGGCCGGAATCCGCACAACGGCGAGAAGACAAGGTGGAGGCATTTACGCTGGCGCTGCTGTTGAGACACCCCAACCTTCGCGAAGCCGGCGAGGCTCTGGCAGTGGCGATGTTTCATGAGTCGGCTCACCGCGAAATATTTGCAGCGTGGCGGCGGTCGGCTGAGCTTGATGCCGCGTCGTTGCCCGAAGAGCTGCGGTACGTTTACTCGAATTTGCTGGAGCAGCGAATTCCGCCGTTCGATGCGCCTTCTGCCGAGCTGGCGCTGATCGACGCCGTACAGCAACTCCGTATGCGGCAGATCGGCGAACAGAAGCGGCTCGTAACCGCCGAGCTGGCGGAAATGCAATCGGAAGTGGGCCCGCAGGCTGCCACCGGACGTGCGATGGAATGGGACCGCGCTACTTCGGCCACGACTGACCATGAAAGTGAGCCGTCGCTCGCAATCGCCAGTCACATGCGGGCCGACGAATACCTGATGCGTGAGCTCCACGCGCTCGAGTGGGAGAAACGCACGCATCGGACACCCCGTTGGGCCGGGGCGGACGTGGACCGCGAAAACTCGGCGCAACAGAGCTGAAGGTACGGGCCGAGGGTACAAAATGCGTTGGTGGTTCCTTGTATGGGTATTGAGTAGAGAGGTATGATAGTTGTGCCGAAGAACAAGAACATGAGCCGTACGGATATCCTGGAACGTACCGAGGACCGGCGCGCGACCCTCTCGCCGTCTGACGGTCCACAAGGCCGCGAATCCACGCGAACCAAGCCGAAACTCGAGTTGCTTCAGCCTGATGAGAATGGACCCGGTGCGGCGGACTCCCTGATAGCACCGCTGCTGTCGAGCCGTGCCAAGGCCGCGGTGCTCGCGCCACTGGACGACATCGCCGAGCCGGACGTCATTCCGGGCAAGCTCGAGGAAGAGGAGGAGGAGGAAGAGGAAGAGGAAGAGGAAGTGCCCAGGAAGGGTATAGAGGCCGGCCTCCCTCTCGAAGAGCAGGAAGGGATCGACGATCCCGTCCGCATGTACCTGCGCGAGATTGGCAAGGTGTCGCTGCTTTCTGCCGACGACGAGAAGCGACTCGCCCGGCAGATGGAGGAAGGCAAGCACATCACCCGGCTCGAGCAGAGCTGGCAGCAGAGTATGGGCCGTCCCGCCCGGACGGCAGACGTGGTCTACATGCTCTTCATGGAGCTTGCCGACCTCGAGCCGATCATGAAGTCGATCATGGAATACGCCGGCACGACTGCGAAGGACCTCGCCGGTATTATCGGCGACACGGCGCTGCGCAAGGTCATCGACGGCGAAATGGACCTGGAGGCGGCCGAGAAGGTTCGCCAGGACCACGGCTACCCGCAGGACGAGCAACTGCTGGCAGAGCACGCGATCGTCAGGCTCTCGATCGTTACCCATATCCTCAACCCAGACCTCGTCCGCGGGGTTCAGGACGCGGTTGGTCCGAAGGTTTCGCTCTTGCCGCCTCCGAACGACCTGCCGCAGCGGATAGTCGAGCATCCGAAGGCGCTCAAGCCGTTTGACGAACTGCTGCGCCGCCTGGACGACGAAGGCGCGCGTGCAGAAAAGCGACTAACCGAGGCCAACCTCCGCCTCGTTGTCTCTGTGGCAAAGAAGTACATCGGTCGTGGCATGTCGCTGCTCGACCTCATCCAGGAAGGCAATATTGGCCTGATTCGGGCGGTCGAGAAGTTCGACTACCGCAAGGGCTACAAATTCAGCACGTACGCGACGTGGTGGATCCGACAGGCGATCACGCGCGCGATCGCCGACCAGGCACGGACGATCCGCATCCCCGTGCACATGGTTGAAACGATCAACAAGCTGGTTCGTGTCAGCCGCAGGCTTGTGCAGGAGTATGGTCGCGAGCCGACAAGCGAAGAGATCGGACGCGGTATGGAAATCACGCCCGAGAAGGTGCGCGAAATCATCAAGGTTTCGCAGGAACCGGTGTCCTTGGAGACGCCGATCGGCGAGGAAGAGGACAGCCACCTCGGCGACTTCATCGAAGACCACGGCGCTCTGGCGCCGGCCGACGCCGCTTCGCACCAACTGCTCAAAGAGCAGGTCGAGGACGTGCTGGCATCGCTAACCGGCCGCGAGCGCCGGGTGCTGCAGCTTCGATTCGGTCTCGAAGACGGCCGCAGCCGCACCCTCGAAGAGGTCGGACGGGAGTTCGGCGTGACGCGCGAGCGCATTCGCCAGATCGAGGCCAAAGCACTCCGCAAACTGCGCCATCCGTCCCGGTCCAAGAAGCTGAAGGATTATTTGGATTGAAACCAGATGGGGGTTAGCCAACCAATGCCGCTCTACGAGTATTACTGCCCGTCTTGTCAGGCAAAGTTTGAGAAGCTTCGGTCGATGGCGTCCGCTGACGAGTCGGTGCGCTGCAATGCAGGCCACGAAGGGGCACGGCGCCTGATCTCGGTCTTTGCCGTCAGCGGCCGCTCCGGAGAGCAGGAGACGCTGCCCGCCGCGGGCGGCTGCTGCGGTGGCGGCGGCTGCTCCTGCGGGCGGTGAACCTCACCCCCTTCCCCTCTCCATCCTTGCGGATGGAGAGGGGCGATCCTGTTGCGCTGGAACGGACTGGTGGGAATGCGTGAAGATCGTTGTAGCCCCACGTGGTGAGGGGAAGGGGGCCTGACGCCCGCAGTTATTTGCGCAGGCAGCAAACGACCGCGGAACAGACTTTCTGGGAAATGGTGCGGGATCGCCGCTTCGCCGGGTTCAAGTTTCGACGCCAGTATGCAATTGCCGCTTCATCACGGACTTCTACTGTGCAGAGTTGAAACTTGCCGTCGAGTTAGACGGCGAGGTCCATAAGTCGCTCGCAGAACGCGACCGTGCCCGCAATGCCCTAATTTCCGATCACGCGAACCGGGTAGTACGCATTACCAACGACGAACTACTCGCAGATCCACCAGCGGTCCTCGCAAAGCTACTCGCACTGTCAGGGCAACCAAGGATCGCCCCCTCTCCATCGCTTGGCGATGGAGAGGGGGATGGGGGGTGAGGTTATCTTCCGCTGCTAACGAGCGGTAGATCTGGCGTGTGGTCGATTTCGGCTTCTGGCTTCTCTGCGGGCGGGACGGCCGCAATGGCCGGATGCGCATGGCGACGCAGGAAGACGAACGATGCGGCGCCGATGATCAGCGATTCCAGCACCGTCATTCCCGCGATCAGCAGCGTCGCGTCCTGCCAAAAGCCCTCGGGGAACATTTGCACAAGGTGATCCCGCGCCGGATCCAGTTGCCAGTAGTTGTTTCCGAAGCTCAGCTCGTGAAAGCGCAGAAAGAGTGAATCGAAGCTGCCGGTGGCTGCCAGCACGCCAAATGCCACGATGAGAACGACCGTCACCAGGCAGGTCTGCAACGCGCGCCTTGCGAGCGCCTCGAAGCCCTCTTCCTGCCCCCATACGAAGACGCCGACGACGTAGGCGGCGACCAGGAAAAGGGCGATCGCCTCAACCGCGTACACGGCTCGCACGAGGCTCTTCACATCGTGCATGTGGAGAACCTCTTTCGAATTGAACAGCGGCACCACGTTCCCCGATTGGTCGTGGACCTTGGTGCGCAGGTAGTCGTCCGAGTTGAGGAAATAGGCGCGGATGTCCCGCGTTGCGTCGATCAGGTCCGACCGCGAGATGTGCGCGACCGAAGGGACATCGTAATGGTCGATGCTATACTGGTAGACACGTTGTTCGCTGAAAGCGAAACGAACGTTCGTGGTGAGGAGCGCCAACGGCAGCGCCACGAAGAACAAGGCGCGGACGTTCCAGCGCAGTAGACGCCCGGAATTCACTGCCCTCAGCACCGACCCTCTCTTCACCGCCGTTATCCTATCACAGGGGTGAACGCACATGCCCATCACCGTGATCGGGCTCGGCCCCGGCGATCCCGGCCTCCTGACCCTCAATGCTCAACGCGCGCTCGCGTCCGCGGAAACTGTGTGGCTGCGTACCGCTCGCCACCCGGGCGTCGATTCGCTACCCATCGGGCCCCGCTACGAGAACTTTGATGGGCTTTACGATTCGCTCGACAGCTTCGAATCCGTATACGCGGCCATCGTTCAGAACCTGCTTAGTGCAGCCGCAGACGGCGACGTCGTATACGCGGTTCCTGGTGATCCGCTCGTAGCAGAAGCGACCGTCCGCGGGCTGTTAGACGCGGCGCGGTCCGGCGGACCAGAGGTGCGGCTCATCCCCGGAGTAAGCTTTGTCGAGGCAGTGCTGCACATGCTCGCACTCGATCCTTTGGAGCACGGGCTCCAGATCGTCGACGCACTGGAGCCGTTCGCGGACCCAACCCGGCCGGCCCTGTTCGCCCAGGTACACGGCCGGCGCGTCGCCTCGCACCTCAAGATTGCGCTCTTAGATCGCTATCCGCCGGCGCATCGCGTCAAACTGGTGAGCGCCGCGGGCGTGTCCGGCGAAGAACGCGCGGACGAACTAGAGCTTGCAGAACTGGACCGCAACGAACTGTCCGGTCACCTATCCACGCTGTACGTGCCCGCGCTGCCACTCGAAGAGAACCGCCGCACTTTTGGCGGCGTGCAAGCGATCGTTCACCGCCTCTACGCCCCCGGCGGCTGTCCGTGGGATCGAGAACAGACCCACGAGACGCTGAAGCCGAACTTGCTCGAGGAGGCCTATGAGGCGCTGCAGGCGCTGGACGAAAACGACCCGCACGCCTTGAGCGAGGAGCTGGGAGACCTGCTGCTGCAGATCGCGCTCCACACGGAGATTGCCGAAGAGGCAGGCGAGTTCTCGTACGGGGACGTTTTCGAGTCCATTGCCGGCAAGCTGATACGCCGCCACCCGCACGTCTTCGGCGACGTGAAAGCCGACAATGCCGAAGCCGTGATCGCCAACTGGCAAAGGACGAAAGAGGCCGAGAAGGCGGAGCGTGCGGCGGCCATCGGCGGCGACACCGAGCCCGAATCACTGCTGGCGGGAGTGCCGAGGGCGATGCCGTCGTTGGCCTACGCCCAGGCCGTCCAGGGCCGAGCGGCCGCGGTCGGTTTCGATTGGCCGAAGGTAGAAGACGTGCTCGACAAACTCAGCGAAGAGGTCGCGGAGCTACGCCGAGCGGCAAACCACACCGAACGGCTCGACGAGTTCGGCGACGTGGTCTTCGTTCTGGCCAACCTGGCCCGCTGGCTGAAGATCGACGCCGAGGAAGCCGGAAGGATGGCTGGGGCGAAGTTCTACCGGCGCTTCTCAGCAGTTGAACACCTGGCGCGCGCCGAGGGAAAGCGGCTCTCGGAGATGACCCTTACTGAGGTGGACGCTCTGTGGGACCAGGTCAAACAAGCCGAGGCGTGAGCGGATACTTCATTTGGCTTACGCGATCATTCCGACTTGCTTCCCTTTTGTAAGTCTTTGTAAGCCGGTTGTCATTGCGGAGCCGCACGCGACGTGGCTACACTGACCGAATAGGAGGCTATTCCGGCTAGAGCCGGTTGGCCTCGAGAGTGGAGGACGAACGACATGGTCACCAAGCAGGATGTAGTCACACCGCAGCGCTTTGCTTCGGCGATGACCTATCAGCAATACATCGATCAGATCGGTCAGAACAAAGACGAGTTCACGTCAAACTACGCGGGAACGGCTGTTCCGCAGGAACTGAAGCAGCGGCTGCAGGCACTGGTTGCAAAGCCGAACGGACCGAAAAAGGTCCTGGTACTCGGCGAAGACTGGTGCCCGGACGTCTTCCGCGGCATGCCGGTCGTCGCCCGCATCGCCGAGGCCGCGGGCATGGAAATGAAGGTGATGCCTCGCGACCAGAACCTCGACGTCATGAACAACTACCTCAACAAGGGCGAGTTCCAGTCGGTTCCTACCTTGCTTTTCTACACGAAGGACATGGAGCTTATCCTGGCATGGCACGAGCGCCCGCAGAAGGCGAACGACGAGATGCCCGAGATGCGCAAACTATACGAAGGCCGCTCGCGCGAAGAGGCCATGCCGGACATTAAGAAGTTCCGCGCTGGACCGATCTGGGCCGGCTGGCGCCAGGCCACGATTGAAGAGATCACGAGGCTACTGGAAGAAAAAGTAGCCTGACGCCCAAGTACGCGCGGAATACGACAGCCGGTCTCGCAAAAGGGGCCGGCTGTTTTTGTTTCACCGAATTAGCCCGGGCCGGCCCGCGGAACCGCGGGCGGAGGCGCCGCGACCGTGTAGCGGATGCCCGCGGCGTCAAACGCCTCGGTCAACCGGCGCCGGTACTCGAATCCGACCTTGGCCTGCGCGCCCGGGCGCACCTTGCCGATCATGCGCAGCGTGACCCCCTTTTCATCGATCGACTCGATCCGTACCGGTTGCGGTGGTTCCAGCACATCGGCGCTTATATTTGGGTCGTCGGTCAGCGCTGTCCCCGTTTGGGCTGCGATCTTGATCGCTTGTTCGAGGTTTGTCGCGTGCGAAATCAGTACGGCGACGCTCACGCCTGAATAACCGCGCGTTAAATTAGTGGAAACCTGGATCGAGCTATTCGGCACCGAGTGAACGCTGCCGTCGACGTCGCGGAGCACCGTACGCCGCAAGGTGATGTCTTCGACGATGCCCGACACGCCGGCAATTGTGACAGAGTCTCCGCGGCGATACTGGTTTTCGCCCAAGATGAAGATGCCGTTGATCGTGTCCTTTACCATGCTCTGGGCGCCGAGGCCGATCGCAATGCCGCTGATGCCGAGCCCGGTGATCACCGGCGCAATGTTGTATCCGACCTCGCTCAGGACAATGAAGATGCCAATCAAGAAAATCCCGGCTATCGCCAGCCGCACGAGCACGTGGCTCAGCGTCTCGGCGCGCTTCTCGAGCTCGGGGCGGTCCGGCTCCAACGCGTTCCGGTAGACCGAACGGCGCACTGCCTTGGGCACCGCGTGCTGCAGGATTTGCTTTGCTGCGACCATGGCGATCACGATCGCCAGGACACGCAGTCCGTGCGTCGCAAACCAATCCCCGACGCTGGTGCGGGTCAGCCGGACGGCGAGCATGTACGAGCCGAACACTACGCGTTACCCGAGACGGCGACCTTTTCCAACGGCGCAAAGCTCAGCAACAGTTTCTTGATTCCCAGCTCTCCCTTGAACGCGACCGTCACTTCGACGTCTCCGTCTCGCGGCGTCGCCGTAATCACGATACCCTGACCGAACTGCGCGTGACGAACGACGTCACCCTTTTCGTATGCGCACACTGCATCGTCGGTTTCCGGCTCCGGCGGACGGGTGGCGAACGAGACGATCCGCTCGCGTACGCGCCGCGGTCCGGAATATTGTGCTTCTGCGCGGCTGCGCGTCGTCGTAAGCGACACAGGGATATCGCGCAAGTAGCGCGACGGGTCGTTGTACGTCGCCGAACCCCAACTTGCCCGGCGAAAGGCGAAGGACAGGTGCAGACGCTCACGGGCACGGGTGATACCGACGTAGCACAGCCGCCGCTCTTCCTCCATCTGCTCGGGGTCGTCGGCAGAACGAGAATGGGGCAACAACCCCTCCTCCATGCCGGTGATGAACACGACCGGGAATTCGAGACCCTTGGCCGCGTGCAGGGTTATTAACGTCACCGCGTCCTGCCGTTGATCAAGTTCGTCGACGTCCGAGACGAGCGCGACATCTTCGAGAAAAGCGGCCAGCGCCGATAGCGGCACGATGTCCTCGGATGGCGCCGCGTCCGGCCCGCGCTCATTGCCGATCTCTTCGACGGCCTTGTCATACTGCATTGCCAGTCCACCGAGCTCTTCGACGTTCCGCCAGCGCTCTTCACCGTCATCGAAGCTGTCGATAAGAAAGCGCTGGTAGTCGATCCGTTCCAGCACCTCTTTCAACAGGACTCCAACAGGCTCCCGTTCGGCCAGTTCGATGAACTCGTTGAGCATGCGCACAAAGTTCACCAGCAGCCGCGCGGCACGGGTGTTGAATGGCGGCGGCGTCCCTGTCGGTGCATCGCTTAAACCCTGGTCGCGGTCGTGCAACACCTGCAATGCGTAGTATGGCGGCACGCCGAGCTCCTTCGCCCATGCCGCCAGGTCGCTTAACGTTGAAGCACCGATACCGCGAGATGGTGTGTTGATGGCCCGCGCCAGGCTGATACCGTCACGGGGATTGTTGATCAGGCGCAGGTAGGCGAGGACATCCTTCACCTCGCGTCGCTCGTAGAATCGTGTGCCCCCGATCAGCCGGTAACGAGTACCGGACCGTACCAGCGCCTCTTCCAGCACACGGGACTGGGCGTTCGTGCGGTACATGACGGCGAAGTCTCTTGGCCGCCGGCCGGAACGCAACCCCGCGGCGATCTCACGCACCACGTACGCTGCTTCGCCGTCGTCGTCCATCGCTTCAAAGATGGTTACGGGCAGCCCCTTCTCGTTCTCGGTCCACAGCCCTTTTTCGCGCCGCGTGCCCGATGCAGCGATGACGCCTTGTGCCGCGTCGAGGATGTTTTGCGTCGAGCGATAGTTTTGCTCGAGCAGGACGGTTCTGGCGCCGGGAAAGTCGTGTTCGAAATTGAGGATGTTGCGGATATCGGCTGCCCGCCAACGATAGATCGACTGGTCTGGGTCGCCCACGACGCAGATGTTCCCGTGACCTTGCGCAAGTTGGCGCATCAACGCGTACTGGACGATGTTCGTATCCTGAAACTCGTCCACGAGTACGTACAAGAAACGGTCCTGGTACTTCTTCAGCACCTCCGGCGCCACGACGAACAGGTCGAGGGTTCTTGTGAGCAGGTCGTCGAAGTCGACAGCGTTGTGCTGTTCCAACGCAGCCTGGTACCCACGGTACGACCGGGCGACGATCTCCTCAAAATAGGAGCTGACCGCGCGTGAATACTCTTCAGGGCCGCAAAGCTCGTTTTTCGCTTTTGAAATCGCGCTCAGCACCGCGCGCGGGTTCGTTTGCTTCGGGTCGACGCCGAGCTCCGCGCAAACCCGCTTGACGATGTTGAGCTGGTCGCCGTCGTCAAAGATCGCGAAGTTGCGGTTGAGGCCAATGGCCGCGCCTTCCACTCGCAAGATGCGCGCACAGACCGAATGGAACGTTCCCAGGGTTACGTCGCGGGCGGTCGCGCCGAGAAGCGCCTCAACGCGCTCGCGCATCTCGCGGGCCGCCTTGTTCGTGAAGGTGACCGCCAGAATGCGCCACGGTCGCACGTCGCGATCGGCGACCAGGTACGCGATGCGGTGGCTGATGACCCGCGTCTTGCCGCTGCCCGGACCGGCGAGAATCAGCAGCGGACCCTCCACCGAGGTGACGGCCTCACGCTGGCGGGGATTCAAACCCGCGAGGAGCGCTTCCATACAGAATTTCACCCGGTCACGAGGCGCATATAGACGTACAAAAGGCCGCGAACCGGCCGCCTGCATACGAGCCGATATCGGGCCACTACTGTAATATGGTAACACGTCGGGATGGCCTGGACCGCGTTCGCGTTTCGTCTATCGCGACCGTACGATATAATCCGGCGCAGGTTACAGCGCCCACGCGGGTCGATTACCGCGGCCACCCCGGAGCGAGGAACTGCATGGTCTCCTGGACACAGCCCGGCGCGGGAACGCTCGCCGTTTCATGGCCGGGTGGTAGCTGGCAGGACACGGCAAAACTCGCCGGAGCGCTGGTCGCGACCTACATCGTCGTTCTGTGGGTTGCGGCGCTGATCTGGGTATACCGCGATATCCGTGACCGGTCGCGTGACCCGTTCTACCACGCTGTCGCCGTCTTCGTCGTGCTGGTCTTCAACCTTCCCGGCCTGTGGCTGTACTTGATCCTGCGCCCTAAGGTGACGCTCGCCGAAGCCTACGAGCGCACGCTCGAAGAAGAGGCGCTGCTGCAGGAGTTGGAAGACCAGAAAGGGTGTCCCACCTGCCACCGGCGGGTGCTGGATGAGTACATCGTCTGCCCAACCTGCACGACCCAACTGAAAGAGCCGTGTCCGCAGTGCGCCAAGCCGCTGAGCTACTCGTGGGCCGCATGCCCCTTTTGCGCGACGCCGCGCCGGCAGCGCAGCCGCACCGGCGGCGACGAAGAGGCAACCGTGCCACTTCCCCGCATTCCGGCGACGACTTCGCAGACCACCCAGCCCCTGCGCGCCGGCCCCGTCGTGCCGAGACCGGAGTAAGCGCCTTCGCGCCGACCTAACCCCCGGCCCCTTCCCTAAAGGAGGGAAGGGGAGCTTATAGTCGGTAGTTGGTGAAGCATTTCGGAGCAGAACCAATGCCACGCCTTGAACCTCCGACCCGCGAGGCGCTCTTGCCTGTAGACCAGGCAATTTGGGACGAGATCGTCGGCTCACGCGGCCGGGTAATCGGGCCCTATCTGCCGCTGATGAAGATGCCAGCGCTGGCGCAACGGGTGGCGGCGCTCGGCGAACAGTTGCGCTTCCATTCATTGCTGCCCGCCGCCGACCGCGAATTGGCGATCCTGGCGACCGGCCGGGAGGTCGGCGCGAAGTTTGAGTGGGCCGCGCACGAACCAATCGCCCGTCGCGAGGGAACGCGATCGGAAGCAATCGAAGCCGTTCGGAGCCAGGGTCCGCTCGATGCCCTGAGCGGCCGCGAACGATTGATCATCACCGTCGTCCGCTCGCTCTACCGAGATCACACCCTCTCCGATACGCTGCATGCCCAGGCGATTAAAGACCTCGGCGAGCAGACGCTTGTAGAGCTGGTAACGCTCACCGGGTTCTACGGCCTGATCGGTTTTGTACTCAACGCGTTCGAGATACCGCTTCCTGAAGGGGCACAGCAGCCGTTCTGACTATTTTCTTGAATCCGGGAATGACGGCTTCCGAAGAGACAATCCTAAGAACCTTGGAGTAAAAGATGCTTCTGCGGATCCCCGCCGCCCTTGCGATCCTCGTCGTCGTCCTCGTTTTCAGCGGACCTCCTGCGCTGAACGCTCAGCCCGCACCAGCCAGGAGCCCGGCAGCAAGAGCGCTGAGCCAGTACATTGCGCCGAACTATCCGCCGAGCCTGTACGACGAGGTAACCAACACAGATTATGTCGAAGCTCGGCCGGAACTCGCGGACGCCGTGGCTGCCTTCGGGCGAATTACCGGCGTCGAGACGGATCACCTGAACCTGGGCGACGGCCATTCCAACGGCGTGCTCACGATCGACCTTTTCGATTCTCCCGCGGATGCCTGGGCTTTCGGACAAGCGTTTGTCGCGGCTGAAGACCCCGGCGAAGACCTGGCCGACCTTAGTCTGGGGGACGCTAGTCTCGGCAGCGATACGTTTATTGTTTTTCAACGGGGACGCGTCTTCGTCACGCTCGTTACGATCTCGGAGTACCAGGCGGGCAGTATCTACACGACAGACCTGTTGAACATCGCGGGCCTCGTGGACGCCCGCATCGTCGCAGCGCCACCAGGGGATTAGACCAGTTTGCTGTGCGTGGTTCGGGTTGGCAACGTGCGCGGACGTCCGACGCAGTGGTATTAGATCTGAGCTTAACCTGCCCGAACCGGAGCTACTTCAGCGCCGCGTCCACCACGGACCAGTCGACCCGGTCCTTGAGCAGTTCGGTTATACGCTCGAGCTTGCGCTCGCTGCCGAAGCGCGACTGCTGGAAGATGCCGGCCAGGCTATCAACGGTTGCACGCGTATCGGAAGGGGTGAGCATCACCGCCACCTCCTCGCTGGAGGCGCGGTCGAGCGTGTAGGGACTCGGCGAAATACCGCCGGTGAGGATCAGGCAGTCGGTATCGGTCGCGAGCGCCGCGAGCTGCAGATCGGTCTTGTCGCTGCGGGTGATCACTGCTTTGTGACCCCGCCGGGAGAAGTATGCATTACTGGAGTCGGTGGTGATCGGGCCGATCATCAGCTCTTCGATGACCTGGTCCTCGGCCTCGTCGCCGAGCAACATCTCGGCCTTCAACGTGTCGGCAAGCTCGCCAATCGTGGGTGAATAGAGCACCCGGTCTTCCGGGATCGCGACGATCAACGGTAGAGCAGCCTCGTCCATCGCCGACTCCGCCGCCAGCATGAACCCCTGCGGCACCGCCGTGATGACCAGACCGAGAAAGCGCGGGCCAAGGTCGAGCGCCATGTTTTGCAGTTGAAGCGTGGCGTCCTCATTCGGCACGCCACGGTGCACGACGATAACGGCGGCATCCAGCGTTGATGCCGGAGCATTCGCGCCGGCGCCTGCGGGTGCCTCTATGACGGCAAAGCCGTCTTCGGCAAGCTGCGCGACGGAGGCCTCGGCGCCGTCCAGCGGTAGAGGGAGTCCACCGCGGCCGCGGGCGCCGGGCAGCGTCGCGAAATAGCCGGCGTCGGCAGTCGCCGCCGAGTCGCCGGTGCCCCCAAGGCGAACCCCGACGACGCGGCGCCCTTCAAAAGCCAGCCGCTGAACCAGCGCGGCCGCGATAGCGGTTCGCCCCGAGCGCGGCTGCAATGAGGCGATGAGCAAGGCCCGCATCGCGTGTGACTCCAGCGGCAATCTGCACGGCGCTCCGCGCCGCTGCCCGAAGTATACCAACGCCCCGAATACAGGCTAGCAGCGGGGACGGTCATCATATTACGGGTCCGCCATACTCAAACACCGGATCGCCACCTCGGCCAACCAGCACCACGACTGCCGACTTCCGACTGCCCACCCCGCTTGCAGTTGCCCGGCGGCTTTCCGATAATAACCGGGCAGCCGGTCGCACCTCGACCGCCCCGCAACGGCGCAACGCCCACCACACGCCAAGGTAGCTCAGTCGGTAGAGCATGCGACTGAAAATCGCAGTGTCGGCAGTTCGATTCTGCCCCTTGGCACCAGGGATCATGCGTGGAATCCGGCCGTTTGGCCAGAAGGGGTAATCTCGGGAGCCGAAGCGTAGGAGTGTCTGAGTTGCGGACTTCGTGTACCAGGCACCGGCCTCGCGCGGCGACGTTACAGCTGCCGGCAGAGAAGCCGATCACCGCGCGGCTCGGGGGGCCGCCCCGGCCCTTACGCGCCCGACATCGACGACGGCGTGAAGTCCGTCCCTTCCAGGAGTCGGGTCTGCTGGCGATGAAGCAGGTGGTCAAGAAGTGGTGAGGGAGGCGCGGCCCTCACCCCTCTTATCCCCTCTCCCAATACTGGGCGAGGGGACGATCCAGCACGGGGACGACGCACCCCGTGGAACGGCTCGAACGGCTGTCGAGCGCCTAACCGCGGCTGTCCGGAATGCCAATAGCGCCCGGAGTCGGCAACCAGAGACCGCCTCCCTCGCCCAGGATTGGGAGAGGGAGGACGGGAGCGTGAGGGCCGTACGGTGCTACCGTAAAGTAGATGAGAACGGGTGGGTAAAGGAACTAGGGGACGCGGCGTGGTATCGAGCGGGGTAAAAGTAGTCGTAGAGCCGTCGGAGGGGCCGCTGGCGGAAGCGGTGCGCCGGCTGGTCGATCTGTTCCGGCCGGAGCGGATCTACCTGTTCGGCTCGCAGGCGCGCGGCGACGCGACCGAAGACAGCGACTACGATCTGATGGTCGTCGTACCCTCTGATGACGAGCCACGCTACCGCCGGGCCCAACGCGCGTACGGCGTTCTCTACGAAGTCGATCTGCCGGTCGACGTCCTGGTGCTCACGCACGACGAATTCGAACGACAAGCGCCGGTCGTCGCCTCACTCCCCGCAACGGTGCTGCGGGAGGGGCGGCTACTGTATGCGGACTGAGTACGCGGGCGAGTTTCGCTATCCCGGAGACGAGGACGTTCCTTCGATTGAGTCGACGAATGATGCGCTGGCTTTTGCCCGTCAGATCGTCCAGTTCGTCACTCTGCGCCTGCCGCCCGAGGCATCGGCGTGAACCTGGCCGAGCTGCTGGCGGAGGATCTTGTCGTCTGGATGAACGCGGTTCCGGACGGCGTGCCAAGGCGCGTGCTGCTCTGGCTGGACCCTGAGTCCACGTTTATACGAATGTTCGCGCCGGTGAGCCGGGCCCTCGCCGTACAACACGTTCGCCTGCTGCGACTGGAGCCGCCGGGGGGACAGCTCACCAATACGACTTTACCGTGCAGGCGGTGAACCAGAACCCGGCGAAGGAAGGCGCCGAAACGGCGCTTGCCTTCTTCATCTCGATGGTCTCAGCGCTGCTCGACCGTCGGCCCGACCCGACCACGGTGGTGGTCGGCGAGATGACCGTGCGCGGGTTGCTGCAGAAGGTCAGCAGCCTGCCCGAGCGCTTGCAATTAGCGTTGGAGGCCGGTGCAAAGCGAATCCTCATACCCAGTGAGAACAAACGCGACATCGCCGACGTACCCGACGAAGTACTCAACAAGCTGCAGCCCGTCTTCTACACCGACCCGATGCACGCCGCCATCCGCGCGATGCGGCTCGAGTGACCGAGTCCAGCACCCGGTTACCAGTTGCCGTGTCACGGAGAATGGGGTTACCAGGATAGACACAGCGAACGATAGTACGTCCAAACCGCTTGACAAATGATCTGAATCTCTGAAAATCGGATATGCAACTTTACATGTCGCGCGGTCTCCCACGGACCTCGAGCAAGGTAGCGGGATATGAGCACTAGACCAGGTGAGCCTCCAAGCTTTATCACCACACGCATGGGCAAGCGAGGCACGCTCGTCATCCCTGCCGGCTTGCGCCAACAGATTGGGCTTGAAGCGGGCACTCCTGTTGTCGCCGAGGCACGAGACGGCGGCGTCTTCATTCGCCCCCTGGTCGGACGCGCCATCTCGTCCAAGCGGCGCCGCGCCGTCCTCGATGCGGCCAATCGTGCGTATGCGGCCCTGCGCGACAATCACAGCGCATGGGCGGCGGAGCAGACTGAGCGTACTGTATGGGATAGTTTTGCCTCGGAGACGCTGCCGCAGGACGTGTGGTCTGTGGATGACTCCCTCCCAGAGAAATAACGCCGCGCCACAACTTTTCCCAACGCGCCCGTCGCTCCAGGAATGAAGTTGTTGCTGGCGAAGGAACCATCGCGCTCCGGTGCGTGCGCGCGGTATCCTCGTTCGTGATGCCACACCCACGGCGCGTTTCCGGTAAGGATGGCGAGGCAATGAAAGTATTCGACGCGGTGCGCACCCTGACCGCTGTCCGGCGCTACACGGACCAATCCATCCCCGCTGACCTGGTGCGCCGCATCATGGAGTCCGCCTGGCTCACCGGCAGTTCCCGCAATGGCCAGCCGTGGCACTTCATCGCCGTGCAGGACAAAGCGATGCTTCGGCAGTTGGGCAACCTCGCGCGCACCGGGCCGTACATCGCCGACGCGGCGCTCGCCGTAGTCGTGGTCATGGAGGAGTCCGTATACAACGTGTCCGACGCCAGCCGTGCAGTGCAGTCCATGATGCTGACGGCCTGGGACGAGGGCGTGGCCTCGAATTGGGTCGGCTTCGACAATCTGGAGTGGGCCAACGGCGTGCTGGAGATTCCGCCCGAGCTCAAGGTGCTGGCCATCGTACCGTTTGGTTATCCCCAGGTGCGCCTGGGACGCGGCAAGAAGGACCGCAAGCCATTAGCGGAGGTCGTGAGCAGTGAGCGGTACGGACAACCGTTTACGTAGCCGCTGTGGCACCGAACGCAGCATGGAGACGGCTTTGGGCGGGCGTTATGGCAAGGTCGCATCAGCAAACGACCATTCCTTGTCGGTGTAGCGAAAGAGGATCTCCTGCGCCCGTTCCTCGTCGCTTGCCCGAACGCGAACGACAAGCGTGTTACATTGCCAGATGTTGCGCAGGAACTGGCTGGCGTGCTGGGTTCCCATGTCGGAGAGGATTAAAGCGTGCGCTTCGATGAGGATCACGTTGGTTGTGACTGACCGGTAGTGGGCATTGATGATATTACCAAGGATAGCACGGGCGTTGTCGTGATTGTCATCGCGACGGTTGAGTAGAGCGCCATAGGAAGAGCTGTCATGGAAGACGCGGCGGAAACGAAGTGACCGGGGAAGGGCAACCATAGGTTATTTCGGGCGGTAGGCGCGAGCTAAAGCCTCATGCTTCTTGCCAGAGACGCCACCAGGAGTCTTACCCTCGCCGATGCTAATCAACCGAAAGAGCGCGTCATCGGGCTTGAGAATGCCGGTCTTGCGGCGGGCTCGGGGCTTTTGCGGTTGCCGGTTGAGACGCTCGTCAGCGTCGACTTGCTGCAGCGGAGCGATGGAAAGCGGCTTGCCCTCGACACGAACGACCTGCCGCTTGCCGCTCCTGGCAACGGCTTCAGCAGTCAGCATGAACTCTACCGCTGAAATAGTGTCTGGGCGGCCAGCTTCCCGAGTCATATCTGTTTAACCTCGCGAACATATCTTACCAGATCGTTGAAAGTCATTTCTATGCAAGTCGTGATAGAAGCTCATGTACGGCCTTATGGTGTGTGAACCGCATATAAAACTCATGAGTCGTCTAGAGGATCTCCAACCGCCCGCCTAGCTGCCCGTCCTTCGCCTCTCCGGTGCGCGCCCTCGTCCTGTACACTGGGCGGAGTTTATGTCCGGAGGCAGCGATGAGCGACCCGTCCAGACTGTGCCGCCTTTCCTTGTTGTTGGCCGTGCTCCTGCTCGGCGCAGCGTGTAGCGGCACCAATAACGCGAAAGAGGCACCAACCGGCACCGTTGCCGCCCGAGCCTCTTCGACCGTAAGCACCGGCAAAGTCCAGCCAACACAGTCCGCGACCAGCGCCAAAGTCCAGCCAATCCAGACGTCGACCGGCGCCGCCGCCTCGGGCCGCCTCGGTGGCCAGACGAGTCCCTCACCGGCGGCGCAGCAAACTCGTTCGGCGGCGCAACCGGGGCAGGCGCAGTGGACCGTCCTCGTCTACATGGCTGCCAACAACAACCTCGAAGGGTCTACGCTCCTGAACCTGCTGCAGATGGCGGACGCCGCGTCGTCGCCGCAGGTGAACGTCGTCGCACAGATAACACGCGACCCCGCCTCGGACATCACCGACGACATCGGCAACCTTGGGTCGTTCACAACAACAAAGCGCGTGCTGGTGCAACACGGTCGGTTCGTCGAGCGCGACGACCTGGGAAAGGTGAACTCCGGCGACCCGGCAACGCTCGCGGACTTCATCTCCTGGGGCGAGCGCACCTATCCGGCGCAGCACTATATGCTCGATCTTTCCGACCACGGTGGCGCCTGGCAGGGCTGCTGCGAAGACGACACGTTCAAGAACTTCATGGGCCTGGGTTCGCTTCAGCGGGCGTTCAAGCAAGGTGGCGGAGCGCCGCTCGACATTATCGGCTTTGACGCATGTTTGATGTCGAGCGTCGAGGTGGGGCTGGCGCTGCAGCCGTACGGCTCCCTATTAATAGGGTCGGAGGAGAGTGAACCGGGGTTGGGTTGGGACTACACGGCATTTCTGAGCGCGCTGGCCGGCAACCCCAGCATGAGCCCCAAAGCCCTCGCCCAGACGGTTGCCGATACGTACCTGGCGGGGCTCACAGACAAGGCGCCCGACGAGGCGCTGTATTCGACGTTCAGCGTCACCGACCTCCAGCAGTTGACCCCCGTTGGCACGACCACCGCTGCTTTCATGAGCGCGTTGAACAGGTACGTCAACAATGGCACGCAGTCGAACTTGCCCGAACGTCTGACGCGCTTCAGCCAGGTGTTTTTGCAGGCGGAATTCGAGACGCCGGCCTTCGGTTCCACGGGTCCCGGCGACCTTGGAATATCCTTGGACCTTGGCATCCTTGCGCAGAACGCGGCCGTCGAATCGGGGTCGCCAGAGGTACAAAAGGCTTCCGCTGACCTCAAGCAGGCACTGAGCCGGGCCGTCGTCTACAACATCACCGGCAAGGGATATGCGGGGATGCCCCCGAGCGGCATCTCGATCGCCACGCTCGCCACCGGTGACACCCACAAGAAGGACGTCAAGGCCTACAGCAATCTCACGTTTGCCGCTCCGACGGGCTGGCTCGCCCTTGTCCAGGAGTTCGACACGGCGGTCGCCGCCGCATCGGACCTGGGCGCGCAGCCGACCGTCGCGAGCCTGCAAACATCAGCTCGCTCCATTAGTAGAGGCGCGACCGCAACCATTAGCGGGCAGGTGCGCGACGACCTGGTTGTGACCGACGTAAAACTGAGCGTGACGACGGCGCTGAACGGACAGGATGTGCAGATCAGCCAGGATAACCGTGTAAAGCACCTTGGCAAGCGGATCGACTTCACGTACGACTTTGACGGCCGCGGCTGGTATATGACTGACGGGAAAGTGAACGAGCTGGCATACAGCGAGGACTGGCGCCCCGGTCAGCGGATCG
Organism: Chloroflexota bacterium; assembly: GCA_036741355.1. Classification (GTDB taxonomy): domain Bacteria; phylum Chloroflexota; class Dehalococcoidia; order CAUJGQ01; family CAUJGQ01; genus JBBRGK01. The sequence goes on from DAINSK010000008.1 coordinate 53,339, forward strand.
TCTTCGGGACGTACCGGCAAGTCCCACAGGATGATGGTGACGAGGCCTACCTGCTCATTGATGAGGCGTCGGGCCGGATACTGCAAGCATTCGACATTGAAGGCGACCTGGGCCTGCTCGGAGCCCTGCTCCCTGGCCCCCGTTCGACGTTCTCCCCATACGTCTTCGATGCCAGCGACGAAGTGACCGAGATTCCACTTGACCCGGTGAACCTCAAGACGGCGAAATTCACTCGTTCGCCGTTACCGGCGGGGAAATACAGCATCGTGGTCGATGCTGACAACATCAGCGGCAACAGCGTTTCAGACTCGGTCTCGGTCACGGTTACCGGGCCGTGAACCAGGCGCGCGGACATCCCTGAAAGTGGCGCAGTCACGTCGCGTCAAGCGCTGATATCTGGGAGGGCCCTTCCAGCATTGGGTGCGGCGCCCAGGCGCTCGAAGGCGATCTGGGCCGCCTGAAGCTCCATCTCGGACGCATCGCGCATTGCTGCGTGAGATTAAACTAGCGCATTATCAACCACAGGAGGCATATCAATGTACGCGGTAATTCGACGTTACAAGAACCCGAAGCTGATCGGGGCCCTGGAACAACGACGTGCCGAAGTTGAAGCAGTCATCCGTCCCGTACCCGGATTTGTAGCGTACTACCTCATCAAGTCGGGTGACGGCGGCACGTCCGTCACGGTGTGCGATGACAAAGCAGGAACTGACGCCTCAATCCAGCGGGCGGCGGAGTGGATTCGGAGCAACCTCCCAGACGCCGCTGGCGCCCCGCCCGAGGTCACGGAGGGCAACGTGATCCAGGAATTCACCCGGTAGACCGCCGGGTTCCGCTCAGGTTGGCATTACTACCAGCAACCGCGCAGCAAACAACGGGTATCCCGCGCTAATGGAACAGGCTCGCCATCTCGGCGGGCCTGTTCCATTGCCGCGATCCGGCGCGGCGTCCCGTAAGTCTCGTGGTAGCATGGTTCCCGCTACGACGGCGGTCCCGGCCGCAGCCTGACGTCTCCCAACGTGGATCGAAGACCATGCAATTTGGACTGCTGTATGACTTTCGGAATCCGTCTCGGTGGCGGGTATCGAACGAGCGGCTATACGCGCAGACGATCGAGCAGATGGTGTACGCCGAGCAGCTTGGCTTTGATTCCGTCTGGATCTCGGAGCATCACTTCGTGGACGACGGCTACTGTCCATCGTTGTTGACCATGGCTGCCCACGTGGCAGCGCGCACGAGCCGTGTTCGAATCGGCACGTCCGTGCTGCTCCTGCCGTTCCACGATCCGCTGAGGGTGGCAGAAGACGCCAACACGGTGGACATCCTGTCAGGTGGACGGCTGGACCTGGGCATTGGGCTCGGATATCGCGCCGAGGAGTTCGAGGCGTTCGGCTTCCCGCGCCGTCAGCGTCCCGCGCGTTTCGAAGAGAACCTCGCCATCCTGCGCAACGCCCTCGCCGGTGAGCCGTTCACCCATGCGGGGCGCTATCATCGCATCGAACGCCCGATCACCGTTACCCCACCGGGAATCCAGCAGCCGGCGGTACCGATCTGGTGCGCGGCATCGAGCCTTCCCGCGGCGCAGCGGGCGGCGCGAGAAAAGCTGCACCTGACGATCCGCGGTAGCCGCGACGTGTACGACGCCTGGGCAGACGGGCTGCACGTCCAGGGCGAGGATGTGGCGCAGTACCAGTGCGTCACGCGCCGTTCGTTTTATGTAACCGACGATCCCGAGCGGGCCTGGCGCGATCTCGGCCCGCACGTCCGCTACCAGACCGAGGCGTATGACGAGTGGGGTGCGGCGGGTCTGCAGGCCACCACGGACGCTCAAGCCGAACTCGAGCGACGCGCGAGGCAGACCTGGATGATCGGTAACGCGGAAGAGGTCGAGGCGATGATCCGCGCCTACCACGAGCGGTTGCCGTTCACCCAATTACTCAGCTTCGGCGTCCCGCCGGGGTTGGAGCCGGAGATGATGAACCCGGCGCTGGAGCGGTTCGCCCGCGAGGTGATGCCACGGCTTCGCCAGAGCGACGAGCAACCGGTCACCGCCCGGTGAATCGCGGCGGCCTCTTTTCCCGAAAAGCGGCCAATCCCTCCTGCAAATCTTCCAGCTCGCGCCCCTGCACCACCGCAGAGCCCTGGTGCCAATAGGCGCCGTCGGGATCTTTGTCCCAACCGGAATAGACCGCATTTTTGGTCAGACTGATCGCCGCGGTCGGCCCGGAGGCCAGCCGGCGTGCAAGCTCGTCCACGGCGTCGTCGAGCTCACTTGCATCGACTACCCTGGTGGCGAGGCCGAGACGCAGCGCCTCGGCGGCGTCCAGCGGTTCGCCGAGCAGCGTCATCTCCATCGCGACGCCGACGCCGACGTACTGCTGCAGGAGGTTCGTGCCGGTGGCCAGACCGCGCTGGATGAACGGCGTCGCCATGCGCGCGTCACGGGCCATGACCCGGAAATCGGCCGCCAGCGCCAGGTTGAAGCCGGCGCCGTATGCAAAGCCTTGGATACGGGCGACGATCGGCTGGGGCAATTTCCGCATCAGGCGAACGGTGCTGGTCCAACGGCCCGGCCCGGCGACGTAGTGCTTGATCGGGCCGGCCCGTCGCTGCGACACCGCCTCATCAGGAGCTCGTTCCCGCCCAAGCTCGTCGCCCGCGCAAAACGCCCGCCCGGCGCCCGCAAGCACGATCGCGCGGATGGTCGGATCATTCTCACAGCGCGCGAACACGTCGTAGAGTTGCAATCCCAACTCATGGTTGATGGCGTTGAGCTTCTCGGGCCGGTTCAGCGTTATACGCGCTACCGCTCCGGCCTGCTCGAACATGAGGATCTGACCATCGGTGGGTGCGTTCATACGATAGGCTCCAGTCGTTGATGAAGACTAACGCGTCAATAGTAAATCCTTGCGGCGGCGACGTGGCCGGGTGCACCCGTGCTCCGTGGCAACAGTACGCTCTGAGCATGTAGCATGGGACGGCCCCGGAGGAGTTATGCGCCGTACGGTTACGATGGTCCTTTCCTCGATTTTGGTCTGCACCGTTCTTGGCGGAGGCAGCCGTTCCGGAGCCGCCGCAGCCAGCCACGGAGAACCGCGCCGCGTTCGCGTGATTATTTCAACCGATATCGCAACTGGCCTTCAGGGCGGGTGGCGCGGCGGAATCAACGATATCGACGACGGGCTGGCCGTCGCGATGGCGCTGTCCGACCCTGCCCTGGACGTCCGGGGCATCGTGCCGACGTTCGGTAACAACGACCTGGGGCCGGAGATGGTGGTCGCCGAGCGTCTCGTCCACGACCTTTTAGGCTCCTCGGTGCCCATTTATCCCGGCGCCGCCGTTCCGCTGTCCGACCCACAGGTCGCCTGGTTCGACGGCACCGCGGTCACCGAGTCGTGCGTGAACGACGGCGTCCGCTTCATGGCGTCGGAGTTGCGGCGCGGTCCCGTCACCGTGCTGGCGCTCGGCCCGCTGACCGATGTCGCCTGCCTGGTGCAGAATTTCCCGCGTGAGGCGAACAATATTGCCGAAGTCGTATCGATCATGAGGCGAGCGCCCGGGCAGAGCTTCGCCATCGGTCCGATTTCGGGTCTCACCGACTTCAATCTGGCCAGGGATCCGCGGGCTGCGCAGATTGTGTTGGAAGAGTCGGCCGTGCCGTTGACGTTTCTCACCTTTGCGCTGACCAGCAGCGCCTTCGTCCCGAGCAGCGCCATCGAAGCCCTCCGCGGTAACCCATCGCCGTTGGCGCGCTTCGTGGTCGACAGCGCCGATCCGTGGGTCGCGTTCTGGCAGAAGACCTTCCGAGAGGACGGGTTCCACCCTTGGGACCAGAATGCGGTCTATTATCCCGCCCACCGCGACACGTTTTTGTGCGTGCAGGCACAGCCCCAGTTCGTGCGCTGTCCGAGCGACCCGTATCACAGCGACGCCGACAACCCCTGCGCCGGTCACGGACCGGGACAGCCGACGAGCCTGGACAGGGAATCCGCGCAGCTCTGGTTGACAGCGGATACAGGTGGCCGGGCGACCATGTGCAGCGCCTACGCGAGCGATACTGCAAGGCAAGCCTTTCTCAACGCTACCGTCGCCTTCCTGGATTGATAGAGAGACGACACCATCACCGGCTTCCGGCTACTCTCCGGTCTGGGGCACGAGCACATACGAGGCGATGGTGGCCTTGCCGAGGTCTGAATACGGGAACTCGAAGTCGTCACCCTGGTGCGGTGAAAACGCGTTTTCTTGGAAGACGGCCTGGCCGGCCCGCACGACCTTGCCGGCCGAGTCATAGAACGTGGCGACCAATTCCGGCGAATTGATCGTGGATCCGGTCGTGTTGGTGAGCTTTCCCGCGAGCGAGTAACCGCCTTTTGTCGTCGTGGTGACCTTTTCGCCGCTGACCACCAGTCCTTGCACCGGCTGTTGATCGGTCGGTTCACCCTCGGCAGTGAGATCGTATGACCCGACCTTCGCCTTGAGCTTCTTACCATCGCCAAAGACGAAGTAGAACGGCGTCCGTTCGCCTGCCGGTGTCATATTGCGCATACCGGTCGTCTCGGTCGTAGACTGCGCCACTGGTTTCTTGTTCGAATCGAACAGGGTCACGTGGATCGTGATCTCGCCGGCCGCCGTACTGGTATTGTTTCGGACCTCACCGTAGATCTCGTACGAGTCATTGGTGGCCAGGTTATCGGTGGAGCTGAGCACCTCAAACGACGGCGCACCGGGCGCCGGAGATGAGCTGACGTCCACAGACGAGGACGACCCGTTTTGCGCCGTGGCGACACTTGCCTGCGAACCCTGCGCCGTCGCGTTTGATGGCGGAGCTTTCGAGGCTGCGCTCTTTCCCCCGCCACAGGCCGCTGCCAGGCCCAGAACCGTAACGATAGCCGCCAACGCCACAGCGCGCATCGCGACCCTCCCCTGCCAGGCTGAACGCGTGAAACTTTTTGCTTACCAGACCAGTATTCAACAACTTTCGGCGGTTTCCGAGAACACAAACGGTAAAGCCGTGAAAGCCGATGGTGAAGGGAACTGGACTCTGACGATTCAATAGCTGGGACGCCGTCAAACCCGTCGATGCTGTGAACGTTCGACGGGTTTGACCGTCGCCGGCGTCACAACTATCCTGAACGAGTCCTGCGCGCTACCGCAGGCACACCTATTGAGGCAGACATGATCGGCGTCTTCAGGTCGTATTTCCAGCTTCACATCATCGCCAGAGCCTCAGCCGCGCACGAGCCTGGCGGCAGTCTGCCCATTTTCACCTCCTAGTCCGCTCCAGGTCCGAACCCGCAGACCGCGCAGGCCATCGCCAGCGGTGGTCTTTCCGTACGTGGAGCGGCCGAAGGGGGCTCACTTGGACGGCGCACAACATACTGACCTGGGCGTGGCCGCCACAACACCGCCGGCCTCGCTGTGGCGCAACCGCGATTACCTCGTCTTGTGGTGCGGACAGGGCGTCTCGAATATCGGCTCACAGGCCTCCGCGTTGGCGTTGCCGCTGTTGATGCTCGCGCTCACGGGTTCGCCCGCGCAGGCGGGGGTTCTCGGCGGTCTGCGCGGACTTGCATATGTGCTTTTTGGACTTCCCGCTGGGGCGCTTGCGGACCGCTGGAATCGGAAACGCGTGCTGGTCGTTTGCGACCTGGGGCGCGCGATCGCAATGGCGAGCATCCCGATTGCGATAGTCGCCGGTCACCTGTCGGCGCCGCAGCTTTACCTCGTCAGCTTTGTCGAAGGCACGTTGTTCATTCTCTTTGGACTCGCCGAGACGGCCTGTGTCACGCGCGTGGTGCCGGCGGCGCAACTGCCGGCCGCAATTGCCCAAAACCAGGCGAGCGATGCGACGTCGACTCTCGTTGGACCGCTGATCGCCGGCACACTCTATAGCATCAGCCGAGCGCTTCCGTTTGTGGCCGATGCGGTTTCCTACACGTTTTCGGTAGTGTCGATCCTGTTTATCCGTACACGGCTACAAGCGAACCGGACCAGGTCGGAGCGCCGGCTAAGAACGGAGATAGGCGAAGGCGTGCGCTGGATCTGGCGACGCCCGGTGTTACGGCTGCTGATATCGCTCAACGGTGGAATCAACATCATTTTCGGCGGCTGGACGTTGGTGCTCATTCAGCTTGCGCAGCGCCAGGGAGCAAACGCGGCGACGATCGGGTTGATTTTCGCCGGCGGCGGGGCCGGCACCGTTCTCGGCGCCGTGCTCGCCCCGGTATTTCAGCGCCGGTTTACCGTGAACCAGATTGTGATTGGTGTGGCGTGGCTGTTCGCGATCACCTGGCCGCCCCCTGCGCTCGCGCCGAACGCGCTCACACTCGGCATCGTCAACGCCGTCGGCTTCTTTTTCGTCCCGATCACCAGCGGCACGCAACTCAGTTACCGGCTGTTGCTGGTACCCGACGCACTGCAGGGCCGCGTAAACAGCGTTTTCCGGTTGACCGGATTCGGCGGCGGCGCGTTGGGATTTCTGATAACGGGGCTGCTGCTTCAGTGGTACGGCCCCGTCGCAGCGGTTTGGATCACGTTTGTGCCGGCGGTCGCGCTTGCCCTCGCGCCGACGTTGAACCGGTCCCTGCGTGGAGTCGGCAAGATCTCGACCGTGGCGTGAAGCTCAAGGTGGATATAAATGCGATACTGAATCGCCAGCCAATCTTGAAGTGTGCCTATGCGAGCCGGTCCCCGACACCAAGATGAACTAGCCCCGGTCGCAGGACCGGCGATAGTTCGGCGGCAGTTTCTCGCGTTCGCCGCTGCCGGCGTCGCGGCGCTCGCGGCTTCGTGCAGCGGCGAGACCAGAAAGCAGCCGGCCCAGCCGGTGGCGCCCTCCGGCGGATCTGCCGCGGCAGGAACCCCCACTGCTGCTCCGAGCCCGGAGGTACAGCGCTTCCTGGCGCTGGCCGCTCTGCTTACCGGGGTACCCCAGCAACAGCTGGACTCCGCCGCCGGTCAGCGATACCTAACTGCACTTCAGACGCCTCCAGTTGGGGGGATGCCCGTCGATCAACTCGAACAGGCGGCCGGCGTCTCCGGATCGGTGGCGCCAGCGTTCGCCGACCTCACAAGCAAGGGTGTCCTCGCTACGACCCCCGCCAAGACGACGGCCCAGGCAGTCGCGGAGCTGTGGTACAGCGGACAGGTGCCCGCCCTTTCCGGCAGCGGCAGCCCCGGCAGCGCCACTTCCGTGGTTGCCTACGCCAACGCGCTTGGATGGAAGGCGCTGACGTTTGCCGGCGCGCCCGGCACCTGCGGCGGCCCGTTCGGTTTCTGGAGCGCGCGGCCGTCAGCATGACGCCTCCCCGTTTTCAGACCTTAGATCAGCGAATCTAAACGAGGGACTACCAGTGGCGAACCAGTATCAGGCGGACGTCGTGATCGTGGGCGCGGGACTTGCCGGCGGGCTTGCCGCATATGTGCTGGCCGGGGCCGGCGCCAAAGTTCTCGTGCTGGAATCGGGTCCAACGCGCGATCGCAGCCAGGCGCTTCAGACCTTCACGCAAACGCCGAATGATCTAAAGGGTTTGCCGGAAGCGCCGTATCCGGAGGTCCCGTACGCGCCAAAGCCATCGACGATAGACCAGCAGCGCTATCTCATTCAGCAGGGGCCGGACATGTTCCGGAGCACCTACGAGCGCCAGGTCGGCGGCACAACCTGGCACTGGCTCGGCTCGTCGTTTCGCCTCGTTCCCAACGACTTCAACGTGCGGGCGAGTTACGGGGTCGGCATGGACTGGCCGCTGTCGTACAGCGACCTGGAAAAGTGGTACGGCACGGCGGAGAATGAGTTGGGGGTTTCCGGCGATGACAGCGAAGACCTCGGAGTCAAACGCAGCAGCCCGTATCCAATGCCGCCGATCCCGAAGAGTTTTCTCGACCAGCAGGTCGCGGCGGCGGCGAAGGGGCTCGCATTGGTCGTCTCGACCACGCCCGCGGCCCGAGCATCGCAGATCTACGACGGCCGGCCGCCCTGCTGCGGCAACCACCTGTGTATTCCCATCTGCCCAATCCAGGCGAAATACGACGCGACGGTCCACACCGCCAAGGCGCAGAAGAAGGGCGCTCAGATCCTCGACCAGGCGATCGCGTATGGCGTAGACGTAGATTCGAGCGGCAAGGTGAGCGGCATCCGCTTCAAGCGCCCCGACGGCACGCAGGCGACAGCTACCGGCAAGGTCTACGTCATCGCCGCGCACGCGATCGAGACGCCGAAGCTGCTGCTTATGTCACGCAGCGCCGCGCTGCCCAACGGCGTCGCGAACTCGAGCGGCCAGGTGGGGCGAAACCTGATGGACCACCCGACGCTGTTGAGCTACGCGCTCAGCAGACAGCCTGTGTACCCTTACCGCGGCCCGCTCTCGACGTCGGGAATCGAGAACCTCCGGGATGGGGAGTTCAGGAAGTCGCGCGGAGCGTTTCGCATCGAGATCGGCAACGATGGCTGGTCGTGGCCTGTCGGAAGTATGACCCAGATCGCCGCCGACCTGATCGCAAAGCAAGGGGTGCTGGGACCGCAGCTCGTGCAGATGCTCAACGACCAGGCATCGCGCCACATTCGCATGGCGAGCCTGGTCGAGCAACTCGGGGATCCGAATAACCGTGTCTCGGTGGCGTTCGACCAGGTGGACGCGATCGGTATCCCGCGGCCGGTGATTCAGTACAAGGTGAGCCAGTACACCCTGGACGGGATGGCTGCCGCGCGTGAGACACACCAGCAGCTCTACCAGGCGATGGGCGCAACCCAGGTGCAGTTCGTCGATGGCTACCAGGGAGCCGGACACATCATGGGCACCTACCGCATGGGAGCGGACGCGAAGAGCTCGGTCGTCGACGCCAACCAGCGCTCGCATGACCACCAGAACCTGTATTTGCTGGGCAGCGGCGTTTTCCCCAGCTCGGGTTGCTCTAACCCGTCGCTCACGATCGCGGCGCTGGCGCTGCGCGCGGCCAATACGATTAAGGCGGACCTGCACAAGTAGGACCGGCGGAGTATCGCACTAACGCCTCCTGTGGGGGACGCTTGTCCAGCAGGGGACGGCTTCTATGTCGGTTCTGGGGCGTCCGCACGGTGCTGTCGCGGCCATCTCATTCAAGCACACGGACCGCCATGTCTTGGCGGCCAGACGGTATGCGCCGCTGCAGCGAAGATCGGCCGTCTTGGGTCGTGAGCACGGTTCCGCCGCTGCCGACCAGCACTCCGTCCACCATGATCACGTTGCCGCCGGCCATCGACAGGGCCGCGTGGCCGCGTTCGAGGTCGAGAACGGTAACGTCGGCGTCTGCTCCGGGACCCAAATGCCCCTTGCTGTGGCAGCCGATCATCGCCGCGCCGTTAGTGCTGGCTTTTCGCACGAACTCTTCGAGCGTGAGCGCGCCAAATCGAACCAAGGGCAACCCCTGTTCGACGATCGTGTTGCGCGGGATGCCGCCGCCGTCAGTGCTCAGCGCGTCGATCGAGAACCGGCCGTCAGCTTCTTTGGCTACAGCCAGCGCGATCGCGGCCCCCGGCGGGTTAACAGCAAAACTGAGGCCGGCGTTGGTGCCGGCCTCCCTCCAGGCGCGCTCGCCGGATTCGCCGCAGAGCAGCTGAGTCTCGGCACCTGCCGTCGTCCAAACATTGGCCCAGCCGGCGACGATCGCCGAATCCAAGCCCGCCTCGGTGGCGTCGAAGCCCCCCATGCGCAGGCAGGTTCGCGTCACGCGGCTCACCGGCAGACCATCCTCACAGGAGCCGCTGGTGCCGTTCAACGACGACAGGTACGACTCCGACCGGGCGCCGGGCGCCGCACGCAGCGCGGCCAGTGCACGCTGGCACTCTGCCAACGGGTCCGTTACCTGGCCGCGGCAGTACGAGTTGATGTGGGCGATGTGAACCGGCAGACCGTCGGCGACGCGCACGACCTCCTCGAGTCCCTCGATGTCGCTGCCGTGCTCGGTCGAGCCGGCATGAACGGCGACATACGCTCCCCGGCGATGCGCGGCGGCGATCGTCCGATTGAGGCAGCCCGGCGTAATCGGATAGTGGCCGCCAACGCACTTCACGCCTATGGCTCCGTCGCGAAGGGATGCGGCGATGAAACGTTCGACTTCCGCCGCGCCGGGATCCGGGCTCGATACGGTTCGGCCGGGAAGCACGGCGCGCAGGAACGCGACGTTGAGCCCGGCGCCCACGGCTTCAATGCCGTTCATCAACTCCCCGGCCTCGCCTGAGAGATCGAGAGCGGTCGTGACGCCGACTCGCGCCATCATCCGGTGGCCGTTGCGACCTTCAAGTCCGATCCCGGAGACGTGGGCGTGCGTGTCGATAATGCCGGGCATCACCATTCGCCCGGTCACATCGATCACCCGTGCGGTTCCGACAGCCGTCAGTGCAGGGCCAACAGCGGTGATGCGGCCGTCCTCAATTTCGACGTCAAGGAGTCCGTCGACACCGTTCGCCGGATCGACCACGCGCCCGCCGGCCAGCACCGTTCGCGGGTTCACTTATGCGACCTCCGCATGCCAAGTAGCTACAGATGGGGCGCGCTGAACAAGAGATAGCATAGGACCGCCTGCGATGCGACTGGCTTGAAGCGCTCGGAGTTACCGGCGCCCCCTATCTCCCCAGCCCTCTTTCCCCCAATACTAGGGGCAAGAGGGGCGGAAGGGCACGGGGGTTAGGGGGCCGGATCATGACGCAAACGGCGGGCGTAGAAAGCCACCTCTTCGGGCGTTCCGCGGCGCGACCGGCACCGCGAGTGACGAGAGCCGAAGGTGTCTGGATCGAGACCGAAGACGGGCGGCGCATACTGGACGGCTCATCGGGTGCGCTGGTGGCGTCGATCGGGCACGGCGTGACCGAAGTGATCGAGGCGCAGCGGGCACAGGCCGAGTCGGTCAGCTACGTTCACGGCACGCATTTCACCGTCGATGCACAGGAGTTGCTCGCCGAGCGGCTGTCCGCACTCGCTCCCGGTGACCTCGACCGCGTATATCCGGTCTCCGGCGGATCGGAAGCCAACGAGTCGGCGATGAAGCTAGCACGGCAGTACTTCCTCGAAACCGGACGACCGTCCCGTCACAAAGTGATCGCCCGCTGGACCAGCTACCACGGCAACACGCTCGGGGCGCTGTCGCTGTCCGGCCACGTCGCGCGCCGGCGCCAGTACACGCCGATGCTGTTGGACGAGCCGCACATTCCGCCGTGCTACTGCTACCGCTGCCCCTTCGACCTCGAATACCCATCGTGCGGCGTCAAGTGCGCCCACGCCCTCGAAGATGAAATCAAGCGCCAGGGACCCGAGTACGTCGCCGCATTCATCGCCGAGCCGATCGTCGGCGCCGCGGGCGGCGCACTGACGCCGCCACCTGACTACTTCCCGATCATCCGCGCGATCTGCGACCGCTATGAAGTGTTGTTCATCGCCGACGAGGTGATGACCGGCATCGGGCGGACCGGCAAATCCTTTGCGGTGAACCATTGGAACGTGGTGCCCGACGTCATAACGACCGGCAAGGGAGTCAGCGGCGGCTATGCGCCTCTCGCCGCCATGATCGTGCGGCGGCCAATCTACGAAGCGATCGCAAACGGCAGCGGCGCCTTTGTCAACGGCTTTACTTATGGCGGTCACGCGCCGTCCATGGCTGCCGGCGCTGCCGTGTTGAAATACGTGGCCGACCACGACCTCGTGGCGAACGCTGCTCGCCGCGGCGCGTATCTCGCAGCAAAGCTCGAGCCCTTGCGCTCGCGTCGGATCGTCGGCGACATCCGCGGCATGGGCCTGATGTGGGGGATCGAGTTCGTCCGCGATCGAGCAACCAAGGCGCCGTTCCCGCGTTCGCTGCAGATCGCGGAACGCGTCGGCGCTATCGCCTTCGAGCGCGGCCTGATCATCTATCCGGGCTTCGGAAACGCCGATGGCGTCGACGGAGATCAGATCCTCATCGGTCCGCCGCTCGTCATCACGGAAGCCGAGATCGACCTGCTCGTCGAGATGCTGACCGCCGCGATTGACGAGGTAGACGCTTCCGTGCCCTGACGCAGCCGCACGGCGCTTGCGACGTATGTTGACAAGGGCGTTACACTTTCACAGAATGTACCGGTGCCCCATAGCGGCAATCCTAGAACGAAGTGTGAAGGGAAGCGGCATTGATATCTCACAGCGCTGGGGTGCCGAAGCGCCTTTTACGTCCCCAGCTTCTGGCCTGCCTGGCGTTTGTGCTGGCGGTTGCCGCGCTACCTTTCCATCATCGAACCGCACACGCGGATGTCGCATCCGACACGGTCCACTACCGCGCGGGCTGGAACCTTGTGGCCGCACCGACCGGAACCGTGCTGGAAAAAGCGACCGGGCAGCAGTTCGCATTCGGTCCCGGTTCAAGCGATTACCAGCCGGTCCGCCGCGGTGAGATCATCGCCGGTCGGGCGGTGTTTGCGTTCTTTCCTCAGGACACCGACCTTAGCCTCGGCCGAACCGCGTCTGAGTTCACCCGCACCATATCTAGGCCGGATCAGTGGACGCTGATTGGCAATCCAAGTTCGTCTGTGACGCTGCAGATCACCGGCGCTGACGCCGCGCTCGCGTACGACGCAAGTCGCGGCTACTACGCGGTGACGGAACTAGCGCCTGGTCAGGGCGCCTGGGTAATTTCTCACGGCGGCACTGACATCGAAGTCGGAAAGGCGGCAAACGGATCGCTGTCGGAGAAGGTGCGCAGCCTGCAGGCGGGCCTTACGCAGGACGCAACCGACGTATCGAACTTCGCCGCCCTGCCTGCTGTAGCAGATGAGCTGTTAAAAGCGCACGACTACGGCCAAGTGCAACAAGCGATGGACGACGTGCGCGCCGCATTCGAGGACGGACTGCGGCTGGAGCACAGCGCGCCGCTCAGCGGGATCACCGCCGTTCAACTCGACGGGTTGGTGCGGGTACGCGAAGCGCTGGCGCGTGCGCAGGACGCTGTTTCGGCCGGCGATCTCGATAGCGCGAACCGTGCCGTGAACGAAGCACAGGCGGTAGGCCAGGCGTCGGAAGACGATGGCGTTGCAGTCGCGCGGGCCCGTGGGACCAGCGGATCGCTTCGATTCGCAGGTGCGCTGCTTTCGCTCGTTCAGGACGCGCCCACTCCCGCCAACCTTGCCGCGTACGGTGCATTGTGCCTCGCCGCTCTTCCGGCCCTGGGGATGGCGCTGCCGCCGCAGCCGCCCTTTGTCCAGGTAGTCGTAGCAACACTTACCGGAGCACCGATTCCGCCCGCGGCCGGTGCGTCACCGGCCCCGTAAGTAACGACGCCTTCGCCGCAGGCAATCGCGCCCGCCGTTCCCGCTGCTCCGACCACGCCACCGGTCACATGTGTCAACGGCGGCCTCATTCTTGCGCCGAACGCGGCCCTGGCGGGGGTCGTGACGACCGTGCTCTTTCAGTTCCAGGGGCTCGATCGCAATTCGCCCTTCAACGCCTTTGTCGGGTCCAGTCGTGCCGTCTTCGGAACGACGGACAATTCCGGCAGCAGTAGCGGCAATCTGGTTGTGCCGCCACAATCGACCACCGGTACTATCTCAGTCTTCATCGCGACCCATGACCGGTGCGCGCAGGCTCCGTTTACGGTCCTGCCGCCCTCGCGTACCGGCCAGTAAGGCTCCGCCGATAGCCAGAACCCCTATGTACAGCCAGTGGACCTTCCGCGTCGTCCAGGTTGCCTATTTCAAGCCAACGGTTGATCTTACGCTTCGAGTTTGTGATAGTTATTGCGACCGACGCGTCGGTCGGTTTTTGGAGGGTCGGCGTTGGCCGAAGAGCAGGTACGCGGGCGCGAGCGCAAACAGCGAATCCTCGACGCGGGCATTGCCGTCTTCTCTCGGAAGGGCTACCGAGCCTCGGCCGTAGACGACATTGCCGCGGAGTCGGAAACCTCCAAGGGCGGAGTCTACTTCCACTTCCCGAACAAGGAGTCGATCTTCCTCGCGCTGCTCGAGCAGATGGGCGACATGTTGCTCCGCAAAGTCGAAGAGGCGATGCGCGGCGAGCCCGATCCGGTCGCGCGCGGCGACGTTGCCCTCTGCACCGTGCTCGAAACGTTTGGCCAGCACCGCTCGCTCGCGCGCTTGTTTCTGGTCGAGGCGATGGGCGCCGGCCGCGAATTCAACGCCGCCATGTTGGACCAGCACACCCGGTTCGCCGCACTCATCAAGCGTCACCTCGACGACGCAGTATCCCGTAACGCCATACCGCCGCTCGATGCCGACATCGCAAGCGTGGCCTGGTTCGGGGCGGTCAACGAAGTTACGACTCGCTGGTTGTTCACCGGCCGTCCCGAGCGGCTGGAAGACGTCTATCCCACGCTGCGTGTCTTATTGGCGCGAAGCGCAGGCGTCCCTAATCCATAACCATAAGGAGATCCCGGATGTCCCGAGTCGTTCGCCTCTCGGTTCTGTTGCCGGTCATCGCAATCTCGCTCGCATGCAGCTCGAACGCCAACAAGGCATCCAAGAGCCCGGCCGCCGCGCCGCGATCTGGCTCTCCGGTCGCCTCGTCTGCGAACGGCGTCGCCCCGGCGTCGCTTACCAAAGTTACTGTGGGTTACATACCGATCCTGATTTATGCACCGTTCTTCGTCGCAATCGATCGCGGCTACCTCCGCGATCAGGGCATTCAGGTCGACTTGCAGGCGCTCGCCGGTGGAGCAGACATGTTGACCCAGACCGCCGCGGGCAACTTCGACATCGGCGCGGGGGGGATCGGCTCGGCGTACTTTAACCTTGCCGCACGGGCGAAGAGCCTCAACCAGCCGCAACCGATGCGTATCGTCGCTCCGTTGCACGCCGAAAAGCCGCCGCTTGCAACGCCGCTGGTTGTAGGAAAGAAGGCCTTCGACGAAGGGCGAATCAAGACAATCGTCGACCTGAAAGGCAAAAAGGTGGCGATCAACGCGCCGGGAGCCGCCACCGAATACTGGCTCGAGAAAGCGCTCAACGCGGGAGGTCTGACGTCGAAAGACGTCGAAGTGGTCAACATTCCCTTCCAGAACGTCGCCGAGGCGCTCGATTCCGGGGCCATTTCGGGAGCCATGCTCGGTGAGCCGTTTGCCACGCAAGGCGTCCACGACGGACAGGTTCACGTGCTGAACAACTCCTTCCTGGATGGCGACCAGCCCACGGCCGTGTACTACAACAGCGACTGGGCGGCGAAACATCCGCAGCTTGCCGAGGGCTTCATGGTTGCCTATCTGAAGGCGATACGCGACCTAGAACGCGGCGGCTGGAGGGATCCGGCAACGTTGGCGATCATCGCCAAGTACACCAACCTCCCCACGGATACGATCGCGGCGGCCGCGCGGCCCTATGGCGATCCGAACGGCACCGTGAACATCGCCTCGCTGCAGAACCAGCAGACCTTTTTCAAACAGCAGGGGCGGCTGACATACGACCAGACGCTGGACATCCCATCGTTGATCGACTCGAGCTACGCGCAGGCGGCGGTGAAGACCCTTGGAACGTTCGCTCCTCGCTGACGCGCCGCCCGCGGCACTGACCGGCACGGTCAAGGTACGGGTCCGCAACCTGCACAAGCGATACCAGGGCGGCGCGGGAACGATCGAAGCGATCGAATCGCTCGATCTGGATGTTCGCCGTGGCGAGATCTGCACCGTTGTCGGTCCCAGCGGCTGCGGCAAAAGCACGCTGTTGCGCATCCTCGCGGGGCTCGATCTCCCGTCCGCAGGATCCGCAGAGGTGCTCGACCGGCAACGGCGTCTTCCGACCGCGACCGTTTTCCAGGGAGTGTCGCTCTTCCCCTGGTCTACCGTCGAGAGTAACGTCGCCTACCCGCTGTGGGCCGCCGGAGCCGGACGGAAACAACGGCGGCAGGCGGCTCTCTCGGCGCTGACGAGAGTCGGTCTCGAAGGTTTTGCCCGTGCTTATCCCGCGCAGCTCTCCGAGGGGATGCGCCAGCGGGTTGCGATCGCGCGGGCGCTGGTGGCGGACGCCGACGTGCTGCTCATGGACGAGCCGTTCAGCGCCCTTGATGAGCCGACCCGGCTGCTATTGCAGGAGGAGTTGCAACAGCTACTCGCGGAAAGCGGACAAACGGTAATCTTCGTCACCCACAGCATCGATGAAGCAGTGCTGCTCGGCGACAGGGTGGTCATGCTCAGTGCGAGGCCGGCGCGCCTTCAGGCCGAGTTTGCCGTGCCCTTCGAGCGTCCGCGGCGCTTCGAGCACCTGCGCCGCGATCCGCGTTTCGGCGAGCTGACCGCGGAGATCTGGGAGCAGCTACGCGGGCAAGTAACGGCGATGGGCGGCTCCGAATGGCACTGACCAGACTGCGGGGCTTTGCGCTCGCCGTTCTCACACCGCTTGCACTTGCAGTAATGTGGGAGATCTTGAGCCGTAGGGCGGTTCTGAACCCGCTCTTCTTCCCACCGCCTAGCACGGTCGTGCGGTCGTGGGTACGGCTGATCCAGCGAGGCGGACTGCTGACCGACGTCCGCATCAGCACGGCGCGACTCCTCGCCGGGTTCGTGCTCGGTGCGGTACCTGGCGTGGCGCTCGGCATGGCCATGGGTTTGTGGTCACCGGTGCGGACGGCTTTCCTTCCCACGGTTACGGCGCTTTACCCGATCCCTCGCATCGCCATCCTGCCGCTTGTGCTCGTCGTCTTTGGCATCGGCGAGTCGGGGAAGCTGTTCATGGTCGGCTTCAGCGTCTTTTTCCTGATGCTGCTGGAGACACTCGCCGGCGTCCGGCAGATAGAGCCGGTGATGCTGGATGTCGCCCGTTCCGTGCGGGCTTCGCGCTGGCGGCAATACCGTTCCGTGGCGCTGCCCGGCGCTCTGCCTGCGATCTTGTCGGGGGCGCGCATCTCGCTCGGCTTCGCCTTGATCGTAATCGTCGGAACCGAGTTCCTGGCAGCGAATCGCGGTGTTGGGGCGCGTATCTGGCAGTCTTACCAGGTGCTCGATATCGATTCGCTCTACGCCGGACTGGCGACCACCGCGCTGATGGGGTGGGCGCTGGCTGCAACGGTGAGCGTCGTCGAACGGGTCGTCATGCCATGGCGAAGCAGGGCGCGCTGACTGTGGCCATCGCCGGCACTCCTGTACACACCTGGTATCGCGCCACCCGTCCGCGCACGCTCAGCGCGTCGGTTGTGCCCATGCTGGCCGGTACCGCGCTGACATTGCACGCGCACTTTCATGTGTTCCGTTTCGTTCTGGCGCTCCTGGGCGCGGTTGCAATCCAGGCGGCGACCAACATGCTCAACGAGCACTACGATCACGTCCAGGGGCTGGACCTTACGCGCGTGAGACGTCAGGACATGGTGGTGCAGACGGGCGAGGTTGGCCATCGCACGCTGCTATGGGGCGGCATCGCGATGATGGCCGCGGGTTCTGGGTGCGGGTTAGTGTTGGTCTTTCTGACTGGGCCATCGCTTTTGGTGCTTGGACTATTGAGCGTCCTGGCGGCGTATGCCTACACTGCCCGGCCGATTGCGTTGGGCTACCGCGCCCTCGGCGAGGCAACCGTATTTATCTTCATGGGACCCGCCATCGTAATGGGTGCCTACTTCGTTCAGACGGGAGTTTGGTCCGGGCGGGCGTTCCTGCTGTCGGTGCCGATCGGCATGGTGGTCACCGCCATTCTGCACGTCAACAACGTACGCGACATGGGGGACGACCGCGCAAACGGCAAACGTACGCTCGCCAATCTGCTCGGGCGTCGGATAGCCGGTTACGAATATGTGCTGCTGACCGTTGGCAGCTATCCGGTGCTCGCCGCGCTGATCGTCACCCGCGTACTGCCCTGGCCATGCCTGATTGCCCTGATCTCGCTCCCCGTGGCGCTCCGTCTTTCGCGCCTGCTCACCCGAGAATCGGCCGTCCTCGCCCTCGACCGCGTCATGGTCGGCACAGCGCGCCTGAACCTGCGCTTCGGCCTGTTGATTACCCTCGGGCTGATAGCCGATGCAGTGCGTCAGGGCGGTTGACCGCTATCTCTCCCGACCTCTCTTTCCCCGCTATACTTGATGCAATCCTTACCTGAATGCGAGGCGATGTGGCGACGATTGCTCAGGCGACGGGGGTCGGAGTTGGCGCTTGGCGGGAGGCTCTGGACGGAGCGATCGCCGGCGCCGGCGCGGTTGAGGCCGCGGACATTACCTTCCTGTTCGCCCACTCGTCGTTCGCCCCGCACTTCGGCGAGATTGCTGCGACTGCCAACGAGAAGCTCGGCGCTAAACACGTGATCGGCTGCGCAGGGCAAGGACTCATCGCCACGGGCCGTGAGATCGAGCACGAACCTGCGATCGTCGTCATGTCCGTTCGCGTCCCAAACGGCACGTTTACGCCAATTCGGCTCGAAGCAGGCCGCCCCGCACTTCCCATTGATCGGCCGGACGGCGTGACCGCCTGGCTGTTATTCGGCGACCCGTACACCCTTGACGGTGAATCAACTCTTGAGCGGTTCAACGAAGCGTATCCCGGTCTGCCCGTCATCGGCGGGATGGCGTCTGCCAACGAAGGACCGCGTAACACCGCCGTGTTCCTAGATGGAATCGCCTACCCGGATGGCGCGGTGGCAATTGCAATAGGAGGCGATGCGGGTATCCATATCACGGTCTCTCAGGGCTGCCTGCCAATCGGTCAGCCATGGATTATCACGAGCGTCAGGGACAACCTGATCGAGACGATCGCGGGGCGGCCGGCCGTCGAAATGCTGACCGATACGCTGCGCGGGCTCGACGAAGAGACACGCCGCCGCGCACAGGCCAACCTGCTCGTCGGTCTTGCCATGGACGAATACCGCGACCAGCACGGCATGGGAGACTTCCTGATCCGGAACCTCCTGGGCTATGAAAAGGAGACCGGCGCGCTTGCCATCTCTGCTCTGCCACAATCCGGCCAGACTGTGCAGTTTCAATACCGCGACGCACGCGCCGCCGGAGAGCACTTACGACAGCAGTTACTGACGCTGCGCGAGCGGATGGGAGGCGCGAAGGCTTCGGCAGCGCTGCTTTGCAGTTGCAACGGCCGCGGCTCGCAACTGTTTGGACCGATCGACCATGACCCTACAGCCATCGCCGAAGCTTTTGGCGACATCCCCGTCGCCGGCCTTTTCTGCGCAGGCGAGATCGGCCCCGTCGGCGCGCGCAACTTTCTACACGGCTTCACAGCGACGATCGCGCTGTTTAGTGAACGCCCAACGGGCTCCTGATTTCCGTCCGGTTCGGGTCATATAGACTGAAGACGCCGCAACGGTGCAGTTATCCCGGCAGAAACCAGCGCCGAAACTGCTCGTCGTTCTCGAAGCGCGGAACGTTGCCGGCCTCCGGATCGCGGGAACGGTACTCGCGTTCGAACTGCTCGTAGCTCATCGGCGTCAGCCGCACGGTGCCAGCCGGCTCGTCTTCACGCACGAATTCGAAGAGGTCATCCGCGTCGGCCGTGATATTTAGGACCGTGAACGTTCTCGAAGCATGATCGTCCTCCCAATGAATGACGACCCGCTGATCCCAGTCCTGGCAAAGTAAGAACGGATGCACGGCGACCCCTTCCGTTCCAGCCGCCGATTCCACGAGGAGCACGTTGCGTCGCTCGGCCGGCCCGGCAACGGCGGGCATGTAGGTGCTCGGATATGTCAGCCCACGCAGGCTATCCATCGTGGTCATGATGGCTGGTCCCTCCGTTCGCATCGAGAATCCCGGGCGGCCCTGAGCCGGCTGGCCCCCCAGCAACTCAAACCAATGCTACGCGGCACTGCCGCAACTGCCGTTGAAGTGACAATATAGAGATGCCACTCCAATGTCTTGCGTCATCTACAGGAGCCTCCGTCATGACGGGTAACGCTTTCCCAACCCATTTTCTCGATCGCGCTTTTTCGCTCTACCCGCGCAAAGAAGGCATCGTTTGCGGCGACCAACGATTCACCTATCACGAGTTCGGAGAACGCGTCAGCAGGCAGTCGCACGCCCTCGCAGCGCTGGGCGTGCGCCAGGGCGATCGCGTGGCATACCTGGGCGCCAACTGCCACCGCCTGCTGGAAGCGTACTACGGCGTGGTGCAGATGGGTGCGATCTTACTGCCACTTAACATCCGCCTGACCCCCAAGGATTTCCTTTTCATTCTCAACGACGCCGAGGTAAGCACGCTCCTCGTCGAGCGCGCGATGGCCGATCTGATAGAGCCCATTCGGTCACGGGCCGCGACTCTGAAGCACCTCGTCCTGCTCGGCGAAGGCAGAACAGACCTGGACGGTTCGGATTACGAGCAGATCCTTGCCGCAGCACCAGACCACCCGTTTCCGCGGCCGGAGATGGGTGAAGACGACACGGCCGAAATCTTCTACACGAGCGGCACTACCGGCAACCCCAAAGGCGTGATGCTAACAAACCGCAATCTTTACGCCAACGCGATGAATTACATCTGGGCGTCTCAGCTCACGGATGCCGACGTGCAGTTGCACACCGTGCCGCTCTTCCACGTCAACGGCTGGGGAACGCCCCATGCCGTCACCGGCACGGGCGGCAAGCACGTTATGATCCGCTCGTTCGTGCCCCAGCAGGTATTCGAGCTCGTGCAGCGCGAGCGCGTAACGCTTTGCGCGATGGTCCCAACGATGATCAACGTACTCGTCAACTCGCCCGACCTGCCGAACTACGACTTTTCGTCGGTCCGCAGACTGGTATCCGGCGGCGCACCCACTCCATGGGCGCTGGCCCGGGAGGCGAGCGAAAAGCTGGGCGTGGAGTTTGTCGTCGGCTACGGCTTGACCGAAACCTCTCCGGTCCTGACGATGTCGCTCCTCAAAAGCGAGCTGAAACACCTGCCTCCTGAAGAGCAGGCGAAAATCCAGGTCAAGACTGGGCTCCCGGTGATCGGCTGCGCCGTGAAAGTCGTGCGTGAAGACGGCCACGAAGTGCACCACGACGGCGAGGAAGTCGGCGAGATCGTCGCACGAGGCGACAACGTGATGAAGGGGTACTGGCGGCGGCCGGAAGAGACGGCGGAGACGCTCCGCGGCGGCTGGTTGCATACCGGCGACCTGGCGACGGTTGACGGTAACGGGTACATCAACATCGTCGACCGCGGTAAAGACATCATCATCTCGGGCGGCGAAAATATCTCGTCGGTCGAAGTAGAAGATGCGCTCTACGAGCATCCGGCGGTGCTCGAGGCGGCGGTCATAGCCAAACCCGACCCGCGCTGGGGCGAGGTTGTACACGCGATCGTGGTGCTGAGGCCGGGCGCAACCGCAACCGAGCAGCAGATCATCGAGCACGCGCGCGGACGCCTCGCGCACTTCAAGGCGCCGAAAGGCGTGGACATCGTTGAATCGTTGCCAAAGACCGGAACCGGCAAAGTCCAGAAAAATGTCCTGCGCGAGCAGTACTGGACAGGGTACGAGCGCAGGGTCCACTAAGCGGGCAGTAGGCAATAGGCAGTGGTGGGGACGTCACTTACCTGCGCAGATCCGGATCCGTCTGGGTGGCGCGAGTTCGGATCGTATAGACGCCGTCGCCGCTCAGCACGCCCCCACGCGAAAAAAGCCGGCCGTTCTCCCAGTTCGAGAGACCGAGTTCTGGCCGGCCGAGCGCGTACTGGCCGTCCACCCAACGCGTAAAACCGTTGCCGACAAACGGCGCGTCGATGCGCTCAAAGAAGCGCTGCTCGGCATCCGAGTCAGCGCTAATGAAGCTGGCAGCCAGACGGGGACTGCGCGTGTTGAAGAGCGAAATCGCTTCGTCGACGGCGTCGACGATGACTAGAGTCACTTCCGGTGACTCTTCCCATTCCCACTCTCGGCCGATCTGCTGGGCCGAAAGCGTCTCCGCCCGCGGCTCTTCGACATCGCCCTCGGCGCGGCGTAACGTCACCGACGTGCTGAACCAGCCTTCGGGAACGTAGCATTCGCCGCCCGCGACCACATGCAGCTTGCAGCCGTGGTCCCGGCGCTCGCCGGCCTGGAGCAGACTCTCGAGGAACGCGGGAACGAGGTCCCCCACGCGATCTCTCGGGATGCAGCAGACGTTGAGCGTGTTGCAGACTTTGCGATCGAGCGAGTTGTAGACGGCCGCGGCGAACCGCTCCACAGGGGCCGTCGAGTCGGCAACGATCCAGGCGCCGCCGGTACCGTGGACCGATACGGAAATCCCTGTCTGTCGAGCGACGCTCGCGAGCTGGGCCACGGCGGCGCCCGATCCGCGTGCCACGGCGAGCGCCAGCCTTCTATCCGAGAACATCGCCCAACCGGCGGCGTGGTCGGCGCTATCGACGAGCGAAGCGGCGCCCGCTGGAAGCCCGGCGGCTTCAAGCGCGGGATCGAGCGCGTGTTCGACGATTGCACGTGCGGTGCCCAGCGCGTCGCTGCCGATACGAAAGACGACCGTATTGCCGTTACGCAGCACGCCGGTCGCGTCCGCAAAAACGTTGGGACGGCCCTCGAAAACGTAGCCGATCACGCCGAGTCCGGCGATCACCTGCTCGACGGTCAGCCCCTCGCGCTGCACGGTTTCAATGACCTTGCCGCGCTGCGTCGGCGCATCGCGCCACTCTCGCAGCCCGGCGACCATATCGCCGCGCATTTTGTCCGAAACCGCCAACCTGGTTGTCGAACGTCCGCGCTTCCGCGCGCTCTCTACGTCACGTCCGTTAGCCGTCGATATCTCGGCCCACACGCTGTCATCCTGGAGGAGCAACGCGAACTCTTCGAAAAAGCGCGTAATAGCGTCGTCGCCGACCAGATTCATACCAGCAAATGCTTGTTGGGCGCGGAGCACGGCCGCCGACGCCACCTCTTGCTGCTCGAGGGGGATGAGCAACACGTCGCCGCTCTCCTCCACGACAAGCAACCGGTCTCCCGGGCGGAATCGCATCGCGATCGGCGCCGGAACAAAGGTGACTTTGTCGCCGCCGTACACGATCGGCATGCCCGCCGCTACTTCGGTCAGCGCCACGGTGTTGGTCATGGAGTCTCGACTCGGCCGCCCATATTGCGGCCATGCCAGTTTATAGAAATCTAACACCGTTGCCATGCTTGCCACCACAGACGCCGACCGGCCGGCTGCAGTCGCCGGGCGTTCGATCGGGTTCGCTTTATGAAACGCAAACAGGGTGCTTCTGTTACAAAATATTAATGTCGTTCGTATACGATGGTACCCGACGAAACGGTCAACTCCACGGGAACATCGCGCACTTCCGTGGCCGGTACCTGCTCGAGGTCTGCTCCGAGGACGACGAGGTCCGCCAGCTTGCCCGGCTCGATCGTGCCCTTCTCCCTTTCCGCGAACTCTGCGTAGGCTGGATTGGCGGTATACATGCGCAGCCCTTCGGCCAGCGTGACCCGCTCATCGTCTCCGCACGTTTGACCGGCGCGTGTCAGCCGCAACAGGGCGCTCTGCAGTCCGTGCAGTGGGCGGTAGTCGGTGACCGGCGAATCGCTCGACCCACAAACGTGAACGCCGCGTCTCAGCAGGCTTTTCGCCGGAAACATGGTGCGCACACGCTCTGGTCCGTAGTTCGACAGGTAGCCGTCTCCGAACTCCCAGAAGAACGCCAGCTGCATGGCGGGACTGACGCCCAGGTGCTCGATACGCTCCTGCAGGTCGGGAGGGCAGATGGCGCAGTGTTCGATGCGGGGCCGCGGATCCGCCCGCGGAACGGCGTCGAAAGCGCGCTCCAGCGCCGTTAGCCCGGACTCGATCGCGCGGTCGCCCACGGCGTGCATCGTGCACTGAAAGCCGGCGCGGTGTGCGCGATCCATGAACGCGTCGAGCTGTTCCTGCGTCCAATATAGGATGCCGCGGTCTTTGCCGGTCGGGTCGGAACTGTACGGTTGACGCGTCGCGGCGGTCGGCCCTGATGAAGAACCGTCGGTCATCACTTTGAATGCGCCCAGCCGAAGGCGCCGGTCGCCGAATCCCGTTTGTAGGCCTGTTTCGAGGAACCTCAGTCCTTCGTCGGTACCAAGCGCGACCCACACCATGTAGTAGAGCCGGACCATCAATTCGCCTGCCCGGTTCAACTGTTGCAGCGCCGGCAGCTCCGGACCGGCCATCGCGCCGGCATTGTGGACACTCGTCAAACCGGCAGCCAAATAGTCGGCGTTTGCCATCCGCAGCCCCTCGAGCATCTCGTCGAGGCCGAGGCCGCTCACGGCCTGAAGCGGACCCTGGGCGGCGTCATACGCCACGCCGAGGTTGCGTCCGCCTTCCCGATCGTATCGGCCGCCGGGTGGGTCAGGAGTCCCGTCGTCAATGCCCGCCAGCGCGAGCGCACGGCTGTTTGCGGCGACAATGTGGCCGCAGGTGCGTGTAAGCAGCACCGGATGCTCGGTTGTCACGGCGTCGAGGTCGAAGCGGTTGGGGTGGCGCCGCTCCTCGAGGTTCAAGTGGTTGTACCCCTGGCCGCGGATCCACGTTCCCGGCGGCAGGAGCGCAGCTTTTTGGTGCACTGCCTCCTGCAGCGCCTTGATGCTGCCCATTCCTTCAGCCTTGCAGTCGATGCCGAGCCTGCTAGCGCCATACGAGCCGAAGTGGGCATGCGCGTCGATCAGGCCGGGGGTAAGGGTTCGGCCTCGCAGGTCGATGCCCGCGCCGCGGGCCAGCGACCGTATCTCAGCATCGCTTCCAACAGCCAGGATGCGGTCGCCTCGAATCGCGACCGCTTCCGCCACGCGATTTCTGCGATCAACCGTGTGGACCCGGCCGTTAAAAAAGAGCAGGTCGGCCTTGTCAGCATCCATCACAGTCTCGCGTGGCATGTCTTAACCTCCCAGAGTCGTCGGGAATCCGGTCCAGCAAGCATAGTCCGCGGTAGTAGACAGTAGGCAAGTCGTTGCCTTGCCCGGCTGCTCCCATTTATGATCCCTGCGTTATGCCACTGACCCCCGTCTCCGATCAACAAATTCGCGAAGAGCTAAGCTCGACGTTTGGGTACTCGAGCTTCCGGCCGCTGCAGGAAGAGATCGTACGGTCGATCCTTGACGGCCGCGACGTCTTCGTCCTCATGCCCACCGGCGGCGGCAAGTCGCTGTGCTACCAGTTGCCCGCCCTGCTGCAGGACGGCCTGACCGTGGTCGTCTCGCCGCTCATCGCGCTGATGAAGGACCAGGTAGATGTCCTTCACGAGCTTGGCGTGCCGGCCACCTTCATCAATAGCTCGCTGGACTCCAGGGAGATCTCCAGGCGACAGGCAAAAGTAGCGCGGGGCGAGATAAAGCTGCTTTACGTCGCGCCCGAACGGCTCATGCTGCCTGCCTTCCTGCACCTGCTCGCCAACACAAAGTTACGTTGTATCGCCATCGACGAGGCGCACTGCATCTCTGAGTGGGGGCACGACTTCCGCCCCGAATATCGCGAACTGACGCGCCTGCGGCGCCTCTTTCCTTCCGCCACCTTTGCCGCCTTCACGGCCACGGCTACGCAACGCGTCCAGGCCGACATCGTGCAGCAGTTGGGGCTGCAGGGCGCCGCTGCCTTTCGCCGCAGCTTCAACCGACCAAATCTGTTCTACGAGGTGCGGCCGAAAAAGGACGCCTACCGTCAATTGCTGTCCTATCTCCATCAGCGTGGGCGCGCGTCGGGCATTATCTACTGCCAGAGTCGCGCGGGCACCGAGACGTTGGCGGCAAAGCTGCATTCCGCCGGCTTCAGCGCAACCGCCTACCACGCGGGACTCGAGGCAAACGACCGAAGACGGCGACAAGAGGCGTTCATCCGCGACGACGTCGCGATCGTGGTGGCGACCATCGCCTTTGGCATGGGCATCGATAAGCCCGACGTGCGCTTTGTCGTTCACTACGACCTCCCGAAGAACCTCGCCGGCTTCTACCAGGAGAGCGGACGCGCCGGCCGGGATGGCGAGCCGAGCGACTGCATCCTCTTCTATAGCTACGGCGACGTGATGAAATACCAGCGTTTCATCGACGAAATCTCGTCGCCGGTCGAGAAGGACGTTGCCCGTCGTCAACTAAAACAGATGGCCGACTGGGCCGCGAACGCCGTCTGCAGGCGACGAGCCCTGCTTGCCTATTTCGACGAACAGTTCGAAGGGCAACCCGACCCGTGTTGCGACGTATGTCGCGAGCCGGCTGAGATACGGCCCAGCGTCGATCGAACCGAACTGGTGCGCTTGTTCCTCGATTGCGCGCGTCGCACCGGCGAGCGTTTTGGTGCGGCGTACCTGGTCGGAATCCTGCGCGGCTCTCGCGATGAACGGGTACAGCGGCTACGGCACGATACGCTTCCCATGCACGGAGCGGGACAAAACGTTTCCGCGGACGAGTGGCGTCACCTGGTAGACCAGGTGCTCGCCGAACGTTACGCACGCCGCGCTGAAGACGACTACAACGCGATCAAAATCACCGAGCGGGGCCGGAGCGTGCTGGCCGGCGACGAGCAAGTTCTGCTCGCACAGATGCCGAAGGGCCGCAGCTATACAACCGGCAGTGACGGCGGGCCGGTCGTCAACGCCGACCTGTTCGAGGAGCTACGTGGCCTTCGCAAACGTCTGGCCGACCAGCATCAGGTGCCGCCGTACGCGGTGTTCCACGACGCTACTCTGCGCCAGATGACCGCAACACTTCCAGGAAGTCGGGACCAGTTCCTGCGCATCCAGGGCGTCGGCGCGGCCAAAGCGAACACCTACGGCGGGGCGTTTCTCCAAACGATCGAGGAGTACGTGAAACGCACCGGCGCACGGCCGGTCGCAACAACGGCAGTGGCTCCGGAAGCGCCGAGGGTCCGGCGGGAGCCCGGAGGAATGACCCCCACGGTTCGAACAACGCTCCGCATGTTCGACGAAGGGCACAGCCCGCTCGCGATCGCCGCGGCGCGCGGGCTCGGGCTCTCGACGGTGGAAAGCTATCTGGCCGAGGCGATCGAGGGCGGCGACCTGGCGGATATCGACCGGCTCGTTAGTCCGGCCAAGCGCCTACGAATCGAAGCCGCGATTGCCGAACTGGGACCGACGGCGTTAAAACCGCTTCTGGAATATGTCGGCGACGGATACAGCTACGGTGAGCTCAAATACGTGCGCGCGGCACTGAAACGGTTCTCAGGGCAATAGGAAAGGCAGTGACAATGGCAAAGATTCCGTATGTGCTGGAAATGGGCATGGGCGTTGACGTCCACGGCGGCGACTCTACCAAGGCCGCGTGCCGTGCCGTTTCAGACGCGATCCGCCACTCGAGCCTGCCATTGTTGCAAGAAGTTCGCAGCCGCGGCGGGAAAATGTACGTGGACGTTACGGTTGGTGTGCCGGACCCGATCAACGTGGACACCGATACGGTGAAGCGCGAGCTGCCGCACGGAGAGATCACCGTGCGCGCCGTGGTGGGAGGCCTGCAGGTGCCCCATGGCGACATGGTCATCGCCTGCGCTGCCATCGTCGTCAGTGTGGAGTATCCAGAATAGCGCCAATTGCCGCTGCACGAGTAATTCCACACCTGGCTAGTCGTACTCCTTACGCGGATCGTCCGGCCCTTGCGCGTTATAGCGATCGATGTGTTTGAGAGCGCAGTCTGGGATCGGTGGATAGGCGCTGCTTTTCGGGCGTAACTCCCCGAATCCATCACAGTAAGGAGGGATTACATGCTAAACAGGCATGAATCAACAGGCGTTTCCGAACGAGAGGTGATTGGGCCGCCGTGGAGCCCAGCACAGATCGTCGCGCTCGTGTTCGGGGTCTTTTACCTGATCCTTGGCGCACTGGCCCTGGCGCGAGGCGGCGTTTCCGCGGACGGGTTTACTACCACACACGTGAACGTGATGGGATTCGACCACACGCCGCTGCTCGGTATGATCGAGTTTGCCTTTGGTCTGCTCATGATCATGGCGGGTGCCGTTCCCGGCGCCGGGCGCGGCATGATGGCATTCCTGGGTACGCTCGCTCTCGGATTCGGCGTCGTCGTTCTCGCCGCGTCCGCGTCGCTGTATGACACGCTCGGCGTACATGAAGCTAACGGCTGGCTCTACCTGATAACCGGTGTGATTACCCTCGTGGCCGCTATTGCTGCTCCAATCATCTTCAGCGGATCGCGGCACACGGTTGCCTATGACCACGACGTAGCCAGTTCCGCCCGACACTAATTAGGAGCCGCCCGCCGCTACTCCGCGGCGGGCGGCTCCCGTTCGTGCTGACGGTGCTCCACCAGTCCCCTGACCTCCGCGGCGCCATCGTCGGTTTTGACTCGCACCGTGAAACGCGAGGGAGTCACATTCGGGCCGTGGTCGTGGTCGTGCTCGATGAGCTGGCGAATCTGCTGCGCCAGGCGCTCGGGTGACGCTGGCTGATGTGGCACGTCCTGCCATTCGACCGTCACAAAGTAGACTTGATGCTCGGGCCACGGAGGCGAGGGCGCACCCTCGCCGGCATCAGGCGTGGGTTGGCTCATAGACGGCTCCCTGCCAGTAACGTGACTATCGCGGCGATGACCTCGCCATTCTACGAGTGTTGTGCACGCCGTGCCACCGGTGTATCTCCCTCCGTAATGGTCGCAATACCAACGTGCTGCTGACCGTCGTCGGCGGCGAGGTCGTTTTCGAGGGCTGACTACCGGACGTGTCAGATTGTGTTGATAGCCCGCGCCGCCAGTACGCCGATGACGACGAGTGATATGAGGCCTTGAACCATCATCAGCAGCTTTGCCCGTTGGGAGAGTACCAGCGTGTCCGTCGGGCTGAATGCGGTGCTCGTGTTGAACGCCAGGAACATATAATCCAGGAAGTGCGGCATCCAGGCGTGCAGACGTTCGGACGGATCCTGCTGAAACTGCGGGAAGACAAAGTCCTGGCTGTGATAATTGTCCATTCTCCGCGCCCGCGGTCCACCGCCGTCGATCTCCCAGTACCAGCAGCCGAACGCCAGGACGTTCGCAACCCAGATCAGGGCTGCCTGTTTCAGAAGGTCTTCACCAGGAATTTTGCTGGACGGGAGACGCGTCACCAGAAAGAACGCGCTCAAGGCGACCGCGACAGTAACCAGGCCCGTCGCTGCGTGCCCCAGCCAGTGCGAGGTGTCTGTTCTCCCAAGCTGGTGAAACAGCAGCAGGACGACGACGAGCAGTCCGACGGCCGCAAGCATCAGCCAGGGCGGACCCAGCCGCAGCCGTGAAGGCAGCGCCATATACATGAGACTGATGGCGACCAGCGCAATGGCCGCGGGCCAGCGGGGAACCACCGGATGCCGAAATTCGCGAACGAACGACATGGCCCGTGCCTCTGTGGTGCAGTGTTGTTCAGGCGTCGCTAATCCCGGCTAACCGCCGGCGATGGGCGTGCCCGCAAAGCGCGGCATGACTTTGGTCTGGAACAACTCGAGCGAGCGCATGATCTTTGCATGCGGCACCAGGCCGTTATATTGCCAGGCGAACAGCCATTGCACCGGCGTTGCGGCGAGCATCCGCTCCATCTGGCGCGTCACGGTGTCCACAGAGCCTACGAGCAGTAGCCCCTGCTCCATCATTTCTTGCGGGGTCAGCCGCTGCCCGTTGCGTTCGGGGTCTTGCAGCACGTCGCCGAAGTGGAATGGCGCAAACCAGGCCGCTCCACAGAACGCGGCACCGTGGCTCCACATTTCCATCGCCTCCGCGTCAGTCTCGGCGACGATCACGTCGCGCAAGACGCCCAGCCCTTCGCCGGGTTGAAGCTCACGGCCGTTCTTGTCCGCCTCATCGCGATAGATCTCGTACAGCCGGTTCTGCAGGCCGACGTACATCGGCGGCAGGATGGCGGTCACGCCCTCGCGCGAGCACCAGCGGATCGTGTTCTCGCTCGACGCGAACGGCTGGAAGATCGGCGGATGCGGCTGCTGAACCGGTTTAGGCACAATGCCGATCTGGCGCACGATGTTGTCCTCGCCCAGCCCCGCGCCCCAGCTGCGCGTCGCCTCCAGATCCCAGGGCGTCCCGTCGGGCGGAATCTGCCAGTACTTGCCATGGTACTCGAGCATGTCCTCAGTCCAGGCGCGCTTGATGATGCGGAAGTGCTCCTCGAACGCCTCGCGGTTTGCCTGGTCGATGGCGTCGTGTTGGCCGGGAGTGGCGCCGTGAATGCCGTGCAACTGCTGCGCCATCACGTCTACCCACCGCCGCTGGTAGCCACGCGCGAAGCCGGCGTTGGCGCGGCCCCCGCTCATATGGTCCAACATGGCGATATCTTCCGCGACACGCAGGGGGTTCTGCGCGGGCAAGACGATGCCAAGCTGACCGACGCGGATGCGTTTTGTGTTCAGCGCGACGAACAGGTCCAGCATCACCGGGTTGTTAGAAAGCTCGAAGCCCTCGATGTGGAAATGGTGCTCGGTGAATGAGATCGAGTTATAGCCGAGATCGTCGGCGAGCTGCGCCTGCTCTTTGACCTCGGCGAGCATCCGCTGATAGAGGTCTCGGCGCAGACCGGCCATCCCCTGCTCAATCTCTTCTCGGGAACCAATGGATGGGAGATAAAACACGCTAACCGGCACGAAATCCTCCTCCAACCCAGGCGGCAAAGCGTTCCATGCGGTCCATGCTCTCGCTCAGTGTATCGGCGCGGAAGTCGAGGATCAGGTCGCTGACTCCCAATTCGGCAAAGTCGTCAATATCTCCGAGGATCTGCTCTTTGCTACCGGAGAATGGGCGGCGCTCACCGTCACTTCCCAGCGAGTCGCCGGTGACCGTCGTGTCATAGAGCGGCGCTTTGTACGAAATCGTCAGCGAAGCAAAGTCGCGACCCTCCGCCTCCGTCAGGCGCCGAAGCTCGTCCAGCTTGGCGCGCATCTCAGGCGGACGCAGCGGCGAAGCGGGGTTCGCGCCCACCGGATGCCAGCCGTCGCCGAGCTTCGCGACCCGCTTCAGGGCGGCGCGGCTGTGCCCGCCGATCCAGATCGGTGGATGCGGCTTCTGCACAGGCTGCGGCAAGCACCAGAGCGGGTCAAAACGGTAGTACGCGCCCTCAAAACTTGCCGGCGCCTGTGTCCAGAGCGCTTTAAAGATGCGGAGACACTCGTCGCTCACCGCGCCGCGTTGATCGAATTCCGGCGCACCAAGCGCCATGAACTCCTCGCGCAGCCACCCTACACCCGCGCCGACCGTTAGGCGCCCTCCGGAAAGTACGTCGATCGTCGCCAGGCTCTTTGCACTCACGACGGGGTTGCGGTGCGGCAGGATCATCACGCTAGTTATCAGCCGCAGCCGGCTCGTCTTGGCAGCGACGAAGCTCGTTAGCGCTAGCTGTTCCAGCGCGTCGCCATCACTGGGGAAGGCGCCACCGACCGTATATGGGTATTTTGAATCGAAGGTGACGGGCAACACGATGTGATCGGCGATCACCACAGAATGGAAGCCCAGCGCCTCGGCGCGCTGCACCAGCGCCTCGATCGCTGCCGGAGTCGCGACCGATCCACGGGTCGGCAGGTAGAATCCGTAGCGCATTTTGATCACTTCCCGTCATCAACGGGCCAGCGTCAACAATATACATGCCCGTAGTACCGAATACGGCCATCTGCTTACCATCCCGAGATCCATCACCGAATGAAGGGTGTAGTGTTCCTAACTCGGCGCCAACTACGGCGAGAGAGCTAAGCGGGCGTAGACACACGGTCGTCAGTTCCAGCCGGGCGGGAGTCCCCGGCCCCGCTGCAGAGCATTTCTTGGCGAAGGATGTGCCTTTTACTCCGTGACCAGCAGCTGCCCCTTCATGTTGGGATGGACGAGGCAGGCGTATTGATAGCTCCCCGCGGGCGCATCGACGTACAGTGCGAAGCTGTCACCGGGCGAGAGAATCCCACTGTTGACGTACCCCTCGCCGGTAAAGGTGGTTCCTCCCGTCCCCTGCGCCTGAGCGGCCCGTATGATCACCACGGGCGGGCCCCCTGGCTGAATCATCACGTCCGCAAAGGGCGGTGGCTCGGCCGAGGCGAAGGTCACCGTGTGAATCTCCAGCGGGTCGGCGACGGTCCAGACAATCAGGTCGCCACGCCGCACATTCAGCTCCCCCGGCAAAAACTGCAGCGCGCTGGCGCCACCGGCGTTGCCGCGGCCAGCCGCGGTGCTGAGCCCGGCGATTACTGTCTGGACACCAGCGGCTCCCGGCGCTTCCGCATGCGCTGAGTGAACGGTCTGAAGGTTCGTCCGCAGCTGCGTCACAAGCGAGTCAAACTGGGACTGCCCACGGCCCTGGGCCTGCGTCGGTGTCTCGGCGAGAGCGCCATTTGTGGGCAGCACCTCGATCACCCCGTTCATGCCTGGATGGAACGTACAAATGTAGTCGTACACGCCGGCCTGCGTGAAGGTGAGGCTGTACGGTGACGCATTGGGTGCATCCAGACGGCCAGAGCCAGCCAACCCGCTGCCGTCGTAGGCCGCGTTGGGACCACGCGGTCCCGCCGGCCCCCCGCCCGGGCCGGGGCTCAGCTCACCGGGGCCGGGGCCGGGCACGAAGTCGGCCGGACGTGGTGCGCCCGCAAGGAATGTCACGGAGTGCGCTTTCGGCTGGGTGGCCAGGGTCCAGCGTACGCTGTCACCGACGCCAACCGTGACGCTTGAAGGCAGGAAGGCATTGACGGCGATGTTTTCCTCTTCGAGGTCGCCGCCCACCTGCACGTCCCAGGTCTGCGCTGCCTGCGCCACAGGAATAGATGTGCGTCCGGATAGCGTGAACGTGAGCAGCATGAGCGCGATAATCGCACCGAGCATGAATACGAACCGCTGTCTCATGGTGCCTCCAACCTACGACCACCTCTGGGCGCCTACCTCTACATAAGCGACCTGGAAGGTGGCCGAGCACTCCATCTGAGCGCGTACTCGGCATCATACACACTCCAGAGAGCCGCAAGCAACACGCGGCGCATAGCCTGCCGCGATCGCCTTTACGGTGGAAAGCGGTGTCAGCACGTCGACAATCGTACCCACGGGCAGCGGCCTTCGCGTCGAGTAACCCTCGGGCGACCACAGAAGCAATCCGCCGTGCCAGATCATCCATGCTTCGCCCGCCGCTGCAGCGGGCCCTATAGGCACAAAAGTGCCGTCCGGCAGATCGTCGATCGCCGTTCGGACTGTTACCTTCGCCCGAGTGCGTGTGACGCGTTCGGCGTGTAGCTGCCGGTCCAACGCCGGCGCCCGCAGTATGAGACCCGGCGCAAGGTCCGGGTTTCCGCGAAGCCACGCCGATCTGAAGTGGTTGAACTGCTGTCGCTGGCACTCAGCGCAGGGCCGGTGGCCCGCCGCCAGCGCCGTCGCCTCGTCCAAGAAAAACAGCTCCGTGTAACGTCCCGGCGTCATCACGGTCCGCTTGCGTCCTTTGAACTCCAAAAGACAGATGATCCACTGCGCGCTCCGCCAGCGCGCCACCCGCAGTTCGCCACCGGCGTCGTGCATACAGCCGCCGCGGTTCCCCATGAACATCCCGCGCGCCGGCGTGCTGATGATCTCGCCCCAAGGCGTGACCCGGTTCTGCCTGGGCATATACACCTTCGGCCTGAGATTTAACTCCGGGGACGTGCGTACGTCAAAACAATGTGCGCGGTGAAGGTCGACTCGGAAGGCTAATCGCCGGCCGCAGTTTCATCGCCGCCGGCGGCGATTTTGACGCCTGCCGCCATTGCCGGCGCAGGCTGCCAGAGCCTCCGGGTTCGGAAGGCCCAGATGATTCCCCAGGCCAGCATGAGCATTCCGCCCGCGAGAGCGGTAGAAATAGGGCCGGCCGTGTCGGCCAGCAGGCCCGCGGCGATCGTAGAGACACTGGTGGTCAACGTCACCAGGCCGAAATCGGCCGCGAACATGCGCCCCCGGAGATGGTCGGGGACTTCCCGCTGCAAGCCGTACGAGCTGATCATCCACTGAGCGCCGCCGCCCAGATGCGCCATGGCCACCGCCAGTGCGGCGACGCCGAGGAAAGGTGACACTGCGAAGGCGGCGTATCCCACGCCATAGCCGATACCGCAGTAACCGACCATCCGATAGCGATGGTCGTCGTCCCTGGCAAAACTGCGCACCAGGAGCGGCCCTACCAGTGCGCCGACGCCTCTGGCCCCGTACAGGAGCCCGATTCCCAGCGATCCGCCGTGAAACACGTCGCGTCCAAACACGCTCAATAGCACGACCGCTCCGGCGCCGATGCCGAACCCGCCTTTACACGTCAGCAACGCCAGCACGCGTGGATGGCCGCGGGCATAAGCGGCCGCTTCGCGTAGCGACTCAATGAACTCCGCCCGTACGCGGCCGAGGCGTTCCTGAAACGGCCGGTGGATGCTCCACAGCAGGAGCGCGGCAAAGGCGAACGTCGCGCCATCGACTACGCAGGAGACGGTCAGACCGAACAGCGCCACGACGACTCCGCCCAACGCCGAGCCGACCGCAAGCATGGTGCCCCAGGTCGATCCCATCAGCACACTCGCGAGCACCAGGTCTTCGTCGTCCACGATGTTCGGGATCGCCGATTGAATGGCCGGCGATACGAAGGTCGCGCCGGCACTAATGCCCACGACCCCGAGGTAGGCCAGCGGCAGCAGCGCCGTGGACCGTGCCGCGATCGGCAGCAAGGCCAGCAATGTCTGGACGCTCGCGATGCCGATGATCAGCTTCCTGCGGTCGTAGCGGTCGACGATCGGCCCGGCCCAGGCAGCCAGCAGAAACGACGGCAGCGTCTGGCAGACGATGAGCAGTGCCGCCAGCGCGGCGGAATGCGTCAGCCGCAGCACAAGGTCGAGTAGCGCGACGGTCAGAAACCAATCGCCGCAGAAGCTGACGACCTGCGCAATGAACAGCCTGCGAAAGGCGCTGTTCCGCCGGAAAAAAGCGAGATATCCCGAGCTGCTCGGATGTCCGCTCGTGACGGGGCTACCCCGCTGTCCACCGGTCATTGGCGCCACCCGTCTCGTGTCCCGTTGCGACACCCGGAAGGTGCCATGTTATCGCCCATGCTATGCGGTGGCGCTAAATCTGGCTGTAACCGCTGCCGGTCCGGTCAACGCCCAAGCTCTTCGCCTGGTCGATCCAGCCGAACTCTTTGAGGATCTGCTGGCTGTAGGTCACGCGGCCGGTTACCTTGTCGAGCGGCTCGGTCGCAAGGAGCAGCGCGGCCTTTGCCATGTACGCGGGCGGCTCGCCGCGCGGATCGTCCATGCCCGTGACCAGGTGGTGGAAGAGCGTGCCCGGCGTCGGAACCACCTGCGACGGCGACACGCAGGTGACGTTGACACCGAACTGGTACACCTCCTGGGCAAGCCCCTGCGTGAAACGCTCCATGGCCGCCTTCTCAGCGCCGTAGCAGGTGCCGCCGCCACTAGCCGGTGCGCCCGGGTAGGGCCCGCGGCCGGGACCGATGGCGGAGCCGGATGAGATGTTAACGATGCTGCCGCTCTGCCGGGGGACCATGTCCTCCAGCGCCAGTTTGCTGAGGATAAACACGGCCTGGAAATTCACCGACCACGAGCGCAGCCAGCGGTTAATCGGATAGTCCTTCACCGGGATGAAGTAGGTGAGCGCCGCGTTGTTGACGAGGACGTCGATCGGTCCGTATGTGTCGCGCGCCGCCTGGATGAGCTTCTCGCAATCCTCGACTTCGGAGATGTTGGCGGCGACCGCGGTCGCTTCGCCGCCGGCCTGCTTGATGCCGTCGACCGTGGTCTGCAGCGACCCCTCCAGCGGGTGGTCGCCCTCGTGTACCGTGCGCGCCGCGCACACGACCCTGGCGCCCTCGGCGGCAAATAGAGAGGCGATCTCCTTGCCGATCCCCCGGCTGGCGCCCGTCACCACCGCTACCTTTCCATCCAGCTTGCCCACGACTTCACCTCTCTGTGCCCCATCGGGCGTGCTGGTATGCATCATAGCGACTTTACCGACCCCATTTACAGCAAAGCCCACATCAGCGATGATGTAAGCGGGAGATGCCCGTGTGGGGAGAAGTCGAGCCTGAGCCCGAGGTCTCCCAGTGGTTACTCGGGCTATCCGGGGAGCGATTCGGCCGGGTCCGATTCTACATTGATTTGCTCGAGGAAGTGGAGCGGGCACGGCAGGCGATGGTGCGGTGCATCGCCGAGGGCCACACGGCGGAGGCTGTCGATGGTTACTAAGCGCATGACCTGGTCGGAGTTGAAGCGCCGGCGCGCCGGGGAGCCTGAGGTACACGCCGGCTACGAACGTTCGCGCCGCGCCTACGAGCTTGGCATGCAGGTACGCGAGCTGCGGCTGGCCCGGGGCGTCAGCCAAGCGACACTGGGTGAGCTGGCGGGAACCACCCAGCAGGCCATCGCGCGGATCGAGAACGGTGGTGTCACGCCGACGCTGGATTCGCTCGAGCGCATTGGCTCCGCGCTCGGTGTTGACCTGGTAGTACGGTTCGAGCCCCGCCAGGTATTATCCGACGATGTCGAACTTGAATATAAGTAATGTAGCGCTCACTTTAGCTCAAACAGCGACATGCGCGCCGTCAAACGGCGACCGCGGAACGCTCACGGCGGGCAACTTCGGCGCGGACGAGCGGGATCAGGTCCCGGCCGTATTCGATCGCGTCTTCGAGCGGGTTGAAGCCGCGAATCAGGATCGTAGTCGCGCCGCACTCGTAATAGTCGACTAACGACTCGGCCACCTGATCGGGCGTTCCCACCAGCGCGGTCGTGTTGCCGCTGGCGCCCGTAGCTGCCGCGATGGGGGTCCACAAGCGTTTGTCGAGGATCTCTCCCCGGGCTGCCGCTTCCAGGAGGCGCTGCGAACCCGCCGCCGCGGGGACTTTACCCGCGCCTAATGCGCCCGCACCCCTCACCTCGCGGATGCGGTTCAGGATGTTGTGCGCCCGCTCCCACGCCTTGTCCTCGGTGACGCCGAGGATCGGACGCACGGAGACGCTAAAGCGCGGCTCGTTCCCAAACGGTCGTGCTGCCTCACGCACTTCCGCGATACGCTCGCGCACCCAGGCGAGTGGCTCACCCCACAGCATATAAACGTCGCTGTGCTTTGCGCCGACGGTCAGCGCCGGACCGGAAGCTCCGCCAAAGTAGATCGGGATGTGGGGTTGCTGCCGCGGCTTCACCTCGGAGAACCCGCCCTTGATGTGGTAAAACTCGCCGTCGAAGTCGAGCGGCGTGGTTTCCGTCCAGATGTGTCGCAGGATGGTCAGGTACTCGTCGGTGCGGCGATAACGCGTGTCTTTGTCAAGCCAGTCGCCGTCGCGCTGCTGCTCGGCGTCATTGCCGCCGGTAATGAAATGCAGGGAGATGCGGCCGCCCGTGAACTGGTCGAGCGTCGCGGCCTTTCGCGCCGCGAGCGTCGGAGCGACAAACC
The DNA here is from genome assembly GCA_036741355.1 of Chloroflexota bacterium. Classification (GTDB taxonomy): domain Bacteria; phylum Chloroflexota; class Dehalococcoidia; order CAUJGQ01; family CAUJGQ01; genus JBBRGK01. The sequence continues at coordinate 90,576 of DAINSK010000008.1, forward strand.
CGGGTCGATGGGCAACCAGGAAGCCAAGCCGATCGGTGACGCCGGCAACGTAACCGGCGACGGCGAAGCCGTCGGGCCCCGTCGAGCCGTAGCCGATCAGCACCTTGTCGAAGCCGCCGTCTTCGTGGGCGCGGGCGAACCGAGTCAAGTACTCGGGATCGACGTGACCGCCAAGGATGGACACCGCCGGGCCGTCCAGTTCGGACCCCGGCCGAGTTCCGATCATGCCGATAAATTCAACGGGCATCGCATCCCTCTATGATCAGGTTCCGGCCGGCATGCCAAGCGCGGTGTTGTTACGAAGGTCGCGGCGGGCTCAAGCGATCCTCCTCCGCCTCATCCGGGGTTGTAGATTTTGCCGCCTTGGTCGCGGAACTGCTTCGCCTTCTCTGCCAGCCCAACCTCCAACACCTTGGCCTCGTCCAGCCCCTTTTGCCGGGCGTACTCGCGCACGTCCTGGGTGATGCGCATGCTGCAGAAATGCGGTCCGCACATCGAGCAAAAGTGGGCGGTCTTGGCAGGCTCTGCCGGCAGCGTCTCGTCGTGCATCGACGACGCCGTTTCGGGGTCGAGCGAGAGGTTGAACTGATCCCGCCAGCGGAACTCGAAGCGCGCTTTGGAAAGGGCGTTATCACGCTCCTGGGCTCCGGGGTGGCCTTTCGCCAGGTCGGCGGCGTGCGCGGCGATCTTGTAGGTGATCACGCCGTCTTTCACGTCCTGCTTATCGGGCAGACCAAGGTGCTCCTTAGGCGTCACGTAGCAGAGCATGGCCGTGCCGTACCAGCCGATCATCGCCGCGCCGATCGCCGAAGTAATGTGGTCATACCCAGGGGCAATGTCCGTGGTCAGCGGCCCGAGCGTGTAGAACGGAGCCTCGTGGCATACCTCGAGCTGCAGGTCCATGTTCTCCTTGATCTTGTGCATGGCAACGTGGCCGGGGCCCTCGATCATCACCTGCACGTCGTGCTTCCAGGCGATCTCGGTCAGTTCACCAAGGGTACGTAGCTCGCCGAACTGCGCCTCGTCGTTTGCATCGGCGATGCATCCCGGTCGAAGTCCATCTCCCAGCGAGAAGGAGATGTCGTACGCCTTCATGATTTCGCATATCTCTTCGAAATGCGTGTAAAGGAAATTCTCCTTGTGGTGTGCCAGGCACCAGGCTGCCATGATCGACCCGCCCCGCGAGACGATCCCGGTAACCCTTATTGCCGTCAGCGGGATATAGGCCAGCCGAACGCCCGCATGGATGGTGAAATAGTCCACGCCCTGCTCGGCCTGTTCGAGCAGCGTGTCGCGGTAGACTTCCCACGTCAGATCCTCCGCCTTGCCGTTCACTTTCTCCAGCGCCTGGTAGATCGGAACGGTGCCGATCGGCACGGGGCTGTTGCGGATGATCCATTCCCGTGTGGTGTGAATGTTCTTGCCGGTAGACAGGTCCATGACCGTGTCGGCGCCCCAGCGGGTCGCCCAGGTCATCTTCTCCACCTCTTCCTCGATCGACGAAGCGACGGCGGAGTTGCCGATGTTGGCGTTGATCTTCACCAGGAAGTTGCGGCCGATGATCATCGGCTCGCTTTCCGGGTGGTTCACGTTGGCCGGGATGATGGCGCGGCCGCACGCAACCTCGTCGCGCACCAGCTCCACCGAGACCCCCTCGCGCAGCGCGATGAACTCCATCTCCGGCGTAATCAGTCCACGGCGGGCGTAATGGAGCTGACTCACGTTCTTACCAGGACGAGCGTGCAGCGGCCGGCGGCGGAGTCCCGGGAATACCTCCCGGTTCGCCAGTGGATCATCTGATCGCATGCCGTTGTCCCGGGGTTGGACCTCTCGTCCGTCGTACTCCTGGACGTCATCCCGCTCCAGGATCCAGTGCCGCCGTAATGACGGCAGGCCGCGGCGGATATCGGTATTCGCCGCGTCATCGGTATACGGCCCGCTGGTGTCGTAAACCTGGAACGGCGGGTTCTCCTCTTCGCCGAACCGTCCGGTGGTCGGCGACAGCGGTATTTCGCGCACGGGAACGCGCACATCAGCGCGCGGACCCTGAACGTAGCGTTTAACGCTGCCTGGTATTGGTGTTCCGGTCGCGCTCACGCGCGGGCCATCGGCAAGTTGGGTCATCTTATTCCTCCCCAGCGAGCGGCGCGGGACGCAATGAAAAACCACCGTCATTAGACGGTGGCGGTGAACGCTGCTGGCCTTCGATCCCTGCGCTGGCATTACCCAGATCAGGTTCAAACGGTCGGCGGCGTCTTGGCCACCCTCTCAGCCCGGCTCCCCGAGCTCCCGTGTCGCGTATTCAATTGATGCCCTGAGGTTACACCGCGCCGCCGATCGGGTCAAGGCGAAGTAGGCCAGCGGAGTAGTTTGGAACTGCTTCTTATCCCAGATTTTCAAGGATTATTACGGATGGGTGGCCGCCCAGAACGACCAGCCATCGATCTCCGGCGGCTCCAGCCCGATCGCACCCAGAGCGGTGCAGATGTGGGTGCGATGGTCATTGCCGTGGTGAATGGCCTGGAGGAACAACAGGTCTTCCGCGTGCGGTCGCGCTTGCCAGGGGCCGCGGGGCGGTATCGTCACATCCAGTTCGCTCGCTTTGTCGACCAACCCCTCCCAGAGGCGCGCCTGGCCACCGAACCGGGCATCGAGATCAGAGAGCGGTGGCTCTTCACCCTCGCCCAGTGGAGTCTCCGTACTGGCACCGGTCATCAATTCGAGATACCGCTGATCGGCGGCGATCAGGTGTACGAGCGTCGGCATAATGGCGCCGTACGTGCCTGGGGTGGTCGCGTGGAGTTGGTCAGGCGACAGCGTTGCGCAGAAATTGATCAGCGTATGCGTCGCCCACGCGTGGTGGTCGAACATGGCGCGGAGTGGATTCATCGCATCCTCCGATACCTTTTGGTCGAGCCGCGGCTGCACCATACCAGAACGGCCCCGTTGCGTCATATTGTCCACTGAATTTGCCGCGACGTGGCGATTCGGGCAATACGTTACGTGATTCTTCGGCGCAGGACCGTTGGTGACACATTCCTCTGGGGTCCCAGTACGCGCGGTCGCGTGGCGTCGATTGACGGCTGCTCGCCTCTCCGTTTAGCTTGCAGTGGCGGCGTGGTCCACGCCGGACGAGGGCGAGGGCGAGGATGCCGAGCGAACGGGTGCAGCGCCAGATTGACCGCCTGCTGGACGAAGCGGAGCAAGCCTCGGCAGAGCGGCAGTGGGAGTTGGTCAAAGAGCGTGCAGAGCATGTGCTGACCTTTGACCCGGAAAACGCCGACGCGAAGGGGCTGCTCGGTGCCGCAGAGCGGGGCCTCGACGGCGGAAATTCAGGTGATGCTTCTACGCGACGTGGACCTGTTGCTACAGCGCAACCTCAACCGACCGTCCCCACCGCCTTCGCCAACGGCCGCTACCAGGTCAAGCGATTCCTCGGCGAAGGCG
>DAINSK010000009.1:0-86937 GCA_036741355.1 Chloroflexota bacterium
CGCGGTCCCCCGTGCGCGCTTCATCGACGACACATGTGCGAAGGTTTAGATCCGTCGCCGCCTCGAGCAGTTCGATATTGGGACCGCAAAACAGCATCGCCTGGTCGACTAGTTGTAGTGATGTGCCAAGCTCCTCAAATAGTACGCGGCGGTGGGCTGCCAGCGTGTCCGAGCTGGCACCTGCCAGGAGCGCCACTCCGACGGTCAAACCCCGCCGCCGTTTTTCCGCGATCAACTCATCAAGGTTGGCGTAATCCCGGCAGTCCAGGGTGTGCTCGATGAACCACCCGTTCACGAGCTCGTCCACGGGCTGTGGTTTGGGACGGAAGATAGCCGGGCTGACCGGCAGCCTCGTCTTGACCACCATCACGGCGGCTTCGCTGTTGTCGAGCGCCACTTCCGGCACAGTCCCGACCTCGGAAGGACGCCGGTCGCTATCGACCCTCGCTCCCAGTACGAGCAGGTCGTGTCTGCGGGTTTCGCCCAGTACCGCGTCTGTCACCGATTCGGCGGGAATGCTCGATGCGCGGAGCCGTGAGCCCTCGTTGGAACGGGCAACAAGAGATTGGAACAGGTGTTGCTCTTGCTGGCGCTCGCCGGCGGACGACCGTGGCAGGTCCACGTGCATGACGGTGATCGTCGCGCCTTCGGCCCGGGCAAGCCGCTGAGCCACTTCGAGCGCCAGCTCGGCGTGGGGACCGCCACGCGCCGACACGAGGATGCTTCGCGGCGTTCTCGCGGCACCGGGGCGGACAAATACGGTGTCGGTCACCGGGGCGGAAAGCAACTCTCGGTATGGCTCTCGGCGAAAAACGTCGGACGCACCCTCCTTCTTTCCAGGCAAGGGAACGAGCATCATTCCAGCGCCTTCGCCCGCGACCTGGAGGATACCCGTGGCGAGGGTCTCTGCGGCCCGCACGAGCTGTTCGTGGGAGACCCCGCGCGGAAGCTCCCGAGCCAGGGCGCGAAGCTGCCGGCGGGCGGCGCGGGCGGTGGCGGTGGCAGCGGGAATATCTTCGCCCTGAGCCACGGGGACGACGGCGAGGAGCACCACGTGGCCGCCGCTCCCAGCGAGAGCGGCGGCAATCGGAAGCAGGGGCGCCAGATCGGTTGACGGCAGCAGAGGTACGACCACTCGAAGTGCGGGGTAAGGTATCGACGCTGCCATCCGACACTCCCGCAAGCGGTGCGTGGGACGATCGTAACACAGGCGGGCATGGCTGCCGGGCAGGTTCAGATTCGTTCGGTGACAGCGGTCAGCCTTGATACAGTATTGCGAAAGCGGGATTGATCAGTGCCGTTTCGAGGAGGCTGGGGTTGCCGGTCGTCAACCGTCCCCGCCATCAGGTGATAGCAGTAACCGGCACCGTCTTCGCACTGTGGGCGGCCGTACTGCTCTTGGTCGCCGCGGGCGCAGGTCTCGTTGGGCAGGGAGATTCGTTCAGCATCGTCAACTGGGAGCTCACGGGGCTCACCCGGTTCGTTCTCCATCGAACCACCGATGGGTTCCTGAATCACACCGCCAGCAACGCCGAGATTCGGCAGTATTTCAGCCTCCAGAGTAGGATTCGCTCCGAGCGCTCCCGGCTGCAAGTCGCGCCGGCACAAGGCGACGGCTCGCTTCAGTCGGCAGATGTGGCCGACGTTCGGGCCGCGGAACGGCTCCGGCCGCGGGTTCAAGCCCGCTTCGAGGATGCAGTGACGGGCGCGATAACAAGCGCGGGCCTTGTCGAACGGTTGCCGCTTTACTCAGGCGCTTCGTTCGTCTGGCCTCCGGTGGCGGCGGGTTTCCGTATGCCGCCCCATATCCTGATTACTTCACCGCATAATCGGATCGAGCTCGACGACACGAAGCTACTCCGGAGCGACCTCTCTAGGGCCGAGGCAGATCGGATTGAGCGGGACGCGGAGAAAAAAGGAGTGAGCGCCCTCGTGGACCAGATCGGTGGGTTAGGCGCCTATCCGAGCATCGTCGACGAGGAAGACTCACCTGCCGGGCTGATGCAGACGATCGCGCACGAATGGATGCACGAGTACCTCATTTTTCATCCACTCGGAGCGCGTTACGGCGAAAACAACGACCTGACACTGATCAACGAGACAGTGGCCGAGCTCGTCGGACGCGAGCTCGGTTCAGCGGCCTTCAATTCTCTGGGCCTTCCGCCGGGCCCTCCACAGGCGTCCAGCGTCGCGCCGCATCGTCTCGATATCAACATAACGCTCCATGACCTGCGTTTGGCTGTCGATGTCCTGCTCAAGGACGGCAAAGTTGACGAAGCCGAGAGGCGCATGAACGAGACACAACAAGAACTAGCGGCGGACGGCTACACCATTCGACGTATAAATCAGGCGTATTTTGCCTTTTACGGCAGCTACGGAAACAACGCGGCCGCTTCGAGCCCGCTCGGAGCGAAAATCAATGCCATCCGCCGCCTGAGCCCGGACCTGAAGTCTTTCGTGCGCCGGGTTCAGGACATCGCAAATCCGGCCGACCTCGACAGGCTGCTTCGAGCGCAGTGAACCCTTACCCCGGACCGCAGATCTGGTTGCGCAGCGCCGTCGGCGCCACGAAGCCTGGCGGGCAACGCAGCGGTGCCTGAGTTGGTTGCGGAGCCGCGGGGGGTGGCGCTTGAGATGCGGGCGGCCCGTTTTGTGGCAGCACCGGGGTTGCCGGCGCGTCCGCGGGTGGTGCAGCCGTGGGCAACGGCTCGAACGTCTGCACGGGCTGCGGCAGTTGCGGCGTCGGCGGCCCGTCGCGGTTCTCGAGCGGTGCAGGAGTTGCGGCGCCGAGTCCCGTTGACCCCGGGCGCGGAGTCAAGCCCGATCGCGGCGTTGCAGTGTTGGTGCTGGCGGTCGCAGACGGCCCTGGAGTGCCGGTCAAGCGACAGTCTTTAGCGCCGGGGATGAGCGGCGGTCCACTCACCGTCTGGCCCTGAACGTAGATGTCGGGTTGAATGCCGCAACCGACTAGTCGCGCGCCGATTGCCGGTACGCCTTTTACGATCCCGGGCGGCACGACGAAGTCTTTCTTCGGGACGTTGTACTTGTCGACAGCGAGCTGCATAATCCGCTTCCACACAAACAGCGAGCTTGTCGCACTGAGCAGATTGGGGTTCACGAACTGGCCGTCGGAGTTGCCGACCCAGGCGCCGACGGTGATGTCCGGGATGTAACCGAAGTTCCAGGTCGCGCGGACTCCCTGTAAGGTCTCGCCCTGTTGCGTTCCGGTCTTCGCCGCAATCGGCCGGCCGTCGCGCAGGTCGAAAAGGTGGGGGCTGTAAATCAGGTGCTTGGCGTTGTCGTCCTTGATGATGTCGGTGATCTCGTACGCATACGGTGCTGGTTCGGCCTGCACGCGATCGGGCTCATGAAACTGGTAAATGAGGTTGCCGACTCGGTCCTCGACCTGCAGTACCGCAACGGGATCGACCTGGCGATAGCCAGACTTCGGGTCCGCGAGCTTCAGCCCGCGCATCTCACCGTTGTTGGCGAAGGTCGAATACATATAGGTCATGTCGAACAGCGTCACACTCGATCCACCGGTTGCGATCGAAGGTCCATACTGGGAAGGATCCGGCATGGTAGTGATGCCCATTTTGTGGGCGGTTTCCAGCACCCAGGGTATCGTGGAGAAATCGGCGGTCTGCACGGCAGGCGAGTTGAGTGAGCTGCCGAGTGCAATGCGCACCGGCACGGGTCCGTTGAAGGCGTTGGTAGGCCCGGTTGGGCAAAACGGCTTGGGGTCAGGTGGATTCGGATAACACTTCTGCCCGTCCACGATGACGGTACCCGGGCTCCAACCTTTCAAGAAGGCCGATAGATAGATGAGCGGTTTCAGCGCCGAACCCGGCTGATACTGCGCAAGTACGTTGTTATTCTTTCCCTGGATATCGTTGCGATAGTAATCGCGGCTCCCGACCATGGCCAGAATTTGGCCGGTATTGTTATCGAACACCACCGCCGCGCCGTTATGGCAGCCGCAGTTCCCTCCTCTCGGGTCCTCCAGCTTGCCGATCTCTTCGTCGGTGATCTTCGTCGCCTGATCGGTCAGATCGGAATCGAGGGTAGTCGTGAAGCGTAGGCCCATGTGGTAGAGGGCGTCGTCCGGATTCTTGCAATCGTGCACGAGCTCTTTGCAGTGCTGTCGGATGTAATCGGTCATAAAGCTCACCCAGTGAGGTTCATTGATGACCGTAGTTTGCTCGTGGATGTTGAGCGTCTCAGTGAGAGCCTGTTCGGCCTCCGCCTGCGTGGCCTGGCCATGTTGAACCATCAGCTTTAACACCTGGGCCTGGCGCTCTTTGGCAGTTGAGTAGTGCGCAACCGGGTCGTAGTCGCCGGGAGATGCGGGGATTCCGGCCAGGAGTGAAGCCTGGGCAAGGTCGAGCCCCGACGCCTTCGCACCGAAGTAGATCTTGGCCGCGGCGCCGATACCGTTGGCGCGATTCGCGTAATAGATCGTGTTGAGGTACCACTCGAGGATCTGGTCTTTGTTGTAGCGCTTGGTCAATTCGACGGCGAGCGCCGCCTCCTTGAGCTTCCGATCGACGCTGCGCTTGGCCGCCTCCTCCGGCGTCTCGAAAAGGAGCTTCACCAGCTGCTGGGTGATGCCGCTGCCCCCGGTAGTCAAGGTGCTCGATGTAGAGCAGAGGTGGACGTTCTCGCAAGCGGCGCGAATGAGGCCCCGCTGGTTGACGCCGTTGTTCGTCAGGAAATCGGGGTCCTCGGTGGCTATTGTGGCCCTGATCAGATACGACGACACTGCATCGAGCGGCACCGGCTCACGCAGACCGGTGTCCTTGTCCTCATACTCGAACAGCTCGTTACCCGCCCGGTCGTAGAGGATCGCGGGACCCTGGTCACTCTGTACTTTGTCGGCAGGGTTGGTGAGCGATTTGGTGTAGTCGTTGTATTTCTGAATCGAATATCCGGCGAGGCCAACCCCCGAACCGATGCCGGCGAGCAGGAGCACGCCCAGGATCGCAAACGGCCACTTGGGGAAGCGCTTCCGCTGCTTCAGCACCGTCGCGCGTCGACGGCGATTACGCCGGTACTGGTCGACTGCCCTCACCCCTGCCGCCCCCAATCAACCCGTCCACGTCCATAGGTACCGTGAACCCGGGCGTCGAATCCTGTTCGCCGGAGTACCAGAAAGTGCGAGAGGCCGAAAATGCGGAGCCACGACCCTTCTGCGGCGTACAGCATTCGCCTCAGCACTTTTGCTACGCCTCGGTTCCGCGCTGCGATGTTGTCAAAACCCGGGAACACGTACGTGTGTATCACCGTTCGGAACGGCAAACCATACGTTATTCGCCTGAAATCTTTCGTCATGTAAACGCGCGCATGCGGCACCAACCGGTTACGTAGTGGGAGCGGCAGGTAGTTCACCCCGGGAATGTTGCCGAAAACATAGCGTCGCCCAAGGAAGACGCCGTGCGTCTCGAACGGGTAAAAGCGATTCGGGGCATAGAAAACGGCGTGACCGCCTGTCCGCAGCACGCGCGCCAGCTCGACCATGGTCGCACGGTCATCGCTGACGTGCTCGATCACCTCGTTAAGCACGACGACGTCGAAAAAACCGTTCGGAAAAGGGAGGTGCTCGCCCGCGGCAAGCATCAAATTAGGAAGCTCCTTCGCCCCTTCGCGAACTCGATCGAAGGCAACGTCGATTCCGTACACCTCGTCGCTGAAGTGGCGGAACTTGCGGACATACATCCCTACTCCGCACCCAACGTCCAGGATCCGCTTTCCATCGAGCCTTACCCAGGCGCGAATGAGATCGAGGCGTCGGTCCTGGCCGAAGCGCCAGACGAAGCTCGGGTTGCCGAGGGCGGCGCGCTCGTCTTCGAAGCGTGGTGCGATGGCTGGGGAATGTGCTGACATGCATGCAAGATCGTAACAAAGGCTACCGAGCCATTCAATCGCGGAACGTTAACGGGCTGTTATACTTATTTTCGCCCCCGTGCTCCCAATTCGATCCAAGCGCGGATATTGCTCGGAGATTTAGCTCCGCCATGTCATTGACGAAACAAGAAGTTGAACATATCGCGCGACTTGCCCGCGTCGGAGTGACCGACGAGGACGTTGAGCGATTTCAGCGGCAGCTTTCAGTGATCCTGGACTCGTTCGAGCAACTGCGCGAGCTTGATACCGAAGGCGTCGAGCCGACGGCGCACACTCTGCCGCTGCGCAACGTGGAACGGCAAGATCTGCCTCGCCTCTCGTTTCCGCGTGAGGCGATGCTCGCAAACGCGCCACAGGTCCAGGACGGCTTCGTGCGCGTGCGAAAAGTCCTCGAATAACAGCCGGACACAGGAGATCCCGCCCTGGAACCGTACTACTCCACCATCCACGACGCCGCCGAGCGGCTGCAGCGCCGTGAACTTTCTGCACGTGAACTGACGCAATCGGTGCTCGATCGAATCCAGCAGGTGGACGGGAGGATTGGCGCCTACCTGACAGTCACGGCCGAGCAGGCCCTTGCCGCTGCTGACGCCGCCGACGCACGTCTCCGCGCGGGAGTGTCCGGTCCCCTCACCGGTATTCCGGTCTGCATCAAAGATGTGCTGTGCACGTGCGACGTGCGCACCACCGCCGGATCGCGAATGCTCGAACGGTTCGTGCCGCCATACGACGCAACCGTCGTCGCAAAGCTCAAAGCCGCCGGCAGTGTGATGGTTGGAAAAGCCAACATGGACGAGTTCGCGATGGGCTCGTCGAATGAAAACTCGGCGTTCTTTCCGGTTCACAACCCGTGGAACCTGGACTGCGTGCCGGGTGGTTCGTCAGGCGGTTCAGCGGCCTCCGTCGCCGCGGGCGAAGCGCTTTATGCGTTGGGCTCCGATACCGGCGGCAGCATCCGCCAGCCGGCGTCGCTGTGCGGCGTCGTTGGCGTCAAACCGACCTACGGCCGTGTGAGCCGCTTCGGCTTAATCGCCTTTGCTTCATCTCTGGACCAGGTTGGCCCCTTTACGCGAGACGTCCGCGACGCCGCAATCGTGATGAACGCGATCAGCGGTCACGACGCACTGGATTCAAACTCGGCGCCCGTCGACGTACCCGACTTCACGTCGGCCCTGACCGGCGACGTCTCCGGCCTCCGCATCGGCGTGCCGAAAGAGTACTTCGTCGAAGGGATGGATAGCGGGGTGCGGGACGCGGTCACGGCGGCGATCCGCATGTTCGAACAGTTGGGCGCCACGGTCGACTGGGATGTTACTCTCCCCAGTACTCCGCACGCGCTTGCGGTCTATTACATCATCGCGCCCAGCGAAGCATCGGCGAACCTGGCGCGCTATGACGGCGTCAAGTACGGCTTCTCCGACCAGCGCGGCGCCTCAATGTGGGAAAACATGGAGCGCACCCGTCAGTTTGGATTCGGCGACGAGGTGAAGCGGCGGATCATGCTCGGCACCTACGCGCTCTCGTCCGGTTACTACGATGCGTACTACTTGAAAGCACAGAAAGTGCGCACCCTCATCCGGCGCGAATTCGACGCGGCCTTTGAGAAGTACGACGTGTTGCTGACCCCTACTTCGCCAACGGTCGCCTTTCGCATCGGCGAGCGGTCGCAAGACCCGCTGCAGATGTACCTGAGCGATGTATGCACGCTGCCGGTCAACATCGCTGGTCTTCCGGGTGTTTCGGTGCCCTGTGGATTCGTCGGCGGCCTCCCGGTGGGGTTGCAGATCCTCGCTAAGCCGTTTGACGAGGCGACGATGCTGCGGGCTGCCGATGCATACGAGCGATCGACGGAGTGGGCCGGCCGGCATCCGGACCTGTGAGCATCCACGTTGTACGCCCGATCCCGCTGAATCCGCGACCTTTCCATCTGGCCCCTGTGGCTCTCTACCAGTACACTCCTTACAAAGTGCTATATTTCTGCTATCCGGCGGGGTGACCGCTGCGCAGCGGCCTCCGTCCACCCGGGGAGCCCACGGGCATGATGACCAGCGAATTTATCCGGCGTCCGCTCATCTCGAAGCGGGTCGACGCGATCCCGGCGTCGGGAATCCGACGCTTCTTCGATATCATCGCCACGATGGACGACGTCATCAGCCTTGGAGTTGGGGAGCCGGATTTCGTCACTCCGGAGCAGATCTGCGAGGCCGCGATTCGATCGATCAAGCAGGGCCACACCCATTACACGTCCAACTTTGGCATGATCCAGCTTCGAGAGGCGATCGCGCGCGATCTCGAGCGCCGATACGGCGTCTCGTATGACCCGGCGACCGAGCTGATGTGCGTGGCCGGCGTCAGCGAGGCCCTTGGAGTTACCTTTCAGGCGATCCTCGATCCCGGCGACGAGGTCTTGTCTCCTGATCCGTTCTACGTTGCCTACCCGCCGAACGTGATCATGGCAGGCGGTGATTTCATCGCCGTTCCGACCTACGAGCGCAACGAATTCCGGCTGATGGTCGAAGACCTGGAGCAGTTTGTAACGCCCAAAACGCGGGCGCTGCTGATGGGCTTTCCGGCCAACCCGACCGGGGCGGTGATGTCCAGGTCGGACCTTGAAGAGGTGGCTGAATTCGTCCACCGCCACGATCTGCTGGTTGTGATCGACGAGATCTATGCGCGGTTGACCTACCGTGGCAGGCACGTTTGTTTCGCCTCGCTGCCTGGAATGAAAGAACGGACCATTCTGCTCGGCGGCTTCTCGAAGACGTACGCGATGACCGGCTGGCGGCTCGGATACGTGGCGGCACCGCCGGAAGCGCTGGAAGCCATGATGAAGGTCCACCAGTACGTGATGATGTCTGCGCCAACAGTCGCGCAATACGCGGCGCTGGAGGCGCTCCGAAGCGGCGAAGAGGATGTCCAGTTGATGCTGGCGGAGTACGACCGTCGTCGCCGGCTGGTGGTGGACCGTTTCAATGCCATGGGGCTGCACTGCTTCGAGCCCCGCGGCGCCTTCTACGCATTCCCCGATATCTCGTCTACCGGTCTTGACGACGAGTCGTTTGCTGAGCGCCTCCTTTTCGAGGAGCGCGTCGCCGTCGTTCCCGGCTCCGCGTTCGGCGCCTGCGGACGGGGACACGTGCGCGCCTGCTACGCGACTTCTTACGAGAAGCTCGTTGAAGCGCTCGATCGAACGGAGCGCTTCGTCGCGCGGTGCCGGGACGAGAACGCGGGCGTCCGAGGCGGCCAACGTTGAACGAGGGAAGCGACGGGTCCCCGGACCCCGCCGCCGAGCTCGAACTGGGCATCAAGCAGGTCGCCGTTCAGCAAACTCCGGATGGTTCCTACAAGATCATCCTGCGTACGACACGGGGTGATATTCCCGGCATCCTCCACGCCTGTGAAGGGGGTACCGGCGCAGCGGTATTCATCTCTGGCGCCAGCGGAGGCGTAAACGGTCCGGCGGACTCGGTCTACGAGCGACTGGCCTTCAAACTCAGCGATTCCGGAGTTAGCAGCCTGCGATTGGACTACCGCATGCCCGGCGATTTCGACGAGTGCGTGCTTGATGCGCTCGGCGGGGTGAGTTTTCTGCGTGGAATCGGCGCGGAGCGCGTCGTGGTCGTGGGACACAGCTTTGGCGGTGCGGTCGCGATCAAAGCAGGCGAGCTTTCCGAGATGGTGTGCGCGGTTGTCGCGATGTCCAGCCAGATGTTCGGCACGAACAACGTGGAGCGACTCTCCCCCCGGCCATTGCTCCTGGTTCACGGCATGGACGACCAGGTACTCGAGGCGACCGCGAGCGAGCTCATCTACCAGAGTGCGGCGGAGCCCAAAGAATTGGTCTTATACGAAGGGGCGGGCCACGCGCTGGAGCATTGCAGCGACGAGCTGTTCGAGCTCCTGTCGGGCTGGATTCCGCGACAGATGGCGAACGTCAGCGACGGATAATTCCGATCGCACACTGCGCTCGTGGCATTCTACCCGGCCTGCACCGAGCTGGGATCCCATCGGCCCAGCAATAGGCGCAGCGACGCTCTTCGAGTTTGCATTGCCGCAATGTCGCATACACTACGGGCCACTGGACCTTCAGCCGCACGATGGCGTTTGCTGACACCGCTGTGGTCTCCCCGACCAGCTGGCGGGACACCGGCTGGAAGTCGCCCGTCACAAATCTCTTCAGTTCCCCTTGCGGGGTTTTCAAGCACGGATTCCGTCCACTTCTGCCGCGACCTCAGAAATCTCAGCCTCCCGCACCAGGACCGAATGAATACGCTGCAAGCATTTTTGTTCCAGCTGCATGTGCTCCCTGTAGAGGCTGGATAGCGGCAGACTCAATCCCGGTTGCCTCGGCTTGGCCTCAACTACTCGCCGCGCCGAATGGAAGGCCACAATTTCCGCCAGTATCGCCCGAAAATGCACGGTGTCCTGGCCGGGCCACCCTGGGCGGGGGCCAAGATATCGTGCTAGAGACCTGTCGAGCGCCGAAACTCTTAGGACTGATCCATCCCATACCGCGCGCTGAGGGAATGCCTCGGGTACGAGTTTGACGCTGATGCCCCCGGTGCGCTCTGCAGAAGCAAACACCTCCGCGACCGCCGTGCTGTCGCCAATCGACGCTAAGACCCGGGCTTTCGAGCCAACGCCGCGACCGGTAACTTCTACTGTTGCAACGCCGCAGTGTCTCCCCTCGTCGTACTCAAAATTAGTCGGTCTTCGGACGATGGAGATCGCCGGATCTCCACTGATGGAAACCTCAAGGGTTTCGTCCGCTGCGAGTTCCCAGGGAGCGAGCACAATCAGGCGTCTCTTTCCACCGTCGCGAAGCCGGTACGTCGAATGTTCGAACTGGAGTCGATCGATGGCTTGAGGAGGGTCTGGCTTACAACACTGGACTAGGCAATTTGCCGTGTTATTTCCGACCTGCACGCCAATTTCAGCTAGGTCACCCAGCTCGAGCCCAGTGACGGAGAAACTGCGACTCGAATAACCACCCCGGTTCAACAGAATGAGGTCCGCTGGCGTCACTTGGGCTGAGCCTGCCGAGATGCTTACCTGTGCTGTCTGAGCGAAGTCAATCTCACCTGGTCGTGGGCGGTAACGTACGACGAACCTTGCGGCGCGGCCCGGCTCCACTTCCTGTGCTGAAGGAATGATTTCGAGCCCAGACGCGACGTTCATGCCCGGCTGGTCGCCCGTCACCGGATCCTGTTCCTCGTCGAAAAACTGTCCAAGTACCCTACCAAGCTCACGAAGTCTGCGATTAGTTGCCGGGCTCATCCCGGAATCACGCGCCGCCTGCTCCATCTCTTTACGCAGGGCGTCGAGATGTGGAGAGAGGAACTGCTCGATTGCCGAAGTCATCGCGGCTACGAACGGGTGTTCGGTCGATAGAACGAGCCCTCTTCGGATTCTTGACACCAGCCGAATCGGGTTTTCGTTGGTAGGTTGCAGGCCTTTCTCGCGGCGATTGTCGTACTCAATAACCAAGCTTCTTATACCGGGGACGTCGGCCTCACCCCAAAACCACCCCAAGTAATTTGACCAAGGCTCGCGTTCGTATTTGCCCCCAACGATGTCGTATGCTGGGCGCCCAGATCGAACGAGAACCCCGTGTCTCCAGTACTCTCTCTCCAAGCCGTCGTCTAGATTTTCGTTCGCCTTGTAAAGGTGTATATCGATAAACTCATCGGGATAGCCGGGAATCTCCAAGCGCTTGGCATGTTGAACCAGCTCTCCGCGCGGTGGATCGTAGACCAGGTGATCGGTGCGCCCTTGGTTAACGTCAACCAGTTGGACTTCTCGATCTGTCCGATCGAGTAGACAGGGACGTAACTAGTAATGTCTTGTCAATGCCTCCCGAAGGTTCTTGTGATTCTTTAGCTTGAATCGTGGCTCAACCGCGATCGTCGCGTCTGTACCGTATTTTTCTGAAGTCGCAACTGGGCTCTTGGCGATATCCGGTGAAATCGTGTAATGACCGTTGGTTTGAAGGTCGAATTGAGCCACGCCTTCGGCGGTCGCGCTTCGCCACAGGATCGGGCCAAAGGCGGCACAGTCCTTTGCTCCTCGTCCCAGCAGTCCTCGCACGTCGGGGATCTCTTCAAAGCCGCTTGTGCGAGCTCCTTCCTTCGCGAGTCGGTCTTGCATTTGCTGAACTGTCATCCCGCCAGCGCGATCGAGGACCGTGATTAAGCTCGGGCCGGTCTTTCGCTTTCGCTCGACTTCGATGCGTATCTGTCCCTTGCGCTTTCCCGTAAGCCGGGTATAGGCATCATCCGAGTTCGTAACCAATTCGATAATTGCGCGAGTAGGATCCGCACCCATTGCCAGTTCGGCATCCTGTTCGAATGCTCGCTCGGTTAGCTCAATCATTCCTGTCATCCGGGTAATTGGCTTCGTAACCATTCCACAAACTCCTTCATATTCGAATCTCCCGCGAAGACCGCCGTGTTCTCCAGTTCCCCCAGTCGCTGTTCAACGAGTTTTAGGGGCGCATCGGCTGTTAACTGTGTCACGTCCGCGATGTCGTATCTCGTTGGAGCCGCGGCGCCTCGCTGCCACTCGGCAAGCAATGGGTGTGCCCGTAGTCTTTGAAGCAAGGTGTCGTTTATTTGGCTGACGGAGGAACGTGTCGGTCCCGCTTCCAATTGCTGCAAAGCCGACTGGTGCGCCCGGACCCACGCCACTCCTTCCGATGTAAGTGTCCAGCCATGGAAGCTGTCGCCATCGACGAGATGTCCATATTTCGCCTTTTTTGCGTCGCTGAGCGCGGACCGCACCGTATCTTTGTCTGGGTACTCCGGGTACGTCCTCCAACTGAACCTCGTGGGAGCAAGCCTCCAGCAAAGCACCGCTACCTGTTCGGTGTCGAGATGCTGCGTGGCACCGCCCGCAGTCGACAAGCAGTAGACGGCTAGCTCGTGGTTTGCCAACCTCTCCGAACTCAATTTATTCCCGCCTTGCGCCGCTTGGTGCCAACGCTTCGAGCAGATTTGTCCCACTCGCGCAGACCATAGGTCCCACGACTAGGTCGGTACAGCCGCGGGTCATTGAAGTAGTGCGCAAGCAAGGTATTCGCCGGATCCTGACCTCCAGCTACATACTGCCCGCTGGACCGTAATTCCTTTTCGATTGCCCGATAGTGAAGCGGCGAGCCGGTTTCCCTCAGCAACGCGACCACGAGCTCGGCGGCATCCGCGGCGGCGTTAGTAAGCCTTGGAAGCTGCAATGGTCCCCCTCCAGCCCCTCGAATATCGAGCAACCCGCGCAGATACGTACGCTCGGTGTTCTTGCGCTCAATGTGCTGGTCGATTTCGTTGCGTCGAGCTTCGAGATTGGCGAGTTCTGACTCCACCTCCTCCAGGTAGCGCCGTAGGGCGCTTGTTCGAGAGCTGTCTTCCCTGTTGTCTCGCTGATCCAAGTTTCCTGCTTCGCTTGTCATTCGTACACCCCTTTGCAATACCAATTATTGCACATGTATCTGACGCTGTCAAGCACTAGACAGCTGGTGTACCAAAGCAATGGCGATTCACCATGTATCCGGCCGTCTATAGATTTGTGGACCGTGGGTACAATGCCTTTGGAATAACCTGATGAGGACCAATATAAGGTGACGATGGGCTCTCTTTGTAAAATACAGCGGCAACGCTACTCTGGACGCCGTAAGGCTACATCGGCGAGTCGGGCCTGGCGTTTTGGGAGCGTCGTTTCGCCAAGGTCCGTGCGCCGCTTCGAATGACAGCGCTTTCGTCAGTGCGCCTAGCCGTCTTATATCGGAGGTAAAGGCGTTGCTGCGCCACGGTCAGCCGTTGGCTACTGGTAGTGGTTTTCAAAGACTGGTGTCATTCGCCGTCGGCATTGTGCTAAGCTGCTGGACTGGGTTAGGCTGCACTTTTCAAACTGGCTGTCCTGAAGCTCGGTCACGTGTGTGACGCACCGTGGCAGTCCGTCGAAAGTTGCATACCAATTGAGGCCAGCAGCTTAATGGTTCCGTCGAGCATCGAGTAGTAAAAGGGGCTGTTCGGCTTTTCGGGAAACGCGGCTTATCAATGGGGCACCGACGGTCGTCGCATAGTCGGCTATGCCGTCGACGTATGCGTAAAGCTACCGCTCGCTCGCAGCGACATATTCTCGCCAAAGCCGGAGAAAATCGGCCTGAACGGCCGGGCCGCCGGCGAGCGCCGCGGCATCGAAAATGGTGGCGGCGTCTCCCTCGCGGTTCGTCACGACACCGCCGCCTTCAACGACTAAAAGTATACCCGCCGCGCTGTCCCATGGACATAACGAACCGTGCGAGTAGCAATCGTAGCGGCCGCTTGCAGCGTATGCCAGCCCGAGCGCGGCCGAGCCGGGGACTCGTAACGTCTGTAACCCAGGATACAGCCGATATGCGAAGCCCAACTGTTGCTTGCCGACCCGGTCGTCAAAACCGACGTCGATGGCGACGACGGACTCCATGACTGTCTTTTTGTCCGATGCCCGAGCTGGAACCCCATTGACGAGCAGCCCGCGACCGCGCTCCGCATAGAAGATCTCGCCTCGAACCGGGTCGAGGGTAAGGCCCAACACTGGCTCGCCGTCCAACGTCAAGGCGAGGTTGAATGCAAAGAACGGAATGCCGCTGGCGAAATTGCGTGTCCCGTCGATCGGGTCCAGTACCCACACATATCCCTCTGCCGGCGTTTCCGCGGCCGTCTCCTCGCCGAGCAGCCCGTGCTTGGGGAACGCCTCGCGGAGCATCGCCTCGACCATCCGCTCGACTTCAACGTCGTATTTGGTCACGACGTTGCCGCGACCCTTGTGCGAAACGGCTCTTTCAGAAGCAAAAGCCGTGCGCAGGACGTTGCCGGCCGCGGTTGAACATGCGCGCGCAACTTCGCCCGCGCTCTTGCCGTTTGCGGTAACGGGCAGGGGGTTGCTACGGTCGGAAGTGGCGTAGTTCATTTCCAAGCTATAGCAACCGATCGATGGCAGGTCAATCAATGGCCCTTCCGCTCCTTGGCGCGAACTTCAGCCACAGGCAGGCGGAGTGGCTCGGGCTCGATCCCGACGAGACGTTCACCTTGCTGCTGGACGACCTCCGGGTGCGAATGTTTCGCATGTCACTTTACTGGGACGAGATTCAGCCGGAGCCGACCCGATATGACTTCTCTACGATCCAACGGAAGCTCGATCGGGCAGAGACGCGCCGCGCCCGTGTGCTGATCACCGTCGGACTAAAGGCTCAGCGCCATCCCTGGTTCTATCCACCCGCGTGGCTCGTACAGCGTGGCACGCCGCGCGGCGGTCCCATCTCCGATCAGAAGCGACTCACCGCCCATCTGCTGTTGATGCTCGAACGCGCTGTGGCCATGCTGGCGGATTTTGGCTGTATCGATAGCTGGCAGGTGGAGAACGAGCCGTTTCTACGGGACGCCGGGAGCGCGTCCGGCTGGGTGATCGACGATCGGACCTTGGAGAAGGAGATCAGCGCGGTCGCGGGCTCGGATCCGCGCCACCGCCCCATCGTGGTTAACCATTCTTCGAACACGCTCTGGGAAAAGGGTTGGCTCAAAGCCCTGAAACTGGCGGACGTGCTCGGACAGGACGTATATCCTCACAGATCATCTCGGCATGGCCCGCTTCGCTACGGAGGTCCCTTCGCGCTCGGACCCTTGGGGCCGGGTTTGTTCGTCCAGTCCACACTCGCGCACCGCTTCGGTCGCCAGTTCTGGGTCACCGAGTTGCAGTCCGAACCATGGCAGACCGCTAGTCATTCAGGTCTGCAAACCCATGAGATTGACCGCATCTCGCCCGATCGAATTGAGGAGGACCTCGCAATGGTGTCGCGGGTGCGGCCGGACCGAGTTTATTTCCGGGGCGCAGAGTGGTGGCGTCATCAGGCGCTTCAAGGCGACGACCGATACTGGCGGCTCGCGCGACGTCTCTTTCACGAGCAATTGGAACGTGCGATCTGAACAGCTCGTGGCCGCGCTCTACATGCGCTCCGGGGCGCTCATACCCATAAGGTCCAGAACCCGCGCGAGTACGGTCTTGGCGGCCAATACGAGCTTCAACCGCGCGGCCGCCAGGTCCATTTCTTCGCCGAGGACGCGGCAATTGTCGTAGAACACGTTCAGGTCTGACGCCAGCTCCTGGGCATAGTGGGGCAGGTGGTGTACTTCCAGCTTGCGTGCTGCAAATTCGATCAGCTCCGGCAGGATGACCATACGCCGAATGAGCGCCAGCTCAGCGGAATGCTTTAGCAGGCTCGTGTCACCATCAGAATCGTCGATCCCCTGTTCCGCCGCTTTGCTGAGGATGCCGGCGGTGCGAGCGTGCGCGTACTGTACGTAGTACACCGGGTTGTCATTGCTTTGCTTCTTGGCGAGCTCGAGGTCGAAGTCCATTGGCGCGTCGGGAGAGCGCGTTAGGAAGAAGAAACGGCAGGCGTCGGCCCCAACCTCCTCCACCACCTCGCGCAACGTGATGATGTCGCCGGACCGCTTACTCAACCGCACGGTCTCCGGCCCGCGGCGTAACGTCACCAACTGATAGAGCAGGATGGTCAGCCGATCGGGATCCAGGCCCAGCGCACCGATAGCGGTCTTCAACCTGGCGACGTGCCCCTGGTGGTCGGCGCCCCAAATATCGATGACCCGGTCAAATCGGCGCTTGAGGAACTTGTCAAAATGGTAGGCGATGTCCGAGGCGAAGTACGTCGGCGACCCGCCGGTCCTGACAAGAACGTTGTCCTTTTCCTGTCCCAGCTCACTCGACGTAAACCAGACGGCGCCCTCGCGTTCGTTGACGTGCCCGCGCTCGCGTAACAGCTCCATCGCGTGGTCGTAGGTGCCGGAACCGTACAGCGAGCGTTCGCTGAACCACTCGTCGTACCTGACCCCGAGCAGCTCGAGGTCGGTCTGGATCTGCTTGACCATCAGCGCCACGCCGATATCGCGTAGCTCCGACGGCGGCGGCTGGACTTCGGGCTGGAGAAAACTATCGCCGTATTGCGCCCTGATCTGTTCTGCCAGCTCGGTCATATAGCTGCCCGGGTAGCCGTCTTCGGGCACTGGCACGTCGCGGCCGAATAGCTGCTGATAGCGCGCGTACAGCGTCCGCGCAAACGTCTCCGTCTGCGTGCCCGCATCGTTTACGTAGTATTCGCGCTCAACCCGATGTCCAGTGGCTCCCAGGATGCGGGCGAGCGTGCTGCCGGTTACGGCGCCGCGGCCATTGCCTACGTGTACCGGCCCCGTCGGGTTGGCGCTGACGAACTCGACCTGAACGCTTGTACCGGAGCCAAGGTCGCTTGCGCCGTATCCGGCGCCGGCCTCGATAATCGCGTCTACCTGATGCTGCAGCCACTCTTCGCTGATGTAGAAGTTGATGAAACCGGGTGGCGCCGCCACGACCTCGCGAACGAAGTGGCCGGGTTCTATGTGGCGGGCGATCGTCCTGGCCAGGTCGATCGGCGACCCCGGGCCACCGAGCGCCTTCTTCAACCGAAGCGGCAGGCTCGTCGCATAATCGCCGTTTTCCGAGCGCTGCGGTCGCTCGACGATTACTTCGGGCAGCGTGACGGAGGGGATCTCTCCAGCCCGCTGGGCGGTCGACGCGGCAGAGCGCACCAGTTCGGCGATCTCGTCTCTTATCATCTCGGAACCTCAGGATTCATCCTTTAACGCTACCATGCGTCAGTAGCATGCCGCACTGAGTCGCGAATCAGTTCGCTTCGCCGGCCCGGGCGGCCAACTCGTCCACGCGGCGTTTCAGCTCTGCCATCTCCGGACCTTCGAGCGTACGGTTGCGGTCGAGGATCGCGACCGCGTCGGCGCGCGCCAACTCGAGGATATCGACGTCGGTAAGGCGCGCCTGGCGCAGCGCGGGGAGGCCGCTCTGCCGTGTGCCGAAGTGATCACCCGGTCCGCGCAGTCGAAGGTCGGCCTCCGCGAGCTCCAATCCGTCACCGATGCTCTCGACCAGGTGGAGCCGCTCACGAACTTCCTGGGAAGCGCTGTCGGTGAGCAACAGACAGTAGCTCTGGTCGCCGCTCCGTCCAACTCTGCCGCGGAACTGGTGCAGTTGTGCTAGACCGAACCGCTCGGCTCCCTCAATCATGATCACTGTCGCGCCCGGAATATCGATTCCCACTTCAACCACGGCCGTTGAGACAAGAATGCGGTGCGTGCGGTCGCGGAAATCCCGCATAACGCGTTCCTTCTCGGCGGCAGACATGCGGCCGTGTAACAGGCTAACCGGTATTTCGGGAAAGATATCTGTGCGCAGATGTTCGTACTCTTCCGTGGCGGCGCGGACGTCCAGGACCTCGGATTCTTCCACGAGGGGGCAGATTACGAACGCCTGAAAGCCTTGCTCCACCTGGTCTAGCACAAAGCGATAGGCATAATCGCGTTGGTGCGGTTCGACAATGCGCGTTTTGATCGGCTTGCGTCCCGCGGGCATCTCGTCGATGACGGAGATGTCGAGGTCGCCATACACGGAGAGCGCAAGCGTCCGCGGGATCGGCGTGGCTGTCATGACAAGGACGTGCGTGTTCTCGCCCTTGTCGATGAGCGTGCTGCGCTGGCCGACACCGAAACGATGCTGTTCATCGATAACGGTCATGCCGAGTCGCTTGAACTCAACGGTGCCCTGTATGAGCGCCTGGGTGCCAACGGCGACGTCGATCAGCCCGAGCGCTAAAGCTTCCTGAACCTCGCGCTTCGCTTTGGCTCTCAGGCCCCCGCGAAGCAACGCGATGCGTAGCCGCCGTTCGAGCCACGGTGGCCGGCATTCGACGATATAGTCAGCTGCTTCGGGCTCACCGCCAAACAGCCCGCAGAGCGTGCGAAAATGCTGTTCTGCCAGAATCTCCGTTGGCGCCATGATCACCGACTGGTATCCATTCTTGACCGCGGCCACCAGTGCCGCGGCCGCGACCACCGTCTTGCCGCTGCCCACGTCGCCCTGTAGCAGCCTTGTCATAGGCGTTCGGCCCGCGAGGTCGTCGAGAATAGCGTCGATCGCCTTCAGCTGGCTGCCCGTCAACGGAAAAGGAATGCTGTCGATAAATGCAGAACGGTGAACCTCCGCTAATGGCAGCGGCGCGGCAATCGCGGACGAGGTACGCTGCGCCCGTCTCGCCAGGACTGATAGTTGCAGCATCAACAGTTCGTCGAACGCCAGCCGGCGACGGGCTTGTTCAAGCGCCTCATGGTTGTCCGGGTAGTGCGCCTGTCGAATCGCATCGGGCAGGGTCGGGAAGCCGTGTGTTGCTCGTACCCCGGCCGGGAGCGGGTCGACAATCTCGCCTGCAAAGCGGTCCACCGCTGCCCGAACGAACTGACGCATTGTCCGGTTTTGCAACCCCTGTGTCAGCGGATAGACGGGCACCAGCCGGCCGGTGTGGATCGCTCGGTCGATATCGCTGCCCTCGTCGACGGGCTCCCACTCGGGATTCTGCATCTGCCGCTGGCCCTGATACGTGCTTACTTTGCCGCTGAGAGTGACCCGTTGGTTTGTCCGCAGACGGGTCGCAGGGTACGGGTTGTTGAAGAAGATGACCTGAATGTTGCCCGTTTCGTCGCCGACGATCAGTTCGGACGACTTGCGTTTGGTTCGCCCCACGGCAATTGCAGTGGCGCTCCAGACGTGCGCCACCACGGTCTGTTGCTCGCCGGGTTGCAATGCGCTGATCGGCACGATGTGAGAGTAGTCATCGTGCCGGTTCGGAAAATGAAAGATCAGGTCACGGACGCGCGCGATCCCCAGCCGGTTGAGAGCTTCGGCGCGGCTTGGACCGACGCCCGGGAGGTCGACAACCGGCGATTCGATTGCGAGCGGCGTCCGCGTCTTCCGGGCGGTGGGCGCGGTGGGCGGCGTAGGTGCGCGACTCGGTTTCTCAGATGCGCTCTGAGGCTTTGCCGATTCGATTCGCGATACCGCCCGCGTCTGCGCGTTAGCGCTTTTGGCTGGACGCTCCCTGGGGTTCGCCGCAGTCGCCGACGGATGACGGACGCGACCGGCCGGAGGCGCAATCATAGTTGCCGTCTGGCTTTCGGCCGCGGGCTCGCTTTTGGCAGCCCGGGTTTGATCACGCAGAATTATGAGCGCCCGTTCGATCCAGCCCCGGCGGGCTTCGCGCGACATGCCGCCGTAGCTATGAGCGGGCAGAGCCAGCACCGCCTCTTCCACGGGCGACCCTGACTGTACCATTCCCAGTAGATTAGTCAGGAGCGCGTCGAGGCCGCCAATGACCGTCTGGTCCCGGCAGCCGCCCGAAAGCTCATATCTGAGCACGTTGCGAAGCCGGTCAGTGGCCGGCGGCGTGATAGCGGCCATCGACGATTAACCGGACCCCACGACGCGCTGAATCGCGACCGTTCCGAGGCCATTTGGTCCGGCGTACGCGCCGACCACTGGGCCGATCCACTTGATCCCGACGTCGACGCCCGGCAGCGCAGAGCGCAGGCGCGTGGCCAGGGCTTCTGCGTCCGAGATCGCGCCGGTGTGCTGCACGATCACCCGTTCGACGTCCGGTAATTCGATAGTTTTGTCGAAGATGCGTTCGATGCCGCGGGCGCGACTGCGAACTCGCTCGGCCGGGCCTACCTCGCCCTCTTTCACGTAAACGATCGGTTTGATATTGAGCATCCCGCCGAGCAGGGCACGCGCTTTGCCGATGCGCCCGCCTTTCTGGAGGTATTCCAGTGTGTCGAGCAGAATCGTAATTTGGTGCCGCGGTATCTGCGCTCTCACAGCTTCCGCCGCGGCTTCTGCGCTGCCGCCCTGTTCAGCAACTTTCGCTGCCCGCTCCACCAACGCCCCGAGCCCTCCGGCAACAGTCATGCTGTCGAGGGTATACACACGACAACCAGCCGGGGCTTCGCTTGCTGCCAAACGCGCGGAGTTTAGTGTGCCTGATAGCCGCGAAGATACCGTAATGCAGAGGATCTCCGTAGCGCCTGCGGCCGCGAGGCTGGCGTAAGCCTGCTGAAAGGCGCCCATAGGTGGCTGGGACGTTCGCGGAAAAACTGCCGACCTGACCAGGCGCTCGTAGAACTGTTCGGGGGTGATCTCAATCTGGTCGAGGAACGCTTCATCACCGAAACTGACGATGAGCGGCACAATAGTGACGCCTAATGCCTCGGCTTCGGCGGCGCTGAAATCGGCGGTGCTATCGGTGACGATTCTGACTGTCATGCGCGGACATTCTATTCCACCGAGAGGATGTAGTCGTAGTACGGTTGTCCACCGGAGATGGTCTCAACGTCCACGCTCGGGAAACGCTCCTGTAGTCGCTTTGAAACAGCGTTAGCTTCGTCGGCGCTGACCTCTTCTCCGTAATACAACGCGACGGCAGCGCCGTCTGCCGGCATGAGCCGCTCCGTGGCGGCAAGCAGCGCTTCCGCGGTCGTGGATGAGGTGACCGCAAGCTGGTCGTCTATCAGCCCGATAGGCGTTCCTGCTTCGAATTGAAAGGCGCCAATGCGTGCGGCGCGTGCCGCGCGGGTGATCTCTATCGTGCGCACGGTCGCTGCCGCTGCCTGCATGACTTCGGCGTTTTGGTCGGGCCCGTCTTCGGAGTTGAACGAAAGGAGCGCGGCGAACCCCTGCGGAATCGATCTCGTTTTGACCACCGCAACCTGCTTGTTCGAGAGCTGTGCCGCTTGCTCGGCCGATAGAATCGCGTTTTTGTTGTTCGGAAGAACGATCACGCGGTCCGCGGCAACCGCCTCAATCGCCTGCAAGATCTGCTCGACGCTTGGGTTCATCGTTTGACCGCCGGTTACAACCCTCGACGCTCCCATGCTTCGAGCGACATTTGCGAGTCCCTCGCCGTTCGCGATTGCCACCACCGAGATGGACTCGATGCTGCCGGCTTGCCTTCCAGTATCAAACAGTTGGCAGCCTGTTGAAAAATAGCTATGTATAGCAGCTGCTAGCTATAATACGTCAAGCAGGGTCGACGGTTCGTGGCGGCGGGCACCGGCATTTCCAACCTGCTCTTCTCTCCTGGTGCGAGCACGTCCATGCTTGGTCCTGCCAAGGCGCGCCGGCTTGACGAGTTGGTGATCACCTCACTGGAACTGCTGGTCCCTCCCGGTAACCCGTATCGCGACCTGGAGGCGAAGCTGGACCTAAGCTTCGTGCGGGACTGGGTGGGCGACCTGTACGCCGACTGCGGCCGCCCCAGCATCGACCCGGTCGTCTTCTTCAAGCTGCAGCTCATTCTCTTCTTCGAGGGGTTGCGGTCGGAACGCAAGCTGGTCGAGACGGCGAGCCTCCATCTCGCGCACCGGTGGTATTTGGGGTACGCGCTCGATGAACCGTTGCCCGACCATTCCAGCTTGACCCGCATCCGCCACCGGTTAGGTGTGGGCATCTTCCAGCGTTTCTTCGAGCGGGTGGTGGAGCTCTGCCAGGAAGCCGGCCTTGTCTGGGGCAAAGAACTCTTCTTCGACGGCACCAGGGTCGTGGCCAACGCAGACATAGACTCGCTGACGCCGCGCTTCGCGCAGGCAGCACGGGAACACGTCGACCATCTCTTCACGAACGACTCCGCTCCTACTGCGGACAGTGCAAGCCCGGGGGCGCCTGCAGGCGAGACGCTTGTGACGGAGAGCGAGCCGCAGCCTGCGGCTGCCAATGCGCGTGCTCTGCCCGCCGACGCGGCGGCCGAGGGCAATGACACGGGCCACACGACCACCCCGGCGGAGCAGGCAACCGCACCGACCGCCTTGCCATTCAGTGGGACCGAGACAGAGCAAGCGGCACTCGCCAGTGAGAACGAGGCACAGTGGAAGCTGTTGGACCAGCACCGGCTCGATCCGAACCGCCCGCCGTCGGGCCCGTACCGGCGGATCACGGATTTTCGGGTCAGCACCACCGACCCGGACGCTGCACCGATTGGCAAAGGCGCTGTGGGCAAGTTGGGGTATCACGATCACTACGCCGTCGACGGCGGGAAGGCGCGCATCATTGTCGGCGTGCTGGTGACACCGGCCGACGTACAAGACAATCAGGCATTCCTCGATCTGCTCGATCGGGTGCGCTTTCGCTTCCATCTGCAGGTCCGCCGCGCGATTGCCGACAGCAAGTACGGTACCGGCGAAATCCTGCGTGAACTGGCGGAGCGCGGCATTACCGCGTACATGCCCGTCGCCGACCATGAGCAATCCGGTCCGTTCTTTAAGCACAAGGACTTCATGTACGAGCCGGAAACCGATAGCTACCGCTGTCCGCAGGGACAAGTGCTGACGTTTCGCGGCAACAGCTACACAACGCGGTCAGGCAAATACGAAGCCCCCGCGGCAGTCTGTGCGGCGTGTCCGGTCCGCGCAGACTGCACGGAGGGCAGCAAAGGGCGCGTCGTCAGCCGTTCCTTTGATGAGGACTACCGCGAACTGGCCAAGCAACAGCAGACGACCGAGGCGTACAAGAAGGCACTGCGCAAGCGCCAGGTCTGGGTCGAGCCAATGTTCGGCGAGGCCAAAGAGTGGCACCAGCTGCGGAAGTTCCGTCTCCGCGGGTTGGACAACGTGAATATACAGGGGCTGCTCATCGCAGCCGGACAGAACCTCAAGCGCTTGCTAGCGGCATCCAAACGCGGGAATCGACCCACGGTAGAAGCGCGCCACCGTTATTTTCGCGCCGTTCTGACCCATCGAACTGTGTTCGGAATGCCAACAGTTAGTCGTTTTTCAACAGGCTGTTGGGTTTCCGAGACGGCACTGTGTGGTTCGGCGCGGTCCGCGAACCTGGAGTATTGCGCCTGCATGTTCTCGAGTTTGATTCCGGTCAGAGATCCGAGCCTAATGCTGAGTGAAATTGCCGCACCCGGATCATCGCAGTGCACGTGAACGTAAAGAGCCGTTGCGTCGCCGGCCACGATCAAGGAGTCGCCGAACGACGTCAATTGGTTCCTTAGCTCCGCTGCCTGAAGCCCCGTACCGCTGAGAAGGAACTCGGTGCAATACCCGAAGGCGGAGTTGCCCGATCCATGCAACTCGGAGGTTTGGTCGAGCCAGCTTTGGCGCGGGGCACCGGCTCCGTGAGCCTCCTCGGGCAGCGCCTCTCCACGCACGAAGGTTACCGCGCCCTCCAGCAGTACGACCAGACCGAAGCCGCCAGAATCGACGACGCCAGCCTCCTTGAGCACCGGTAGCTGGTCTGGCGTCCGCGCCAGGGCGTCGCGTGCGCCGGCGAGAGCAGCTTCCAACACGAGGAGCGGAATCGCGCCGTCGGCTTTGTTCGCTGCGGCGGCGGCGGCGCGGGCTACCGAGAGGATCGTACCCTCCATCGGATGTTCTAGCGCGCCGTAGGCGGCTTGCCGTGCTCCTGTCAACGCGCGGGCGCAAGCGGGCCCATCCACGTACTCAGCGGCCGCTGTTGCGTCGGCGAAACCGCGAAGCCACTGCGAGAGGATAACGCCGGAGTTGCCACGGGCGGACATCAGGGCACCACGCGCTATGACAGAGGTGACTTCTGCGACGGAGCGGAAATCCGCGTCCGCGGCCTTGAGCGCACCCTTCAAGGTGGCAGCCATGTTGCTGCCGGTGTCCCCATCGGGCACGGGAAAGACGTTGATCGCGTCGATCGCATCGGCGTTGCGCTCCAACCAGAGGCCGGCCGTGCGAAAGAGATCGCGTAGCTGAACGCCGTCGAGCTTGGTGAATACGCGGGCGCTACCGGATGCGGACTGCGGATCGCGCGTGCTAGCGAGTTCGGCGCTCGAGCTCACGTGCGCCCGCCTCCGGTAAGCGGAACGCCGTCGCGCTTGTTCGGCCCGGCGACGCCTGCTAGGATTGTTGCATTGTACGTAGACGGTACCTGGCCGTCAAAGCTGAGGTTACTCGGGTGGCATCTGGACTTTGTGACGTGTGCGGCAAGCATACTGTATTTGGTCGAAACATTCGCCATAAGCACTCCGGCCGCTGGGAGCGCAAAGCTCCGGCGACGAGCCGTACATTTAAACCAAACGTACACAAGCAGGTGATCGCGACGGCGATCGGCCTGGTACGACTCAATATTTGCACTCGCTGCCTGCGAACGACTACCAAGGTAAAAGCGTAGGCTCAACGCTCCTGCGCAGTTCCCGGATCGCCGCGTTGATCCCGTCGGGATGGCCGTACACCGCACTGCCGGCAACCAGAACGTCGGCGCCCGACGCAACCGCCAGGGCTGCCGTTGCTGAGTCCACGCCGCCATCGACCTCGAGTTCGCACGCAGGATTTAGAGCCTCGATAAGAACCCGTGCCTCACGTAGCTTTTCATACGCCAACGGGAGAAATTTCTGGCTGCCCCAGCCGGGGTTGATGCTCATGACGAGCAGCAGGTCTAGGTCCGGCAGTATCCAGCGAACGTCGTCCAGCGGCGTCGCCGGATTGACAGCCACCCCGGCCCGCATGCCGGCCTGTCGTATGTCATGGACGACCCGATGGAGGTGGGTGCAGGCTTCGGCATGGACCGTCAGGATGGAGGCTCCGGCTTCTCTGAAGGCGTTGATCTGGCGATCGGGTTGAAGGATCATCAGGTGTAGGTCGAGCGGGAGCGAAGTACTGCGGTGGACGGCATCCGCGATTAGCGGCCCAAGGGTGATGTTGGGCACGAACTGACCGTCCATTACATCGACATGGATGTAGTCGGCACCCGCATCCTCCGCCGCGCGCACCTGCTCTCCGAGTCGGGCAAAGTCCGCGGCGAGGATCGACGGCGCAATTTTTATCTGTCTAGCCATTGGACGATCTCTTCGCTACCGTTCGTCGGCCGGTAGACCGTGACTTCGTCTTACTCCTCGCATTGCGGGCCGTCGGCGTGGACGGTTCCATAGATTCGAAACCTTCGATAAACCACCGTCTGGCACGGTCGATCTGATCGAGAACGCGGTTGCGTGCCGTACCGCCGATCACGTCGCGGGCATCGATCGCGCTGTTCAGGTCGATGCTCAGCACTGATTTGTCAAATAGTTGCGAAAATTGACGGTACTCGTCCAAAGTGAGGTCGCCGAAGTCCTTCGTTCGTGATTCGGCGTAGCGGACCAGTCTGCCGACCACGCCATGCGCTTCGCGGAACGGCATCTGCTTGCGTACCAGATAATCGGCGATGTCGGTTGCCAGCGAGTAGCCGCTCCCTGCGGCCTCGCGCAGCCGGTCGACGTTCCATGTGATCGTCGGCAGCATCGCGGCAAAGATGTTCACCGTTGCTATCAGCGTCTTCGCCGAATTCAGGAGGGGCCCCTTATCCTCCTGCAGGTCGCGGTTGTAGGTCAGTGGCAGGCCTTTCATCATTGTGAGCGCGGCTATCAAGTTGCCGTACACCAGGCCGGTGCGGCCCCGCGCCAGTTCGGCGACGTCGGGATTCTTCTTCTGCGGCATGATGCTCGAACCCGTTGCGAAGGCATCGTCCAGCGTGATGAAACCGAACTCACGGGTTGACCAGACGATGATCTCTTCGGCCATCCGCGAGATGTGCATCATGCAGACAGCGGCGGCGTGGTGGAAGTCGATAACGAAGTCACGGTTCGAGACCGCGTCCATGCTATTGGCAGTAACTCGGGCGAGGCCGAGCGCCTCAGCCGCGCCTTCGCGGTCGAGCGGGTATGGAAGACCCGCCAAGGCTCCCGCTCCGAGCGGCGATTCATCAATCGAGTCGCCGACCGCGGCGAAGCGGATGCAGTCACGCCGTAACATTTCGAAGTAGGCCATCAGGTGATGTGAAAGCCGTACAGGCTGGGCCAACTGCATGTGCGTGTAGCCCGGCATGACCACGTCGATGTGCTGTTCGGCGAGATCGATGAGCACTCTTTGCAGTTCTACGATCGCAGTGATCGCCTGGTGGGTCGCATTGCGCACGAGCAGGCGAAAATCGGTGACGACCTGGTCGTTTCGAGACCGAGCGGTGTGAAGCCGTCCGGCCGCGGGACCGATACGACGCTCGAGCTCAGCCTCGACGTTCATGTGGACGTCTTCGAGTTCGGGCCGCATCTGGAAAGCGCCGGCTGCTGCGTCGGCGGCGATGCTTTGCAGGCCCTTCACGATGCGCTGGGCATCCAGCGGATCGATGATTTCCTGCTGTCCGAGCATCGTGGCGTGGGCGATCGAGCCCGCTATGTCGTAAGCGAGGAGCGCTTCGTCCTGGGCAATTGACGAAGTGTATGCCTCGACCAGCGGGTTGGTCTGCTTCTCAAACCGTCCGGCCCAGCGCTTGTCACCGTCGGAGCCGGTCCTTTTGCGTATCCCATCCCCACCGGATGCGGCCTTCGTGTTACGGGGCAATGCTCACCTCATCGTCAGATATGGCGGGTTCAGGATAGCGCCGCTCACGGCAGGACACCACTTGACGTACTGTTTGCAATGCATAGTCTAGGAAGGCAGGGCAGCCGGGGGTGCCTGGCCGCCAGCCGATGAATTGCATTTAGGGGGTCGATTTTGGAAGTCCCAATGCTTGTATCGGACTTTTTGCGCCGTGCGGTCGAGGTGTATCCAGAGAAGGAAGGTGTCGTCTGCGGCGGCGCTCGCTTTACCTACGCGGAGTTCGGAAGCCGTGTGAACCGGCTCGCGAACGCGCTCGCGGCGATGAACGTGGCCAAAGGCGACCGCATCGCCATCCTCAGCCCAAACTGCCACCGGTTCCTCGAGGCGTTTTATGGAGTGACGGCGGTCGGCGCCGTTCTTGTTCCGCTGAACTACCGTCTGGTGCCGTCCGATTTCACGTATATCGTCAATCATGCCGGCGCTTCAGTTTTCCTCGTCGACGAAGAGCTCGTGCCCGTTGCCGATGAGATTCGACCACAACTGGGTACTGTGCGCGAATACGTCATGCTGGGTGGCTCGACCAAAGAGGGCTGGACTTCCTACGAAACGATGCTGGCGGATGCGACCGATGGAACACCCGCCGATGCTTGCGTCGACGAAAACGACGTGGCGACCATCAACTACACCTCGGGCACCACGGCACGGCCCAAGGGCGTGATGATGACCCACCGCAACCTGTATGCAAACGCGTGGAATACCATCGGACACCTTCGCGTGTCACACGACGACGTGCTGATCCATACTCTGCCCATGTTCCACGCCAACGGTTGGGGCACGCCGTTTTCCGGCACGGGTATGGGGGTCAAGCACGTGGTGCTGCGGAAGGTCGACGGGGCCGACATCTTCCGCTTGATCCAGGACGAGAGCGTAACCTGGGCGTGCATGGCACCCGCCGTCCTGAGCGTGATCCTCAATTTCCCCGATAAGCAGAATTATAAGATCACCACGGCGCCACGGCTGGTTGTCGCCGGTGCGCCGCCGCCGGCCGCATTCATCAAGCGTCTGCGCCAGGAGCTCGGTTGGGATTTCATTCAGGTCTATGGGCTCACGGAAACCGCGCCGTTCCTGACGATTACGATCCTGCGCCCCGACATGTACTCGCTCTCGATCGACGAGCAATGCCAGATCCAGGCCCGCGCGGGGGTGCCCATGGTTGGCGTCGACCTTCGTATCGTCGACCAACACGACCAGGACGTGGTACCGGATGACGAGCAGGTCGGAGAAGTGATCGCTCGTTCAAACGTCGTGATGAAGGGGTACTGGCGCCAACCGGGCGAAACAGGCAAGGCAATCGTAAACGGCTGGTTTCACACCGGCGACCTCGCGACGATTAACAAAGCGGGCTATATCAACATCGTCGACCGCGCTAAGGACGTGATCATTTCAGGTGGAGAGAACATCTCATCGATAGAGGTAGAGGACGCACTCTACAAGCATCCGGCGGTACTTGAGTGCGCTGTCATCGGCGTGCCAAGCGAAAAGTGGGGCGAGACGCCCAAGGCGCTGATTGTGCCTCGCGAGGGCATGCAGCCGGACGAGACAGAGATCATCGGTTTCTGCAAGGAGCAGATGGCCCATTTCAAGGCTCCCACCTCGGTCGAGCTGGTCGAGAGCCTGCCGCGCACCGCAACCGGTAAGCTCCAGAAGTACGTACTGCGCGATAAGTACTGGGGCGGCGCCAAGCGCAAAGTGAACTAACGGTTGCCGCTGCCCGCTTAAACAGCACAAGAGCCCGCTTCGCCCGGTTACGCCTCGGTCTTCCCAGAGACTAGCCAAGGCGGCATCGCGTGACCCCGTCGTGGGCGTGATAAAGGCCCATAGGTACGTGCTATTCTTCATGTGACCGATTGATCGCAGGAATGGTCCTATGACCGCGGTAGAAGAACGCGTCCGTACTCACGTAGTCCTCCCGCGCGGCGTTATTGAAGCTGTTGATCGGATTGCGGGAAGACGTAATCGCAGCGAATTCATCGCCGCGGCGGTCCGGGACAGTCTAATACGGGCACTGCAAAGGGAAGCGCTGGAGAATACGGCCGGGGTGCTAGCCGGGAGCGACTATCCCGAATGGGAGACGCCAGAAAAGACATCCGCCTGGGTTCGTAAGTTGCGAGCGGAAGACAACAGGCGTCTCGAAAGGAAGCTGCGTCGCTGGTCTAGTTCATGAGCTGGCACGTTCTCGCCACAACGGACGTGGTAATAGCGGAGACATGGTCCGGTCTACGTCCAGAAGAACGTGCTACAGGAGAGGAACTCCTCTCGTCTTTCGTATTCTTGCCGACGTCCCGGGAAGCGGCGCGTCGCGCGGGGGAATGGCGATACACCGCCCGAGATCAACATTGTTCCGCTCCCGCGCGCGGCGTGGAACTCCATAACGCGTCGCCGGGTCGTCGGCTCCCTCCGTCTTCCGTGTGCACGCGGGCCACTTAGCTCACCACGTGTCTGGTGCCAGCGCCGGTCACTTATTCGTCGGTAGTTCGCTGAGCACCGACTCGAAAATATCGAGCGCTTCGTCGATCTCCTGGTCCGAAACCGTGAGCGGTGGTGAGAAGCGGACCGTGTTCGGACGCAGTATGTTGATCAAGAGACCACGGTCCATGCAGCCGCGGGTCACACCGTCCGCTAAATCGCCCGAGAATTCCACGGCGCAAAGCAGCCCCATGCCCCGAACTTCGCTGATATCGCGATGACGGTCCTCGATGCCGTGCAGCCGTTGCATCAGCTTGTCGCCTTTGCGCAGCACGTCAGCGGGCAGGTCGTTGTCGATGATGTAACTCAGCACCGAAAAGCCTGCTGCGGTAGCGAGCGGGTTGCCACCAAACGTCGATCCGTGGTCGCCGGGGACGAAGCACGCGGCAACCACCTCTTTTGCGAGAATAGCGCCGATCGGAACACCTCCGGCAAGTCCCTTCGCCAGGGTCATGACGTCCGGCTCGATGCCGAAATGCTCGTATGCCCATAGCCGCCCGGTACGGCCAACGCCCGTCTGGATCTCGTCCAAAACCAGGAGAATGTTTTGATCGTCGCAAAGTTTGCGCACGGCCTGCAGATAGTTTTCTGAGGGCAGGTTTACCCCGCCTTCGCCTTGCACGGGCTCCAGCATGATGGCGCACGTTTTTGGTGTCACCGCTGCCCGAAGCGCCTCGACGTCGTCGAATGGAACGATAATGAAGCCTGGCGGCAGCGGACCAAACGGAACCTTATAGCGCTCGGTTCCGGTAGCCGTCACGGCGGCCAGGGTGCGCCCGTGGAACGAGTTGGTGGTCGTAATGATCTCGAATGCGCCGTCCTTGTGCATGCCGCCCCACTTACGGGCCAGCTTAATTGCAGCCTCGTTCGCTTCTGCGCCGCTGTTGCAGAACCAGACGCGATCGAGTGCCGACTGTTCAACCAGGAGTTGAGCGAGTTGTACCTGTGGCTCGCTGAAGTACACGTTTGAGATGTGGATGAGAGTGTCGGCCTGCTTCTTGATCGCGTCGACTACCGCGGGATGGCGATGTCCGAGTGAATTCGTGGCGATGCCGGCCACGAAGTCCAGGTACCGCTTGCCGTCGGTATCGAAGACGGCCGTACCTTCTCCGCGCTCGATAACGATTGGCATGCGTCGTGCGGCCTGGAAGTAATATTTGCCCTCGCGGTCGATCCAGTCGGTCGCGTTAGCGCCTTTTGCCGTATTAGGGTCTTGTGTCGTGGTCACCTGATTCTCCTACAGCTTCGGTATCGCTGGGTTCCCGCTGTTGCCTGACTAACGCCAGACCCCGCTCACTGCATTGCAGCTGCAGCCAAGTCGCGATGGCCATCCCCTCTTGCCTTAAACGCTAGAGTCTCGTCTACTATCTCCCCTTCCTTGGTGGGGAAGGGGCCGGAAGTTAGGTCTGGCGGGCCGGGGTTGAGGTCTACGACCTCCGACTGCCGACTGCCGACTGCCCTCGGCTACGGCGTTGGCGACGCTGCTGGCTGGCCTACGAGCTGGCTCAGCCGGTCGAGCGCCGCCTTGAGTCGTGCCTGTTGCTGGCCATAGCCAGCGAAGTCTCCTTGACGCAGTGCCTGTTGAGCCTGCGCGTCGGCGTCCAGAGCCTCCCGCGCTAGCCCTGCCACATCGGTTGCCGATGGCGACGGCCCGGCCCGTACTGTCGGCGCCACGGTCGAAGATGGCGTTGGTGCAGGTGCAGGCGTGGCTGGAGCGGGCGTCGCGGCGCGCTGCGCCTGGCTGGCGGCGGCTTGGTTGCCTGCGCTGGTTGCGCCAACGGCAAATGTCGGTTGCGCCTGTCCGATTGCGACCTTCAGAGCCTGCTGAAATGTCGGCTCCATATACACCTTGTCGCCGTTGTATACGATCACGGCGATCACGGCCGGCTTGGGGTTCTGGTCGGCTACCAGGTATACCGGCTCGACATACAGATACGAATTGCCGATCGGAATCAGCAGCAGATTACCGCGCTGAACGTGCGACCCCTGAACGTTCAACAGTGAGAACCGTTGTGAAATGTCCGGCTGGCCGTCGATGCTCGAGTCGACCTGGGCCGGGCCGGGGATCTGCCGTCCCGATGGGAACCGGTACACGGCCAGTTTTCCGTAATTTTCTCCATCGGAGCGGGCGCCCATCCAGGCGACCGCGTTTGGTTTGTTGGCCGCGGTGAATGGCCGAATGAGGACAAACTCCTCGTTCGATTCGCCCGGCAGTTTCATGATCACGTAGTAGGGAACCACGTCCTTGACGTTACCGCTGGCGCCTTCCTTCGGCGTTGCCCACAGGTCCTCTTTGTTGTAAAACGCCCGCGAATCCTGGATGTGGTAGGTGCGGAAGACGTCCGCCTGAATCGTAAAGAGGTCTTCCGGATAGCGGACGTGCGACCGCAGTTCGTCCGGCATTTGCGAAATTGGCTTCAACAGGCTCGGAAACATCCTCTGATAGGTCCTGGCGATCGGGTCGTTCGCATCCGCCAGATAGAAGGTCACCTCGCCGGTGTACGCGTCGACGACGACCTTCACACTGTTACGAATGTAGTTGAAGCCCGAGCTGCTGACTTCCGAGTAGGGATAGTTGGACGACGTCGTGTACGCGTCCTGCATCCAGTACAGCTTGCCGCCGGCAACCACCAGGTAGGGATCCTGGTCGAGTCGCAGGAACGGTGCAATATGGTTGATGCGATCGACGATATTGCGCCGGTAAAGCAGGCGGCTAGTGCCCGTAATTTGACCGCTGATCAGGAGGTTGGTGTCACTGAACTCCCATGCGTAGACGAGCCGCCGGAAAAACGACCCGATCGGAATCCCGCCCTTTCCCGAGTAACGGGTTTCAGCCTGACCCGTGTCCGATTCGTAATCGAACTCCGATTGCTTACCGCCAATGATGACGTACTCATTCGTTTCGCTGCCGTAGTAGACACGGGGCTCGGTGATTGGCGGGGCGCCTGCCGGCGGGATATTGCCCAGGTTATAAGCGGGAAGACCGTCCTGGTCGACCTTGTTGACGGGATTCATGACAGCGCCGTAACCGTGGGTGTATTGGAGATGGATGTTCACCCAGCTCCGAGCGTTTACCGGCAGACCAGAGAGCGTCAATTCACGCGGCGACAGCGTTACTTCGGTATAGGCGTTGTCGATCTGATAGCGATCCACGTCGACGTCGTCGAACACATACAGCGGACGAATCTCCTGCTGCTGCTTGTACGCGTTGATAATGAACCGAGGGTCCCACAGCCGAATATTGTTGATCGTCTCTTGATTGGCGCTGATTGCGTCCGCCGAAATGTTCGTTTCAGCATCGAATGGTTGTTCCTGGATCGAGTCGAGACCAAAGGCTTGGCGCGTCATCTTGATGTTGCGCTCGATGTACGGCTGTTCCTTGGCCAGTTCATTCGGGTCGACGGTAAAGCGCTGGACGGAGCCCGGATACAGACCGAGCACGACGATAAGCGCAATCACCCACGCCATTCCGCCAAGTCCCGCGGGGATCAGGCTCTTGCGTACCACCGACCACACGATGGCTGCCATGGCTATGCCGCTAAACGCGAACAGAATGAAATATCCGGGAACGCGGGCGTGGATATCTGTATATGTAGCGCCTTGCACCACGCCGTTATGGCCGATAGCCAGCTCGAAAATGCTCAGCACGTAGCCAAAGCAGAAAAGCAACAGCAGCCCAATGAGCAGCGCACCGACGTGCCCTTTATTGCCGCGACTGAGACGGAGCTCGAAGTTCTGCAAGCTCAGCGTAAAAGCGTAGACGCCGACCACGGCCAGCAAGGTGACGATCACTGCGCCGACCAACCAACCCTGCAGCGCGCGCAGTGCGGGCAACGCGAACACGTAGAAGCCAACGTCGTGATTGAACGCAGGATCGTTCACGCCGAAGTCGACGCGATTGGCGAAACGCAGCACCGTGTCCCACTGTCCAGCCGCTACCGAGCCAAAGATCACCGCGAGAAACAGTGAGCCGGCGACCAAGCCGATGGTCACAATGCGGCGTAGCGTGGCGGGCTCTACTTCCGCGATGAAGCTTTCTTCGTAGCCCTCCGGCGCCAGCCGTCGCGCGAGCCACAGGTTGAAACCGATGAAGAGAAGAAAAATCAAGGCGCTTGCGAAGAAGAGGATGACCTTGGTCAGGATCTCCTTGCCATACACCGACGAGAGGCCGACGCTGTCGAACCAGAGGTAATCGGCGTAGATCCCCTTGCCAATCGACGCAGCAATGAACAGCACGAATACAGCAACGGCGATTACGAGCCAGCGCGCCGCGTTGATGTGCGGAAGCTGCTCACGCCCAACACGGAATTGAATAGGGGGCGGACCAAGCGGTCCGCGGTCTTCTCTAGGTGGCTCGCCGAACGACACTGTGCCTCCGCCTCTCTGTCAGCCGACGAGTGTCCCCACCGGCTCGGTTCCAATGGCCTTGGTCAATGCGTGTTCCTGTCGCCCGTCGACAATCACCGGCCGCGAACCGGCGGCCGCGGCGCGAAAGCAAGCCTCGATCTTCGGGATCATACCGCCTTTCAGAACACCCGATCCACGTAGACGGTTTGTATCCTCGGATGTCAACCGATGAACGAGGTCACCGTTGCCGTCTTGTACGCCGGCAACGTCGGTCAGAAAGACAAGCCGGCAGTGATTGAGCACCGCCGCGATCTCACCAGCTACCGTATCAGCGTTCACGTTGAGCAGCTGTCCCGAGCCCTCTCCGATGTGAATGGCAATCGGAGCGATGACCGGAACGATGCCGGCGTTCAAGAGCATTTGGAGCAAGGCGACGTCCACTTCTCGTACGGCGCCGACGAATCCAAGTGCCGGCTGGTCAATCTCTGCTCGAAGCAACCCGCCATCCGCGCCGCAGAGCCCCAACGCGCGCACGCCCAGGCCTGCAAGCTGGGCAACCAGTTGCTTGTTGATCAGGCCCGCGATGACGGCGACGACGACGTCGAGTGTTGGACCATGCGTCACCCGGAGGCCGTCGACAAAATGCGACTCGACTTTGTGAATGTCGAGCCAGCGCGTAATCTCGGCGCCGCCGCCGTGGACGACGACAATAGGGACACCGCGGCGGTGCAACGCGGCGATGTCGCTCAACGTCGTGTCGCGGGCGCCGAGCGTGCTGCCGCCGAGCTTTACTACAACGGTTTGGTTGAATTCGGGCACCCTGCGAGGCTCCCAGACGAAATCGCGACTCAGGTCGTGTACTCCGCGTTGATCTTCACGTACTCTTCTGTGAGATCGCAGCCCCAAGCGACTGCTGACGCGTCACCTGTGCCCAGGTTCGCGCTAATAGTGACTTCGGGACCCTGGAGCGCCGACCTGGCCGCGGCGGGGTCCACGCTTGCGGCCGCGCCGCGCGTATAGGCTACCACGTCGCCGATGCTCACTTCGGCTCGTTCCATCGCAATTGCCGCGCCGCTGCGGCCGATCGCCATCATAATCCTGCCCCAGTTGAAGTCGCTTCCATAGACCGCCGACTTCATCAGCGGCGAGACCGTGATTGTCCGTGCGGCCTTCCGCGCCTCTTCGAGCGTCCTGGCGCCGGAAATTCGGACTTCGATCAGCTTGCTCGCTCCTTCGCCGTCGGCGGCGATCTCGCGCGCCAGCCGGCGAGAGACGGAATAAATCGCCTCTCGAAAACTGTCGGCCGCGGGTGTATCGGACCGAATCGGCTCTCCCCCCGCGGCGCCATTCGCCAGAAGCACTACAGTGTCGCTGGTGCTTGTGTCGCCGTCGATGCTGACCATGTTGAACGTCTCGTCCACGACCGAACGCATGAGCATTTTCAGACAGGCGCCCTCGACCGGGGCGTCGGTTGTGAGAAAGGCGAACATCGTACCCATATCCGGGTGGATCATGCCCGAACCTTTGGCTATGCCGCCCGCGCGGTACGTCCTACCGCTCGCCTCGAATTCAACGGCCACGTGCTTCGGCCGCGTATCCGTCGTCATGATCGCGCGGGCCAGGTCGATGCCGCCATCGGTCCTGACCTCAACCTGCCGTATCCCTTTCCGAATGCGGTCCATCGGCAGCGGCCAGCCGATCACGCCCGTAGACGCCACAATCACATCGTCCTGGCGGATCCCGAGCTTCGCGGCAGCCTCCGCTGCCATATCGCGCGCGTCTCGCAGCCCCGTTTGCCCCATCGCCACGTTCGCGATACCCGAGTTTGCGACGATGGCCTGTGCGCGGCCGTTTGCGAGGTATTCCCGTGACACCGTGACCGGAGCGCCCTCGACAGTGCTGCGCGTGAACATGCCGGCGGCGGTACAGGGCCGAACTGAGAACAACAATCCGACGTCGGGTCGCGTTGAATCAGCGTGTTTGACGCCGGCAACAGCCACACCGGCGAGGAATCCGGCCGGCGAGGTGACGCTGCCGTTTGGGATATCTTTTGGCATGGCGCGGGAAGACCTCCTCTTGCAGGTCTGGCCGGTTATCGATGGCCCGGGAGGGTGGCTGAAGGGCCTCAGGGGTACAGCGCTGGACTATCGATTCCGGCCGTTTGTGACAGACCGAGCATGAGGTTCATGTTCTCGATCGCCTGTCCCGACGCGCCCTTTACCAGGTTGTCCAGGCACGCCGAGACGACAAGTCGCCCGGTTCGTAGATCAACCGTCGGGAAAACGTGGCAGTAGTTGCTTCCAGCGGTGTGCTTGGTGTGGGGCGCCGAATCGGTCACGTGGGTGAACGGCGCATCCGCGTAGAAGTCGCGGTAGATGCCGCGAAGCTCAGACTGTGGGTCGGAACCGAGTCGGTCGAGCCGGAGGTCCGCGTAGCACGTGGTTTCAATGCCGCGAATCATTGGCACTAGGTGCGGCACAAACGTCACTCTTGGCGGCGTGTTACAGGTGAACGCAGCGAGTTCCTGAGTGATCTCGGGAAGATGCCGATGGCCGTTGAGCCCATAGGCCGAAAAATCCTCGTCGACTTCGCTGTAGTTGTACTCAAGTTTCGCGCCACGACCGGCTCCCGAAATCCCTGACTTGCTGTCGACGATCACCCCCGGCTCGACGATGCCTGCCTTGAAGGCTGGGGCGAGCGCCAAAATCGCCGCCGTCGGATAGCAGCCCGGGTTGGCAACGAGGCGGCTCTTGCGAATTGCCTCCCTGTGCAGCTCTGGCAGCCCGTAGACCGCAAATTTGAGCGCCTCGGGTGAAGGATGTTCCACCCCGTACCATTCGCGGTACTCGTCCGGGTCGCGCAGGCGGAAATCGGCGCTTACGTCGATCACCGGCACTCTGCGTTCCACGAATGGCAGCAACGCGGCAGCACTGGCAGCGTGCGGCAAACAGGAGATGACGGCATCAACGTCGGTATCAATCTCAGGCGTGATCGTCAGATCGTAGCGCCAGAGATGTGGAAAAACGGCGGCCAGCGGCTTGCCCGCTTCGCTGCGTCCGGTGGCCGCAACCATCGTGGCGTTCGGATGCTGCAACAAGAGACGGGCGGCTTCGACGCCCGCGTAGCCGGTAACGTTCAGGACACCAACCCGAATCACACCACACTCCAGTGCATAGGTAGCAAGTATAAAGAAGGGCTCACGCCTGGGCAACAAACAGGAATGGGACATCGCGGCTCCTTCCAAGGGCCGGCACCGTTGTTCCCTGCGTGACCATCGGCGAAACTGAGATCAGCTTAAACGGTTGGAAAACGGCGCGGCGCCGTCATTCAAAACGAATGAGGAGTCTGTGTTGTACCAGGAGCTCAGCATTTTCACCGGCAACGCCCACCCGGCGCTGGCCCAGGCGATATGCGACCGTCTTGGCCGGCCTCTTGGAAAATGCGCGGTCTTCGAGTTCAGCAACGAGAACATTTTCGTCCAGATTGAAGAGAACGTCCGCAACCGCGACGTCTTCATCATCCAGCCGGCCGCATCGCCCGTGAGCACGCGATTGATGGAACTGTTCATCATGCTCGACGCATTTCGGCGCGCTTCCGCGGGACGGATCAGCGTCGTGATGCCTTACTACGCCTACGGACGTAGCGATAAAAAAGACCAGCCGCGGGTCCCGATAACGGCACGACTGATTGCAAATATCTTGGAAACTGCCGGCGCGGACCGCCTTCTGACAGTGGACCTGCACGCGGGACAGATTCAGGGATTCTTCAACGTGCCCGTTGACGAGTTGAGTACGCTGCACAGCTTTGAAATGTATTTTAGAGAGTTGGACCTGCCGGACCCCGTAGTCGTTGCGACGGACCTCGGCGCCTCCAAGCGGGCACGCAACCTGGCGGAACGGCTGGAGGTCCCGCTGGCCGTCATGGAGAAACGACGCGCTGCTAACGACGATAACGCCGAGATCATGACCGTGATCGGTGAGGTTAAGGGCAGGACCGCGCTGATCGTCGATGACGAAGTCGATACGGCCGGTACGCTCATCCAGGCCGTCTGTGCGCTGCATGAGCGCGGCGCCAAAGCGATTTACGCCGCCGCAACGCACGGCGTGCTTTCAGGGCCGGCGATCAAGCGAATTGACGATAGCCCCCTTCAACAACTTGTTGTGTCGGACTCACTCCCAACCCCATCGGGCAAGCAATCGGATAAGATCCGGACGCTGTCACTGGCTCCAATGCTGGCCGACGCGATCACGCGTATCCATACCGGCCAGTCGGTCGGCGCAATGTTCCATTAGTAGGGAAACGGCTGGTAGGGAAACGGTGACCGGGGCCCCCTGGTGTATCATTTATCGACAATAACTCTTGCTCCTCTGCGTTCGGCAAGGTGATTCCAGATGAAGTTTCTCAGCAAATTGATCGGCGATCCGAATGAGAAAGAGATTAAGCACCTCCTCCCGATCGTCGAAGAGGTAAATGCGCTCGAGCCGGAGACACAAGCGCTCTCCGACGAGGAGTTGCGTGCCAAGACCGACGAATTCAAACAGCGACTTGCAGATGGCGAGACGCTGGACGACCTGTTGCCGGAAGCTTTCGCCGTCGTGCGAGAGGCATCACATCGCTATACGGGCCGCCGTCATTTTGACGTCCAGATCATGGGCGGCGTCATTCTGCATCGCGGCCAGATCGCCGAGATGAAGACCGGTGAAGGCAAGACGCTGGTAGCGACGCTGCCCCTGTACCTGAATGCGCTTACCGGCCTCGGCGTACACCTGGTTACGGTGAACGATTACCTGGCCAAGCGCGACCCGCAGTACATGGGTCCAGGCACGATCTTTACCCGGCTTGGTCTTTCCGTAGGCGTCCTGCAGCACGAGGCCGCGTTTCTGGTCTCGCACGACAAGGTAAGCGATCAGCCGAACGCGGAATACCTCGTGCCGTGCAGCCGCAACGAAGCCTACCTCGCCGACGTGTTGTACGGAACCAACCACGAGTTCGGTTTCGACTACCTGCGCGACAACATGTCACGCAGCCTCGACGGCTGCGTTCAGCGCGAACTGTCTTACGCGATCGTCGACGAGGTCGACAATATCCTGATCGACGAAGCGCGGACGCCGCTGATCATCAGCGGACCGGCGGAAGAGAACGTCCAGATTTACCAGGCGTTCGCGCGCGTGGTGCCCACGCTCAGTCTAAATACCGATTACGAAGTCGACGAAAAGCAGAGGGTTGTGACCCTGACCGACGAGGGCGTCGAGAGGATCCAGCGCGGACTTGGGATCGGCAACATCTATTCCGCCGAGAACTTCAAGTTGACGCGCTTCCTCGACGCGGCTCTGAAAGCTCATATCATCTACCAGCGCGACCGCGACTACGTTGTCAAAGATGGCGAAGTGATCATCGTCGACGACTTTACCGGCCGGCTCATGCACGGGCGGCGTTGGTCAGACGGCCTGCACCAAGCGGTTGAGGCTAAAGAGCGGGTCAAGATTCAGAACGAGAGCGTAACGTACGCAACGATCACGCTGCAGAACTACTTTCGCCTCTACGAGAAGCTCGCTGGTATGACCGGTACGGCCATGACCGAGGCCGAGGAGTTCCACAAGATCTATAAGCTCGAAGTCGTTTCGGTGCCAACAAACCAGCCGATGGTGCGCGTTGACAACGGCGACCTGGTTTATCGAACTGAAGAGGCGAAATTTGCGGCTGTCGCGAGCGAAGTCATGGAACGCAGCCAGCACGGCCAACCTGTACTCGTCGGCACCGTTTCAATTGAAAAGTCTGAATACCTTGCCGAGTTGCTGCGACGTCGCGGTGTGAAGCTCGAAGTCTTAAACGCCAAGCAACACGAACGCGAGGCGTCGATCGTCGCGCAGGCGGGACGCCTGGGCGGCGTCACGATCGCCACGAACATGGCTGGGCGCGGCACAGACATCATCCTCGGCGGTAAGCCCGATGAGCGAGACGATGAAGAGTGGAAGAACGAGCACAACAACGTAGTCGAGCAGGGCGGCTTGCACATCATCGGCACAGAGAGACACGAGTCCCGGCGCATCGACAATCAGCTTCGCGGTCGAGCCGGGCGGCAGGGCGACCCGGGGAGCTCGCGCTTCTACGTATCATTCGAAGACGATGTCATGCGCCGGTTTGCGCCGGACTGGCTGCCGGGAATGATGACCAAGCTCGGAATGGATGACGAGACGCCGATTGAGCATTCATGGGTCAGTAAAGCGATCCATACGGCTCAATCAAAAGTAGAAGGCTACAACTTCGACATCCGGAAGCACGTCGTCGAGTACGACGATGTGATGAACATGCACCGCGACGTCATCTACCGCGAGCGACGGAAGATCCTGGAAGGTGCCGACGTGCGTGAGAACGTTCGCACCATGTCCGAAGAAGAGGTGGGCGCCGTAGTTTCGGCACACGTAGACGACCGGCCGGCCGACGAGTGGGACCTGGAGAGCCTGATGGCGCAGATCAACGCGATCATGGAACTGCCGCCGGGTCTCGACCAGGCAACGCTGATCGAAATGACTCCCGCGGACATCAAAGAGCAGCTTACTGACCACGCGCGGCAGCTCTACGACGCGAAAATCGCCCAATTCGAGCGAGTGCGCGGGATCGATCCATTCGGCGATGACCCGTTTGGCTTTGTCGAACGGCAGGTGCTATTGCAAACCATCGATGCGCTCTGGATCGAGCACCTAACGGCGATGGAAGAGATGCGCGAAGGCATAGGACTGCAGGCATACGGCCAGAACGACCCGCTCGTCATGTACAAGCGCGAAGCGCACGACATGTTCGAGCAACTGAAAGGAAACATCCGTAACCTCGTCGCGCGCAATATCTATCACCAACAGT
Organism: Chloroflexota bacterium; assembly: GCA_036741355.1. Taxonomy (GTDB): domain Bacteria; phylum Chloroflexota; class Dehalococcoidia; order CAUJGQ01; family CAUJGQ01; genus JBBRGK01. The sequence goes on from DAINSK010000009.1 coordinate 40,875, forward strand.
TACAGGTGAACCAGATTCCTCGACAGCAGGCAGCGGTCCTGGCGCTTCCAGAAAGCCCGGAAGAATTTGCAGAGCCCTTGGCGGCCGGTGTGGCCGGCGGCCGGGCCACTGCACCGGCTGCGCCCCGTCCATTGCGATTACGTGAGAATCGCGACGCACCGACGGCCAACGGCGAAGCGGCAGCTCTCCCCAATCGCAACGGCAGGCAGGGCTCACCAACAGCGGTGAAGGCTCCCGGCCGCAACGACCCTTGCTACTGCGGCAGCGGCCGCAAGTTCAAGAAGTGCCACGGGGCGCTGGCGTAGGGGTGCATCCGTGAGTTCGTACGAATGAGCGTAGAGCAGTGGTAAGCGCGGCAGCGATATGCCGCGTTCGCCAGCGCTATCCGCAACTCTGAGCGCGTGTACAGCTCTGTAGTGAGTTGCTATCGCTTGTCCGCGATGTAGACTTGGTTTGAAATCACCTATCGGGTGATTCCAGAATAACCGGCAGTAGGAGGGCACCAATGGGTGTACGTCTCCACTCCCGCTACGGAGTCTGGATGGTGGATAGAGAGAGCCCCACTGGGGGCTAGCATGAATGGTGGGCAGACCCGCGTAACTCAATGAGTCCAGGCCGATTGCACCGGCGTCACGCGCCGTTCCGGCCTACGCAAGCGGTATTACGCAGCAGCGTGTCCGTCCACCGCAGAGTCACCATGCCGCAAGTGCGATATATATGGGCCCGCCGGCAATCAGCCGGCGGGCCTTTCTGTTGTCAGCATCAGTCATCATCTGATAATGGTGCACAGCTTGTCAGTTCGGCCAACGACCGCGAATGGCGAGTCCTTACGATCGTATTGAGCACTCAATTTGTGAACAATGGCCTTCATGGACCATTGCATCGGAACTATCGTTGCTGTACAACTGAAATGAGAGCGATGTCTGCATGAAGGGGGAATGATGGTTCGCGTTCGTCTCATTTCCAAGGAAGAAGCCCAGAACACCAGAAAAACCAAAACGCCGGGTATACGCAGGCAGCGAATGAACCAGTTCGACGAGTATGCTCGCTCAGTGCTAGATAACCCGGAGGAGGCTGCGGTCTACGAAGAACTGGGAGAGAATCCGCAGAAATTCGTCTTATCTCTGCGTGGGTCGTTTAAGCGGGCCGGAGTGAACGCCACTGTTCGCAAGATGCGCGGTAGGGACGAAGTCCGGGTGTGGATCTCCGATGAGCCGCCTTCGGCGACGTCACGCCGCGGCCGGGGTACCAATTAGCGGATTCCCGCAGACAGTTTGTGGTTCGCGCCGCGCTCGGTAATTGGCGCCGATCGCGCGCAAGCACGTACGGCGCGAAGCGAGCCCTTGCCCGCCTTCACTTGGAGCCTCCGCTGGTTGTGCGAGCTCCGGCCTCGTGGCGTAATTGATCGAGCAATCGCGTGGCGGTGGTCTCGTAGAGCACCGAGAAATGCGGATTGATAGTGACCGCGGATTCCAGGTAACCGCGTGCGGCGGAATGGTCGCCGGCCGCGTAGGTAATCATGCCGGCGTGGAACAGCATGAGCGGATCTTTCGTGCCCAGTTTCAGAGCTTGCTTCATCGCCGACTGGGCTCCAGTCACGTCACCGGTCTTGTAGAGGGTCCATGCCAGCACGTCGTACCCCTTGACGCTTGGCCGCCGTTCGGCACCTTGTTGCGCCTGTTGCAGAACAGTGGCCACGTTGCGGCCGTGGTCGACGTCGAACTGTGCGATCTCTACATCGCTATCGACGTTTGCCGCCCGAAGAAGCTGGTCCTCGACGTCGACAAGGTCGTACGTACGGGCCGCGTCCTGCGTTTTGCCCGCGGCCTGCTGAACGTCGCCAAGTGCGATCACGTATTCGGGAAGCGGTAAGAGGCGCGTAACGCGCTGGTAGAGCTTGATCGCATCAGCGTAATGGCCGCGTGCCGCAGCAACCTTTGCCAGGCCCGCATAGCCGTGCGAGTAGTCTTTATAGTCGAACAAGGACTGCTTGTAGTACCGGCTGGCGTTCGTGTAGTCGCCACGGTTGAAATAAAGATTCCCGACCTGCACCCTCGTCCACGCGGTTGCCTCGGTTCCGGGACCGCCCAGTTTCACCGCTTTGGTCATTGCTGCGAGCGCGCCATCGGCGTCGCCGTGCAACTCCCGTGCATACGAGACGCGCGAATATGCTGGAAGCCCGGGCTTCAGGTCGATCATCTTTTGGAATGCCGCTATTGCTTCGTCGTATTCACCAAGCTCCGTGTGTGCATCGCCGATCACCGCATAGGCATCCACGCTGTACGGATTCAGCACCCGTGCTTGTTCGCCCCACTGGAGCGCGTCGCGGAACTGGTGCCGAGACAGCGCCAGTGAGCCCAGCCCAACCATAGCGTCGAAGCTCTGTGCGTCGAGACTGAGCGCCTGGCGTAATACTGCGTCGGCCTTGACGTAGTACGAGGGGTCTGCCGTCTCGCGGGCCTTTTGGAGGTAAGCGTCTCCTAATTGCGCATATCCCGCCGCGAATGTCGGTTCCTGCTGCAGGCGATTCTGCAACGTGGCGACGGCCCGGTCGGTTGAGATCGCCGGATCCGAGCCCGCCGCAGAGCCGGCTGAGCCGACATCACGAGCAGCCTGACTGAACGGACCGCCGGTTGCCCACCATGTCGCAGCGAGGCCGGCAATCAGGACGAGCGCAAGCGAAATGGCGAAAGAGGCGGGTCGTTGACGGATGACCACGGTGCAGTGCTCCTTGTGAGGTACGGCGCGGAAACCGGAGTTGTAGCCGTCCGCCCGGACGGGCGGACGGCTACAGCATCGAGACTAGGGGAAGCCGGCGTACGGAGAGGCCACGTACGGGAAGGTTGATAACTGTGGCTTGTCTGGAGTGTCGACGCCGTCTCCGAGCTTGCCCGCGAGGGGGTCCGGCTGGAAGGTCTTGTCGACGAACAGCGGGTACGCTACACCGGCAACCACATTCAACTCGATGTCGACCACGTCGTCGGTGAGCCGGCGGCCGTTGGGGAAGCCGGCCAGGTCATTGCCAAGCACACCCATGCGGTTCGGGGTGGCCGACGGCGGAATGGCTACGTTGAGCCGGAGCTCGTCCGCGATCGTCGGGTTGGACGGCATGTTGATGCCTGGTAACCCGGTGAAGAATGCGGCGATGATGTCTTTACGCGGTGCGGGCGGAACTTTGATGTTGTACAGGGCGGTGAAGAGATGAGCCAGTTCCGGATCCGCCGCCGCGGCGCCGAACTGTGAATCTGCCGCCGGAGCCGTGGCGTTCCAGTAGTCCTTCAGACCCACGGGAACGACGAGCTCGTTAGTCAACGGCATGCCGAGGCGTGAAACCTGGACGAACGGTCCATCGTCGGCCACCGAGCCATCGTCTCGCAGGACCGATGTCCGCTGCAGTGAGGCCGATGTCCAGAAGCCGAGAACGGCGTCGCTGACCTTCGTATCGTTTGGAGCCTTGCCGTCGTTGGTTAGCTGGCTGATCGGCACCTGGATGGCGATGGTGTGGACGTTGAACCCTTTGAGCGTATTGACGCCGCCACCCATATTGCCGGGGATGTTGCGAATGGTGAGCAGGTCGAATGTCGCGCCCAGATCGACGAAAAATGGGTCGGCGCGCTGTCCTGCAAAGACTTTGGTACCGTTGCCGACGTCCTGGATCGCCGCTGAGGCGAGCGCGTCGTAGTTTGGAGTCGAGTGCGAGCCGACGTTGACGGGCGGCGTCTTCAGATTGTCGCCAACTACCTTCGTCCCGGTCGAATCCGTCCGCGTGACCTTCATGGATTGGTAGATGTTCCAGTTCGGATCGTCGAGGGACTTGATCGGTCCGGTGTTGTACAGGAACGTGTTCGGGTTGCGGTAGAAGGTCGTGAAGGTGAAATCGTAGCGGATGTGCGGCAAACCATCGCCGACGTTATCGACGTTGATCGTATAGAGCGTGTCATCGCCGAATCGATAGAAGTTCGGTCCGCCAGCCGGTCCTTCCAACGGGATGTAGTTCGCGATGATGGTGACTGTGTCCGGCTTGTCCGGGCTGACAAATGCGTAGAGGTCGGTGCTATCGATATTCGGGTACTGGCTGGTCAGCGGCGCCTCACGGTGGCTGCTTGCATTAACGCTATGCGTTGCATGCCTGGCCCCCAGGGGCAGCGCTACTGTGACCAGAGCCGCAAAGACGGTGATCTTGCGCAATGTGGTGTTCCTTCCAAACTTGAGCATTAGCTCCATTGATGTGGACAGACTCGCACGGGCATTGTCGGCGGCGATCTTTCATCGCGTGTCACGTTGTCGCTCCTTTCGTCGTAAGCGCCTCGACGTGGGACACGTCGAGGCCATCAAACGGTTACTACGCGCTGCAAAAAAATCCGGATCACTGTTTGCAAAAGTGATCCGGATTTCGCGCACTCTTTTGGTCCCAATGCGAGCAATAAAGCTAACCAGTGCCCGATGATTTGAAGGAAGAGCACGCCGGACACACGTCGCTGAGAACGCAGCCGTCGCAACGGGGTCGCTGAGCAACACAGGTGTAGCGACCGTGCTTGATCAGTCCCACATGGAATGCGTAGACGTCGGCGGGCGGCACGATTGATTCGAGATGAGCATGCGCCTTATCGGCGGTCATTTTCGGAGGAATCAACCCGAGCCGCTGGCCGACGCGATACACGTGAGTATCGACAGGTAATGCGGGTTTTCCGAGCGCGAACATGAGCACGCAGGCAGCGGTCTTCGGTCCGACGCCCGGCAGGTCTACGAGCCACGTACGCGCTTCATCCAGCGGAAGGCCTGAGAGGAAGTGCAGGTCGAGGCTGCCGCGCTCGGAATGGATCCGTTCTAAAACGGCCTTGATTCGGGGTGCCTTCTGATTTGATAGGCCGCCGATGGCTATGCACTCTGCGACCTCTGACGTGGGCGCCTGGAGGACGGCCTCCCAGCTTGGGAACTGTGCGAGTAGGTTCGCGAAGGCCCGTCCGGAGAGCCGATCCGACGTGTGCTGAGAGAGGATCGTAAGGACCAGTTCCCCAACCGGATCGCCGCTCGGCCGCCACTGCATCTCTCCAAAGACGCGACCGAGCCGTTCGATCAGTTCAGGAACGGAGGGAGGCACGGTTCACCAGCGGCAACATCGGACGCAGCCACCAGGCCCGTGCAAGCTCTTCGTCGTACCCGGTCACGCCCTGCTGAACGCGAAAGAACGCATTCCAGAAGTAGCTCATGTAGCGACTGATCCCCATCATTGCCGCCGGTGACCGGCGCATCATCGCGTAGAACGTGTAGGCAATGATTCGGGCGGCACGAAGCTCCGGCATGATATGGCGATCTACCTGGTGCTCGTAGGCGCCGAGCCAGGCAAAACCTTGTTCCAGCGCCTGTCCGATGACATCTGCGGCAATCAGCCCGCTCTTCACCGCATAATAGATCCCTTCCTCGGTAAATTCGTCTGCGAGCCCGGCGGCGTCACCAACCACCAGGACACCATGACCGGCTATCGGCTCATTGCCCCGACGTAAGAGCAGCTTATGCCCGACAAGCCGATCCACCTCGGCACCACCGAGTCCCAGTCTGTCCAAATAGGTGCGCAGATAACCGCGTAGATCGCCGCCCCGGTCGCGCGGTAAAACAAGCCCGACAGAGAGCCGCTGTTCTTTCGGAAAAACCCAGCCATACCCCCATGGACGATAGCCGAAATCGACGTTTACGAGCCCGCGCCAGCGCTCCAGGTCGGTATCTGTGGCGCACACTTCCGCTTCCAAAGCAGCGCTTTCTGCCAGCCCGGCACCCAGGCCGGTCGCACGTGCTACGACGCTGTTGGCACCGTCGGCGCCGATCACGAACCGGCTGCGCATCCGACGTCCGCCGGCCGTCAACTCAAAACCGCCTTCAATCCTGTGGAGTTCACGGACGGGGCTGCAGTCGGCTAGTTCGGCGCCGGCCTGACATGCCTGCTCCGTGAGCAGGCTGTCGAAGCGGTCGCGCATCACCATGAACGCAAATGGTTCGTTGGATCGCCGTGTGAAGCGGCTCGTCCCCTGGTAGCTGACATTCAGACCCGCGACGCGATCCTCGATCACGGGCTCAAGGTCGAACGGCAGCATCGCCGCGGTCCGAACGGGGATGCCGCCCGCGCAACTCTTGTAACGCGGCAGCCGCGATCGCTCGATCAGCAGCGTTTTCACGCCGCGTTCGGCCAGGGCACGTGCGGCAGTGGCGCCAGCGGGACCCGCGCCCACAACCACAACGTCGGTGTCGAAATGCATTCGGGTTCCTGTCCCGCCGCTCGTACGCGTACGCCACGGATAAGTATAGAGGGCCGCGCGGAGCCGGACGAATGAGAGGTGCCGTGAACGATGCGTGGCAGTAAGCTTGCGGGGCAGAGGCGCGGACTCGTACGATCACCGCAGCCCGCGAGGGGAGGAGGTGATGCGCGATGGCGAGCGCCCCGGTGCGCCTAACGTCCATGGTCAGTTGCGGCGGTTGAGCCTCTAAAGTGGGCCCCGCGGCCCTGGCGCAGGTGCTGCGCCCGCTGACCGAGACCTTGTCCGCGGCTGATTTTCCGAACCTGCTGGTTGGCCTCCAGCTAGCGGATGATGCCGCCGTTTACCGGCTGAACGATGATCAAGCCATCGTGCAGACGCTGGACTTCTTTGCGCCGGTGCTGGACGACCCCTATCTGTTTGGAGCCGTCGCCGCGGCCAACGCCATGAGCGATGTGTACGCCATGGGGGGCGACGTTCTGTTCGCGCTGAATATCGCCGCCTTTCCGGACTCCATGGATATTGCCGCCATGACGGAAATCTTCCGTGGCGGCGCCGATAAAGTGCGCGAGGCGGGCGGTGTGATCGCCGGGGGGCATACGGTGTACGACCCGGAGCCAAAGTATGGGCTGGCGGTAACGGGCGCCGTCCACCCGGATCGGGTGCTGACCAAGGCGGGCGCACACGCGGGTGACCGGCTCTATTTGACGAAGCGGATCGGCACGGGCGTGCTCTGCTCGAGCATTAAGGACGGCAAGGTGGCCGAGTCCGACCTGAAGCAAGCGACCGCGTCGATGCTGCAGCTCAATCGTGGTGGCTCGCTCGCTGCACGCGAGGCGGGCGCGTCTGCGCTGACTGATATCACAGGTTTCGGTCTGCTTGGCCATGCGGACGAAATGGCGCGGCTCAGCAGCGTGTGCTTGGTCATAAAAGCTGCCGGCGTGCCCCTGCTCGACGGCGCGCTGGATGCCGTGCGCGCTGGCGTTCGGACGGGGGGGAGCAATCGCAACGAGGAGTTCGTATGCGATCGGGTGCGCGTGGACCCCGGCGTGCCCCGTGAAATAGTCGAGCTGCTGTACGACCCGCAAACTTCCGGCGGACTGCTGGCCGCAGTGCCCCCTGAGCGCGCCAGTACGTTTGAAAAAGCCTGCACGCGACACGGCGCCGGCTGCTGGTCGATCGGCCATGTGGTCGCTGGTAGCGGACTCGTGGTCACTATGTGACGGCGTCCGGCGCCTCACGGGCGCTGGATGCGCCGAGAACGGATTAAGCGGTGAACACAAACCATCAGAAATCTCGATCAGCGTTCGCGCTTGCTCTGGCACTGCTGCTTTTGCCGGCCGCGGTCGCGTGCGGCTCGAAGAAGAAAAGCGCGGTGGCGACCGCAACCTCCGCTCCGATCGCTCGCGCAACACCGTCTCCGACCCCGCAGGACCTGCTCAACACCGCCACGAAGAACACCGAAGTTCTGAAAGCATTCCACTTCACATTGACTCACGAAAACGGCAGTACGCCGGTTGCGCAGGGCATTTCGATGTCCAAAGCAGATGGTGATTTCGTGCAGCCGGATCGAATGAAAGCGACCATCTCGGGCACTGTCGCCCAGGGATTTGACATCGACGCAAAGGTGATCAGCGTTGGCAATAACGTCTGGATCGCGCTGATCGGAAACCGCTATTTGCCGCTTCCCAACGGGGTCGGCGCGGCCTCAATCCTCGACCCGAATAACGGCGTGCTCAAGGCATTGCACGGTGTGAAGTCGCCCCAGTTTGCGGGAACGGAAAAAGTTAGCGGCGTGGATGCGACCGTCGTGTCCGGCACGATTGATGCCGGCGACCTCACCGCCCTCGATGCTGATGCCCAGGCAGGCAAGTCGGTAAAGGGGAAGGTCTGGATCGGTAACACGGACCAGCGGGTCTACCGTCTGCGGCTCGACGGTCCGCTGAACGACCAGGAGCCGGCCAACATCGCACGTATTCTCGACCTCTCACAGTTCAACGAGAGCGTCACTATTCAGCCGCCGGCATGAGCGACCCGGTCCCGGCCGCTGCCTCCGGCACTGCGCATCCTCCGAGCGCGGCTGCGCTGGCGCTCGAACACGGGATGCGCACCGTGTCGCGACGACCAACTGCCGCGTTGCTGTTGTTTGTCGTCGGCGCGGGTGTGTTCTTTGGAACGCTCGATCAAACCGTCGTCGTCACGGTTTTGCCCGACATCATCAAGGACATTCGTCTCCCGATCAATACGAAGTTCGGCGAGGCATCGTGGATCGTCAACGGCTACCTGATCGGCTATACGGTTTCGATGCCGATCGTCGGCCGCATTGCGGATGTATTCGGACGCGTGCGCATTTTCCTTGTCGCGATCGCGATTTTCGTGGCCGGCTCACTCATGGTGGCGGTTGCGCCAAACCTGGCGTTTTTGGTGGCCGCACGGGCGTTGCAGGCGATCGGTGGGGGTGGTCTGTTGCCGATCGCGCTCGCGATAGCCGCGGATGCCACCAGCGCCAAACGGCGGACACTCGTTCTCGGCGCACTGGCGGCGGCAAACAACGGCAGCACATTCCTGGGACCAGTTTGGGGGGCGGCAATCTCTGGAGCATGGAACTGGCGAGTCATCTTCTGGTTGAACGTGCCGCTGCTCCTCCCGTTCATGGTCGCAATGCCATTGCTGGCCCGCGACCACCGCACGGGTGAGCGTCAGCGCATCGATTGGCGCGCCGCTGTACTTTTGGTCGCCGGGCTGTCGGCACTGACCTTCGCGCTCACCGACGATGGCGCCAACCCGCGACCGCTGCCGGTCAGCCTGATTGTCGGAATTGCCGGAGCAATCGCGCTGGCGCTATTTGCGCGCGCCGAGTGGCTGAACCCGCGACCGATGGTTGACCTGCGCATCTTACGCGTGCGCCACGTCTCGGCGGCGATGCTGACGTACTTCCTCATCGGCGGAGCGCTGATCACTGCGCTTGTGAACGTTCCCTTGATGACCGATGTCCTGTACGGCGGCAGCACGACGCAAGGCGGCCTGAACCTGATGCGGCTTCTATTGCTGCTGCCGATCGGCGGTCTGGTTGGTGGTTGGCTGGCAACAATGGTGGGGAACAGGCCGACTGTGCTGCTCGGCCTGGGGTTCGCCATTGCCGGATTCATCTGGATGCGCGCCTGGCCGTTCGTGCCTGGGGAGGCCGCGGCGCTTGCGCCCTCGACGTGGCACCTCTGGGGCGCCCTGGGAGCGATCGGCCTCGGCCTCGGTCTGTGCGATGGCCCGATCGTCGCGACGGTTGTGGACGCGGTCTCTCATCGCGAGCGCGCGACGGCGTCGGCGCTGTTGCTCGTCGTCTGGACGACGGGCATGATCGTCGGGCTGGCGCTGCTGGCAACCCAGGGGCTGGGGACCTTTACGCGCAGACTGGCGGATATATCGTTCGACGACCCGAACTACCAGGCGCGATTCCAGGGGATCATGCACCGTACATTCGACGAAACCTTTCTCGTTGCGGCGATAGCGCTTGGCGTCGCTTTTCTACTGAGCCTGGCGCTGCAACGTGGTAGGGCGCAGGAGATCATCGTCGCCCCCTACGAAGGTTTGGGCGAGTGACCCCACAATGACAGATCCGCTGCGTGTGCTCGGCATATTCCCACACCCCGACGACGAGTCATACAGCAGCGGCGGCACACTCGCGAGACTTGCGGCAGAAAGAGCCGGCGTGCACGTCCTCTGCGCAACCGCGGGGAGTGCAGGCATGGACCTGCGTGCGAACGTCGCCCCCGTGAACGACCTCGGGGCTACACGAGCCGCCGAGCTTGCCTGCGCCTGCGACGCGCTTTGCTTGCCGCCGCCTGCATTTCTTGGCCTGCCCGATGGGGGTGTCGGCGACGTGAACTTTCCCGACGTCGCCGGGGAGATCATCCGCGAAATCCGATCGGTCCGCCCGCAGGTCGTCATTACGCTCGGGGCCGACGGAGTCTACGGCCATCCGGACCATCTGGCGTTATACCGGCTGGTGGTCGCGGCGTTTGGCGCCGCCGGGGGCGGTGATCGCTTTCCGGAGTCCGAATTCGGTCCGGGCTGGGCTCCGCAGCGGCTGTACTTGGCGGCATTTCCGCGCGGAATGTTCCGCCCGATGTTCGATCACATGCTGGAGTCGGAGTATGCAACCACGATTCGCGGACTGGATCCGGGCAAACTTGGGGTTGAGCCGCAGGACGTTGCCGCGGCAATCGACATCCGGGAATTTTCCGACCGTAAGCTGGCCGCCATCGCCTGCCACCGTAGCCAGCTACGCGACGGCGACCCGAATACGCTCTTTCCAAACGGACTCGTGCAACGAACGCTCACGACGGAATTGTTCACGCTGGGTGCCGGTAAACCGGTATCTCGCCGGCTTCGGAACCTGAGCGAAGACCTCGAGCTGTAATTCGACCGGTCGTCCTCTTCCTGGCCCTACCACCGCTTCACACGCCGCAAAGCTGTTAGCTCACGCAGGCGACGTAGGTCACGCACCTCCCGCCCTCTGCACTCGCTCGCGATAGATGGCACGGGTCCGCCCGGCGTAGACGATCGAGAGCAGGCCGGTGACGAACACGATCGCGAAGGCGACGCGAAACGGAGCCAGCGGCCCTGAGGCGTCGATCAGAAAGCCGCCGACTGCTGGACCGACTACGAGTCCGATTGCCTGGATCGACGTGCTGATGCCGGTCAAAAGACCGCGATTGCCGCTTGACGAGAGGTCGAGCAGTGAGGCGCTGAATGCCGGCAAAACGAGTACATAGCCGACCGCCGCGATGGTAGCGAACAGCGTGGATAGCAGTGGCGAGTGAGTCAGCGTTAGCAATAACAGGCTGGCAGCGAAGAGGAAAAGACCAAGCCCAATCGGTAGGTTTCGGCCGAAGCGGTCGGCAATATATCCGGATGGCACGATCAGCAGCGCAGCCACAGTCGCCGGTATAGCCAGCATCAACACAAACGTCGAGTAGCTGACGTGCAAGATCTGGTCACTGTACGGTTTGAGGTCAGGTGCGATCATAGCGACGGCGGTACTGAGCAGCATGATCAGCCCGATCAGCATGGCAACATTGAGTGTGACCAGCCTCCGTATCGAACTGATTCCGGAAGGCTGTAGGGCGGTACCTGGAACCAACGTGGTGGGGCCGTCTACTCTCGTGCGCGGAACGGCGAGAATGGCGATCGACAGCGCAATTGCTTCTATCAGCAGCGCCAGCCCAAAAGCTCCACCATACGACACGTGATCGACGATAAAAGCCCCTGCACCTGTGCCGGCCGCGGTGCCGGCAATTTGTCCCATGCTGACCAGCGCGAGTAATCGCCCTTGCCGATCAGGACGGAATCGGTGACCCACGATCGCGTAGACGGCCGGCCAGACCACTGCCAGGGTCAATCCGAACATGATCCAGGCAAGGATATAGGCCCAGACGTTCTGGAAGCGTTCCATGATGATGATCGTCGGCAGGCTGAGCAGGAGACCGCCGATGAGCACGATCCGCGGTTCAAACCGGTCCGCAAGCCAGCCGCCGATCGGCTGACCCGGCATCTTGGCCGCGCCATAAACGGAAAATGCCAGGCCGGTAATGCGAACGCCTTCACCCAGCCTGCTGGCAGGATACTGTGGGTTTATCGCCAGCAAGAGTACGCCAATGACCGCCTCCGTGAGGAAGATCACCGCGATGAGTCCGGCCGCTGCAGGACTCTGGTCGCGCAGCCGTGAAAAGACTCGGCCGGGAGCTTGCAGCGATGGTTCGACAGGTGGGGCTGTCAAGTCGACGTCTCCCGGAGATTGAGGAAGGAGCTCCGCGTCGGGGGACAGTATACGCGGCGGCGCGCCGCCGGGTCACGAGAATGAACTCCTAAGCGGACTCGGCAAGGTCACGGTTCAAGACCAGCGCCGCCGCCCCAAGGGCGCCGGCATCGTCGCCTGTAGAAGCCGGGACGATACGTACCGCGGCTGCCATGAGAGGAAACGCATGCGATCGCATGTACGCCTCGGCCGGACCGAGGAGCGGATCGCCGATCTTGCTGGCCCCGCCTCCAATGACGATCATCTGGGGATTCAACAGATGAACGACGGTCACCAGCCCGATCCCAAGATATTTGGCCGCGGTAGCGAGCACCTCTTTCGCCCCCGTGTCTCCACCCTGCGCCGCGCGGGAAACGTCCTCCGCCGTCACCGCCCCGACCTTGTCCAGAACCTCGCCGAGCGCGGAGGACCGGCCCTGCCGAGCGGCATGTTCGCCGTTGCGGCCGATGGCGGTTCCGGAGGCGAGTCCTTCCAGGCAGCCGCGTCTGCCGCATCCACAACGCGCCCCGTCTGGCTCGACGACCACGTGTCCTATCTCGCCGGCCGCGCCCGTGGCTCCGTGGTAGATATGGCCACCGGCAATGATGCCGCCGCCAATACCGGTGCTGATCGTGATGAAGACCATATCCCGGATGCCGCGCCCGGCTCCGAAGGCGTGTTCACCGACTGCAGCCGCGTTTGCGTCGTTCTCCAGCAGGACGGAGATGCGGGTACGTTCCTGCAACAAGCGCACCAGGGGAACGTCGTTCCAGCCGGGTAGGTTCGGCGGGCTCGCGAGCACGCCGGCTTCGAGGTCGATCGGTCCCGGCACGGCAACACCGATACCATGCAACGCATCGAGCCCGACGCCCCCGTCCTCGCAGGCGCGCCGCAAAGATTCGACCATGCTGCCGAGCACACGATCCAGTCCCCGTTCGGCTTGGGTGGGGCGCTGGTCTCTGCCTTTTATGGCGCCGCCGTCGTCGACGACGAGGGACAGAATCTTGGTGCCGCCGAGGTCGATTGCCCCCGCCAAAATACCGGGCATGATTTTCTCCCGTACACCGCGCCGTTCAGGTGCGCGCCGGATTAGAACTACTCGCGGCGCGGCCCACTGATCGCTCGTAGAGTCCTACGTACTCTCGCGCCGCCTCTCCCCACGAATAGTCGTCGCGCATGCCGCTACGTACCAGCGCCTGCCATTCGTCGGGGCGGGCATAGACCGCCAACGCCCGGTGCAGCGCCTGCGTTAATTCGTCCGCCGCGGGCAGGTCGAAGAGAAATCCGTTGCCGCCGCTACCGGGACCGGTCCACTCGCGCACTGTGTCTGCCAGGCCGCCCGTCCGCCGCACGACAGGCACCGAGCCATACCGAAGGGCGATCATCTGGCCCAGCCCGCATGGCTCGAAGCGAGACGGCATTAGAAACACGTCGGTGCCGCCGTAGATCAGTTGCGCCAGGTCCGCGTCGAATGCCAGCTCGAGCGCAATCTTGCCAGGATGCCGTTCACGCAACGCCACAAGCTGCTCGTGATAGACATTGTCGCCGGTGCCGAGCACAACGAACTGCAGCGGATGCTCATTGATGAGCGCTTCGATGGACTCTACCGCTAAATCAGCCCCCTTTTGGAAAAAGAGTCGCGTGACCATGCCGATCACCGGCGTCTCGCGCGTTTCGATCAGTCCCATTCGCCGCTGGAGCGCAGCTTTTACGTCCGAATGGCCGGCATATTGGTCTGCATCGTAGTGAGCCGGTAGCCGGGGATCCGTCGCCGGGTCGAACTCTTCGTAGTCGATGCCGTTCAGGATGCCGAACAGGTCGTCGCGTCGTTTCCGTAGCAGCGGATCGAGCCCGGCGCCGTACTCTGGTTCCATGATCTCCTTGGCGTACGTAGGGCTGACGGTGTTGATGAGGTCGCACCAGAGCAAACCCTGTCCCATCCCGCTGCGGGACACCCACGGTTCCAAGGCGAGCGGCGAGTTCAACGCGCGGCCTCCAATGCCGGCCGCCCGTGCAAACTCGTCATCGAAGCCGCCGTGGATGGCCAGGTTGTGGATGGTGTAGACCCTGGGCAACGCCGCGAGCGCGTCGTCCGGATCTTGACGCAACCGGCTGGCGACAAAGGCGGTGTGCCATTCGTTCAGATGCACTACGTCCGGTCGCCAGGTGATGCGGTGGAGCCACGCCAGCACGGCGTCGCAGAATGCCAGCCACCGAACCGTATCGTCTTGTTCTCCGTATATCTGCGTGCGGTCGAATAACGCCGGGACGTCGACGAGGTACACGGGCACGCCGCCGACTGTGGCCATGCAAATTTCGCCGGCCAGCTCGTTGCCCGCCGCCTGACGAACGATCACCGTTTCGCCGGTACTGGTCACGCCGAAGCGGGAGCCGTCTGTGATCCCGTGTAGCGGCATGACAATGCGCACGTCATGTCCAGAACGCACCAGCGCCTTAGGCAGCGACCCCGCTACATCTGCGAGCCCACCGACTTTGGCCAGCGGGCTCATTTCGACGGTAACGAAAAGAACTTTCACGCGAACTCCTGCGAGAGGTACAACTCGCGGTTCGTCTGTTTGCTCTGACGACCGCGCGGCGAACGCGAAACAGGGGGACACGCACCGCGTGTCCCCCTGCACTGTACCGTCTGATTGGGGAGGGAATCCCCGTTGGCCCGTGATTAGTACATCGGTGGTGCGCCGGGAGCGCCGGCCTGCCTCTCCGGCAGGTCGGTCACCAGGCAGTTCGTGGTAAGCACCATGCCCGCAATGCTGACCGCGTTCTCGAGCGCCGAGCGGGTCACCTTGGCAGGGTCGATGATGCCCTTCTTGATCATATCGCCGAATTCGCCGAGGAGGGCGTCATAGCCCTGGCCAACCGGCAGGCTCCGGACTTCCTGGACGATGACCGAGCCGTCTTGACCGGCATTGATCGCTATGCGGCGGAGCGGTTCTTCGAGAGCGCGGCGCAGGATGTTGCCCCCGGTCGACTCATCGTCGCCGAGTTGCAGTGCCTCCAGCTTCGGCAATGCATTGATGAAGGCAACGCCGCCGCCCGGTACGATCCCTTCCTCAACCGCGGCACGCGTCGCGGAGAGCGCGTCTTCGACGCGGTGCTTCTTCTCTTTAAGCTCGATCTCGGTGGCCGCGCCGACCTTGATGACCGCGACGCTGCCGGCCAGCTTACCGAGCCGCTCCTGGGCCTTTTCCTTGTCCCAGTCGCTCTTGGCATCTTCCATCATTGCGCGGACCTGAGAGACACGCGCCTCGACGGCCGTCTGTTCGCCCTTGCCCTCGATCACCGTGGTCTCTTCCTTGGTGCAGATAACGCGGCGAGCGCGGCCCATGTCTGCCGGCGTGACCGAATCGAGCTTCCGTCCGAGCTCGTCGCTGATGACCTGGCCGCCGGTCAGAACGGCGAGGTCGCCCAGGTTGTCCTTGCGGCGGTCACCGAATCCCGGCGCCTTCACCGCCAGCACGTTGATCGTGCCGCGCAGCTTGTTGACCGCGAGCGTAGCGAGCGCCTCACCGTCAACGTCGTCGGCGATGATCACGAAGTTCTTGCTTACCTGGAGCAGTCGCTCCAGCAGCGGCAGAATGTCGTTGACCGCGGAGATCTTCTTGTCGGTGATGAGAATGTAGGGGTCGTCTATGACCGCTTCCATCCGCTCCGGGTTGGTAACGAAGTAGGGCGAGATGTAGCCTCGGTCAAAGCTCATACCTTCAACGTACTCGGTCTCGGTGCGGATGCCCTTCGACTCTTCGACGGTTACGACCCCATCCTTACCGACCTTCTCCATGACCTCGCCGATCATGTCGCCAATTTCCTGGTCGGCCGCGGAGATGCTGGCAACCTGCGCCATCTGCTCGCGGGTCGTTACCGGAGTCGCGTTGTCGCGAATCGCTTGCGCGATCACGCTCGTGGCGGACTCGAGGCCGCGCTTCAGAGCCATGGGGTTGGCGCCGGCCGCGACGTTCTTGAGACCCTCATGGACGATCGCCTGGGCAAGAACGGTTGCCGTGGTGGTGCCGTCGCCTGCGATGTCGTTGGTCTTGGAAGCGACTTCTTTGGCAAGCTGGGCGCCGATATTCTCGAAGGGATCCTCGAGCTCGATATCCTTGGCGATCGTCACACCGTCGTTGGTGATCGTCGGGGAGCCGAACTTCTTATCAAGGACGACGTTGCGTCCTTTGGGGCCTAGCGTGATCTTCACGGCATCGGCAAGCGCGTCGATGCCGCGGCGGAGGGCGTGTCGCGCTTCCTCATCAAAAAGCAGTTGTTTCGCCATTGCTCACCTGTACACTGTTCAAAATTAGCACTCTCACTATACGAGTGCTAAACCAGTTGTATCGGAGCAGCCGAATCGCAGCAAGCAGAGCGCCTACGGTAGAACTCCGCACAGCGCCCGAATGCTCTGCCAGGCTCACTCTGTCTCTCGCATTCTAACTCACTCTGTGGCGCACATTTTCACGGCTCGATCGGGTTGGTGGCAGCTTCGAAGTTGAAACCGAATCACGCCGGTCGGAAAAGCAAGAGGGCCGCTCGGATGGACGAGCCTCGCAGGTCCTGGTCGTTTCCGAGCCGGATCAGACGGCGTCGGCGCCGGTCTTCAGATATGGCGGAAATAGCATCTCGAGCTCACGCCGCACCGGGTCGTCGGCGGGCAGAAACTGGTTGAAGTCGCCCGTTGGCTCGATGCGCTCGCGTTTGCCAACAACGCTCTCGTGCTTGATCTTCTCCTGGAGCATCATCAGGCCGGTGAGCAGCGATTCGGGCCTCGGCGGACAGCCGGGAACGTAGACGTCCACCGGGATGATCTGGTTCACGCCAGGGAGCGTGCTGTAACCGTAGGCAAAGGGCCCGCCCATGATCGCGCAACCGCCCATGGCGATCACCCATTTTGGCTCCGCCATCTGCAAGTAGACGCGCCGGACAGCTGGAGCCATCTTCCAGGTCACGGTACCGGCCACGATCATGAAATCGGCCTGCCGGGGTGACGCGCGGAAGATCTCGGCTCCAAACCGTGCGATGTCATAGCGCGAGGTGGCGCTCGCGATCATTTCAATTGCACAGCAGGCGAGCCCGAACATCGCCGGCCAAAGCGAGGAGCTACGGGCCCAGTTCAGCACCGTATCCACGGAGGAAACCAGGAGGTTATTCTTCAGCTCCTGGTCGATGTCCAGGTGCAGCGGGCGCTCGTCGGCCAGATGAAGCGGCACTACAGCGGACATACCGGCTCCCGATACGGACTTGGCGATTCATCAGTGAATCGCCTTCGTTCCCGCTATCACAAGCATCGTAACATCAGGGCTGCTCGGCCGTCACGAGGTCTGGTCGCGGCGTATCCGGACCGAGGGGCGAAAGCGCACGGAGGCGCTCGATGAAGCGCGGCAGCACGTCGAGAACCTGTTCGATCTGCTCAAGCGAATTCTCGACGCCGACGCTGAGCCGGAGGCTGCTGCGCGCAATCTCGATCGGAACGCCCATCGCCTGCAACACGTGCGAGGCTTCGAGCGAGCCGGAGGTGCAGGCCGAGCCGCTGGACGCGGCGATGCCGTTCAGGTCCAGTTGTAACAGCAGCGCCTCCCCTTCGATGAACTCGAAACAGAAGCTCGCGTTATTAGAAATTCGCCGCGCCGGATCAAGCGGACCGTTGATGTGCGTGCGCGGCACCCTCAGTGGGATCTCCTGCAACAGACGATCGCGAAGCCGGCGGTTGTGTGCATTACGCGCGTCGAATTCCGTATATGCGAGCTCCAGCGCCTTCGCCAGACCCACCGCACCCGCGATGTTCTCTGTTCCGGCGCGACGGCCACTTTCCTGTGAACCGCCGAGTAACTGCGCACGGAACGGCGTGCCGGACCGCAGATACAGGGCGCCCACGCCTTTCGGGCCGTAAAACTTATGCGCGGCAAGTGAGAGCATGTCGACGCCGAGGTGATTTACGTGGACGTCGAGAGCGCCGGCGGCCTGGACCGCGTCTGTGTGGACGAACGTAACCGGGTTGCGCCGCTTGACCGCGCGGGCGATATCCCCGATCGGCTGCACCGTGCCGACCTCGTTGTTCGCGTACATAACGCTAACCAGCGTCGTGTCCGGCCGGACTGCGGCGGCGACCTGTTCGGGGGCAACGAGCCCTTCCCCGTCGACCGGCAGGTAGGTGACCTCGAACCCTTCGTGCCCCAGCCGCTCGAACGTGTGTAGAACGGCGTGATGCTCGATTAGCGTTGTCACGATGTGCCGGCCGCGCGAAACCGACGCATATGCACAGCCGCGGATTGCATGGTTATCGGATTCGCTGCCACCGGCGGTGAAGACGATTTCGGACGGTTTGGCGCCCAGCATGGTCGCTACCTGGCGACGTGCGCCGTCCAGCACCCGGCGGGCGTCCTGGCCTTCCCGGTAGATGCTCGATGGGTTACCCCAGTACGTGGTGTAGCAAGGAAGCATTGCCTCAACGACGCGGGGATCGACCGCGGTGGTCGCCGCGTGATCAAGATAGATGCGCTGTGAAGCGTTCATGGTTAGCCACCGATCTCACGGAAAAGGGCACTGTTGCCACGGCACCGCGATCGTATCATCGCCGCTTCAAGCGAATCAAAGTCGAGCGGAGGAAGGAGGGAGTCAGCGCCCTGAGATAAGAACATTCGGATCAGTACCGTCCCGATGAATCGCAAGCAATACGCCCGTCTCGACGCTGACCTGGGCGCGTTCTCCTAGCATCACGTTACTCACGCCCCGGGAGTCACCCCGTGCCAGGACGCCCCGTCGAAGCGGGTATGCGAGACCATCGACGGTGACTCCGCGGGCGGTGCGCGTGACCGCGAGCAGCGTGATGAGGTCACCCGGCCGGCCCTCAAATACGGCGTGTTTGCGCACCGCGCGAAGTTCGTCGTCTCCGTCTATGGCCCGCACGTCGAGGTCACTGAACTCGTCGGCGGACAGCAGCAGGAGGTTGGCCGCGGCGTGGTCGAGCCGCGGGCCGCGAAGCGCCGCGACGAGCGATATACGATCGGCTCCGCGACGTCGCGCTTCGCGCACGCCGAGATGGGTATCCGTTGCATCTTTCGCGATCGGGTAGCGGATCACCTCACAGGACTGGTCCGCCGGCGCAAATGAGTCGAAATCACCCAACAACACGTCGGCCGTTCGGGACAGTGCTCCGAGGTGCCGCGCTCCGCTATCTACGGCGATGACCAGGCCGGCGGCCCGGGCAACCGCGAGTACGCGCGCGGAGGGCACCAGATCACCGCCTGCCACGACGATCGAGTGCATTCCTCTAGAACCGGTACCTTGCCAGGTCGGATGCGACGGTCATGCGCCGTGCGTCGCCGATATCGACGTCCTGACCGAGGTGAGTGAGCACAAATTGGGTATCACCACCGACTTTTTCTTGCAGAACGCGTACCTCGTCCAGGCTCATGTGCTCGGGGTTGTTGAAGCCTCCGGCGTAGGTGCAGTCGGTAACCAGCACGTCGGCGTCTCTTGCAAGCCGCTCCAACTGGTCGCAGTAATTGGTATCTCCGGTGTACGCCAGGGTTCGGCCGTTCTCCCTTACGCGGAAGCCAAAGCAGCGCAGTAGCTCACCGCCGTGATCCACTTCGATGGACTCTACGCTCAGCCCGTTTACTTCGTGCCGGCTGCCGTCGTCCACTTCGACGAACCGCAGCTCATATCCACGCTCGGCTCGGTTCAGTGAAGGGAAGCCGAGCTCGATAAGGCGGGAAAGGCGATCTTCGGTCTCGGGCGGGCCAACGATGGTGAGGTTCTCCGTGCGGTGGGTCAGGTAGGCGTACTCAATCAGTAGAAACGGTAGGCCAAAGAAGTGGTCGGCGTGAAAGTGGGAGAGAAAAATCGTGTGTAACGCGCCCAGCGGCATTCCCAAAAGCTTAAGGCTGTAGAGTGCAGTCGGTGGAGCATCGAAGAGGAACTGTTGGCCCAGCATGAAGCCGCTCCAGCAACGTCCTGGTGCAAACGCGTTGCCGGAGCCAACGAACGCGAGGTCTATTGGGTGCGCTTCCGGCATACGGTATGAACCTCGACGAGCCTGCGCCGATCATACGGCGGACCCGCCGCAGCCGCCAGCAGCCACGTTTACACTTCCACTGTCCGCCCCTTCACAGACGGCACCGCCTTCTTATCCGTCACCCGGTACTCCAATCTCTTGCCGATCGCCTGCCGAGTCTGGGCTTCAAGTGCCGGAAGCGTGGAGAACACAAAACTGGTGATTGGCAGCAGGACCCACCAGACCACGTCGGCGACCGTTTGCCGGGTTCGCCACGACGCGGGCTTTGGTGGGCGAACCCGACGGTCCAGCACGAACATGCTCACGTAGGGCAAAAGGCATAGCCACAGCAATACCCGGGCCGTCGCGGGCAGCCAAAATGGCGAGTGTCCGTGACCAAACAGGCGGGCGATCATCTGGGGCATGATCCATCCCAACGAGAGGATGAACCAGTGCGTGGACCAGATCAGGTGGTTTCCCATTAATGCAATCAGTCGCCGTCCCTTTCGCCGTACCGAGATCTCGGGATGTGCAAACCCCTGCATAATCGCGTACGGGATGTCGCTGGAGCCCCAGGCGTGTCGCTTGTGCTGGATATACGCCATCTTCAAGCTTCCGGCGTAGGTGCCGCTGTCCACCGCGTCGTTGCCAGTTGGCAGAAAAATCGGCTCGACGACGACCTCGCCCTTAAACGCATAAAAGCACTTCAGAAACATGTGCCAGTCTTCCGGGATTACGTCGGCATCCCAATAGCCGACGTCATCGGCCATTCGCATGCTCAGTGAGTATGTGGATTGTGGAAACATCATGCGGTTTCGCCGCATGAGATTGGACATAATGTGGACACCTGCCAGCGCGCTGGCAACACGCAACGGCGCGGGCGTATCCCAGATGTTGTTGTTCAGCAGGATGGCAGACTGCCAGAACCGCCGATACCGGTTGGAGTGGGTGGCGAATTTGTAGGTCAGGCAGGCGAAGTAGCTCGGGTGAAATACCGTGTCGGCATCGCAACTGGTGATCGTCGTTGCGTTCAGATCCCAGTCCCCGTTATCGACCAGTGCGCGGCGGACCCAGCGCGCCGCCCACGCTTCGTTAGCCGACTTGCCGGCCACCTCGCCCAGCAGCCCCGCCGGATGAATGGTCACGTAGACCCCGCCGAGCAGGTGTCGGTAGTCTTCAACCAGCGCGCGAGACGTCGTGAAACGGTCGGGGTCGCGTTCTTCCATCGCGAGCACGACGTGTATCTGCGCCGGATCGGTCTGCGTGGCAAGGCTATCGAGCGTCCGCGCAAGAATGGCTTCGCTCTCCCGAAAGTTCGGGATTATGACTACGTGACGAACGACGTCCCAGTCGACGAACGTGCGTCTGAATATGCGTGCTGCACGGTACCGCTTCCGCCAATCGGTACTGGCGTCAATCCCCATTTTCCGATGCGCCTGATAGGCCCGACGAGCGGTGGTTACCGAAAGATAGAGCCAGTATCCGTCGAAAGCCAGGATCGCGAGCGCGAGCGGCAGCGGTAAGAGATATCCAGCCCAGAGTGGCGACAAAACAATGAGCCACGTAAGCAAGGCGGGCAGTACGTCTAGAGAGCGCCTGATGGCGGTTGCTGCAGCCGCGCTGGACAACAGCCAGCAGTTTTGGTCGGGCGGGATCGCCGGATCCGGCTCGACAAACGGCCTGTGCGGAGCCAGGTCGATCGATGGGATCGGCTCAGCGCCATTTGCCGGCAACGGCATTACAGCACGAGGGAGAGGCTGCGGCCCCTCTAACGGGACAATCAAACCGGTAAATGCCGGTTCTTCCTGGATTGGGTCCGCTCGGAGTTGGTGTACCTGTTCCTGATCCTGCCTCGTTGGCAACTGTCTAAGTAGGAAGAAGTCGAAGCCTCGCGTAGCCGTCCCCCTTTTCCCGGAGCCGATCCGGGAGAGGTCTTACCGGCGGCACTCGGGAAATCCGTGCCGTTCCGGCAGGTCAGGGTGGGGCGGGCACCACTCAGAGCACAGAAAAAGGGCCAGCCCCTTGAGGTAGCCCTTTCAAGACGCCTACGAGGTTAGCTGACGGGTTAGGGCTGAAAGGTCGCCCCTCCCTGGCTATGCCAGGAACTCACCCCAGAATCTGGTTCCCCCGTCCCGCAGCGGCGGGTTAGGCGGTGGGATATTCAGTTGTGTGTCGTTCTCTGGAGCCATCTTATTGAAGCGCTTGCTGACGTGTCAATGAACGACAAGGCTAGAAGTGTGCAACGACCGGAAGAAGGTCCGCCGGGAGGCGGCGCTCACGGCAGTTGCCTGGCGTAGACGGCTTCGTCATTCTCAGGAGATGAGTATGTTTACGGTGCAACCCAGATTCGCGTCGATCGACTGCGCCAATCCCACGTCAGGGCTTTCCACCTGTCGCTCGCCGGCCTGACCTCGCAGTTGCCACACCAGTTCGCAGATCGATGTCAGCCCCGAAGCTCCCGGCGCGAAGCCCTTCGACAGCAGACCGCCGCTCGTGTTCACCGGGATGTCGCCGCCGAGCGAGGTCCGGCTCTCGTCTATCATGCGTCCGGCGCCGCCTTCTTCGCATAACATCAGCGTCTCGTAGTGAAGCAGCTCCGCGCCGGCAAGGTAGTCGTCGAGTTCAACACAGTCCAATTCGCCGGGTTCAATGGCCGCCTGCTGGTAGGCCTGAGTAGCGCAGATACGGGTCATGCCGGCGATGTCGCGGAGCGCATCTGGCTGGTTTTGCCGGGGGTTCGTAATGCGGCAAGATGCAGCGACCCGGATCAGTGCGCCTGCTCCCACGATCGCGCGCGCTTTTTCGGCAGACGCGACGATGAGCGCGGCGGCACCATCGATTGCAAAGCAGCACATCGCCTCGGTATTGGGATATTCGACCATAGGACTGCGTAGCACGTCGTCGTGTCTAATCTCAGTCTGCAGGCAGGCAAACGGGTTAAGCGAACCATGACGTCTGTTTTTGACGGCCACCTTCGCAGCCTGTGACTGACTGAACCCGTGGTGCTCAGAGTATTCGCGGACAGCCCCGGCATAGCCTTGCTGTATGAAGTCGGGAGCCGGCGATAGTACGGGGCCACCAGGCGGCGCGGCCGCACGACGCCCACGACGATCGCCGGAAGTCACGTCGGATCCGATCGCCATCGCGACGTCCACTTCCCCTGTTGCCACTCGCAAGACAGCTTCGTGAAATCCGACAGCGCCGGAGGAGAACGCGCCGCTCGATTCGAAATAACTGCCGGAGGTCAGTACTTGAACGTCTTTGAGCAACAGACCACCGTCTTTGAGCGCCAATCGAACGGCTTCGGCGCCCAACCCGCCGCCATCCATGTGGCTGTAGCGACCGAACCGCGTCATGCCAACGCCGACCACGTAGACCTGGCGCATTTCGGGCATCTGATTCGTCTCCGGGAATTCCATCATAAAGACCGCAACGCTAATACTTTCTGTACATAGCAGTAAATTGACTCAGTAGGCGTATACTTGATGAAGCACTTTGCTGGGCGATGACAACATCCGCCGCCGTAATATCTTAACGAGACAATACGCGCACATCGGAACAAGCGCGATAAGGATAAGGTATCGACTATGAAAACGGCGGAGCATACGAGGGATACGTCTGAATTACTCGAGGCAGCCGTCTTTCATCTGCTTACGGCCGGCGCGGAATACTGGGCGCGTGTCGATCTAACGATGCCCCAACTGAAGGTATTGTTGTTGCTTGGACGGCATGGAAGTGCCCCGGTGAGCTGGCTGGCGTCACGCATGAAGGTATCACCTCCGAACATCACCGGAATCCTTGACAGGCTGGAGCAGCGCCACTGGGTACAGCGGACGAGCGACCCCCAAGATCGGCGCGTCGTGCGAATTCTCCTGACGCCGGAAGGCGAGAAGCTTCTGCACGAACTCTCCGGAGCGGGGGTGGACTACTTGCGGGAAAGCATCAGCTCGATGCCGAACAGGGGTACGGACTCGCTGCGTCAGGGACTATCTGCATTTCTCGAGTCGCTCGGGCAGCACGCCTCTCCCGCGGACAATAATTACGAATTACGCGGCCACGTAGCGGCGCGTTCTTAACCCGCGGGTTGCCGCCAGCCGTTCACAGCCCGAGCGTATGCATCCGGGTCGTTCAGGTCGAGGATTACCTCTTCTTCCTCAAACGCGACCTCTCGGCGTTCTCGCTCGTGGCGTCGCATGATTGCCTTCAGTCCCTGATCCTCCTCCGACACGAGGCGCAACTCCGGCAGCAGCGTTCCGCTGAGAATTACTGGATGGCCTCTGCGGCCCGCGTACGCAGGTACGGTGATACAGCCTCCAAGGCGGGAGTGCTCTCTTAGTAATCGTTCCGTAACCGTTGAGCGGCGGGGCTGGTCGACATTGAGCAGCACGATTACTTCAGGCTCATTCGTTATCGCTTCGGCGGCGGCCCGTACCGACGTTGCTCTACCTTCTCGATAGTGGTGATTGCGAATTGTGATCGCACCAGTGCCGGCAAGCGCCTCCTCGACACGTTTGGCCTCGTGACCAGTGACGGCTACAACGGTGCCAACACCGGCCGCAAAGAGCTGCCGAACCTGGTAGGCGATCAGCGGCACGCCGTTCCAATCCAGGAGCGCTTTCGGCATGCCCATCCGGCTCGAAAGCCCGGCAGCCAAAACAACGCCGATGATGCGCCGAGGACCGGTCATGCCGAGCACTTCGCCCGATAGGTCTCGATCGCCCGCCGGAGGGCGTCCTGCGCGAGCACTGAACAGTGCAATTTACTGGCGGGGAGGCCGCCTGCGGCAGCAACGATCGTTTCCTTCGTCAACCCCTCGATCTCGGTCAACCGTTTGCCTACGATCAGTTCGGTGGCGATCGAGCTTGTCGCGATAGCCGCGGGACAGCCGACCGTTTGCCAGCGCGCCTCCGTGACGGTGTCGTGCTCGATGCGCAGCATCAGCTTCATCGTGTCGCCGCAGACAGGGTTTGTCTGTACTCCGACGGCGTCCGGATCGGTCATCACACCGGCGTTCCTCGGGTTGGTGAAGTGATCGAGCACGGTCGGACTGTACGGATCTTCAGCCATTCGAACCTTCTCCCGCTTCACCGACGCCCAACGCGGTAAAAATTGACAATAACTGATCGCTGTTCGAAGGGTTGTACCAGGCGATCGCCAGCAAAATGGTGCCGTTCGGGGCGATGACGAACGCCGACCGTTGGGCCCGTTTCTGTTCTGCGTCGTAGACGCCAAAGGCTTCTGCCGCGTGCCCTTCCGGATCGGTCGCGAGCGCGAGGGTCACGCCTCCAAGCGAGCTGGCAAACTCGGAGAGCCTTTCGATAGGATCGGTGCTGACACAGACGGCCAGAGCATCGAGGTCCTTCAGGGTCTCTGATTCGCCGTTGAGCGACGCAACCTGCAAGGAGCATACAGGGGTGCCTGCTTCCTGGAAGAACATGAGGAGGGTTGGGCGGCCGGCGGAGTCCGGTACCATCACTGACCCATCGGTTGTGGTCAGCGTCAATTTGGGCGCCTGCTGGCCGGTCTGGATCGCCATCACAGCAGGCCGTCACCGGTTGAGCCGGGAAACCCGCGCAGGGCCGGCCGGCCTACGGCGCGCCCCTGTACAAGCACCCGAACGCGGCCCAGCCCTTCTGGGTCGAGCAACGCCTCAACGGCACGGCGCCGGGCAAGGAACTCTTCCAGGCTTGCTGCCACTACCGGACCACCGGCGAGCGCCTCGCCGATCCCGAGGGCAGGGAGGAAGTTCTGCTGGCTGGTGAATGCTACGAGTTCAAAACCGGAATCGCGCCCGCTCCGGACAACGGAGGTGAAATCGACGTGGGCGGTCATGTCTTGCCTGCCAATCCGTTGATACGGGTCGGTTGAGACTGTGTGTCGTGAGTAGCAATGGAGTGTGCCCTGCTTTCGCCAGGGTGCGTACAGCGTCGAGGCGGGGTAACCGTAATCCAACGTCAGTACGAAGCCGCGCCTCACGGCACGGGAAACTGACAAATGCCAACCGTCGAGGTCCAAGTTTACCTCAGCGACAGCGCCATCCGCAGGAAAAACGCCGGCCCGTTCGAAGTATGCCTGCAAGCCGGGCGTCGATGGCTCGGCGAATAGATCTACGAACCGATCACCGTTGAGACCGACGAAGATTTCAAGGAGCTTCTCGTCCCGAGCCGTCACCCGGTGGACGGGAAAGCTGTCGAGTAGCTCGTTACTCAAGACACAGGAACAGTCGCCAGATTCCGGCAGCACATCGGTCCAGACGACATGCTCGGCGAGCGCTCCCAGAGTAGCTCGTTGCGCCTCCCTTTGTAGCATGCCTGACTCGACGATTTCGTACTTCAGACACCCGCCAAATTCCCAGCCGTTCGCGGCCGAAATGATCGAGCGCGCCAGCGATCCTGTACCGGCGCCGACCTCGGCAACCGCGAACGGATCCGGCCGGTCGAGCAATTCCCAGAACTCGACAAGCTGACGGAAGAGGATCGCGCCGAATAACGGGTGCAGCTCCGGGCTGGTGAGGTAGTCGCCACGCGGTCCGATCGCCGCGCGCGTGCGATAGTACCCTTCGGAGGGCTCATAGAGCGCCAACTGCATGAACCGGCGAAAGGTCATGGGACCGCGGTCCCCTATCTCTCGCCGGATCATGTCGCGTAGGACCGCGTTGTCGGTGGTTGAACCAAACCGATCGAGGGCGAGTCCCTCACCAACCAACGCCGATCCAGAGCCCGGTTGATGGTTGCGATCGAAATACATACGCCATCATGCTAGCGCCGGTGCCGCATGCGCGTCGAGGCGGTACGATGACGTGGAACCACGGGGTACGCAAACGCCGTTCACGAGGGTGGACCGGTGGAACCTCACGTCAAGCTCTGGTTGGAAGAAGACGGCAGGCTGGTGCTCAGCGACTATCGCGCCCGCCTGTTGCGACTCGTCCGCGACAGCGGCTCGCTGGCGCAGGCCGCCGCGGCGATGGGGCTCTCGTATCGACGGGCGTGGGGCAAAGTGCGCGAGCTCGAGCGCAACCTTGGCGTGCCGCTCGTACAGAGCCATGTCGGAGGGACCGGGGGTGGTCGCTCCCGGCTCACCGGCGAGGCCGCCGCGCTGTTGCGACAGTACGATGCGTTTACATACGACTTGACGGTCGAGATGGCGTTGTTGCGTGATCGACACTTCGGCGATCGGTTCGGCCGGCCCGCGCCACACGCGGGGTTACGCGAGAGCGGCGAGCAGATCGAGCCGGTCGCTAATGATCCCGTCGACCCTCCAGGCGGCGAGCTGTGACGCTTGTTCCCAATCGTTGACCGTCCAAGCGAAGAGCTTGCGCTCTTGCTTGTGAAAATTCTCGACCAATTCGGGTGTGATCAGCGACCGGGCGATCGAGATGCCGGCCGGGACGAGGCGATCGTGCTCTCGCGCAGCGTACGCCTCGAGGTGCTCGGGACGGCCCAGGGAATGGAAGATCTCGATTCGAGGCTCCGCCTCTGCAATTGCGTCCAGCGGCGGCCAATGCTGTCCGCAGACGGCCGCGCGGTCCGCGGCATCATTTTTGCGCAAAGCCCTGATAATCGCGCCGGGCAGGCGCCGATGCGCTCCCTTTAAGTCGATGAAGAGGCGGGGACCGCCCTCGGTCAATCTGATGACGTCTTCAAGGTCGATTAAGCGGTGCCGCAGGACGTGGAGACGCCCCCTGTCGTATACGAGAGGAACACGCCACACACCCCACTCGTGCCTAGCGATCAGCCGGCCGTAGCTGTACCAGACGTCGATTTCGATCCAATCGACCCCTGCTTCAATTGCAAGCTGGAGTGCTCTTCGGCTGTTGCCGGCGCGGTGAGCGATGCGATCCACAGCCGGGCTACCGTTTGGCGCCACGAAAGGCGCGCAAATGGTCACGGACTCGGGGCGCATCAGGAGCGTTTGGAGCGAGATCGAGGTACAGCGACAGGTCGGCGTGTGCGGTAGCGACGTCGCCAATGTACGAGCTCAGCAGCCCGCGGTCACGACGTTCTTCAATCGCCCAGGGCGCGAGCACGAGCATCAGGTTCACGATCTCTCGCGCTCGGGCGTAGTCGCTAAGGTTGACGTAGCAGTTTTTCAGATTTGTTAGCAGCCTCGAAAGTATCTGCCGTGCAGTCACCGCGGCAAGGAAGAGATCAAGCTGTTTTTCCGGATCGCCGCCTTGCTGTTTGAGGTAGATGGCCAGGTCGGCGCGGGATAATTCCTGTCCTTCGTTGAACGGATCGAAGTACCGATAGTGCGAAGCGTCCGCGCCGGCGCGAACGACGAAATGAGCGGGAAAGCCGATGCCGTCGACCTGCATTCCCAGATGGCGTCCGATCACGATGTAAAGCACCGACAGCGTGATCGGCATGCCGGTGCGGCTGGTCAGGACTTCGTGGACGTAGCAATTGCGGGGATCGTAATAATGGCTGCGGTTTCCGCGGAACCCACGCTTGACGAAGAGGGCGTGGTGAAGACCCGCAATCACGGTGTCCGCACCGGAAACGTCGCCGATTTCAAAGCGCACGTCGATCGCGAGGTTCTCGATGGCACGTACGATCTGTTCGACGTCAAGCGCGGGCTCGGCGACGAGTCCCACCGCAACCGACGCGCGCAGCAGGTCGATGCCGCCGCCTGCTCCGATTATCCTTCCAAACGATTCTGCAGCGGGCGTAAGTTGCATGATCATCCCGTTTGAAATCCTACTTCAATGGAACGACAGGAGCCACGGCGCTATGATCCCAATTACCACGCCGCCCAACTATCGGTGGCGCTTTTCTCTGGCCCGGCGGTGGGTTAACTGGTTGGAAGGAGACGCGATTTGGCAGAGATCGAGGTTGGTAAGGAAGCACCGGATTTCACGCTCAACGATGAAAGTCGCCAGCCGGTGCACTTGGCCGATTTGCGCGGTCGGCCTGTAGTGCTCGTGTTCTACCCGCTCGATTTTTCCCCGGTGTGCACCGGCGAAATGTGCGAAATCCGCGATCGCTTTCCCGACGTTGAGGCCGCGGGAGCCCGGCTGTTTGGCATCAGCCGGGACAGTACTTGGGCCCATAAGGCATTCAAAGAAAAGGAAGGGCTGAAGCAAACGTTGCTGTCCGATATGAAAGGCGAAGTTTCGACGGCCTACGGCGCATGGAACGAACGCGCGGGGCTTGCCGAGCGATTGACCGTTGTGATCGACAAGAATGGGAAGATCGCGTTTATGGACCGCAGCCCCGGTATTCCCACGCCCCGCGAACAGCAGAAGATGATCGCCGCCGTTCAGCAGCTAGCAGCGTAACGCAACGGCGCGCGACCTTGCGTCGATGGCTCTCGACCCATTGCCAACCCACCATGGATCTCTTCGGATCGATTCGACGCATAACTGGCTTGGGGCCGAGGCGCGAGCATGACCTGGACGTGACCGACCAGTGGCTTGTGCGGACGCTGGTGCGTTTTCGTGAATGCACCTTTCGGCACCTCGAGGCTGAACTGCTCGCGATCCGTGGTGTGCCGCCATCCGACGTCGTTGCCTCGGTGCTGAAGCTCGAACAAGCCGGTCTGGTAGAACGCAAGCCGGTCTCGGGCATCGGCGCCGAGGAACGTCTCTTCCGCCTGACAAGGCGGGGTAAACGGATGGGGGCCCTCGTACCGGATGCGCCGCGCAGCCCGACGATCTTCTACGAGTGAACGCTGATTTAGAGAGGGGCTCGCCTTTGTTGTCGCGGCCAGCGCTTCACGACGCCGACGTTCAGGCCGCCACTGTCAACCACGGTTAGGTGAGTACGGCGGTTGCGAAGCTCGAACCGCAGATTCAATGATCGTCCGGCAACGTGGAGGTTCCGAACATCTACCCGGTCAAGCCATCCGGGAAGCTGCGGGCAAACGATCGAAAGGGCGCCGCTGGCCGCATTTGGACAGAGACCGAGGATCGAGGCGAGCAGCATCGGAATGGTGCCTGCCGCCCACGCCTGGGGGCGGCAGGCCACCGGATACGGAACCGGTTGCCCCTCGACCGAACGTGGCAAGCCGCAAAACAGCTCCGGCAACCGGTAGTACTCCATCGATCGCGCCGTGTCGTAAAGGGCGCTGGCGAGGTCGTTCAGTAGCGGTTCCTGACCGTAGCGCTTGAATCCCGCGGCGATCAGCGAATTGTCGTGAGGCCAAACGCTGCCGATGTGGTAGCCCATCGGGTTGTACGTTGCGGCGCCCGCGCTCAACGTACGGATACCCCAACCAGTGAACATATCGCCCTGCATCAGCCGCGCCGCGACCGCGGGACCCCGTTCGAGCGGGACGATGCCCGCGAAGAGCGCGTGGCCCGGATTTGACGCGATCGATTCGACGCGTTTCTTCTTGCCATCGAGTGCAAGAGCGTAAAACCTCGAATCAGGAATCCAGAAATCCCGGTTAAACCGACGTCGCAGCGAACGCGCCTGGTGCCGTGCATTGCCGGCCAGCTTAGTGTCGTGAAGGGCGTCGGCGATCTCGGCAAGCCCCATCAACCCCGCGTACAGATAAGCCTGGACCTCGACCAATGCGATCGTCGGCATCGCCAGCTGGCCGTCCCGGTGCACGATGGCGTTGCCTGAGTCTTTCCACCCCTGGTTGAGCAGCCCCTCAGCCGCTTCGCGTTGGTACTCAAGATAGCCGTCGCCATCTCGGTCGCCCCAACGTTTTGCCCACTCGAGACACGCGACCAAGTTCGGCTTCAGGCGGCGCATGAGGCGGAGGTCGCCGGTCCAACGCCAATACTCAGCGGCTAGCACGAGATACAGTGGCGTCGAGTCGATGCTGCCGTAGTAACGACCGAAAGGAAGCTCACCTGTGCGCGTCATTTCACCCGATCGAAGCTCGTGCAAGATCTTACCCGGTTCCTCGTCGCGCCATTCGTCGACGACCGTACCCTGCTCCGAACCGAGGCGAATCAACGTGTTGCGAGCGACCTCCGGGGTGAATGCGAGTAGCTGGAGTGAAGCGATGAGGCTGTCTCGCCCAAAGAGCGTGTCGAACCAGGGGCTGCCGGCGGCTAGGAACCCGGACGATTGGCCATCGGCATTCCATAACGTGCGCACGTCGTTCAGCGCCTGGTCCAGCACCGCGTTGAAAATCTCATTGCTGGTGAGAACCTCTGTACACCCTGAACGCCAGCGGCGGTATTCGGCGGCGACCGCGCGCTGGTTCCCCTGGTCCGCGGGCTTTGTGCTGGCGTACGGCTTGGGCATGTCCGTTCCGTCATGTACACGGATGGCGATGCCGACCGCTGTCTGCTCCCGCGGCCCGAGTTCGAGTTTGAACACGGCGGTGTTCGGAGTGAGTGTGTCCGGAGTCCGGTCGAACTCGAGCCGCGTCGTTTCCAGCCGTCCATCCAGGGAGTAGTAGCGAAGCATCACGCAACGTTCATCACAGACCGGCGACAGGTGCTGTCCCTGTTTTCGACGCTCCTTCCCACGCACCTGAAAAATGTCGGCAAAGTCGGCGGCGAAGCGGAACTCGAAGTCGAGCCTCACGGGAAAAGCATTGAAGTTCGTCACCCGAACCGTCTCGAACAACGCTCCATCTACAAGGCGCTGTCGACGGACTTCAACGGTTTCCCGCGGCATCATCCGTCCGTCTATGCTCGTCATACTCGGGTTGGTCAGCACCTGCTCCGACGCGTAACCCAGCCCGGCCGTCGATAGAAGCATGACCAACGGCGCTGTCGTGCAGGCGAACTCGTAGCCGGAAAGGTAGCGGGTGTCAGCCCGGTAAAGGCCAAATCCGGATTCATTCCCGTGCGGCACGTTCCCATGTTTGTCGGTAAGCAAGAACAGTCCGTTTGCCCGGACGACGAGGGCATCCCGGATGTCCTCGATGGCCATTGGCTCCGCTTCAGTGGTCCGAAACGGACCCGTGGCGAGGTCATCGGGAACAGCCAAATTCATGGGCGCGGAGGAGTCGGTTGATTCCAAAACGGAGCCCCGGTCGAGGGAAATTTGCGGTAATCGACCTGCGCTAATGTGGCTACGAGTATTGTGTATCAGCGCGACCGTTGTGTCGCTCTCCAGGAGGACAATGTGCTCACCCCGCTCGACGACTTCCTCGCCCATCAGATTCCCGAGACCTTCGACCATGTCGGGACGAGCGACTGTAACTTTTTCGATCGGTACTACTTCAACTGCCACGACCTGGACGGCGAGGTTTTCCTTGGCTTCGGTATGGGCGTGTACCCAAATCTGAACGTGATCGACGCGTTTGTCAGCATCGTCTACGACGGTAAGCAGCACATTGTGCGCGGCTCACGGTTGTTGGGGCGCGACCGCCTGAATACCCGCGTGGGGCCGCTGGCGGTCGAAGTGCTGGAAGGGTTGCGCGTCCTGCGACTGACTTGCGATCCCCACGAGCCGGGCGTCGGATTTGATCTCAGTTTTACGGGCAGGCATTTTCCGCACGAAGAACCGCGCTTCTTCCGGCGAAACAGCGGCCGCGCGGTCATGGATTACATCCGGCTGAGCCAGTGTGGCCGCTGGGAGGGCTGGCTCGAAGTGGCCGGCAGACGCTTCCAGATCGACTCCGACGGTTGGCGGGGTGCGCGCGATCATTCGTGGGGCATCCGCAACGTCGGCGAGCCCGAGCCAGCGGCTGCGGGCGCTGCGGCGTCGAGGCCGCGACAGTTCTTCTGGGAGTGGTCGCCGCAGCAATACGCCGACAAAAACCTGCTGTTTAGCTTGAACGAATATGCGGACGGACGTCGCTGGCACCAGTCCGCGATGTTGGCCTATCCGTACGGCGACCCGCGCGAGCCCGAACAGTTGGAGGTCCAACACCATGAGACGCTGGTTCCGGGCACTCGCAAACTGCAAAGCGTAGCCCTTGAGCTCCGCTCGGGAAGTGGGAAGGAACTGCATGTAACGGCCGAGCCGCTATCGACCCTCTACATGTCGGGAATCGGCTACGGACCGCCATGGCGACACGGTGTTTACCAGGGTCCGTTGGTGGTCGAAGGCGACGTTTGGGATTTGCGGGACGATGAAACGCTGCGCAAGGCATTTGGGCTCACAGAGACGTTGTGTCGCTTCACCATGAACGGTGAAGTCGGCTACGGCGTCTTCGAATTTCTCTGTTTCGGCCCATACCAGCCGTTGGGCCTCGAGTAAGGTATAAAGCTGTGCGCTTTTACCGAACCGGCGTACCAATCGAGGTTGGGTTGGCTAGAAGAGATGCAGGGGCCGGCGTCGAGGTTGAGGCCGGCGGAACCGCGACCGGGGATGCTGCGCCCTGCGTCGCAGTGGCAGAGGCGGCGAACGCCGAGCCGGCCGTTGGCCCTCCTCCTGGTGTAGATGTTCCAAGGACGGCCGTCGCGACCGCCGGCGACGGTCCTGTTGCGGGTGTCGACTGATCCGCGGTGCCCGCCGCGGGCGTTGGCGTCGATGTCGGCGTGACAGGCGCAAGCGGCGCAGCGGCAGGCCGTGGTGTCGCAACCGCAGTGGCAGGGCGGCTCGTTGGAGGTGGGGCGGGCGGCGGCAAGATACGTCCGTTCTGGTTGATCTCGACGCGCATTCCGGCCTGGCCGAACATCCAAACGTACTGAGCGTCCTGGATGAACAGGCCCACGCAGCCGTGGCTGGTGCGTGCGTTGCCAAAGGCGCTCTCCGGCTGCCAGTAATTGAGGTGCAAAGCGTCGCCCGAGCCGTCGAAGTACTGCGTGAACAGCACGTTCTGCACGTCATAATGCTCGGCCGGGTCGTTGATGCCCGCCTGGCCCGACGTCATGGTCTCATTCAGGACCTGGTAGTTTACGCGCCAGTGCCCCGTTGGGGTCTCGTAGAGGTTCTTGCCGGTCGTCACATCAGCCGCGTAGACGGCGCGATCGCCGATCATGAGCTGAGCGGTCTGCGTAGCGAGGTTGACGTTTACCCAGCGTTCGCCGGCCGGAAGCGACGAAGGGAGCACCTGGCCGGCCTTGGGCACCCACACGTAGGCGGAGTACACATAACCGCCATCCACTTTGTACCAGAGGTTGCTCCAGTCCTGAATCGCCATCGGCCAATCCTGGCTGCCTACTACAAATCGCTCACCGCGAACGCGGCCCTGGAGCACCAGCTCTTGCTGGTATGCCAACCGCGCGACGGCCGCGCTTTGGGTGTTTGGTTGCGCGCGGATCACAGCTCCGCTCGTTACGGCGTAGCCATGGTTGCCGTCAACGAGCGTCTGGAGGGGAGCCGGCGGTTCTGTCGGCGATGGCTCCGGAGTCGGGCTTGGAGTCGGAGTCATTGAGGCTGTTGGCGTCGGCGTCGCGCTTTCAGTCGTCGTAATCACCGGAGTAGTCGAAATCCCCGCGCCGTACAGCGACGCGACGGCAGATGCTGCGGCCGCTGCTGAGCTATCGCGTATTAGCTCTTTGTGCTTCGGACTGCCGCTGCAGGAGACCGCGAAAACCGCGATGAAGGAAAAGGCCAGCAGCGCACGACCGGAACAATGCCGCCGGCCGGAGGCCCCAAATGGGCGGGATAATGCCACGCTACCCCCTGGACCGGCGCAAGGCGAGCGCGCCGGTCGTTGTGACAAGGATATATCCGCGATGCCGCCCCATCAATCTCGAATCTCGACATAAAAGGCTATACGGTCAAGCAATGCGGAAGTTTTTCGGTGACGTATTGAAACTGTTCATTGGTAGTAACAAACGGCGGCGACAACGAGATCACGTTGCCGTACATGCCGCCCGGGAGCATGATGAGCCCGCGGTCAAGCCCGGCCTGGAGAATGGCAGGAACGGCTTCGGGCATAGGGTCGCGGCTTTCTCGATCGCGCACCATCTCGATGCCGATCATCATACCCAGCCCTCGCACCTCTCCGACGTGAGGGTTCGACTCGGTTGCCGCCTTCAGAGCGGCAAGTAACATTGCTCCCGTCTCGCGGCTCCGCTGCACCAACCCCCGCTCGCTCAGTTCGGCCAGCACGGCTAATGCTGCTGCACAGCCAACCGGGTGCCCGAGGAAGGTGCTGGAATGCGGCGCTTCGGGCGTGTTGGGGCGCCAGGCATCCATGATATCTGCCCGGCCGGCGACGATCGAACCCGGATATCCTCCTCCCAGCGCCTTCCCGGCACAGAGCAGATCTGGAACGACGCCCGTATGATCGCAGGCCCACATCCGGCCAGTTCGACCGAAACCGGTGTAGATCTCGTCGGCAATCAGCACGAGCTCGAGATCGTCGCATAGCCTCCGTAATCCCGGCAGAAAGGCCGGCGGCGGGATGATCTCACCTTCGCGGCCCTGGCACGGCTCGACGATGACGCAGCCGGGGCGAATGCCGTCCAATGACATTTGCCGGGTCTGCGCGCGAACTGCGGACAGGCAACGATCGACGTCTGCCGCTTCGCTTAGCCCTTTGGGACGCCGGTATGGATACGGGAACGGAGCACGCCGTACGTGGTTCCCCAATTGCCTAAGGAAACGGTCAGAAAAGGTGCGCCTGCTCGTAACGGCGAGCGCACCGTAACTTTGGCCGTGGAACGCGCCTTCAAAGGCGATGACGCCCGGCCGGCCCGTGAATACACCGGCACACTTCAAGGACAGCTCTACCGCATCTGCGCCGGTAAGTCCAAACAGGACGCGGTCCAAACCGGCCGGCAGCACCTTTCGGAGCGCCCGGGCAAGGTCCAGCCTTACCACCGGTGGGTGGAAATCGCCCATAGCATGTACGAGACGTCGCGCCTGGACCTCTGCCGCGGCTACGACCCGCGGATTGCGATGACCGACCGAAGCGACGCCAAAGGCAGACGTGGTGTCGATATAGACGTTACCATCCGCATCGAGAACGTTTGCTCCGGCGGCGGCAATCCAAAAGAGTGGAACGTCGCCATTGGCAATGGTCGAGATGGCCGGACTTTCGAAAAGCGCAAGCGCCGCCGCGTTGGCCCGCGACCGCGGACCCGGTGGCGGAACCCGTATGTGTGGCAGAAGTGCGCCGAAGCCCTGAGGCTCAACCGGCAAGCCCGCCATACTGCCCAAGCTCAGAGCACGCCCTCGGCCTGCATAGCCACGAGCGACTTATCGAACGCATCGATCGTCGCGTCGATATCGGCGTCGGAGTGTACGGCCGAAACCATTGCCCCGGCCCTCATCAGGTCCACGCCCTCGTTGATCATGGCCCGCCGAAACGCTGTAACGACCGTTTCGGGCGATTTCGGCGCCTTGCGACGGTCCTCGCCCAACCAAACGTAACTAATGCCGTCATCCGGCAGCCTGGCTGGAACGCCCAGCAGGGTGTGCAGCATCGACGCGTAACCGTAAACGCAGCCGTCAACCTTTCGCTTCGCGATTACTTCGTTCATACCGCTTGCCAATCGCAATGCCGCCGCGTCGGCCTTCCGATTCGGTTCACCCGTGGCTACTTCTTCAAGACAGGCAATGCCGGCCGCGGCGGAGAGCGGGTTGGCGTTGAACGTTCCCGGGTGGGCGATACGGTTGCTGAGGTCCTTCTCTGGATCTCCTGTGAACGCGATCTGGTCGATCAGGTCAGCGCGTCCGCAAACAGCGCCGCCCGGCAGGCCGCCGGCAACGATTTTTGCGAGGCAGGTCAAGTCCGGACGAATACCGAACCGCTGCTGGGCGCCGCCGGGTCCGGCGCGAAAGCCGGTGACCACTTCGTCGAAAATGAGCAAAACGCCCGCCCGTTCGGTTAGCTCTCGGACGGCATGCACGAATGGAACCTCAATCGGGTTGGTGCCATAGCTCGCCCCGGTGGGCTCTATAATGACGGCGGCGACATCTTCGGGGTGTGCTGCCAGGGCCCTCGCCAGCCCGTCAATGTCGTTCTGTGCCAGCACGATCTGTTCCCGTAACACAGCGCCGGGGATGCCGGGCGAATATGGGTCTTCGGCGCCTGCCGGGATATTGCCGAAGACCGAGTCGTTCCAACCATGGAAGTTTGCTTCGAACCGGATGATCCGGTCGCGGCCGGTGAACTTGCGCGCCAGGCGTACCGCCATCTGCGTCGCTTCGGTGCCCGAACTGGTGAACCGAACCTTTTCGGCGGAAGGGATCAACTGCTGGACAAGCTGACCCCAGCGCAGCTCGAGTGGGTGTGATGCGCCCAGGTGGGTACCAAGATGGATCTGCTTCTCGACGGCCGATTCGACCGTCGGGTAGAGATGGCCGAGAAGCAACGCACCGTGACCCATCACGTAGTCGATGATCTCGTTTCCGTCTACATCCCACTTGCGGCTTCCTCGCGCCCGCTCGACCGTGATCGGGAACGGCGTGAACTGCCGGATGTCGTGGGTGATACCGTTCGGGAAGACCTTGCGGGCTTCGACGTTATATCGCGCGGACCCGGGGTGCATCTGCTCGAACCGTTCGAGAATCGTGGTCATACATTCCTCCGCGCGCCGCGCCACGACGCCCGGCACTGCAGTCTCTGTGCGCAGTATAGTTCCGCCCTCGAGGGCGGCTCAACCTGGGTCATAATCCCCCGCCAAGCCTAGTCGCCCGGCACCGGCACTGCCGCTCGGGCGCCGCCGAGGCTGTCGAGCACTTCTGGCAGCGACATGGAGACACAGGAGAAGATCGGCGTGTCGCGCAGCGTATACAAGCTCGCCTCGGTCTCGCGCAGCTCCTGCACAAGGTCGACGAAATCGCGCGGCTCGTCCGTTTCGAAAGCGACCACGAACTCCTGGTCATCCAGGCCGAACGAGTAAGTCGTATTGAGCTTTACCGATGGGTATTTGTGGCCAATCTTGATGTGCTCGTCCATCATCGCCTGTCGCGCGGAGAGCGTGAGCTTGTACCAGGGACGCGTCTTCACGAATGGATAGACAAAGAGGTACTTCGCGCCGGTCGGCCGTAGGCGTAGGCGCTGGCCATCCTGCCCGGCGTGCGAGTGCCGCGTGACGTAGATCGAACGCTTGGTTACCGCCAAATAGCTGTATACCGCGGTGAGGTACGCGCCGAATTCGGTTGACATCAGCGCGGTGCCCAGACGGTTAAAGGCGGAAAACTCTGCCGCGACGTTCCAGAGCAGGAAATCCGCATCGGCCCTGAGCCCAACCAGGGTGTAACTGCGGCTACTCACCTCTCCGGCGAACGATTCGACCGCTTCGAGGGCTGCCTGCTTCTGGGGCTCGCGCACGCCGGCCGGCAGCAGCCGCCACGCGGGGTCGAGTTTATAAAACGCGTACTGGACGAATTGCCCCTTGCCGATCTCTTCCATACCTTCGCGGCTGTTTTCCGGCAGCGGAACGCGCCCCGTTCCGTACGTGCCGCCGTTAGGCTGTGGTTGATGCTCTGCCATCGTTCTCCACCTACGCTGACGTCATCGCGGTTGCCAATCCGAAGTTGGTCTCGAACAGATCGTTCACACGAGCGATCTCGGCCCGGGTCAGCCTCGGCTTGTCTGATGCCGCGGCAAACTCTTCGAGCTGCTCCATTTCATAGATGTTCGGCAACACCGAATAGACCTGGGGTTGGGCGTACAGCCATAGGAGAGCAGCCTGGCCGATGGTGCGACCGCCACTGGCGGTCAGGAATTCCAACTGCTCCAGCTTCTTGAGACCCTCTACCAACCACTCACGTTTGCGATGGCTGCGGTGGTCGGTCGCAGGAAAGGTCGTTTCGAGGGTGTAGTGACCTTCGAGAATGCCGGAGGAGTGCGGTACGCGCACCAGGAGGCCGACGCCGCGCTGCTTGGCATCGGGGACAAACGAATTACCGGGCTCCTGTTCCAACAGGTTGAAGATAATCTGCAGCGACGCGATGGGGCGGTTGCGGAGCGCAAACAGCCCTTCGTCGAGCCAGCCGATCGCGGGACCAAGGGCGACGCCGATATGCCGCACTTTTCCTTCTCGCTGCAGGTCCGCGAGCGTTTGCCACAGTGCGTCGTCGGTGAGGCAGTCCATGCGAGCGTTGTGGATCTGCCACAGGTCAAGGTAATCGGTCTGCAGCCGCGAGAGCGACTGCTCGAGCGCAAACCGAACGAACGTTGGATCGAAGTTCTGGGGGATCTCGTTGTGGCCTTCGCGTTTGTGGCCGGAGTAGAAGTCGTAGCCGAATTTGCCGGCAACGATCACCTTGTCGCGCCGGCCGGCAAACGCCCGGCCGATCAGTCGCTCGCTGCGGCCCTCGCCGTACTGGTCGGCGGTATCGAAAAAGTTGACCCCAAGATCGAGGGCGCGGTTGAGTAATCGCAGCGCCGCGTCGTCGTCGATGTGTCCCCACCAGTCGCTGCCGATGGTCCAGGCGCCGAATCCGAATTCGGACGTCTTCAGGCCGGTGGTGCCCAACGGCAGGTAGCGCATCGCGGTCCGCTCCCCGTGCACGAATTCACAATCAGTTTGAGTCTAGCACCGGTATCAAGTTTCGCTTCCTGATCCAGCGGGCGAAGCTCTTCAAATCTGGCTCCATTTCGTGGTCGATTAAGCGGCGGTTATCGCTGCTGCCGCGGATGATTCAAAGCCGCGGGGTTCACGACGTTGACCGGCCGGCCCGCGATGAACTCGGCGATGTTGTGGACCGGCATGGCCAGTAGACGGCGGC
Source organism: Chloroflexota bacterium (assembly GCA_036741355.1). Taxonomy (GTDB): domain Bacteria; phylum Chloroflexota; class Dehalococcoidia; order CAUJGQ01; family CAUJGQ01; genus JBBRGK01. The sequence goes on from DAINSK010000009.1 coordinate 80,412, forward strand.
TCGCCTCCGCTGTCACCCACCCGGAATGCGGTGTAAGCACGACGTTTTCGAGCTGTAACAGGTGACTTTCCGGCGGCAGCGGCTCAGTCTCGTAGACGTCGAGACCCGCGCCGCGGATGAGACCCTGCTGCAGCGCGGCGATCAGGGCCTGTTCGTCAATGAGCGGCCCGCGAGCCGTGTTGATGAGAATGGCGCCGCGCCGCATAATCGCAAGCTCGTCCGCGCCGATCAACCCCCGAGTTTTGTCAGAGAGCGCTACGTTCAGCGAAATGACATCTGACTCGCGAAGCAGCTCGCCGAATTCAACAAGCGAGACTCCGGATCGAGCGGCACGGTCTGCATCGTGAGTGGGGCTCCACGCGATCACCTTCATGCCCAGGGCGCCGCCGATCATGGCGACCGCCCGGCCGATATTGCCGAGGCCGACAACGCCCAACGTTTTCCCGTCAAGCTCGACGCCCTCGTAATGCCGCCATTCGCCCGCCCGCAAGCTGCGGTCGTGCGCCGGAACATGACGGGCTACGGCGAGCATCAACGCAATTGCGTGTTCGGCGACAGAACGCGCGTTGGCCCCGGGGGCGTTCGTCACCACGATTCCGAGGCGGTCGGCCGCTTGCAGGTCAACGTTGTCCGTGCCGGTGCCGAGGACCGCGATCATGCGGAGCTGCGGTAGCTGCTCGAGTGTCGGATGGTCGAGTGGGGTGTAAGCACGGACGTTGACGATGAAATCGGCGTCGCGTATGCGCTCGAGCAACTGAACGCGCCCACCCGCTCTATCGCCATAGATCTGCAGCTCGCCAATATCGCGCAGTAACTCCAATTCCGGCTGTCCACGGAAAGCCGGTGGAAAATCATCAGGGATGACGATCTGCGGTTTGAGCCTCATTGCCGCCTGCCCTAGTACAAGGGAGTCTCTTCGCCCATCGACTCCAGGTTGTGTTTGAGGGCCTTCATGAAGGGGCCGACGTCCCCGCCATCTACAATACGGTGGTCGAAGCTCAGACAGCAGTTCATAATTGACCGGATCGCTATAGCGTCGTCGATGACGACCGGACGTTTGACGATGCTCTCCATCGTCACGATCGCGCACTGCGGCTGATTGATGATCGGCTTGCTGATCACGGAGCCGATCGGTCCGACGTTGTCGACAGTGAACGTTCCCCCCTGCACGTCTTCGATCTTGAGGCGCCGCGAACGCGCCCGCATCGCAAGGTCGCCGACCTGGCGCGCGAGGCCAGCGATGCTGAGGTTGTCCGCGTCGTGGATGACCGGCACTATCAGCCCCCGGTCGGTGTCGACGGCGACGCCGATGTTGATTCGCCGCTTGAGGATCACGCCGTCGTCAGTCCAGCTGGAGTTCATGCGCGGGTGCTGCTTCAGCGCGCCGACGACGGCCTTGATCATGAACGGGAGGTAGGAGAGGTCAGCGTTCTCGCTCTGGCGGAACTCCGCTTTGATTCGCTCGCGATACGCGACCAGGCGCGACAGGTCGACTTCCACCATCATCCAGGCGTGAGGCGACGTCTGCATGCTGCGCACCATATGCGCGGCGATTGTCCTGCGCGTTGACGTCAGCGGCTCCAGCTCTTCGTCTTGTCCAGCAGGCACGGCGGTAGGCGGTGCGCCGGCCGACGGCTCCTCGTAAGCCCGCTGGACCTCTTCGACGACCGCGGAGCCGCGCGGCGCGGTTGGCGCGATTCGAGACTCGAACAGTTGCCGCTCTTCGCCGAGGTTGCCCCGTTCCTGGGGCGCGGTCGCACCGTCCGAGTCGATCCACGATTGAACGTCCTTGCGCGTTATGCGAGCGCCGAGCCCTGTGCCCTTTATCTGGCCAAGGTCCACGTTGTTATCGGCCGCCAGTCCAAGGACCGCCGGCGAGTAGCGCTGCGCCGTGCCGGCACTGTTACCGGACGGCTGAGAAGCGCGTCCGTTTGCCGTAAGGGGCCGCTCGGCCATCGGCGGTGGTGCGGCGTCAGCCGCAGCGTCGTTGCTTTCCGCGGTCGAGAACATCCCGTGCGCCGTGTCCACGGGTCCGAGCGATCCGGAAACCGTGAAGCTCGGTACAGATCGGTTTTGGCGGACCGCTGCCTCGGGTTTCAGCCGGGGAGAGGTTGTCCCGACCGGCGAATTCTGGGGCCGATCCGGCGCCGAAGCTGTTGCCGTTGCGGGCGCGGCAGCGGGCGCCGGCCTGGCTTGAGCGTTGCCACCTGACTCTTGGATGGTCGCGATCGGTACGCCGACTTCGACCGTTTCGCCTTCGGGCACCAGCAGCTCCGACACGGTACCCTCGAACGGCGATGGGATTTCGACGTTGACCTTTTCCGTCTCGATTTCTGCCAGCGATTCATCCATCACCACGGGATCGCCCGGCTGTTTCAGCCAGCGCACAACGGTGCCTTCGGTGACGCTCTCGCCAAGCTGCGGCATTCGGACTTCGGTCGCCATGTCATGCTCCTGTTTCGGAACCGGAACTGCCGCTGTTGGCGTTGGTTAATACGCGGCGAGCTGCCTTATGGCGGCCGCGATCTTTTCCGGGCTCGGCATGTAAAACTCTTCCAGCTTGTGGTTGAACGGCACCGCCGGTACGTCCGGACCTCCAAGGCGGGTTATGGGACCGTCGAGGTACTCGAAGGCGTGCTCCGCGATGAGCGCCGCCACCTCGCCGCCGATACCGCACGTCAGGTTGTCCTCGTGGACGATCAGAATCTTGCCGGTTGCCCTGGCAGTTTCAAGGATCGTCTCTTTGTCGAGCGGCAGCAGTGTGCGCAGGTCCACGACGGTGCACTCGGTCCCGTCTTGGCTCGCCACTGACTCAGCCGCCTGCAGACACATGTGCATGGCGAGTCCGTAGCTGAAGATCGTCAAATCCCCGCCTTCGCGCCGGATTTCCGCCTTACCAATGGGAATCTCGTACGGCTCATCCGGAACCTCGCCTTTGATCAGGCGGTATGTCCGTTTGTGTTCGAAAAAGATAACCGGGTCGGGGTCAAGCACCGCCGCACGCAGCAGCCCTTTCATATCGTAGGGCGTTGCAGGCGCCACGACTTTCAACCCCGGCTGGTGCGCGAAAATCTGCTCCATCGACTGGGAGTGGTAGAGACCGCCATGGATGCCGCCCCCGTAGGGCGCCCGGATGACGATCGGGCACGACCAGTCACCACCGGAGCGATAGCGGAATTTTGCGGCTTCGCTGATGATCTGATTCACCGCCGGCAGGATGAAATCCGCGAACTGGATCTCTGCGATCGGCCGAAGGCCGTTCAGCGAGGCGCCGATCGATACACCGACAATGCTCGATTCCGCCAACGGGCTGTCGATGACGCGGTCGTGACCGTACTTTTTCAGCAGCCCGTCTGTTGCGCGAAAGACGCCTCCTTCTTCGACGTCCTCGCCAATGATCATGATCCGCTCATCTGCCGCCATCAGCTCATCCAGCGTGTCGCGCACCGCTTGGAGGTTCGATTTGAGGGCCATCAGCGCGCCTCCGGTTCGGCGTACACGTTCAGCAGCGCGTCTTTGGGTTCAGGGTCCGGCGCCTGCTCGGCCGCAGAGATCGCAGCCTGGATCTCCGCGGCTACCGTTTCCTCGATCTCTTTGATCTTTGGCGGCGTGAGCACCCCCTCTTCCACCAGGTACTTCTGGAAGCGGTCGATCGGGTCCTTCTTCATCCACTCTTCAAGTTCTTTGCGCGTCCGGTACCGGCGGTCGTCGTCGTCGCTGGAGTGCGGCACGATTCGGTAGGTCTTGGCTTCGATCAATGCCGGACCGTGACCGCGCCGCGCTTCGTCCACCGCCCATTTAACCGTTTGATACACCGCAAGCACGTCGTTCCCGTCCACTACCTGGCCCCGCATGCCGTATGCCGGAGCGCGATCGGCAACATTCGCTACGGCCATCTCTTTCCAGCTTGGTTCGGAGATCGCATAGCCATTGTTCTCGACATAAAAGACGACCGGCAGCTTGTGGATGCTGGCGAAGTTGAGCGCTTCGTGGAAATCGCCCTGCGCGGTTGAACCTTCGCCAAGGCTGGTAAGGCAGACCTCTTTGGTCTTGCGCAGCTTTGCCGCCAGGGCGCAACCGGTAGCATGTAGAAGCTGCGTCGTGACCGGGCTCGATCCGGAGACGATACGGGCGCTCACCTTGCTCCAATGCGCCGCCATCTGGATGCCGTGGCTATTCGGATCGTCCCGCTTGGCAAAGAAGTTCAGGAACAGCTCGGTTGGGGTCATGCCCGCTGCCAGGCAGAGGCCAAGGTCGCGGTAGTAAGGAAAGAGCCAGTCGGTGCCTTGTTTAATGGCATATCCAGCCCCGATCTGGCACGCTTCCTGTCCTTGTCCGGAGATGACGAAGGGCGCACGGCCCTGCCGCTGCAGAACGAGCATGCGGTCCGCAATGCGCCGTGTCTGCACCATGCGGGTGTACATCTCGACCAACTGGGCGTTGGTCAGGCCGAAGTGTGCCGCGGCGCCGCGCCTGGCCGGGCTCGGGCGCGACGATTCGGCAACCACGGGTACTTTTTCCGGTTCTTGCAGCGTGGTCATCGAATAGCTCCGCGTATTTACAACTTGACCGGCGGGCGATCGGCTGCCCGCGCCGCTTCGCCGATTGCTTCGGACAGGGTTGGATGGGGATACACCGTCGTCGCCAGTTCCCAGAGGCTTGCATTCAGAAGCCGGGCCAGAGCGCCCTCGGCGACCATTTCCGTAACGCCGGCGCCGATCAGATGGACGCCGAGCAGATCGTCGGTGTCGGCGTCGGCGACAACCTTCACGAAGCCCTCGGGCTCGCCCAGGATGAGAGCTTTACCATTCACGCGGAGATGTGCTCGCCCGGTCTTGACGGTGTGTCCCGCTGCTTTCGCCTCCGCTTCGGTTAGCCCTACACTGGCCACCTGGGGGCGGCAATACGTGGCGCGCGGCAACCGCGGGTAGTCGACCGGCGCCCACGGTTTACGCGCGATCACATCTGCCGCCAGCGCCCCTTCGGCGGCGGCGACGTGCGCCAGGAGCAGATTTCCGATGGCGTCGCCCACGGCGTAGATCCCCGGTACAGTGGTCCGCATCTGCTCGTCAACGGCAACGAAGTCGCGCTCTAGCTTGACGCCGCACGCTTCAATCCCAATGTCGTGCGTCAATGGCACGCGCCCCACCGCGACCAGCAGGCACTCAGCTCGCAAGTGGTCAGTCTTGTCGCCGGAGGAAACGTCGAGCTCGAGGCCGCGCTTCGCCTTCTTAATGGACTTCAAAACGGCCGTGGTGCTCGTGAGAACGCGGATGCCGCGCTTGGTCAGCAGCCGCGCGAGCAGCGTAGAGACATCTGTATCTTCCAGAGGCAGGATGTCGGGCAGCATCTCGACGAGCGTCACATCTGCCCCCACGTCTCGGTAAAATGACGCGAACTCTACGCCGACCGCGCCTGCTCCCAGAATGACGACCGAACCCGGCACATGATCCAGCGCCAGAGCCTGGTCGCTGTCGACGATCGTGCGTCCGTCGGTTGTGACTTCGGGCAGCGACTTTGGCCGCGAGCCGGTCGCGATCACGATGTTTGCGCACTCAAGCGATTGCTGCTGTTTTCCGTCGGATATAGAGACGAGCCCCTGACCTTCGAGGCGGCCGGTGCCCGCTACAAGATGGACTCCGCTGGCTTTCACCAACCGCTGGAGCCCGGCGAACAACTGATTGACGACTTGCTCTTTGCGATCGAGCACTGTTGCGTAGTTGAGCGTCGGCTCGGCTACCTGGACGCCGAACTCGGAGAGTCGCCGGGCAAAGTCGAGGCTGTCGGCAGATTGCAGGAGGACCTTGGTAGGGATGCAGCCGCGGTGAAGGCAAGTGCCGCCGAGCTTGTCGCGCTCGACGAGGGCAACAGACAGCCCATGTTGACGGCTGCGTACGGCCGCTGTGTATCCGCCCCAGCCCCCGCCAATAACGACGACGTCGAAGCGCTCCAAGCCGCCACCAACGGCGCAGCCTGTCAGGGTGGCCCGCCGCACCGCAGATCGAGTGTACACCCGAGCGAATCGCGGAGGTTGTGTCCGTAAGGGGGATGGAAGCGCACAAAAGTTCAGGCGTTCTTCGGCTCCATGGCGATGATGTCGAACGGAAATAGCTCGGCTTTCACAACGCCGTCTTGCACAAACGGGTCTTCGATCATGATTGTGCGTGCGGCCGACTCCGATTCGGCTTTGATTACGCCCAATGCCCACCCGCTTGCACCAGAATTCAGCGTGCGCCCAACGAAGATCATCGCGCCATCCGCCACACGCTGTTTCAGCCACGCCGAGTGCCTGCCGAAGCTCTCGCGCTCCCTTTCGTTCAGTCCCTCACTTGTCATCTGCGGCCGAGTTGCTCGAGTCCGGATGGCGTAGTACTGAGCCATGTCTCAGTTTCCCTCTTCGCTAATCGGTAGTCGCCTACCTTGTGAACCAGAGCCAGATCAGACAACGGTCGGGCGCAGCTCGGTCATGCAGCCGCGCTGCGAACGCGCTCGGGAAAGTTGGAACACACGCCGTCGACGCCGAGGT